>JAFZKP010000014.1 GCA_017553625.1 Bacteroidales bacterium
AGCAGCCTGACAAATGGGGTGAGATTCGTGCAAACGCTTACGATATCGTGCTCAACGGCACAGAAGTCGGCGGCGGCTCGGTCCGTATCCACGACAAGAACTTGCAGAAGAAGATGTTCCACACCCTCGGCTTCACCGACGAGAAGGCTCAGGAGCAGTTCGGCTTCCTGATGAACGCTTTCGAATACGGAGCACCACCTCACGCAGGATTGGCATTCGGCTTCGACCGCCTCTGCTCACTCTTCGGAGGTCAGGACTCAATCCGCGACTTCATCGCATTCCCAAAGAACAACCAGGGACGCGACGTAATGGCGGAATCACCGTCACCGATTGCCCAAGAGCAGCTTGATGAATTGCAAATAGCATTGAATTTGAAAGATTAATATCATGAAACGAGTTTTAATTACCACTGGCGGCGGCGACTGCCCAGGTCTCAATGCTGTTATCCGCGCTATCGTGAAGCGTGCGTCGCAGGAAAAAGACTGGGAAGTCCTTGGCAGCATTCAGGCTTTCAACGGAGTGCTTTGGGAGCCGCAGGAAATAGTCAGGTTGACACCTGAAGTCGTGCGCGGAATACATTTCCGTGGCGGAACAATAATCGAGACAACAAACAAAGGCGGCCCGTTTACATGGCCGGTCAAGAAAAACGACGGCACATGGGAAATCGTGGACCGCTCCGATGAGATGATTCGCCGACTTGAATACATGGGCGTGGACTGTGTCATCAACATCGGCGGCGATGGTTCACAACGTATCTCGCAGAAGCTTTACGAGAAGGGCTTGAACATCATCGGAGTGCCGAAGACCATCGACAACGACCTCTCGATGACCGACTGCACCTTCGGCTTCCAGACAGCAGTGCAGATTGCCACAGAAGCCGTCGATAAGCTCGTCACAACAGCTGCTTCTCACAACCGTGTCTTCGTCCTTGAAGTCATGGGTCGTGATGCTGGTTGGATCGCGCTTAACGCAGCAATTGCTGGAGGTGCTGAGGTGTGTTTGCTTCCAGAGTTTCCATACGATGTCAATATCGTGAAGGAACGTCTCGAGGAGCGTTTCCACAACGACCGTGGTCATGCCATCGTGGTCATCAGTGAGGGCGCGAAGCCGAAAGACGGAACCCAGATATTCACAAAGAGCAATGAGCCGGGATACGAGAACGTGAAGCTCGGCGGCATAGGAGTGAAGTTCATCGAGCAGATGAAAGCCGCTGGTTTCCAACACGATATGCGTGAGACGACGCTCGGTCACCTGCAGCGCGGCGGTGTGCCGATTGCATACGACAGAGTGCTTGCAGCGCAGTTCGGCGTGAAGGCTTTCGAGATGGTTTTGAACAAAGAATACGGTCACATGGTGGCTTACCGTCACCCGAACGTCATCAGCGTGCCGATTAAAGACGCTGTGGCAAAGATGAACTTTGTGGAGCCGGGCAGCGATCTGATTCGCACAGCGAAAGGTCTGAATATCTCGTTAGGAATTTAAAGGATATTCATTCGGTTTGCGTCCTGTTTCAGGAACACGAAAATCATCATAGAAAACATCAAAAGGCTTGAGCCTCCGTAACTTAAGAATGGCAATGGGATACCGATTACAGGCACTAATCCTATTGTCATTCCTATATTTATGGCAAAATGGAAGAAGAAGATACACGCTATCCCATAGCCATAAATACGACTGAACGTTGAGCGTTGTCGCTCGGCTAAATGTATGATTCTCAACATTAAAGCAAGATAAAGAGCTATCAGGAAGAAGCATCCCACGAATCCCGACTCTTCGCCGACAGTGCAGAAAATGAAATCGGTGTGCTGCTCTGGCACGAAGTTGTATTTCGTCATCGTGCCGTTGAGGTAGCCCTTACCGGAAAAACCTCCTGAACCTATAGCAATCATTGACTGATTCAGATTATAACCAACGCCTTTTGTGTCTTTTTCCTTGCCCAAAATGATGTTTATACGAGTCTGCTGGTGAGGTTTCAATACATGGTGGAAGGCGAAGTCGACGGAGAAGACGAAGGCGCACGCGACTATTAGAATACCTGTTAAAAGCCAGACATTTTTCTTGGTGCGGTCGATGATAAGAAGGAAAAACGCATAAATCACGCCGAGCCCCGTCATCATATACCATTTTGATACACAAAGAGATAAGACAAAAATTGTTGCAGCCACCAATCCAATTATCAAGATTTTTCCTCCCATTCCTTCACGATAAATCACAAGCAGGAAAATGATGAAAACCGAAGCTGAACCGGCATCTCCCTGAGCCAAAATGAGCAACATCGGGAGGATTATGATGCCGTATGCGATAACTTTTGTCTTGAATTTTGTCAAATCGGTGTCAAGTTTTCCGAGATAATGCGCCAATGCCAACGCTGTGCCGAATTTCGCGAATTCTGAAGGCTGGAATGAGAGCGGGCCAAGATGAATCCATGAGGTGGAACCGGAAATCTTAGAACCGACAACAAAAACCATCAGCAAAAACACTATCGACAACCCATAGAAAACATAAGCTAAGGCGTTGAAAAACTTGGCATCTATGAGCAATATTATGAAACCGATAAAAAGGCTTACTCCCATGAAAATCAATTGCTTGCCGTAGTTTTGTGATGCATCGATGATGCTTGGATGGGCTTCGTTAAAAGCTGCCGCATAGATGCTAAGAATGCCCACGGTTACCAACGCCAAGTATATGATTAATAACCAAATATCAATCTTTCCTATTATGTTTTTACTTCTCATTTTTCAATATCAAATGTTAAGACTCTTGATTCAACATTTTTACGGGAAATTTCACCTTTTAAATACTTTTCAACCATAAGCGATGCTATTGGGGCTGCCCAGGTGGAACCGAAACCAGCATTTTCTACGATTACGGCAATGGCAATCTGAGGGTTTTCAACAGGAGCAAATCCCATGAAAATAGAGTGGTCGAGACCGTGAGGGTTTTCTGCCGTTCCTGTTTTTCCGCCGAAAGTGATACCATTGATATGTGACCATCGTGCTGTGCCGTGTTCGCCTTCGAGAACGTTCTGCATCCCTATTTTGACATCTTTAAAATGCTGTTGTTTAATATCAATAATATGTTTTTCAAAAAACACAGTATCATTATTGTTGCCAAATCCGCGTATGTAATGAGGCTCGTAGAAAAACCCCTCGTTACCAATGGCGGCTGCGACGTTGGCAAGCTGAAGCGGCGTGACGAGGATCTCGCCTTGCCCTATGCTTAACGAACGGACGGTGAGCGCATTCCAAACTCCCTTGTATAATTTGTCGTAAAGTTCTTTTGCTGGGATATTGCCTGCCACAGTAAAAGGAATGTCGGAGTCGACAGCTCTGCCAAGACCGAAGCTGGTCACGTTTTTGTACCAGAACTCATAAGCGGCTTTCTGGTTTTCGAATCTTGACGACGACATCATGTCATGAAAAGCCTGCCAGAAATACGGGTTGCAAGAGTTTTCTATAGCGTCGTAAAGCTTAACGGGCGAGTGGTGGTAGTGCGTGCAACTTATCGGCGTGCTATTCGGACCGTTACACGGATATGCTGTGTTCACGTTAATCACACCGCTTTCAAGCGAGATGAGTCCATTTATCATTTTAAATGTGGAGCCTGGAGGATATGTTCCGCTTATTGCCCTGTTAATCAATGGTTTGTCGGGGTCGTTGAGTAGCTCTGCATATCGTGTGCCACGTTTCCTGCCTACGAGCTCGTTCGGGTCGTATGACGGACTGCTTACCATGGCGAGAATCTCTCCTGTGGCAGGCTCAATGGCAACGATTGATCCAGTTTTGCCAGCCATGAGGTATTCACCATAAACCTGAAGGTCGGCGTCAAGACCGAGAACGATGTCTTCACCTGGCACAGGCATAGTGTCACATTCACCGTTCATGAAGCGCTCTTTCTCACGGTTGTGTACGTCTACGACCATGATTTTCATGCCTTTGGAACCGCGGAGCTCTTTCTCGTAATATTTTTCAATGCCCGATTTCCCGATGTAGTCGCCGAGTTTGTAATATTGGTCGCGCTCCATCTCCGTTTTTGTAACTTCGCCAATGCTGCCGAGAGTGTGGGCGGCAATAGGCATCGGATACTGGCGGATTGAACGTGTCTGGAAGTAGAACCCTGGATAACGATACAAAACCTCGGCAATGTGTCCGTGTTCCTCTTTGGTTATCTGAGAAATGAAGATAGACGGGGCAATCCTTGAGTAATGTCTCGCTTTTTTGAAGTTTTTATTGTAAGTGGCATTGTCGATATTCAAAAGTCTGCAGAAAGAAGCGGTGTCAATGTCCTTCACTTGCGAAGGGACTATCATGAGGTCGTAAACCGCGTCGTTATACACAAGAAGCTTGCCATTTCGGTCATAAATCTTTCCCCTTGAAGGGTATTGGGTGATATATCTTAAAGTGTTGGTATCGGAAGATTGTTTGTAGGAATCATCCATTATCTGAATGATAAAAAGCTTGATAAGAAGTATTACGGCGACCAAAATGAATATCGAGCCGATGACATATTTTCGCTGTGAATAATTTATCTTGTTCTTTATCATATTGTTACAAACAATTTTTCGAAAAATTTAACATTCACAAAAATAATAAAAGTTTGTTAAAGTTTTTCTTTTTTATAAAGAAAATATTGTATCTTTGCAGATTGTGAGATTTAGTGTTAAAAGTAAAAGAAATCTTTCGATGAAAGGGAAACAGAACATAGTTTTATTATTGACAATGTTTGTGTTAAGCATGTTATCTTGTTCGGTTAAACAGGATGACAATGTCCTTTCAAAAGAGTTTGAAGGCGAGGTGTGGAGTCGTTTTGATTATCTCACGGCTTCATATAATGTTGTTTCTGCTCCTATGACTGCAGATTTGGTGATGGAGATAGCGGTTTCAGACGATTATCCTAATGTTTACCAATATCATGATGATAACGGTGCTTTCACGATAGTAATGACAGTAAATGCTCCGGATGGCAGCCGTCGCGCACGTGAGTTCGTTTTCCGTCTTAAAGACAAGGATGGAAATTTCAAGTCTGAAAAAGTTGACGGATATTACATATATGAGCTTCCACTAATAAATGAGATGAGTTTCAATGAGGTAGGAGTTTATGAGTTCAAGATAGAAAGTAAATATTCGAAAGACCCGTTATGCGGTATTAAATATTTGAATATCAAATGTGTACAGATTAAGAAATAGTTTAAAAATATCGATATGAAGAGATTATTATTCAAAGGTTTTTTAATTGCAGCTGTAGTTGTCGCGTCGGTAATGACATCGTGCGTGCCGCAAAAAAAGATTATTTATCTGCAGAAAGAGCAGATGAGCGACAGTATCACCTCTATTGAGTATCAGAACAAACGTAGTTTTGACTATAAAGTCCAGCCAGGCGATGTTCTGTATATTAGAGTATCAAGTATGGACAAAAACTTCTCGGAATTTTTTAATGGTAATAGTATGGGAACTTCAGATGCTAATACATCAACTAGTATTTATCTGAAAGGTTTTAATATAAATGACGAAGGAACTATTGATTTCCCTTATGCTGGGAAAATTTATGTCAAAGATTTGACAATAGATGAAATTCAACAAAAAATACAGGATATTATAGGTGAATATCAAAAAGAGACTATAGTATATGTAAAGCTTGGTGTGTTTAACTTGACGATTCTCGGTGAGGTTAAAAATCCCGGACAATATCAAATTTACCAGTCGGATATTAATTTGTTTCAAGCTATAGCAATGGCAGGAAATGCCACAGATTTTGCGAACAAAAAAAATGTTAAAATTGTTCATCAAACAACAGAAGGCTCGCAGATTGTTAGAGTTAATATGAATGATGCTGATATTCTTTCAAATCCAGAGTATTATCTGAAACCGAATGATATCATATATGTTGAGCCTCTTAAAATCAAGAGATACGGCTTTACGAGTGTGCCTTACTCAACAATCTTTTCGGCAATATCACTTGCCATCACTCTTATAACTTTCTTTGCGGTATATAAATAAAAGGATATTATTATGAATAACAACGAATTGAATAATTTTCAGAAGCCTCTTCAGACACAGGATGAAGAATCAATAGATATTAAATCTATTATCATAAAGTTTTTGAGCTATTGGTATCTTTTTATCATTTTCGGAATAATAGGATTAATGATTGGTTATGTGTATAACAGATATTCGCCAAATGTGTATCGTGTGTCATCGACTATATATGTTAAGGAATATAAGATGAATTTGGATGCTACGGATATGATGACAGGTCACAATTATCGAAGTTCAGGCAACTTGCAAAATGAAATAGGTATATTGCAATCTTACATGCTTGCTGAAAAAGCGTTAAAAGAGCTTGATTTCAACGTATCATACTATTTCAAAGGCAGGTTTACTACTGCTGAATTGTATAAGGATTGTCCGTTTACTGTTGAACTGGATTATTCAAAGCATCAACTTGTTGGTTTACTATACAATGTTAGAATACTTGAAGACGGACGATATCGGCTGACGGCTGAAGCCAAAGGCGGTTCAAAGTATGATTACATGAAAGAAGAATTGGTGGGCTCTGTTGGGGAGATTCACATTGATGAGGTTTATAGTTTCGGAGATACTGTGAATAACGGATATAACACATTTCGCATCATATTAAACAGTCATTACAAACCGAACAGTTACAGTAAGGCAAAATTAATGTTTCGTCTTAACAATACAGTTTCAATGGTTGGGATGCTTCGTAGTGCTCTTTCTGTAACCAATATAAGTAAGGAATCTTCATTGCTAAGGCTTACTATGCAAGGAAATAATCCGGCCAAAATAACTGACGCATTGAATCAGATATGTGAAGAGTTTATTAAAAGAGATCTTGATCTTAAAAATAGAGTTTCAGAGAACACTATTCAATTTATTGATAAAGAACTTTTAAGGATTCAAGAATCCTTGGATGAAGCAGAATTTAACCTCCAGAATTTTAAGAAGGGGAATGACTTCATGGATCTTGGTGTACAAGCTAGTGACATGTTCACTTATATGAAGGAACAGGAAAAACGCAAATCGGAGCTTGAGCTTAATCTCAAATATTATACTGACCTGAAGACTTATGTTAGAGATAATCTCAATGAGCCTGACAAACTTATTGCACCAAGTGCTATGGGAATTGGAGACCCTTTGTTGAACAGCCTTGTCGGTTCACTTGTCGAACTTTCAAGCAGAAAACAGACACAGCTTATTACTTCAACTGACAAGAACCCTGTCGTTATCAGTCTTGACCAGCAGATTGCACAAACGAAGGAGACTTTGTTGGAGAACATCAACAACATCATCAATAATACAAAATTGACTATCAAAGGTGTTGAAGACAACATCAATAGACTTGACGAACAGGTAAAAGAACTTCCTGAAACACAACGTCAACTTCTTGGTTATCAGCGTAAATTCACTTATAGTGAGAATGTTTACAATTTCTTGATGCAGCGTCGGTCGGAAGCTCAGATTCTGATGGCTAGCAATACCCCAGACAATGAGATTATTGATTCTGCAAAATTGGCACTAGTAAGAAAAGTGGCACCTAATACCAAAATGAATAATCTTATTTCTTTGATTATTTGTTTGCTTATCCCAGTCGCATTCATCCTTCTTAAAGATTTCTTCAATACCAAGATTTTGGAACGCAAGGATGTCGAAAAGGTTACAAAATTCCCAATTATTGGTCAGATTCCATTGATTGAGTCGAATTCGGGTTCGAAGACGATGGTTATTGAATCGCCGAAATCGCCGGCAGCAGAGTCGTTCCGTTCAATAAGAACCAACATCGACTTTATTGTACAAGGCAAAGATAAAGCCACAATTCTTATCACAGGTGATATGGCATCAGTCGGTAAGACTTATATTTCCATCAACATGGCCTCTATCTATGCGCTTTATGGAAAGAAGACTGTCTTGGTCGGTTTCGACTTGCGTAAACCTCGTTTGTATCAGGAATTTGGCTTGAGCAACAAACTTGGAACCACATCATATCTGGTTAACAAAGCTTCTCTTGATGAGATAATCCAGCCATCAGGCAAGCTTCCGGCACTTGATATCATTTCTGCAGGACCTGTTCCGCCGAACCCTTCAGAACTTATTGCTTCAAACCGTTGCGAACAGTTGTTTAATGAATTGAAGGAAAGATATGACTATATTATCATCGATACACCGCCTCTTGCATTGGTAACGGATGCGTTCCTGCTTATGAAATTTGCAGATGCCACAGCATATATTGTACGTCAGGGGGTTACAAATAAAAAGGTGTTCGAGTCAATTACAAAAGACCTTGAAAGCCGCGGTCTGAAGATGAATATTATTATTAATGGTATCCAGTTCTCGGGAACATACGGCTATCGTTACAGCTATGGCTACGGCGGTTATGGCTACGGCTATGGTTACGGCTATGGTTACGGCTATGGTTACGGCTATGGAACCGGTTATTATGGAAGCGATGACAATCATCATCATAAGAAAAGAGAAGATTTGTTGGGCCGTATTCTCAGAAAGAGAAGAGAATAATGACTGAAAACACATTGGCGAGGTGGTACGCTGTATATGTGAAGTCAAGATTTGAGAAGAAGACTTCCAAATTATTGGAAGACAAGCATATAGAGATTTATCTGCCTCTTATAAGCAGACTTAAACAATGGTCCGACCGTAAGAAAATGGTTGAAGAGCCATTGTTTAAGTCTTACTTTTTTGTCCATACCGATTTGAAAAACTATTTTGAGATTCTTAATACGCCTGGTGTTGTCAGGTTTGTGTGCTTTGAAGGGAAACCAGTGCCGGTGCCTGACAATCAGATTGTTGCTGTGAAAGAATATGTCGGGGAATACGACAACGAAGGTTTTGAAATGTCAGATGATTTGCATGAAGGACAACTGGTGGAAGTTGTCCACGGTCAGATGAAAGGTCTCGTCGGCAGGCTGGTGTCCATCAATGGCAAACAACGTATTGTAATCGATATTGAAGCGGTAGGGCAGAGTTTGCCAATAAGTATTTCACGGTCTCAGGTCGCCCCAGTGAGACAGAATGCTTAAGACTGCAATACGGTTTTCAGTATTTCAGCGGATTTTATCTCGTTGAACCCGCTCACGTGAAGTTTATAATATGATATGACAGCTTCTAGCAACTGCCGACGCTCTCCGTTTTTTAAGCATAAGTCATTGCTATCGAAAAAGCTATCTTTACAAATATTATAAAAAAGCTTGCTCTGTTGGTTGTCAATTAAATAAACTGAACCAATGCCGTCGTGCCTGAAACAACCTTCCTCGAGGTCAAAGATGAATCCTTCCTTGTAATTGCAGATGTTTGGCGAAAATCCCAGAAAACGGCTCAGCTCGATGGAAAATTTCAGGGGGAAGTCGGCGTAGTTAGTCTCCAGAGCGTCGAGATACGTCAGGGCATGGTGAACGAAGCCGAAGAGTTCGGTGTCGGTCTCGCTGTCTTGAATTGATTTTGACAGCAACTCGCACAAATATAATACGATGGCATTTTTGTTGATGTCGAATGGAATGCTTTGGTAGGCGTACTCAACATTTGCTTCTTTTAAATATCCGAGGTCGCCGTGCGAATTGGCGCACACGATGTCGAGGAGGGTGAGTGGCTGAAAGAGGGCTGCGCGAATCTTGGCGGTTTTGTTGAACGCGCCCTTGACCATGAACGACTGTAGCCCGTTTTGTTCGGTCAACAACTTGACTACCAGGCTGTTATCGCCGTATCTTATGGCTCTCAGCACAATTGCGCGTGTCTTGTCGTTGATGACCATGTCATTTCATAATCAGTACCTTGGTGGCAAAGGTTTCTTTTCCCGACTCGTCGCTGACAAAAATGAGGTATATGCCCGGCTCCACTTTGCCGCCTTTGATGTCGGTGCAGTCCCAAACAGCCTGTCCACCTTGTGCTTTGAGATGGGTCACGAAAGCGCCGCTGGTGGTCGTGATTTTTACCAAGGCGTCGCTTACCAAACCTTTTATTCCTACAACGCCATTGTGCTCTGGTCTTACAGGATTCGGATAGACAATCACATTAGTGTTTTTCTCATAGCCTTTTGAGGCTGTGCCTTTGTATGAAATGATGCCTTTATCCGTTGCGAAAAACACGTTGCCGTCGTCGTCAATAGCAATGTCGTTGACAGTGTTTGACGGCAGAGGGCTGTTTTCCATTGTGAAATGATGATAGGTGGTCTGTCCGTCGTTTGATGTCTGGATAACGCCGTTGTTTGTGCCAAACCAGAGGTTGTTTGCGCCGTCCACCGCTATTGACAAAACCGATTGTCCTGAAAGAAGATAATCAGCCTGACCCGTTCCGTCGTTGCGAGGGATGAGAATCCTTGAGCAGGCGTAGGTGGAATTTTTGAAAATCTTGTTGCTGTCATAAAACAGCGCCACGCCGTCGGTCGTGCCAATCCAAACAGTGCCTTTGTTGTCGGTCACGAAGCAGTTGGCGGAACCTGGAAGACTACCGAAGTTGGCGTTTTTGTTTACGGTTTTCACGGTGGTTCCGTTAAAAACGGTCAGGTCGCCGTCACGTTTCATGATCCATTTTATGTCGTTTTTGTCCACCATAAGGCGTCCGATGTCGGAGTTGCCGATATTGTAGGCTTGCCAAGTGCCGTTGGTTCTTTTTACGGAAAGCATCTTGTCGGCACCGGAATTGGCAATCCAAAGGTTGTTGCTGCTGTCGAAACCCAGTCCGGTAACGTAGGTGTAATTAATAAGAAGGTGCTGACCCAAGCTGCTGTTGTAGTAGCTGTAGATGTTTTTGAACTTTCCGTCTTCAAATTCAAGCAAGCCTTTGGAAAATGAAGCGGCATAAATCCTGTTGTTGTTCAAAGGGTCGGCTTTCACGCAGGTGATGTCATATACTGAGTCGAAGACATGGTATTTCCAGTTATTCATGAATGACCAGCTGTTTCCGTCGTAATGGAAAATGCCTTCTCTGTTCCACGTTGGCGCCCAAGTGCTGGTGTGACCGCCTGGAGCCACCCATAAGTCGTTCCCGGATGCGTTGATTTCAAACACTTTGTCGGAATATGGTCCATTAAAAGTAATGTAGTCATAGTCTTTGTCGGGATAAACCTTGATGAGCGAACTCGCCGCAGTGCCAACCCAATAGCAGTTTCTTGATTTGTCAAATGCAGCAGAGAAAGGCAGCAACTGGTCGAAATCAAAAATGATGTTTTTGTCTTTGTCGTAGACCTTGAAAACATCTTTTTTCTCAGTTATGATAAGGAAATCGTCATATCCGCGTATTTCGCAAATGAGATTTTGTTCACCATTGATGAAATAACCCCAAGAAGTAGTGTTGTAAATCTCATAAATCTCATCGGTGTCGTGCTCGTTGTCTGAATAACATGCCACTACATATCCGTTAAAACTTTCCACATGCGAGAAATTGCTTTGCGAATTTGGCAGGTTATTGTTGAAACGTCTCCATTGCGAGTAATCGGCGAGATGGTCGTTGTCGGCGTTGGCATAATAGATGCCGTTGGCTGTTGCAGCGTAAAAGACATTGTCGCAAATTGTCAAGTCGTTGACTTTAAGATAGCTGCCGTCTTTCCCGATGATATATGTGTCTTTTATTTCATTACGGTCCAAATCAATTACAACGATGCCGAATCCGCAACAGACATAAGCGAGATTGTTATTGAAAAACACGTTGTAAATGGTTTTGTCGCCGAGGATATATTTGTTGTAAATATCCGGAATGTTTGTCACATTGTGTTGGCTGTCAATGATGTCGATGTTTGTGTTGGTATATCCCACAAACAAAATGTCAGATGTTTTGTTGTGTTTTATGATGCTGATTCCGATGTCAGAAAGTCCGTTTACTTTTGTCAGTCGGCTGAGGCTGTTGTCGTTTATATTGTAACAGCAGATGTCGTAAGGCGTAGCGGCATAAACATTATCGTGCATCAAATCCACACAGTTTATTGTCAATCCCGGTGAATGTGTCCGCCATTCGCCTATGCTCTGGGCTTTGCAAAGATATGTTGCTGTAAGGACTGCAAGAAGTAGAAATATTTTCCTCATAATTGATAATCTTTTTAGATTAACGCAATTAAGTTTTAATTATTATAAAAAAAGTACCCCGGCTGGGAATCGAACCCAAATTTAAAGTTTAGGAAACTTCCGTTCTATCCGTTGAACTACCAGGGCATTTTCTGGGTGCAAAATTAGTAATTTTTTAAATTAATTGTACATTATATTTGTGAATTGTTTAATTTTGCATGGTTTTTTGAATAAAATTAGAAACAGATGATTCAAATTTTTAACTATATTACTGATATTCAATCGTTTCTGAAGGCAAAACGCGATTCTGGACTGTCAGTAGGTCTTGTTCCAACTATGGGTGCTCTTCATGAAGGACATCTTTCACTGATTCGTCGCGCAAAAAAGGAAAATGACGTTGTCGTGGCGAGTGTTTTTGTCAATCCGGTGCAGTTCAACAATCCTATTGATTTGGAAAAATATCCGCGCACGCCCGAGAAAGACGTTGCTTTGCTTGAATGTGCTGGTTGCGACGCTGTTTTCATGCCGTCGGTGGAGGAGATGTATCCTGTGAAAGTGACCGACCATTACGATTTCGGGGCTATTGAGCACGTGATGGAAGGCGCTTGCCGTCCGGGTCATTTCAACGGAGTGGCGATAGTGGTGCGCAAGCTGTTTGAAATCGTGGAGCCGAACAGAGCTTATTTTGGCGAGAAAGACTTTCAGCAACAGGCTATCATCAGGAAATTAGTGAAGGATTACAATATAAATCTCGAAATAGTGCCTTGCGACATCGTGCGTGAGAAAGACGGTCTTGCCATGAGTTCGCGCAACATGCGTCTCAACGCCGATGAGCGTGCCATTGCGCCAATGATTTACAAGGTGTTACGAGAAACCGTTGCCAATGTCAAGACGATGAATCCGGCCGAGATGAAGGCTTTTGCATTAAAAAAATACGCCGAGATAAAACAATTTGATGTTGAATACGTTGAGATAGCAGACGAAACGACGTTGCAGTCCGTCACCGAATGGAAAGAGAGCGAACACGCAAGGATTTTTGTGGCTCTGCAGCTCGGACCAGTCCGCTTGATTGATAATTTGAGAATTTATTAAAATGAATATAGAAGTTCTTAAATCGAAAATACATCGCGCCACTGTAACACAGGCCGACTTGGATTATATCGGCAGTATCACCATCGACGAAGACCTGATGGATGCCGTGAATCTTATTGAAAATGAGAAAGTCGACATCTACGATGTCACCAACGGCAATCGGTTGCACACATACGTCATCAAGGGAAAACGCGGCAGCGGTGTCATCGGCATCAACGGGGCGGCAGCGCATCTCGTGAAGAAAGGCGACCTCGTAATCATCGCTTCTTATTGCTCGATGGACTTTGAAGAGGCGAAAAAACACAAGCCGATGATTGTTTTTCCTGACAAAAACAACAAAATTTGAATAAAAAAGCGTCCAAAACACTGTGGTATGTGGTCTTCCTCGCATTGGGAGTGGCATTGTTATGGTTCAGTTTCCGTAACGTCGACTTGTCACAGCTTTGGACCGACATTAAAGGGGCGAAGTACTTATGGATGCTTTTGAGTCTTGCATGCCTCGCAATATCATTGTATTTCAGGGCTTTACGGTGGAATATCCAGATTGAGGCGCTCGGTTACAAATCGCGCGCGGCTTCGACTTACGGCGCGGTTTTGATAGCGTATCTCGCCAACTGCATCTTCCCGCGACTCGGCGAAGTGGTGCGCTGCAGCGTGTTGAAACGCAAGGAAAACATACCTTTCGACAAGACTTTGGGCTCGGTGGTGTCAGAACGCATCATCGACCTTTTGGTACTGTTTACTCTGGCGTTTTTGGTGATTGTCTTCCAATGGAAACTTCTTGGAAGCCTCGTCACGTCGTGGATGCTACCGCTTCTCAACAAGTTGAAAGACAATGTGTTGCTTGGGATTATCGCAATCATAATCGGTATCGTTTGTATTGTTTTTTTGATAAAAATAATCAGGAGAAACAAAAAAATCGCATCGATTTGGCATGGCTTCGTTGACGGAATCAAGTCGGTGGTCACGATGAAGAAGAAATGGCGTTTTGTGCTGTATACACTGGGCGTTTGGGGCTTTTACGTATTCATGACATGGCTGCCGTTTTACATGCTTGCCGAGACGAGCAATCTTGGAGCGGTCGAGGCTATAACGTTGCTCGGAATCGCCACTTTGGGTGTTGTGGCACCCGTTCCAGGCGGCATCGGGACGTATCATTTCATCGCAATAACGTTGCTGAGCGGATTTTATGGCATATCCGAACAGGCGGCGGGCTCGTTTGCTGCCATCAACCACGGCTCACAGATGCTTTTTTACATCATTACAGGCTTGATAGCCTACGTCGCGATGTTCTT
Organism: Bacteroidales bacterium; assembly: GCA_017553625.1. Lineage (GTDB taxonomy): Bacteria > Bacteroidota > Bacteroidia > Bacteroidales > F082 > Limimorpha. Next base: position 14,410 of record JAFZKP010000014.1, read on the forward strand.
TTTCAATTCTCAAGATAATTGAAGTAATAACTTCTTTTGGAATAGATTTTTGATAAAAATTCGGGTTCTGTAAATAATTCTTTTTCTTCTATGTCCATCAGTTTTGAAGGATAGCTGTTTTTGTACAGATATGAGTAAATGCCAGATTCTTTGGTGACCCATATCAAATCAAAATACCTTTCTTTGTATTTAATCACGTTGTTGGCTGACAATTTTGCGAAATCGCCTTTGACCAAAGTCAAAGCCATCAATGAGTTGGAGCCGTGATACGGATTATGTTTTTTGTCATACATGAATGTCCGTTCAAGTCTTGTCTCTGAATCTGTGAATTCTATCATACTGATGTTGTCGCCGTTCCAGGTAATTGTGATATATGGCAAATCGTCTTCTGTTGCCGCCTTGTCGTTCGATCGCCAATAAGTGCTGTTAATCTGTACGATTTTATTGTTTGAATAAACCAAATCCCAAGCCATGCCCAACTCGCCTTCATAGTAGAAATCAATCTTGCTTATTTGATTGTGGTTGTAAGTGAAAATCATTCTTTCGTCCACGTCGGGGGCGTAGATTTCAGAAACGAGGTCGTTGTTATATGAAAAAATGAATGATTTGTCGTCGTATAATTCGGAATAATTGTCAATCGAAGAAATCTTGTCGCCATCCCAAGTCCAATGTTCCCGAAGAGTTTTTTTATCATGTACAAAAAAACTTTCAACCCAAGTTTGACCATTGTCGCTTGAGACGGAGTCATGGCGCTCATACTCGTAATAAATATCGCTGATTTTATTTGAATATGTTATAGGTGTCACCGCATCCTCCTGACAAGATGACAAAATAGCTAGACAGACGAACAATATTGGTACTAACAATTTTTTCATTACAAAAACGTTTAAAAGCTGTTTTTAAAAATTAACGCAAAATTATTGTTTTTCTTGTAATCTTTATTATTTTTGCAAAAAAAATTATGAATTATTTCGAGAAGATAAATAGTAAAATCCTTGACGGAAACGGACTTGCTGAATGGCTTGATGATTGCCGTAAAAATGGCAGGAAAATCGTTTTCACCAATGGTTGTTTCGACATTTTGCATCGCGGGCATGTTGAATATCTGTCAAAGGCTGCGGCTTTCGGCGATGTGATGATTGTTGGGCTTAACACAGATGCTTCGGTTAAGCGTTTGAAAGGACCGTCACGCCCCGTTAACGATGAATTTGCGCGTGCATTTGTGCTGGCAGGACTTGAGTTTGTTAGTGCCGTCGTGCTTTTCGACGAGGACACGCCTTATAACCTGATAAAAACAGTCCAGCCTGATTTCTTGGTCAAGGGCAGCGACTACAAGCCGGAAAACATTGTAGGTTACGACATCGTTACTGCGAAAGGAGGCAAAGTAGTGACAGTTGACCTCGTCGAAGGGTTCTCGACGACAAAGACTATTGAAAAAATGTGCCGCTGACGCGGAATGAGTTGCTTTGCAAAATGTGCCGCTGACGCGGAATGTGGTTCGCTTCGCTCACATTCAGCCGAAGGCTGCATATTACGAACGAAGTGAGTGCACATTTACGAGCGTAGCGAGTACACATTGCGACCGCAGGGAGCATCACATTATTTGTAAAACTAGTCCTTTCAGATAGGCTCCTTCGGGGTGGTAGATGTTAATCGGATGGTCCTCGGGCTGTGAGAGCTGGTATAGAATCTTAGCCTTGCGTCCTGTTTCTATCGCTGCCGCCATCACGATGCTCTGGAACTGAGCCTTGTCGACGGCTTGCGAGCAGCTGAACGTGAACAGCAAACCGCCGTTTTTAATCTTCTTGATAGCTTCCTTGTTGATGAATTTGTAACCCTGCAGTCCGCGGTGCAGCGATTTGTGGTTTTTCGCAAACGCCGGCGGGTCGAGGATAATCATATCGAATTGGTTTTCAGGCATGTTTTGAAGATAGAGCTTTGCGTCTTCAACGAGACTCGGGTTGTCTTCCTTTGAAAAACCGTTCAATTCGATGTTGTTTTCGCAAATAGTTATCGCTTTTTTGGAGCAGTCGACGGAAACGACCTGTCGTGCGCCGCCTTGCAGTGCCGTGACGGAGAAGCCGCCAGTATAGCAGAAGGTGTTCAGCACGGTGCGGTCTTTGGCGAGTTTACGCACCAAATCGCGGTTGAAACGTTGGTCGAGGAAGAAGCCCGTTTTCTGTCCTTGCTCCCAGTCAATCAGGAACTTGGAATCGTTTTCGAGCACGAAATCCTCGCATTTCCCGCCAAGGAGATAGCTGTCATCGACAGCGTCTTTTCCCATGCGTTGCATAGCCTCGGAGCTTTTGTTGTAAATTGCCTCGATTTTCAGTTCGGGAATGGCTTCGAGAGCAAGAGCTATCGATTTGACGTTCAACGCCATGCCTTCCGTTTGCGCCTGAATGACGGCGGTCTTTCCGTAAATGTCAACAATCAGTCCGGGGAGGTTGTCACCTTCAGAATGAACGAGACGGAAGCAGTTAGTGTGCTTGTTGTCAATGAATCCGAGTGCTTTGCGTGTCTCTAAGGCTGCGTTGAGGCGTTGCTGCCAGAACATCGCTCCGATTTTGGTGTTTTCAAACGACAAAAGCTTCACGGCGATGTTGCCTGCCTCGCAGAAACCAGTGCCGAGAATCTCGTCATGTGAGTCTGTAACCGTCACAATATCACCGGCTTGCAGGTTGGGAGCTGCCTTTGCTATGGCACCTGAGAAAATCCAGGGATGGAAACGTTTCACGGCATCGTCTTTGCCTTCACGAAGCTTGATAACAGGATATAATGGATTCATTTTCAATTAGTTTTCTAAATTCCACGGCTCGTCTAAGTCGATGTCCCAGTTGGCACGCACTTCAAGAGTCCCTTTGTAGAAGATTATCTTTTCTGGTTGCAGCCTCTTTTTGAAGTCGCCTGGACTCCATTCTCCGTTAGCGTCGAGGTCGAGGATGGCTTTGAGTTTGTATTTTCCGGGGTCGAGGTACAAAAATTCGACCTCGCCTGATTCAGTAAGTATCTGTTTTTCAACAATATTGTCTTTTTCTGTTGTCAGTTCGATGATGACCTGAGGCACGTTTTCCGGTACTATTACACTGAAAAGCATGTTACCAAACGCTGACTCTTCCTGAACGCTGAAATTCAGTTTTATGGAGTCGTTTGTTATCTTCCTGATACCGAAAAACACCGAGTCTGGAATGATGTACTGATATTTGTTTTCAGGCTTCAAATCGTTGACAATCTGATATTTAAAACCATATTCGTCAAACTTTTCAAAAGTGATGTTTTTGTAAATTGTGTCCTTGTTCTCGATGAAAAGTGTCGAATCAGGCTGATGGACATTCACGATAGGCTCGTTGAATGTGAGAATCAGAGGCTGGTATGGTTTCAGCTTGTTGCCCTTGAGGTTGTTTTTCACTTTTAGACGCTTGACAGATTCGGTTTGTTTTTTCTTTCTTTTTGAAACCGACTCGCGAGGTTTGAGACTGTAATGTGTTGTGTCACTGATATTTACGCCGTCGTTTGTGCTGATGAGCAGGCTGTCTTTGTTGGGTGTGAAATACCATAAAACAGTGTCGTTTTTAGCAGAAAACACCTTCATTATGTTGAAAGTGTCGGGAAGCTCTTCCAATGCGGTGATGTTAACGTTTTTGGCAGGATAACGAAACACGAAGCGGAGCAGGCCTTCTTCAACGAGTTCTTTTTTGAACAGTTTCTGAATTGAATCCTCCTGTATGAAAGTGAAAATTTCGTAACTTGGATGCTCAGTCTTCTTTATCTCAGAAATTGAGTCTTTTGCTGTTGTATCTTTAACAATATGATAATCAACATAATAAGGCTTGACCAAATCTGAATAGAAACCGATTTCCTCATTCGGAAGGTCGTAAATGAGATTTGAATTGTTGTCTTTCAAGGCAAAAAGAAGATATTCTTTGTCGGCAAGACCATTGAACTCAAAACCGCCGTCTTTGTTGGTGGTTGTGATGTAATTCGGTTTCAGTTTATATGGAAGAGAATCCAATGTAACTGTATCATTATCACCAGAATACATAGCGACGTAAATGTTTTCGACAGGTTTTAAAGTCGATGCTGAAATAACTTTTCCTTTCAGCGAAAGCGAGTCGATTTTTTCGCCAATGGAGAAATTGAAAGTGTAGCCGCTGAAAACATTGCCTTCGTGCAAATCCTTGATGGCATCGCCAAAGTTGATTGAGTAAGTCGTTTCTGGTTTCAAAGGCTCTTCAAACCTGATAATCAACGTCTTGCCATTAGTGCGATATGTCGGTTTCTTGTCAAGTGGAGGTGAAATCAAAACATTGTTCGACGGGTTGTTGAGCGTTACAAACTCGTCAAAAGTGATGTGTATTGACCTTCCTTTGAAGCCGGTGGAGTTGTTTTCTGGAGATGTCTCCAGGACAACAGGAGGTGTCGTGTCTTTCTGCCCGCCGCTTGGCGTGACAACGTTGGCGCAACGGCATAGCATCAGCAAAACAACTATAATCGCAATATTTCTGACGAATTTTTTCATGATGCAAAAATAATAAAAAATCATAATAACTCTTATTCGAAAAATTAGTATCTTTGACACATAATTTAAAAATGTATACTATGAAAAAAATCGTATTTGCAATCTTGCTGTTAAGTGCATTGGCAATGAATGCGCAGGTTGTTCAAGTGTCTGGAAATCAGTGTGGTACGTGGTCGGGTGAGGTTCATTTGGTGGGCGATGTCCTTGTTCCAAACGAGGAGACGTTAACAATTGAGCCCGGTACTTCCGTGATTTCTGACGGATATTTTGAGATTACGGTTCTCGGAGGTTTTTATGCAAACGGCACCGAAAACGATAGGATTTCTTTCACGGTGGCTGATACTACAGGCTATTCCGATTATGAAAATGCCGAGGCCGGAGCATGGAAAGGCATCACTTTCTTAAAATCAAATTCTGTTATTTTGAGTTACAGCGATTTTTCGTATGGGAAAACACAGCTTGACGGCGACGGCGGCGCTATGCGTTTTTATTATTGTAGCGTGGTTGAGATTGATAACTGCATTTTCCATCATAACACGATGCGAAAAAGAGGTGGAGCAATTTATGCGGAAAATTCTGTCTTGAATATTCACGACTGTGAAGTTTGTGATAATTTGGGAGCTGGTTTTCAGGGTTCTTATTGCTGGGGCGTTGGTTTTCAATTCCTTAAATGTGATCTGAAGATGCATGATATGGTGTTTCACGACAACTACAGCGATGTGGCTTATGGTGGCGGAATGAACGTCGACAGCTGCAATTTGGAACTGAAAAATGCGATTTTTTACAATAATTTTGCTGTTGATGCAGGCGGACTTGGCATTCAGCGCTGCAAAGATTACACGGTGAAGGTGTCTGATATGCTTGCATACAATAATGCGGTAATTCACTATGGTGGCGGTCTCGCGATGGCGACTTCCGATCCGGAACTTAACAACCTCACAATTGTGAATAATTATTGCGGTGGCGGCGGCGGCGCTGGAATGCAAAACGCCTTTGACGCTGCACCGAAGCTGAACAGCTGTATTTTCTGGGGAAATCGTGCGTTTGTCATTGATGGTAATAATGATACTGTTGATTATTATATGGGCTCACAGATATGGCTCTGGGGCAGCGACTGCCGTCCGGTTTTCAGAAGCGGTGTTGTTCAATATGGCTTTGATTCGATTGCAGGAAAAGAATACTTGACAGAAGAGAATTTCATTGATATGATAGATGTAGACCCATTGTTTGTTAATGAGAAAAATCATGATTATCAATTGCTTGCAAATAGCCCTTGCGTGAATACAGGCTTGGAGGACATCTCGGGTCTTTTCCTTTCCGATACTGATTTGGCGGGCGGACCGAGAGTCTTCGGTGGAAGAATCGACATGGGCTGCTATGAATGGAACAACATCGGAGTTAACGAGGTCCTGACTAATGAAAATTCAATGTATGTTTATCCTAATCCATTGAATGACAACGCTTTCTGTGTCGTGAATCTTAATAAAAAATGCAATGTGGTTTTGAAACTCATTTCGCTTGACGGCAAAGAAATATATCGTGAAGATTGCGGGACTTTTGATGCCGGTGAAAATCGCATCCCTCTTTCAGGAATGATGAAAAATATTGAAAAAGATAATAAGGTTTATTTGTTAATCGTTAATAATCAACATGTTAAGATAGTTTATTAATGTGTTGCTTCGCAAAATGTGCTGCTTTGCAGAATTTGTAAAAATTTGTAAAATATGATAAATAAGTTTGTTGATAAAAAAGTCCTTTGGATTGCTCTTTGTGTCGTCGCTTTTGCGTTGATTACGCTGGTTTATTTTTCTCCGATAATGCAAGGCAAACGCCTTAAACAGCATGACATAGAGATGTATAAGGGTATGTCGAAGGAGATAGTTGACTTTAAAGCGAAAACGGGAGAGCAGAGTCTTTGGACCAACTCGATGTTCGGAGGGATGCCGGCGTGGAACATCAGCGTTCCACAAAGCAGCAACCTGATGACATACGTCAACAAGATTTTGACAGTGGGGTTTCCTCATCCTATCGGGGCGGTTTTTATCGGCATGTTGGGATTTTTCATCTTGCTGTTGGTGCTTGATTGTAAGATTTGGGTCAGTTTCATAGGTGCGTTGGCGTATGGGTTCACCTCTTATACGTTCATCGTGATTGGTGCGGGACACAACTCCAAAGCCGTCGCAATGGCCTATATGGCTCCGGTTATTGCCGGTATCTTGTTGACTTACAAAGGGAAATATCTTTGGGGTGCAGTGCTGACCGCAATATCTCTAGCCCTTGAAATCCGTGCGGGACATCTCCAAATAACTTATTATCTGCTGCTGATTGTGGTGTGTATCCTCATCGCAGAGCTCGTCGAGACAATAAAAGAAAAGAAATACCTGCATTTTCTAAAGGCGAGTGGTATCCTTGCCGGAGTCGCTGTCTTGGCAATTTTGACTTGTACCACAACGCTTTACGCAAATTATGAGTTCGGAAAAGATACCATGCGTGGCAAGCCAATCCTGACAAAAAACGTCGAAAACCAGACCAAAGGTCTTGACAGAGACTATGTCACGCAGTGGAGCTACGGCATAGGGGAGACCTGGAGTCTGATGATTCCGAACGCGAAAGGAGGTGCTTCCGATTATATCGGGAATAAGAATCCGGCGTTGGACAAATGTGATGCGCGTTTTCGTTCCACTATTGCACAGCAGAACGCCTATTGGGGCGACCAGCCTGGCACAAGCGGACCTGTTTACGTTGGCGCTATCGTCTGTTTCCTCTTCGTTTTAGGTCTTTTCGTGGTGAAGGGGAAATACAAATGGATGCTTCTTGCCGCTACAATTCTTTCGATTTTACTCAGCTGGGGCAAGAATTTCATGGGTTTTACAGATTTCTTCCTCGACTATGTTCCAGGTTACAACAAATTCCGCGCTGTCTCAATGACGCTGGTGATTGCCGAGGTCTGTATGCCGCTGCTCGCTTTTCTGGCATTGGCGGAAATCTTCAAAAACCCTGAATCACTTAAACAAAACAAGAAATACTTGTATATTTCATTAGGAATAACAGGCGGACTTTGTATTTTGTTCTATGCCATGCCGCAGACGTTCTTCAGCTTCTTGAGTCAGTCGGAAGCGATGCAGTTCAAGCAGCTGCAGGCAGGACAGGACGGGGCGATTTACATGACATTTGCCAACGAGCTTGAAAAAGTGCGTGTCGCCATCTTCCGCGCCGATGTGATGCGCAGCTTCCTGTATATTTATGTCGCGGGAATCGTTGTTTTGCTTGGAATCAGCGAGAAAATGAACAAGAAATACATGTTCCCGGTTTTGGCGTTTTTAGTGATTGTTGACATGTTCACTATCGATAAACGCTATCTCAACAACAGCAATTTCATTGATAAACGCAAAGCCGACAAGCCTTTCGTGATGAGTGATGTCGACAAGCAGATTTTGCAGGACAATACCCTTGATTATCGAGTGATTAACCTCACCGTGAGCACTTTCAACGATGCAAGCACGTCTTATTTCCACAAGTCGGTTGGCGGTTATCATGGTGCGAAACTCCGTCGCTATCAGGATATTATCGACCACTATCTCAGCAAACGTGATGTGAATTATTTCAAGGTGCTTAACATGTTGAATACCAGATATATAATCTATCCGAAAGACAATTCGAAAATGGCTTCGAGGAACTATGAAGCTTTTGGAAACGCTTGGATCGCTTCAGATATAAAATGGGTTTCAACGCCAAACGAAGAGATTGACGCCATTGCCGATACCGACGTGAAAAATGTGGCGATTGTCAATAATGAGTTTAAAAATCTGGTCGGTGATTTCAATGCGACACCAACTGAAGGAACAATACAACTTGTTGATTATAAACCGAATGAGTTGAAATATAGTTTCGATTCATCGAAAGATGAACTCGTGGTGTTTTCTGAAATCTGGACTAAGAAAGGATGGAAGATGTGGATTGACGGCGTTGAAAGTCCTTTGTTCAGAGCGGATTACATCTTGCGTTCGGCAATCATTCCGGCAGGTCAGCATGAGGTTGTAATGCGTTATGAGCCAAGCATTTGGCGAATCGGTAACGCAATCCAATTGATAACATCGCTGCTGATTTTGGCAGGATTGGTATTAATCTGTTATTATACAATAAAACGTCGCAGAGATTCGATTCATCGAATCTCCGAATAAACGAAATCGTTTATAATGAAGCGTGTTCTGATAATCACATATTATTGGCCGCCGTCGGGAGGTTCGGGCGTTCAGCGCTGGCTGAAGATGTCGAAGTATCTGCCAGAAAACGGATGGCAGCCAGTGATTTACACGGCTGAAAATGCTGAATATCCTGTCGAAGACAAGTCGTTGGAGAAAGATGTCACGCCGGAAGCGGAGGTTATCAGACGACCGATTGTGGAACCGTACGCCTTTTATAAAAAATTCCTCGGAATAAGGAAAGAGGAGAAAGTGAAAGCCGGTTTCATCAACGAAGGGGTGAAAAAAATCGGTTGGAAAGAGAATCTAAGTGTTTGGTTGCGAGGTAATTTGTTCATCCCTGACGCTCGCTGCTGGTGGATAAAGCCGTCGGTGCGCTATCTCACAAAATATTTGAAGGAACATCCTGTCGATGCTATGATTTCTACAGGTCCGCCACATTCCATGCATCTGATAGCTAATGCGTTACATAAAAAATTCAACATTCCATGGGTTGCTGATTTCCGAGACCCATGGACCGATGTGTTTTATTTCGACTCGCTGAAATTATCGAAATGCAGTATAAGAAAACACAAAAAGCTTGAAAATCAAGTGATTACTGAGGCTGATAAAGTAGTGACTGTCGGTTGGCATGGCGCTGAAGACATGAAAAATCTCGGCGCAAAAAATGTCGAGGTAATCACCAACGGCTACGACGAAGAATGTGTTTCTGACTCTGCACAAATCCCAGATAATGAATGTTTTACGGTTTCTTATACTGGCGTTCTTCTTCCAAACGAGTCGTTCGTAATTTGGGATGCGTTCAAAGAACTGTGCGAGGAGAATTTAGAATTCAATAAAGCGCTTAAAATCAATCTTATAGGTCATATTGACGAGTCGGTAAAAAAATATATTTCTGAAAAAAAATTAAACGATAAAGTCAATAATATTGAATATATGCAACATTCGCAAGTTCTTGATTATCAGCGAAAATCTGACTTGTTGTTGCTTCTGATACCTCGTGCTAAGAAAGCTGAGTGCATCTTGACGGGGAAATTGTTCGAATATCTCGTTTCTGGTCGTCCGATTCTTGCCGTCGGACCGGAAAAAGGTGATGCCGCCAAGATTCTTTTCGAGACAAGATGCGGTATGACTGCCGATTATGACGATAAAGCTAAAATGAAAGAGATAATTCTTGATTATTTCAATAAAAGAACTGATAATCAATCAATTGAGATTGATAAAAATGAAGTGGCGAAATATTCAAGAAAAAATTTGGCAAAAGATTACGTCAGATTATTGAACTATATAATTCAATAAGTTTTGCACCGTCAACCGACCAATTATACTTCTCAATAACTGCTTTACGACCCTCGTGTATGTAATCGTTAAGTTTTTCAGGGTTTTTATATAAATCTTCGATGATTTCCGCCAGCTGCATTGAGTTGTCGTACTGATAACTTATTCCGCTATGTGTCTCATTAACAATGCGTTCCAGTGGATCGCAGTTTGATGTCAAGATTGGAATCTCAGCATAAAGATATTGGAAAATCTTGTGCGGGATAGTGTTGTCGGTATGTCCTGATTTCACGTGCGGGATGATTGCCAGATTTGCGTTTTCATACACCTCTGGAATCTGCGTGTATTTTTTGAAACCATGAATAACCACTCGGTCTTCCACGTTTTTTTCGACGATTTGCTTCCGTAAAGTGTTGAGGTATCTGCCATCGCCTACAAGGTCGAAGAAAACGCTGATATTTTTCTGTTTCAGAATGTAAATCGCATCGATAACGTATTGAATTCCACGATGATAGTTTATGCCACCGACGTAAAGAATTCTGAAATTCTCTTTGTTGAAGCCTTTTCTTTCAATTACATCGAACTGATTGATATCCAATGTGTTGGAAACGACATAAATCTTGTTTTTGTCAACGCCAAGGTTTGCTATTCTGTTCTTTGCCTCATCGACTACAACGATTATTTCATCAGCTTTTCGACACATATCTCTTTCATAATCAATCCATTGTCGATTTGATGAAAGCAACTTGCCGAGGAAAGTGTTGGTGTGTTCCGACAATTGAAGCAGAACAGGCCAGTTTTCATGAAGGTCGAGTATGTAATTGACGTTGAATCTTTTTTTCGCCTCCAGACCTATTTTTGCGAGAGGAAGGTCATGGATATGAATCACATCGAAGCTGTTTTCCCTAAACAGTTCTTTGACGAATTTTCTCCAAAAATGAAAATAAAAAGGCAGTTTCAGAGCTCCAACGCTTGATTTGTATGTGAATTTTGAGATTTTTTTCCTATGTATGGTGCAAGTTGGCGTTTTTTCGACCAAAGGCTTGTTATTTTGTGCGAAACAGGCGATATGAACCTCATGACCTGCGCCTGCCAGACTTGCTATTTCGTTTTCCACTCTTGTATCAGGCGGAAAAACATGGTCAAGAATCATCAAAATTTTCATAATGCGTTTATTATTCTTTCGCATGCCAACCCGTCGCCGTATGGGTTCACAGCCTGACTCATTGTGTTATAATAGTCGTTGTCGGTCAATAACTTGGAAACTTCACCCACAATTTTATCGTAGTCTGTACCGACAAGTTTCACCGTTCCGGCTTCAAGAGCTTCGGGGCGTTCGGTCGTGTCGCGCATCACCAATACAGGTTTGCCCAGACCTGGAGCTTCCTCCTGAATACCACCACTGTCGGTCAAAACCAGATACGACTTCTCCATCATATACACAAAGTTAAGATAATCAAGAGGTTCGATGAAGAAAATATTGCCCAATTCATTCAAATTCTCACCAAATACTTCATGAATCGGTTTGCGAACATTGGGATTCAGGTGCATAGGATAAACGAAGTCGACATCAGGGAATTTCTTTGTCAAATCGTTTATTGCGGTGCATAATCTGATGAATCCGTCACCAAAATTCTCGCGGCGGTGACCTGTTATCAGTATGAGTCTCCTTTCACCGAGGCGCTTCACGTCGTAACCGTTGCTTAAGATGCTTTTTTCAATCTTGTTTTCAAGGTTTTTGTCGGTGTTTATTTTATTTACAACCAGATAAAGTGCATCAATTACGGTGTTACCTGTGACGATAATGTGTTGGTTATCAATGTTTTCGTTTAAAAGATTTTGCCTGCTGAGTTCTGTCGGGGCAAAATGGATGCTTGCGATACGTCCGGTGATTTGGCGATTCATTTCTTCGGGCCATGGACTGTAAATGTTGTTTGTTCTCAGTCCTGCTTCAACATGTCCGACTGGAATCTGCTGGTAAAAAGCCGCCAATGCCGCCGCCGTGGAGGTGGTGGTGTCGCCGTGAACAAGTACCAAATCAGGCTTCGCTTCATTCAAAACGTTGCGCATGCCGACCAACACACGCGAAGTGATGTCATACAAATCCTGACCTTTTTGCATGATGTTCAAATCGTAATCTGGTTTGATTTCGAAGATGTCGAGAACCTGGTCGAGCATTTCGCGGTGCTGTGCTGTGACACACACCATAGTTTGAAACTCGTGATGTTGCTTCAGTTTTATCACCAAAGGAGCCATCTTGATAGCCTCTGGGCGCGTTCCAAAAACCAACAGTATCTTTTTCATATCTTCTTAAATGTCCCGCAGAAATCCAAAACAATGACATCTTTTCTGTAGTTCAATTCAGAAAATTCTTTGTGGTTTACTAGAAAAACAACGATGTCGGCAGTGTCGTATGCAGTCTTTAAGTCGGTGAGCTTGAATAACTTATGATTTTTAACGTTTGGCTCAACAATCATTATATCGGCGTTGTTGCACGAATGAACGATATTGGTTGTTATTGATTGTGCCGGTGACTCGCGTAAATCATCTATATTCGGCTTGAAAGCAAGTCCCATCATGGCGACTTTAGGCTTGCGTTTGTATTTCAACTCAAATTCAAGGATGTGGTTTTTCACTTTTTCGACGCACCACAAAGCCTTGTAATTATTTATTTCTCTTGCAGTTGCAATAATCTTTGATTCTTTGGGGAAATCAGCTGTTATAAAATACGGGTCAACGGCAATGCAATGACCTCCCACACCGCAACCTGGCTGCAAAATATTCACTCTTGGATGTTTGTTTGCCAGATTAATGAGTTCCCAAATGTTGATGCCTGCTTTGTCGCAAATCATGGAAAGCTCGTTGGCGAAAGCTATCTGCACGTCGCGTGATGAGTTTTCTGTTAGCTTGCACATTTCTGCTGTGCGGCTGTTTGTCGAATGCAACTCACCTTTCACAAAAATCTTGTAAAAAGACTTTGCTTTTTCAGTCGAAGACTCGTCGATTCCTCCAATGACACGGTCGTTGTGCTCCAATTCGAAAATCACATTGCCAGGAAGCACTCTTTCAGGACAATATGCTATGAAAATATTTCCTTGAAGATCAGGTCTTTGTGAGAAAATCAACTCAGCCATCTTTTCCGTTGTTCCGACAGGGGAAGTTGATTCTATAACAAACAAATCACCTTTTTTAAGATAAGGGATTACCATTCTTGTTGCAGACTCCACATAAGAAATATCTGGTTCGTGATTGCCTTTGAATGGTGTCGGGACAACGATAAAATACGCGTCACTTTCCTTTGGCTCGGTATAAGCCTTGAATTTATTTGATTCAATAACTTCCTGCAGAAGCTGTTTCATACCAGGCTCTATGATATGCAGTTCGCCTTGGTTAGTCTCATCAACGATGCTTTTGTTGATGTCAACACCAATTACATCGACTCCGTGTTTGGCTGCAATAATAGCCGTTGGGAGGCCAATGTATCCTAAACCCATGAAACAAGCTTTCATAATATCTTGAATTACAACGCATTAGCGCCGCCGACAATTTCGATAATCTCGTTCGTGATTGCCGATTGACGTGCTTTGTTGTATGACAGGTTGAGTTCTTTAAGAAGTTCGGCTGCGTTGTCGGTTGCTTTTGTCATTGACACCATCCTCGCGCCATGCTCCGATGTCAGACTGTCAACCAATACTTTATAAACTTGAAGCTTCAAGGACTTGGGTATCAATGAGTTGAGAATCTCTTCTTTCGATGGCTGGAAGATATACTCAATGTCGCTGATATTGCTTACTTTCTTTTCTGACGGTTTGGTGTCAGCAATCGGAAGAAACTGCTCCCTCACCAAAATCTGCGTGCCAGCGTTCTTAAACTGATTGTAAATGAATACGATACGATCATATTTTTCTTCGACGAAGTCTTTCATCAGTTTTTCGGCAAACTCAACGGCATTGTCATACGACAACTTGTCGAGAAGCTCGTTCTCATTGCCAAGGATGCGGTATTTCCTGAAGCGCAGGGTCTCTTCCACCTTTTTGCTTATGCAGAGAATATCAACGTTGCCTTTGTCATATTGAACCTGATAGTCGGTTTTTATTGCGCTGATGATGTCACGAATCACGTTCGCGTTGAACACTCCGCACAATCCTTTGTTGGATGCCACCGGGATGAGAAGAATCTTCTCATCCTCGATGTTCTCCTTGTGTGTTTTGGTATAGACACCTTCCGCTGAGGTCTGTAACGATGACGACAGGTTTTGCATTATCTCGTAGAGTTTGGATGCGTAGGGGCGGAGAGCCACAATCGCGCTTTGCGACTTACGTAGCTTCGACGCCGACACCATCTTCATTGCAGAGGTGATCTGCATCGTCGAATTCACCGAGTTGATTCGTGTCCTTACTTCCTTGAGATTTGCCATAGTTATCAGTCTTTCTTGGTCATCAATGAGATGATTTCTTCAGCGGCATTCTTCAATACCGTTTCTATTTCTTCAGTATATTTTCCTTCTTTGAGGCTTTGCATCGTCTCTTTCTTCGTGCTGTTGAGCAGGTCGAGATAGCGTGTCTGGAACTCTGCCACTTGGGTCGTCTTCAGCTTTCTGAGCAGGTTTTTGACGCCGCAGTAGATGATCGCAACCTCTTCTTCCACTCTCAATGGCGATGACTGCGGCTGGATAAGAATCTGCACGTTACGGCGGCCTTTGTCGAGCACTGCCTGTGTTGCTGCGTCAAGGTCGGAGCCGAATTTCGAGAACGCTTCCAGTTCACGGAACTGAGCCTGGTCGAGTTTCAACGTTCCAGCGACCTTCTTCATGGATTTAATCTGCGCCTTGCCGCCGACACGCGACACCGAGATACCCACGTTGATAGCCGGACGGATACCAGCGTTGAAGAGGTTGGTCTCAAGGAATATCTGACCGTCGGTGATGGAGATGACGTTGGTCGGGATGTATGCCGACACGTCGCCAGCCTGTGTCTCGATGATAGGAAGAGCTGTCAATGAGCCGCCGCCTTTCACCTTGCCTTTCAGACACTCTGGAAGGTCGTTCATCGTGGCTGCAATCTCGTCGTTGTTGATGATTTTCGCAGCTCTTTCGAGGAGACGTGAGTGCAGATAGAACACGTCGCCAGGGTATGCCTCACGTCCTGGTGGACGACGGAGGAGCAATGAAACCTCGCGGTAGGCCACAGCCTGCTTCGACAGGTCATCGTAGATGATGAGAGCCGAGCGTCCCGTGTCGCGGAAATACTCGCCGATAGCTGCACCGGCAAACGGTGCGTAATACTGCATTGCCGCCGCATCCGACGCTGTAGCTGCCACCACGATAGTATATGGCAGTGCGCCATGGTCTTCAAGGCTTTGCACTATGTTGGCGATGGTTGAGCCTTTCTGTCCGATAGCCACATAGATACAGTAAACTGGCTCTCCCTTGTCGTAAAACTCTTTCTGGTTGATGATGGTATCGATGGCAATAGCTGTCTTTCCTGTCTGACGGTCGCCGATGATGAGCTCACGTTGTCCGCGTCCGATAGGAATCATGGCGTCGATGGCCTTGATACCTGTCTGCAACGGCTCTTCCACAGGCTTACGGAAGATTACGCCAGGAGCCTTGCGCTCAAGCGGCATGTCGACGGTCTCGCCTGTTATCTCGCCCTTGCCGTCGATAGGCTGTCCCAGGGTGTTGATGACACGGCCCAGAAGTCCCTCGCCGGCTTTCACTGACGCGATGCGGTGCGTGCATACCACGGTGTCGCCCTCGTTGATGTTGCCGGCATCGCTCAAAAGCACCACACCGACGTTGTCCTCTTCGAGGTTCAACACAATACCCATGGCTCCGTTCTTCTCAAACTCCACAAGCTCGCCGGCCTCTGCGTCTCTCATGCCGTAGACACGCGCCACGCCGTCACCGACGTTGAGCACCGTGCCCTTGACATCCAACGATGTCTTGTTGTCGAAATTGGTCAGCTCGTTAAGCAGTATAGCTGATACCTCAGCGGGTTTTATTGTTCCCATAATTAATATCCTTTAATATACAAATTATTCGTGAATAACGATTCAAGATTATTCAACTTTGTCTTGATGCTCTCATCATATTGGTAATCAAGATAGTTGATGATGAATCCTCCGATGATATTTTTGTCTATCTTGTTGATAATCTTGATATCACCTTTTGTTTTTTTCTTGATGAAACCTACGATTCTGTTTTGTTTCTCTTCGTCGATTGCCACGGCTGTGGTAATGGTCACTTCGGAGATGTTTTTATAATCGTTGTACAGCTTTTGATAAGTGTCGATAATGTCATGGATTATCTCAGGATGGTTGTTTTCGATCATAAGATGGACAAACCTCAGCGTGACGTTTGATATTTTACCTTCGAAAACCTTTCTGATGATAGTCTTTTTCTTGCTTTTCAACACGAACGGCTGTGACAGTATGCTACGCAACTCGCGGTTCTCAATAATCGTCTTTGAGACAAGCTCGAGATCCACAAGACCTTCGTCCTCCATATTATGTTGTATGGCGAATTCGAGGAAGGCTTTGGAGTAGCGTCGTATTAATAACGTATTCTTCATACTATCTTATTGTTTGTCAGCTTCTTTGATTATTCTGTTGATATAATCCATTTGCGCCTCATCGCTTGAGAGCTCTTTTTCAAGAATCTTCTCGGCGACTTTTATCGAGATGTTAGCGATTTCGTTCTTGATGTCGGTCATGGCGGCTTTACGCTCGTTCTCGATGGTCTCTTTTGCCGATTCCACGAGGCGGTCGGTCTCTTCTTTAGCCTTGACTTTTGCCTCTTCTATGATTTTGTCGCGATACTGGCGCGCCTCGTTGAGCATCTCTTCGCGTTCCTCACGTGCTTTTTGGAGAAGTTCCTCGTTCTTTGCCTGGAGATTCCTCATCTCTTCGTGGGTGCGCTCAGCTATTTCGAGAGCCTCGGTGATTTTCTCCTCACGATTCTTCAAGGTCTTTCCAATGACAGGAAAAGCAAATTTGACAAGGATGAAAAACACAATCAGAAATGCGATTGTCATCCAGAAAATCAACCCAAAATCAGGAGATATTAATTCCATATTTTTACTTTTTTATTTTCTTCCTTTAATTTAAAGTGAATCTTAGGTTGCAACCAACCGTTACAACCTAAGACCGGTTTGTTAAGCAACAGCGATGAGCAAGCAGACGACCACTGCGAAAAGTGACACACCTTCCACGAAAGCGGCTGCCAAAATCATGCTTGTCTGGATGTTACCTGCTGCCTCAGGCTGACGTGCCATTGATTCCAATGCCGCGCTGCCGATTTTGCCGATACCCATTGCTGCGCCGATGACGGCGATACTTGCTGCAAGACCTGCGCCCAATTTTGCGAGAGGTGCCAAGTCGACTGCTGCTTTTGCTACTTCCTGTAACATGACTAATAATGACATAACTTTAAATTTATTTAGTTAATAAAAACGTTTTTCTAATGATGATGTTCTTTGCTCGCCATTCCGAAATACAATGCCGAGAGCAGAGTGAACACGTATGCCTGGATATATGCCACAAGCAACTCTATCGCATCGACGAAGATGACGAGAATCAAGGAGAACACCGACATTCCGACTCCTCCTCCCACGCTGATTTGCGCCACGATGAAGATACTGCTGATAAAGCCAAGCACCACGATATGACCTGCGGTGATATTTGCAAAAAGACGTATTGCCAACACCACTGGTTTTGTGAAACATCCCACTGTCTCAATCAATGGCATCAGCGGAATAGGCAGTTTCAAGAACCACGGCACACCTGGAGTGTTTACTATATCCTTATAATATTCCTTGTTTCCGAACAGGTTTGTAATCAAAAATGTTAAAACGGCTAAAGTTGCAGTGATTGCAATGTTTCCCGTAAGGTTGGCACCGAATGGGAAGAACGGAATCAAGCCGAGCAGGTTGTTGAAAAAGATGAAGAAAAACACTGTTATCAGATATGGGAGATAACGGTCGACGTGATTTTTGTCGATGGCTTTCAGCGCTATGTCGTCACGGACGTAGCAGATGAGCCACTCAAACAGCGACTGCAAGCCTTTCGGCGCTTTCTCTCCTCTTTTTCGGTAGGCTTTTGCAACGAGTAGGAACAGCACCACGAGGATTGTGCATGAGATAAAAAGACCTAAGACATTTTTCGTTATCGAGATGTCAAACGGGCGTTTCTGTGTGCCGTCGGCATTGAGAATCACCACCTTGCCTTTGTATTTGCCCTCGTGAGGGATGGCGAATGTGATGTCTTCAGAATTGGTCTTGTTTACCGTGACGTATGTGTTGTCGTGATGGAATACTTTTGATGAGAAAGTGTAACATTTGCCTTCGTTGAAGACGATAATCGGGAGAGGAACGCTAACATGATGGCCTTTCCATGTGAAAATATGCCAATCATAAGAGTCAAGAATGTGTTCGATAATCGTTTCACCCGCATTATATTGCTCATTGTTTTCTGTTTCGGCGAATGCAGGTGAGGTTGTGCCCCAAAGCAAACATATTAGAAATGAGAGACTTATAAAAAATTTCCTATTTTTCATCATCAAAAAAGCATTCAATATTTTGAATTGCAATTATACGATAATTTTTTAACAAAACAAAGTTTTTATTAAAAAAATGAAAAAAACATGTGATTTTTATAATCTTTCGAAAAAAACAGTCTGTCAGAGTACGATTTCGTCGTATTTTAAAACCACGTCAAGGCTTTTTTCCTTAAAATAGTCTTTAACCTCTGTTTCAGGAAGTTCTGTCGCTGCGAGGAAGAAGTCGCCGCCCCAGGCTCCAAGTGACTTGATGGCACCTTGAAAATCTGGGAATTGGGATTTTAACGGTGGCTGCTCAAGACAACGGCTCATGATTTCTTCATGGCGGGTAAGAAGTGCGCAAAAATCGTTGAAAGAAGTTGTTTTTGTTAGTGAATCGGAAATCTTGGAAATCTCTGAGCATTCTGTTGTGAAATCATTTGTTTTTGCTCTTTCTTTAAACGATTTCACTTCTTTGCCTGAACTCTGTTTGTGCCCCTGATAAACAAAATATAATTTGTTGGAAAATGCTGGTTTGAAATCAGCTTTTTCAACGATTGGATTGCCGTTTTTGAGGCTATAAATAATTGGTTGTGAGGCTGTTGCGCAGGCGATGTCATAACCTGAGCCGCCCATGGTGCGTTTCAGGAGCTCGTACGGATTCACGTCCGCCCATTGGGCGAGAAGCGAAATCAAAGTGGAGCTGCTGCCGAGACCCCAGTCTTTGTCAAATTCGAGACGCGTTGTGAAGAAATAATCGTTGTGGTCTTGTAAGATATTGGGGTTCAACGACTTGATTTCTTTAAAAATCCTGCTGAGGTTGTCGGCCTTGTCCATGTCGTCGGAGGCGTGGACGGTGAAGTCGTGCTTGCTGAAGATTGAAGCGAACCAGAAGCCTTTTGGGGTGTAGGCGTCCCAGTGTATCATGCCGTTTTGGTCGTTGATGGTCGTGACTTCCATCGACTGCCCAAGATTCAGCGGCAACGCCAAGGCTCGTGCACCTTGTAATACAAGGTATTCGCCTGAAAGTAGGAATTTGCCGTTAGCGTGAAATTTAGCCATTGTTTTTTAAGAAATCCTCGACTCCGGCATACGTCACGGTTTTATCTTTAAAATATACCAGCGCCGCTGCTTTCTGTTCGTCGGTGGCGCCGAGTTGGTTGAGGATGTTGGCGAGGTGCATCTTCATATGTCCTTGCTGTATCCCTTTGGTTGTCAGCGACTTGACTGCGGCGTAGTTGTTGGCAAGTCCCATGGTGGCGGCTATCGTCATCAGCTCCGGTGCTGACGGATGTCCGAGCAATTCAAGCGATTCCTTTGCGAGAGGGTGGAGGCTCGTAAGACCGCCGATGGTGCCGAGAGCGATAGGAACTTCAAGCATGAACTTGAAAACGCCGTCGTTAATCTCGCATGAGCTGAGCGACTCATAATGTCCGTTGCGCGAGGCGTAGGCATGACCTGCCGCCTCCGTGGCGCGGAAGTCGTTACCAGTGGCGATGACCACAGCGTCGATGCCGTTGTATATACCTTTATTATGTGTGGTGGCGCGGTATTCGTCTATGTGGGCGATGTCGACTGCCTTCTTGAATTTCTCAGCAAACCCTTGACCGTCAAGATGTTCATCGACGCCATCGAGGTCGTAAACAGGACACTCGACCCACACTTTGACACGGCAGTTCGGAGTATAGTTCGACAAAATCGCCATCACAATCTCAACATTTTCGCCGCGACGCAGGAAATAATCCTGAAGTGTGTGACCAAATGTCTCGAGGCACGAGTTGATGAAGTTGGCGCCCATCGAGTCGCAGGTGTTGAACGTGACGCGCAGCTGATAGTAGTTTTCGAGTTTGTCGGTGAAGTCAACGAGTTGAATGTCAAGGATTCCGCCACCACGTTTCTCCATCTTGGCGGTTATTTCTTTCGTCGAATTTCGAAGCTCGACCTCAATCTCTGGCATGAGGTTTTTAAGTGTTTCCTTGTCGCCTTTGTAGCAGAAATGCAACTGCCCAACTTTCTGAACGTCAACCACTTCGGCGTGGAATCCGCCACGGTCGCCCCAGAATTTCGCTGCTGCGGATGCTGCCGCCACGACGCTGCTTTCCTCGATGACCATAGGCACCATGTAAATCTTGCCGTTGATCATCACATTGGGCGAAACGCCATACGGAATATGGAAATTGGAGATTGTGTTCTCACTGAACTCGTCGAACTGCTTCTGTTTCTCGCTGTCGGAATACCAGAAACCTTTCAAAAGGGCAATAAATTCCCCGGGATTCTCAATATATTCTGAAACAGCCTTCAATTTGTCCTCTTTCAGAAGCTTCGAAAATCCTTTGATGATGCTGTCGCGTCTTCTTGGTCTCTCTTCTTCCATAACAAGGTGCAAAATTACAAAATCTCACGCAGATATTACAGAATTTTTTGTAATTTTGCTTTCTGATATTAACATAAAATTTAAAACTATGAAAAAAATCATTACATTTATCTTTGCTATTGCATTGAGTTTCAATATAATGGCTCAATGTCCTTTAACAACTGCCGTTGACTTTACGGCTACAGATTGTCACGGAACAGAGGTTCATCTATTTGACATACTCTCTGGCGGACAGTATGTCCTCATCGATTTCTTTTACACGACATGCGGTCCTTGCCAGCAGGCGACTCCTAAGATTGTGGAGTCGTACTATTCTTTCGGCTGCAACATGCATGATGTTTATTACATTGAAGTTTCAGTGTCTGATGGCGATGCGGCTTGTCAGACTTGGGCTGCAAACTACGGCGTGGAGTATCCTACAATCAGTACTGCAGGTGGCGGAAATACAATTTGTAGCTCGTTATACCAAATCAGTCAGTATCCTACAGTGATTCTCATCGCTCCAGACCATTCGATTGTCATCAATGACCTTTGGCCAATCAACAATGCGCAAACAGTCATTTCAGCTTTGGAAGGCTATGGTATCCAGCAGCATGACTGCACTCCTGCGACTACAGATCCGGAAGTCGCAATCACTGTCGACCAGATTTTGGAAACTGAAGTCACGGCTACATTTACACCAAACGAAGAGTGTGCTTCATTTTATTATATGATGGCGACAGAAGACGAGTTTAGCCAATGGATGGCTGCCGCAGGTCTTGAGCTTCCGGAATATCTGCAGTCATACGGATTCCCGGGCGAATATGAGATTTCACATACTTTCACAGAACTTATTCCAAACACAGAATATTTGATTTGTGCTGTTCCGGCTGATTCCGACGGGAATCTTTACGAGGTGACACAAGAAACAGTCGTAACAACAACCGGAGGAGGTGAAATAATAGTAGATTTCACTGGCACTGACATTGATGGCAATGAGATAAATCTCTACGAAATTCTTGATGCGGGACAGGCTGTGCTTATCAACTTCTTCTTAAACGATGATCCGTATTCGCAGGCTCCAATGGAATATATTACAGAGGCTTACAGATTATTTGGCTGCAATCAGAACGATGTGTTTTTCATGGAAATTTGTCCTAATGCCAATAATGAGGCGTGTGCTGCCTGGGCAGAGGCTTACGGTGTTGAATATCCGACGATTTCACGCGCTGGCGGAGGAAATGACATTGCGCAGGCAATTCCTGTCGGATTATATCCAGCTGTGATGATTATCCGTCCTGACCATACTATTGCCGTGAGGGATTTGTATCCGCTTGATGGCACGGAACGTATTGTTAACGCTTTGGAAACTGAAGGCTATGAGCAGCATGAATGCGAAGATGTGGCAGACGAGTTTGATGTTAAGGATATTGTCCTTTATCCGAATCCAGCGAACGATTTTCTGAGAATTAGTGGTGAAAATCTTGGAAATGTCAGCGTTTACAATGCTTTGGGTCAGGTGATTGATGAATTTGTCGGTGGTGATGAAATGATTATCTCCACTGCGAAATATGAAAACGGCGTTTATTTCGTGAAGGTTGGAAATAAGACACAGCGTTTTGTTGTAACACATTAAAAATGAATATTTTAATATTAAGATCATCTTTCCAAACTGACGATTTTGTCAGGACAGAATATGCCGAATTATTGGGTTTGTTGAAAGACAAATGCAATGCAGAAATAAAAATTATTGGTGATGAAAATGTAGAGACGTTTCAGGAAACGTCTCTACAATTGCAATCTGTTAATTTTGTTATGATTGCCACCGGTGGCACCGAGAATCTGTTTAAAAAATTGTTTGCTATGGAGACGTTTCGGGAAACGTCTCTACAGAAAACAATCACCCTGATTGCCGATGGACGAAACAATTCATTGGCGGCATCGCTGGAAATTCTGTCGTATTTGTCGGAAAACGGCAAGGAGGGGAGGATTCTGCACGGAACGAACGATGAAATTGTTAACGAAATTGTAGAGACGCGCTATGGCACGTCTCTACCTACAGATTTGTTCAACGGTACCCGCATAGGTGTTTTCGGTCAGCCTTCCGATTGGCTGATTGCATCAGGTGTGGATTACGAATACATCCGTGAACATTACGGAATTGAAACGGTTTTCATCGATTTGCAACGTCTGGTTGATGAAATTGGCTCATCGGAAAAAACGGATATGTTGGCGGCAGACAAAACGTATACTGCCATCAAGAAAATCTGTCAGGAGGAACGTTTGGATGCTATGACGATTCGTTGTTTTGATATTGTAAAAGCATGTAACACAACGAGTTGTTTGGCTCTTGCAAAGCTCAACGACGAAGGCATCGTGGCTGGATGCGAGGGCGATATGCAGACGTTGATGACGATGCTTCTTGCCAAGAAACTTTTAAACGAGCCTGCTTTCATGGCGAATCCTTCAATCTTGACCGACACGACCTCGATGTTTGCGCACTGCACCGTGCCATTGTCGATGTGCTATAAAACGTCGATGCGCACGCATTTCGAGTCGGGAATAGGAGTTGCGGTGCAAGGTGACATGCCGCTTGGTGACTATACCATCATGAAATGGGGCGGAAGGAAGTTGGATAAATACTTTGTCACCGAAGCGAAGGCAATAAAAAATGAGTACAGCAACCATTTTTGCCGTACTCAAATTACTTTTGATATAAATCTTAAGCCGTATCTCCTAAATCATCCGATTGGGAATCATCATGTCATCATCAAAGGACGGCATGCTGAGGAGATTAAGAGGTTTCTTACATCATGCCTGGCATCCCGCCGCCCATAGGTGGCATCTGTGGTGCTGGGTTCTCCTCTTTATGATTCGAAACCACGCATTCTGTTGTCAGGAGCATGCCTGCGATTGAAGCTGCGTTCTCGAGTGCTACTCTTGCGACCTTAACTGGGTCGATGACGCCTGTCTTGAGCAGGTTCTCATAGACCTCGGTGCGTGCGTTGAAGCCGTAATCGCCCTTGCCCATTGCAACCTTGTTGACGACCACTGAGCCTTCGAGGCCGGCGTTCTCAACAATCTGACGGAGAGGTTCTTCCAAAGCGCGTTTGATGATGCAGATACCTGTTGTCTCATCGTCGTTGTCGCCTTTCATCTTCTCCAAAGCCTTGATAGCTCTGATGAATCCGACGCCACCGCCTGGGATGATACCTTCTTCGATAGCGGCACGTGTTGCGTTCAAAGCGTCTTCAACACGGTCTTTCTTCTCTTTCATCTCGACTTCTGATGCTGCACCGACGTGGATGACTGCTACGCCACCAGCGATCTTTGCAAGTCTCTCCTGAAGTTTCTCGCGGTCGTAGTCAGATGTTGTGGTTGCAATCTGTGATCTGATCTGTGCTGCGCGACCCTGGATGTTTTCTTTCTCGCCGTGACCGTTGACAATTGTTGTGTTGTCTTTTGTGACAGTGATCTTGTCGCATGAGCCGAGTTCTGCCAATGTGGCATCTTCAAGACGATAGCCTTTTTCCTCGCTGATGACTGTGCCGCCTGTGAGGATAGCGATGTCTTCAAGCATCTCTTTACGTCTGTCACCGAAGCCAGGAGCCTTAACTGCCACGACCTTCAATGAGCCACGTAATCTGTTGACAACCAATGTTGCAAGTGCTTCGCTGTCGATGTCTTCAGCGATGATCAACAATGCGCGACCTGTCTGTAATGTTTTCTCCAAAACTGGGAGGAGGTCTTTCATCACGCTGACTTTCTTGTCGTAGATGAGAATGTATGGGTTGTCGTAAACGGCTTCCATCTTCTCTGTGTCAGTGACGAAGTAAGGTGAGATGTAACCACGGTCGAACTGCATACCTTCGACGACGTCGACGTATGTCTCGATACCTTTTGAGTCTTCAACAGTGATGACGCCCTCTTTCTTCACTTTGCCCATAGCTTCGGCGATGAGTGAGCCGATTGTTGAGTCGTTGTTAGCTGAGATAGTAGCTACTTGCTGAATCTTTTCGTTGTTGTCGCCAACGATTTCTGACTGTTGTTTCAATGACTCGACGACTTTAGCGACAGCCTTGTCGATACCGCGTTTGAGGTCCATCGGGTTTGCGCCTGCGATGACGTTCTTCAAGCCTGTTGCCACGATAGCCTGTGCCAAAACGGTAGCTGTTGTTGTACCATCACCGGCGAGGTCGTTGGTCTTTGAAGCGACTTCCTTCACGAGCTGAGCGCCCATGTTCTCGATCGGGTCAGCGAGTTCGATCTCTTTTGCCACTGTCACGCCGTCCTTTGTGATATGAGGAGCACCGTATGATTTCTCGATAATGACGTTGCGACCCTTAGGTCCGAGAGTCACTTTCACTGCGTTTGCCAATGCGTCGACGCCTTTTTTCAGACCGTCGCGTGCATCAAGGTTGAAAATTATATCTTTTGCCATGACTTTGATTTTTAATTATTTACAAAATTAGATGATTGCTATAATGTCGTTTTCACGCATAATCATATAGTCTTTTCCATCGAGATGGAACTCTGTGCCTGCGTATTTGCCATAGATGACGGTGTCGCCGACCTTCACTGTGACAGGGTTGTCTTTTGTGCCAGGGCCGACAGCGACGACTGTGCCTTGCTGTGGTTTCTCTTTTGCTGTGTCAGGGATGATGATTCCACTTGCGGTTTTCTGTTCTGCGACAGCCGGCTCAATAACGACGCGGTCTGCCAAAGGTTTGATATTCAATTTTGCCATGATATTATATTTTAATTGTTATTTTCTTGCGTTTTTTGCCAATCAAAAACTATTCCAAAGGGATTTTGTCAGCCAAAGTATAAAAAAAATGTCAGAACGAGTGACATTCTGACATTTTTTGTCTTGTTTTTTCAGTTTTTATTCTGCAACATCTGTTGGCAATTCAGTTGTGTTTGTCACAGGTAACTCTGTATTGTTGCGCAGAGAACTTTTACTTGTTCCTTGATTGTCGCCCTTCGAGATTGTGATACTTGAAGCGAGGCAGAAAACAACCAAAAGAACTGCGAGTGTCCAAGTTGTCTTCTCCAAGAAGTCAGTGGTCTTGCGAACGCCGAGAATCTGGTTGTGTGATGAGAAGTTTGATGCCAATCCGCCACCTTTTGAATTCTGAACTAATACAACCAACATCATCAAGAAACTGACGATAAGGATTAATACTGAAATTGTTACGTACATCGTCTTAAATATTAATTGTTTAACTTATTTTTTAACGCATTAATTTGAGCCGCAAAAATAATACTTTTTTCTGGATATTTCAACTTTAATTTTTCATAAATCGAAATTGCTTTTTCAAAATATCCTTGTTTTTCGTAAATCATTGCTAATGTTTCACTTACGATATTTTCTTGGTCAATGACAGAGTCTTGTGCGGCTGAAATGGGGTTGAAAAACTCCTGTTTCGGGCGTGAAATCGAAGGATTTTCTGCAATAAACTTGTCGATAATTTCCGCTTTTGACAGCTTTTTTCCTTCTTTTTTCGGTTTCGATTTCTCTTTTTCGAGTTCTGCAATCTTTTTCTCGATGATAGCCATCAGCTCGTCGAGGGTTTTCTTCTTCTCTTCAAGAAGTGCCACCTCTTTGTTGAGGTCTTCCGATGTGCCACCGAGATTGATTTCAGGGATAAGCAGTGTCTTTTCAGGAATTATCTCAGGCTCAGCGACAAACTCATCTGGAAGCTGTGTGCACAATTTGCGGAGGACGTTCCTGTCCGGAGCCATCGCAGCGGCGATTCTAAGCTTTTGTGTTGCTTGTTCGTGCCCTATGTGTTTCATGCCAACAGCAAGCAAGACCTGCGCAATTGTGAAGTAAGGATATTCCTTTACAATCGCTTCGAGATTGCTAACATCCTTATTGTCAATGATTTCGGGATGCTCCAAGAGTCGTTTTAGCCTGTTGTTGTCCAATTCAGATTATTTTACCAATTTACCACTGCTTTGTTGAAAATGTCTTCGCAAAGTTTTTCACTTATTGTTTGCATCAGGGTTTCCTGCACAGAGTTCAAATCCTGGTTGCTCGGGTAGTCTTCATATTGCGAGAACTTCTGCTCGAAGTTCTTCGACTCGTCGTATCTGTTGTAAAACCTGACGTTTACGGTTATCGTGAGGCGGTTCAACGCCGCTATCTGGTCGCCGGTGATGGCGGTAGGAGCGGTCGAGTAATCGACGATTTCACCTTCGATGGCAAGGTCGCCGTTGTTTGGAACCTCGTTGAGCGTTGTCTGGTTCATGAAGAAGTCACGTAAAGTGTTGGTGATGATGGAACTAAGCATCGGCTGAACCAGATTCGCGTTGTTTTGAAACTGTTGAATGGACACTGTTTTGGCTTCGGCAGGGATGCTCGCTCCGGTGAACGAGTATATTCCGCAGCTTGTCAGCACCAAAGCCGCCATTAATATTAATAAGGTGTTAATCTTTTTCAACATATTTCAAAACATATTACGAAGCGTCAGATTTTTATATCGTATTCCTTAATTTTCCTGTACAGTGTCCTTTCGCTAATTCCAAGTTCCTTGGCGGCATCTTTGCGTTTGCCGTTATATTTGCGTAAAGCTTTGATAATCACCTCATTTTCCTTGTCTTGCAAAGAAAGGCTGTCGTTGGATTGTTTCTCTTGAAGATATTCCACTTCGGCATCCTGAGTGTTCTCGTATTCCACCAGATTGCTGTCGTCGACGCGGTTTATCACTGTCGCCTTGATAGGTGTGATGTGTTGTTGAGGCATCGGTGTCGCTGTTGGAATCTGTCCAGATGTAAGCTCGTCGACGGTCTTGCGCAGCTCGGTGATGTCTTTTTTCATGTCGAACAGCACTTTGTAAAGGAGGTCTCGCTCGGAGATGGAGTCGGCTTTGCTTTCGTCTTTGAAAATGGCGGGCAGTGATGTCTGACTTGGCAGATAGTTTTTCAACACATCCGAAGAGATGACTCTCGCTTCCTCAATGATAGAAATCTGTTCGGTGACGTTTTTAAGCTGTCTGATGTTGCCGTCCCAGCGGTAGTTTTCGAGCATGGCGAGTGCGTCTTGCGTGAGTTGCACCGAAGGGATGTGGTATTTTTCGGCAAAGTCGGAGGCAAATTTGCGGAACAGCAGTTTGATGTCCTCTTTTCTGTCGCGCAAGGGCGGGATATGAATCGGGACGGTGTTGAGGCGGTAGTAAAGGTCCTCGCGGAAACGTCCTTTTTCTATAGCTGTCGGGATGTCGACGTTGGTTGCCGCCACCACGCGCACGTTGGTTTTCTGTATTTTTGAAGAGCCGACCTTGATGAATTCGCCGTTTTCGAGCACTCTCAAAAGACGCGACTGCGTCGCCAATGGCAGTTCGCCCACTTCATCGAGGAACAACGTGCCGCCGTCAGCGACCTCGAAATAACCTTTGCGTGTGTCGTAAGCTCCTGTAAATGAGCCTTTTTCATGACCAAACAACTCGGAATCGATGGTGCCTTCCGGAATGGCGCCGCAGTTGATGGCGAAATACGGACCATGTTTGCGGCTGCTGTTCTGGTGAATTATCTGCGGGAAGACGTCCTTGCCGGTGCCGCTTTCCCCGTTGATAAACACGGGCAGGTCAGTCGCCGCCACCTGGACTGCCACCTCGATGGCGCGGTTCAGGCTCGGGTCGTTGCCGATGATGCCGAATCGTTGTTTTATGGATTGAATGTCAATCATCTCAATGTCGCGTTAAGTTGTTGCTCGATTGCTGACTGGATTCTTGCCATTGTCTTCTCTATAACCTTGTCTGTCAATGTCTTCTGTGTGTCCTGTAAAGTGAAACTTGCCGCATATTGTTTCTTTCCTGCAGGAATCTTGTCGCCTTCGTACACGTCGAACAGGTTCACCGACTTCAAGATATTCTTTTCTGTTGTGAATGCCACCTTCTTGATTTGCTCGAAAGTGATGTTTTTGTCCATCACGAGGGCGAGGTCACGGCGCACGCTCGGGAACTTCGGCAAAGCCTCGAAGCTGATGGTCTTCAAGCCTTTCACGACTTTCAAAATGGCATCCCAGTCGAAAGTGGCGTGATAGACTTCTTTCTTCACGTCGAACATCTTCAAAGTCTTGGTATTGATTTTTCCAATAGTGACTAACTTGTTGTTATTCAATGAATAAACTATCGAATAATCATAATGTGATTCGTTGCCTTCTGTCATTTCGAGTTCGTCGGTGTTGATGCCGAGCTTGTGGATGATGCCGAGGACGTATTTTTTCAAGTCATAGAAAGTGAGGCTCTGCGGCTTGTTGTTCCACGATTCTTCCTTGTCGTTGCCAGTGATGAGCATGTCGAGGCGGAAGTTCTCGCTGTACGGATTGAGCGGTTTTTCCTCTGTCTGTTTGTTTTCACCGTTGAAGAAATACACGTTTCCGAACTCGAAGAATTTCATGTCGAAGCTCTTGAAACTCTGGTTGCGTGCTATGCTTTCGAGTCCGCCGAACATCAGCGACTGGCGCATCACGTCGAGATCGGAGCTCAACGGGTTCATGATTTTCACGTTTTTGTTTTCGTCGAAGCTGTCAAGGTCTCTCGTGTAAGCCGATTTCGTGAGCGAGTTGTTCATTATCTCGTAGAAACCGTTGGAAGCCAGGAAGATAGATATTTCTTTCTGAATCTTCTCCTTGTCTGGCTTGTTGTTGACGTTGAGGCTCGCGTTGATTTTTGTCGGGATGGCGATGTTGTCGTAGCCGTAGATGCGGAGGATTTCCTCGACGAGGTCGGCCGGGCGGTACACATCGACTTTGCAAGTTGGCACGTCGACGGTGACGTAAGCGTCGGTGAGCTCAACCACTTGGCAGTCAAGGTCTTTGAGGATGTTGACTGCAATTTCTTTTTCGATATTCTGACCTGCAATCTTGTTGAGATAATCGAATTTGAGCTGCACGCGAACAGGTGTGAAGTCGCCGTTTTTAACATCTTTAATTTCTGAAGAGATTGTTCCGCCTGCGAGTTCTTTCACCAGCAACGCCGCGCGTTTCAAGGCGTAAGGGGTGATGTTAGGGTCGCAGCCGCGTTCGAAGCGGAAGCTCGCGTCGGTCTGAAGAGCGTGGAAACGAGCTGTCTTACGAATCGATGTCGGGTTGAAGTAAGCGCTTTCGATGAAAACGTTCTTTGTATCTTCGGTCACGCCTGAGTCAAGACCGCCGAATACGCCGGCGATGCACATAGGCTCTTCGGCGTTGCAAATCATGAGGTTGGTGTCGCTGAGTTTGCGCTGAACGCCGTCCAAAGTGGTGAACGGGGTGTCTTTGGCGAGGCATTTCACGATGACTTTCTTGCCTTTGATTTTATCAGCGTCGAAGATGTGAAGCGGCTGTCCGACTTCCATCAAGACGTAGTTGGAGATGTCGACGATATTGTTGATTGAACGTAGCCCGACTGCTTCAAGACGATGTTTGAGCCATGCCGGTGAAGGACCGACTTTCACGCCGCTGACGGTGACGCCAGTGTAACGAGGGCAGTTCTTGGTGTCTTCCACGATGACCTCGATGTTATTGTTGGTGTTTTCGACTTTGAAAGCGTCCACTGACGGGCGTTCAATCTTATATTGACGAGTGTTGTTTTTATGGTTCAAGGCAGCCACGATGTCGCGGTCGCAGCCGATGTGTGATGTGGCGTCGGAGCGGTTGGCGGTGAGACCTATTTCATACGTAAAGTCTTCTTCCACAGGGTAATAGAACGCTGCAGGTTTTCCGACTTCGTAGTCTTCAGGCAGCACCATGATGCCTTCGTGCGAAGTGCCGAGTTGGAGCTCGTCTTCGGCGCAAATCATACCTTCCGACACCTCGCCGCGGATCTTGCCTTTCTTGATGGTGAAATGCTCGTCGCCGCTCCACAGTTCGCATCCGATTGTTGCCACGAGGACTTTCTGTCCGGCTGCCACGTTAGGAGCGCCGCACACTATATGAAGAGGCTCGGCTTCGCCCACGTCGACGGTGGTGATATGGAGGTGGTCGGAGTTCGGGTGGTCGATGCATGTCAAAACTTTTCCAACGACGACGCCTTTCAAGCCGCCTTTCACCGATTCGTAGCGTGTCATGTCTTCAACTTCAAGACCTGTTCCGGTCAATGTTTTTCCAAGTTCTTCAGCCGGTAACTCGCACTGAATGTACTGCTTAAGCCAGTTATATGATATTTTCATTTTTTAAAAATTATTTTCTAATAAGGACTGCAAAGATACAAAAATATGACAAAATGTCAGGTAAAAAAGAAAAAAAGTTTTTCTAATACGTTTTACAAATCCACATTTCCAGGAATCTGTCAGATACACGATAAATCTTTGAGCGTTCCTCGTCGTGGTAGGTCAGAAGCTGTTTTTCCAACAGTGTTTTTATGGCAAATTGGACGGAGCTGGGAGATTTGAGTGTGTGCTTTTTCACGAAAGCGACAGAGGTGACACCGGTAGCTTTGCCTTCTTTGGCAATGGCGACAAGCGTTTCTTTCTGCTGGTAGTTGAGCTGGTTCATCACAGAAGCAAACGTGCGGCCTTTCTCTTCCAAGATGTCACTCAGCGTTTTGTCAATGTCGTCGATGTCAATCGCTTTATTGGAATCTATATAGGCAAAAGCG
>JAFZKP010000015.1 GCA_017553625.1 Bacteroidales bacterium
CTGTCGAGTTCTTTCTGAATGTCTTTTTCATGACATTTCAGCTCTGCCAGATGGCGCTCTTTCTTCTCAATCTCATATCTCAAAGCATCGATTTTCTTCTCGACAGTCGAATAATCGCTTTCCGGAGCAGGGAGTTCCTTCAACGGAAATTCATAGTTCTCATCATCGGAAACCACCACGAAATAAGTGTACGCGCCGACGGTCGAGACTTCACTCAAAGCGTACTGCGACTGCCATTCAGGATTCATCGCTGAAGTCTTTGCCTTGTAGAAATGCAACTTCAGACCGCGTTCCTCGAGTTTCTTGAAGTTATTGATGTTGAACTTGCCCCAAGGTTTGAGTTCCTCCCACTCTTTCACAAGCTGATTCACCTGCGCCTCAGCCATTTCTTTCTCATTGATAGTATCAATGACGTTGGAAGCGAGGTCACCATAAACCTTTTCGGCAAATTCCGCAGGTGTCACATCCTTCAGCAATGACAAGGCTTTGCGGAAGGTTCCCGCTTTCGATGACAGATATTCAGACTTCTCATCGACAGGCTTGGTTGAACGGGTGATGTCGACCACGCCCACGCCCTGCAGTTTCTTGAGAAAATCCTCGATGTCGCCGCTCAGCAGGATGAAATTATATTTCGTCATTTCAGTTACCATGCTCTGCCTCCTCTTCTTCAAGTATGTGTTTGTTTTTCACGATTTTCTGAGAAGCTTTGGAGAGGTTCTCCTCATCCTCCATAAATCGTTTTATCTTACGTATGGCTTCGTTATAGCCAGGTATCTGCACCTTTTCATAAAGGTTGACTTTCTGAGTGGTCTTTTTTCTCTGGTAATCCAAAACCCGACTCACTTCGATGTAGATTTCAGACTCAATGCCAAGCTGTGCAAGGTTTTTCAAGATTTGTACGCCGTCGGCATACCACATCGGCTTGGTAAAGAGGTTGATGTCTTTCACATCGTAAAGCACCTCTTCCAACGCCGGCACCGCCACGCCAGCCACTTTCACAGTCTTAAGCTTGACATCGGTCACGGAAATCAGTCCTGGCTCAAACTCATTCCAAAGGCGAACCATGTACTCATACGATTTGAGCTCGGTCTCCAGTTGCGCGACAAGACTCTCTGAATGTTTCTTTGCTTTCTTCACCTCAAGGCGCAACGCACTCTCCTTGCTTTTCAGCGTCGGAAGCGCACGAGTACGCGTCTTGAGCTGTTTGTTCAGCTCGTTCAGCGAATTCTTGTTATATTGGAATTTTATTGCCATAAAATAGTTTAAAGTTTAATGTTTAAAGTTTAAAGCTTGGCTTCGCCTTTCCAATATTTTTCGATCAATTTCTCTTTAAGACCTGTTTCAGCCTTGGTGAAATACTTACCAAACAACTCCCAGGCAGTGTCGAGCATCTCTTCGATGGAGATGTTGACATCGATAGCGAGGAGTCTGGTTGCGTATTCCTTAGCGTAGTCGAGGCAGCGCAGGTCGTAGTCGCTCAAGTCGAAGCCGTTTTCAAGCTTCGTTTTTGCGTTGGCGGCATCGGCGTAGAGACGAACCGAAGTGTTCATCACGGCGCTGTGGTCCTCACGTGTCTTCTTGTTCTGCACCAGCTGTTTCAAACGTGACAGCGAGCGGAACGGGTCAACGATGACCTTGCCGGAATCCGGGTCGGCACGCAGGAAGAGCTGTCCCTCGGTGATGTAACCGGTGTTATCCGGGATAGCGTGCGTGATATCGCCGTCGTTCAAAGTGGTGACAGCGATGATGGTTATGGAACCGCCATCAGGAAGCTGCACCGCCTTCTCGTAAATCTTCGCCAAGTCAGAATAGAGCGAACCAGGCATTGAGTCCTTCGAAGGAATCTGATCCATACGGTTCGACACGATACTCAGAGCGTCGGCGTAAAGCGTCATATCTGTAAGAAGCACAAGCACTTTCTCGTTTTTATCGACAGCGAAATACTCAGCGGCGGTCAGTGCCATGTCAGGAATCAAAAGACGCTCGACAGGCGGCTGGTCGGTGGTATTCACGAAGCTGATGATTTTATGTAAAGCACCAGCGCTCTCAAATTCATGTTTGAAAAACAGGTAATCGTCATTGGTCAGACCCATACCGCCAAGGATAATCTTATCGACATCGGCGCGGAGAGCCACCATGCTCATCACCTGGTTATATGGCTGGTCAGGGTTGGCGAAGAAAGGAATCTTCTGACCTGTCACCAGCGTGTTGTTCAAGTCGATGCCCGCGATACCTGTAGGAATCAGCTGTGAAGGCTGACGACGTTTGTAAGGGTTCACGGAAGGACCGCCAATCTGGCGTTTCTCGCCTTCCACGGCAGGACCGCCATCGATAGGCTCGCCATAGGCGTTGAAGAAACGTCCCGCGAGGTCGTCGCTCACGTTCAGTGACGGCGGCTCGCCAAAGAAAGTCACTTCGGCATTGGTTGGGATGTCCTCTGTGCCACCGAACACCTGCAGCGTCACGTTCTTGTCCTTGATTTTCACGACCTGTGCCAGACGACCTGCCACAATAGCGAGCTCATCGTTTGCAACTCCTTGAGCCTCAAGGGTTACTGTCGCCTTAGTAATGGCGGTCAGCTTGGTATATATGCGTTGAAAGGCTTTCTCACTCATGTTTAAGTTCCTCCTTTAACTGTCCAAGATATTTTTCAAATTGCTCTGACTTGTATTCCGAATAGTTCATCTGACGGCAGATGTTAATCAAGCCCTTGAAATACGTAGTGCATTCCTCGAAGTTGTCGAATTTGAATGAACGGTCGCAGATTTCAAGAATCAAATCAAGCATGAATTTCTGACGTTCCAATGGCGTTGAGCTGTCGATTTCGTCGAAAGCGTCTTGCTGAAGTATCACAAAATCAACAAGTTCCGACTTCCAATACTGTTCATGGTATGACATCGGCACGCCGTCGTCGCCCAAGATGTTGATTTGCTCGTATGCATCTTTACCTTTGCGGATGACATATTTCGTCTTGATGACTTTATCGACCCAGCCTTTTTCAATCTTATTGTCAAGATATTCAATAATTTCAGGATATTCGAGATATTTTGAATAAGAATCGACAGGGTCGACTGCAGGATAACGTTTCTTATCGGCGCGGTTCTGCGAAAGTCCGTAGAAGCAACGTGCAGCCTTCTTCGTCGACTCGGTGACAGGCTCTTTCAGGTTACCGCCAGCCGGCGACACTGTTCCGATGAATGTGATTGAACCCGACTGACCGTTGTTCAATTTAACGTAACCCGCTCTCGCATAGAAGTTTGAGATGATTGCCGAGAGGTCGACCGGGAAGCCGTCCTGACCTGGAAGCTCTTCCAGACGGTTACTCATCTCGCGCAATGCCTGTGCCCAACGTGATGTGGAGTCAGCGAGCAGAAGCACCTTCATTCCCATGGCGCGGTAGTATTCGCCGAGAGTCATTGCGGTGTAAACAGACGCCTCACGGGCAGCCACCGGCATGTTGGACGTGTTGCAGATGATGATGGTACGTTCCATCAACGAACGACCGGTGTGTTTATCTTTAAGTTCCGGAAATTCCGTGAATATCTCCACCACCTCGTTAGCACGCTCGCCGCATGCCGCCATGATGATGACGTCGGCGTCGGCTTGTTCAGCGAGGGCGTGTTGAAGCACTGTCTTGCCGCATCCGAAAGGTCCCGGGATGAAGCCCGTGCCGCCTTCCGCGATGGGGTTCAACGTGTCGATGGTACGCACGCCTGTCTCCATCACCTTGAACGGGCGCGGTTTCTCGACGTAGCCGCCGATAGCGACCTTGACAGGCCATTTCTGCATCATCGTGACGTTCACGTCTTCGCCGTCGGCGTTTGTCAAGACTGCGATGGTGTCTGTGATTTTGTATTGTCCTGCATCCGCCACCTTTTTCACGGTGTAAGTTCCTTCGAACGCGAACGGCACCATGATTTTATGAGGCAGCCAGCCTTCCTTCACCTCGCCGAGCCAGTCGGAAGCGACGACTTGGTCGCCAGCCTTTGCCAAAGGCGTGAAATCCCAAAGCTTCTCCTCGTCCAGCGGCTTGGTGTATTCGCCACGTTTCAGGAAGACGTCTTCCATGGTGGCAAGGTTGTTCTGCAGACCGTCGTAGTTGCTCGAAAGCAGACCAGGTCCGAGTGTGGCTTCAAGCATGTAGCCCTTGAATTCCACCGGACAGCCTATCGTCAGTCCGCGGGTGCTCTCATACACCTGCACCGACGCCTTGTTGCCGTTCACCTTGATGACTTCCGCCATCATCTTGACCCCGTTGAGGTCGATGAGGCAGATTTCATTCTGTGCCACAGGGCCGTTCACCTCTACGGTGACCAGGTTTGCAATGATTCCTGTAACTTTTCCTGTTGTCATATTATATGGTATTTTTATTTTCTTTTTAGCCCCCAGGTCGCGCTACGCTTGACCAGGGGTAATTATTGTATCGTCTCTACGAGACGGTTTTTACTCCCGCGAAGGTTCCGCGAACCTCCTTCACCAACTTCCTGAACATCTCCTCTCCTTTTTCCTTGTCGAGCTCAGCCCAACGTTGCACGGTCTTGGCTTTCGCCAGAAATGCGAGGATGGTGTTCATGTTGAAATTATCCAATCGTGCTATGTCGCTCGCCTTTTCCCACTTCAGCTCGTCAATCTTCTGCTCACGAAGCACGAAGTCGGCGTTGGCAAGGATTTCTTTAATCTGGCTCTCCTCATCGAAATCGGCTTCAGGCATAGGCACAAAGTAATCGTCGCCCTGCTTGCCGAGACGCTTTGCGAGATACGCCACCTTCATGTTGCGCAACCTGCCGTCGAAGTCGAAATACTCGCGAATGAAACGGTTCTTGCTTGCTGCAGCCTTGGCGTAGAAATCAGCACCCAGAGTCTCCTCATTGAAGCCTTCTTCAAAGAGCTCTACCAGCTGTTGGTCTTTCTCAGAAAGAAGCTCCATTATAGACTCCTTCGTGGCAGCATAGTCGAAATTCGTGTTCTCGAAACCTGCTGTCAGCTCCGGCAGACTCGCCACTATATAGACATAGTTATCCATCAGCCGAAGAGGATTTTCTTTGTTGCCGGGCGCAAGTAATTGGCTATGAGTTGCATAAACTCATCGTCGGTGAACTGTATGACGTAGCCGCCGTCTTTCGGAGCCACCTTGAAGCCGCCGCCGAGTTTCTTGTTGAAGCTCACGTTGACCTCGCTCTTGAACATCTTGCCGATTTCATTTTTCACAAAAGGCTCAACCTCGGCTTTCATCGCCTCAGGCAGAATGAGATCCAATGCCACTGGCGAGGCGTTGTCAGGGTTGAACGCCTTCACGATGTCTTTCACCAGTTCCTTGACGAAATCGGCGGAGCTTAGATTTGTTTTAACACCTTGTTCTGCGGCGCTCGTCACCACCATCTTCTCAATCTCCTGCTTAGTGACGGCGATGCTCTGTGTCGCTGCCATCTTCACATCTGCGTTGACTTTCGTCTTGAGTTCCTCAGCCTCTTTATTAGCCTGATTTACAATACGTTCAGCCTCGGCTTTTGCGTCGTCGAGAATCTTCTCGGCCTCTTTTTTGGCATTTTCCACGATTTCAACAGCGTCGTGATTAGCCTTTTCGACACCCTGTTCGTAGATTTTCTTTGTTAAAATATCAAGTTTGTTATCCATAACTGTAAGTTTTATGCATCGATATTTGCGTATGTGGCGTTCTGTTCGATGAATTCGCGGCGCGGACCCACCTCATCGCCCATCAGCATAGAGAAAATATAGTCAGCCTCGGCTCCGTTCTCGATATGAATCTTACGCAAGGTACGGAACTCAGGGTTCATTGTCGTCATCCAAAGCTGCTCGGGATTCATCTCACCGAGACCTTTGTAACGCTGCGCCTCGGCACCAGGTCCCATCTCTTCAAGCAACCTTATACGTTCTTCCTCCGTCAAGCAATAACGTTCTTTTTTACCTTTATGGACACGATACAACGGAGGTGTCGCGACATAAACATAACCTTTCTCAATAAGTTCGGGCATATATCTGTAGAAGAATGTCAAAATCAAAGTCGAGATGTGGCTACCGTCGACATCAGCATCGGTCATTATGATAATCTTGTGGTAACGTAACTTCTCTATATTCAATGCTTTACTGTCTTCTTCCGTTCCTATTGTCACGCCAAGAGCGGTGTAGATGTTTCTAATCTCTTCGCTCTCGAAGGCGCGGTGTTGCATTGCTTTTTCCACATTCAAAATCTTACCTCTCAAAGGCAGGATAGCTTGGAACTTACGGTCGCGGCCTTGTTTTGCGGAGCCGCCTGCGGAGTCACCCTCGACGAGATAAAGCTCGGTGAGTTCAGGATTTCTTTCGGAGCAATCCGCCAGTTTTCCCGGGAGTCCGCCGCCCGACAACGCGCCTTTTCTCTGCACGAGTTCGCGCGCCTTGCGTGCCGCGTGACGTGCCTGCGCCGCCAAAACGACCTTGTCGACAATCATCTTTGCCTCTTTCGGGTGCTCCTCGAGATAATTCGACAGGTGCTCGCTCACGATCTTGTCGACAATACCCATCACCTCGTTGTTGCCGAGTTTAGTCTTGGTCTGACCCTCGAACTGCGGCTCCGGCACCTTCACCGAGATGATAGCCGTCAAGCCTTCGCGGAAGTCGTCGCCGTTGATTTCAAATTTCAGCTTCGAGAACATGCCCTCCTTGTCGGCGTAAGCCTTCAAGGTACGTGTCAAGCCACGGCGGAAGCCCGCGAGGTGAGTACCGCCCTCGTGAGTGTTGATATTATTGACGTATGAGTGTAAATTTTCCGAATAAGAAGTGTTGTATTCCAACGCAATCTCGACCGGCACGTTGTCTGTCTCGCCCTGGATGGCAATCGGTTCAGGCGTGAGCTTCTCACGGTTCTCGTCGAGGTAGTTTATGAAGTCGATGAGACCGTTTGCCGAATGGAAGGTGTCACTCTTGCCTTCGTTGCCCGTCTCCGGGTCGATGCGCTTGTCGGA
Organism: Bacteroidales bacterium; assembly: GCA_017553625.1. Lineage (GTDB taxonomy): Bacteria > Bacteroidota > Bacteroidia > Bacteroidales > F082 > Limimorpha. The sequence goes on from JAFZKP010000015.1 coordinate 6,963, forward strand.
AAGCGTGATTCTTATGCCTTTGTTGAGATATGCCAGCTCGCGCATACGTGCGGCGAGGATGTCGTAGCTATATTCGTTGGTGATGAAGATGCTGTCGTCAGGCGTGAAGGTGATTCTTGTACCGTGGTCATGAGCCTCGCCCACCACTTTCACCGGGTAGAGCGGCTTGCCGTATTCGTATTCCTGCACGAAAATCTTGCCCTCGCGGTGCACCTCCGCCTTCAGATGTTTTGAAAGCGCGTTGACGCAGCTGACACCGACACCGTGAAGACCGCCAGACACCTTGTACGAGCCCTTGTCGAACTTACCGCCGGCGTGAAGCACCGTCAAGACCACTTCAAGAGCCGATTTCTTCTCTTTCTCGTGCATGCCCGTCGGGATACCACGTCCGTTATCGACAACGGAAATAGAGTTTCCAGGTAAAATCTCAATGTCGATTGTGTCACAAAAACCGGCCATAGCCTCGTCGATAGAGTTGTCAACCACCTCATAGACAAGGTGATGCAGACCTCTCACGTTGACATCGCCGATGTACATGGCAGGACGCTTGCGCACCGCCTCCAAACCTTCAAGAACCTGAATGTTATTGGCACCGTAATTGCTCTCAGCATTCTGGATTTTTTCTTCTTCTGTCATTTTTTAACTATATTCTTTCAATTATTATTTCAATTTTCTAAAACCATGCAAAGGTAAGAAATTTCTTTGAAATAACAATAAAAAAAATGACGTATTTTTAGCTTTTTTTGCCCAAAAAAACGTCGTTTTAAGAAAAATTTCAGAAGCGGTATTTTATACCGACGAAAGCCTCAAAACCAAGGCTCGGATAGTCGTAATAAAGCTTGTATTTGTCGTGGATAAGGTTGTGTATTTCAATGAAAGCCGTGAAATCGTCCTTGATCTGATAATCTGCGCCAAGCTGTATGTCGTAGGCAGGTCCGAAACGCACCTCCCTCTTGTCGGTCGTCACAGCCCAACGTCTGCCCAACACCTTCATGGCGGCATTGAGTTTCCAGGCCTCGGCAAGCTGGTAATCCCCCCGCAAAGTAACGGTAAATGTCGGTTTGTACCACGCCTTCCCGTAAAGATATTCCTCTTCAGGAGCCAAATCTTTAATCACCGGATGTGTCGTGAAGCTGTTAAATGAAAAATCAGCTGCAAAACTCAGCTTCTCCATTGCTTTCCAACGCACATCGGCAAGAAAACTAACAATGTCCCAATCCTGGAAAACCAAATCAAAAGTCTCAAGATGATAAATCGTCTCGTCTTCATCGTAAGAGGCATAAAAATCATAGTCAGGCACAAAGAACACGCTGTTTTTAATATCACGGTAACGCACGCCCACATGCGCGTCAATATTGTTGGCAATCTTAGCCTTGACACCACCTTGGAAGTCAATCTTGGTCTTCTCGTAACCGAATTCGCTGAAGTTCGAGAAATTCGTCGTCACAAAAGGATTCTCGGACACGATATCGGCAAAAGTGTTGATTTTCGTTTTTCCGCCAAACTTTGCATAGAACTCAAGCACGTTGTCAAGCACAAAAATGCTGCCCCAAACATCGGGATAAAGCCCCACATTGTCGCCGGTCTTGAAGTCGATGCGGACACCGGCATGGAGATGGTAGAAATCACCGCTCATCGTGAAATACGGATTCACCGAGAAAAGCATCTGCCCCTGATAAATGTTGTTGTAATTCAACTCCACATCAGCCGCAAAAGTCTGCAAGTCGTTGACATTCTTGTCACTGATCCAGTTGTCGGAATAAGCCAGATAAACATTCGCGTTGAACTGGTTCTCCCTGGTGCCGCCCATAATCCACGTGGTACGATAATCACCGCCGATTTCATTGTAAATGTTACGGTAGCTCGAACCGCTCGCGAGCCATTTCGCGCCAAGATTCAGAGAATGGATGTTACGTCCGTGCGGATTTTCACCCTCGTAAGCGCGCAGATGGTACATGTCGTATTTGTAATCGACAAAAGAACGCAGCTGCCCTCTCTTGAACTTGTTGACAGCCATCACGTTAAAGTTGTTATTCATGAACGACGACTTTTTATAGTCGTTCATTTCGAGCCACGACGAATAATGCTTCACACCCACGCCAAGGCTCATGTTTCTCGACAAATCGGAGTAATGACGGAACAGGAACACTGGCGAGAGATTCGTTCCGATGGCGGCTTTCAGGAAATTGTCCTTCCCTTCCACGCCGTAGTCCGCCTTATAGCTGACTGCGCTCATCGTCTCGACATCCATCTTGTAATTGTAGTTGAAATCCCTTGCGTCGACTTTATATGCAGGGATGTCAAACTCGTTTTCAGGCATCTCCGGCATCTTCAGCAAACGCTCGGAACGTTTAATCTGAGGGCGGTATGAGCTTTCCACCGTCACCTGCTCGTTATGCTGCTGTGCGACGGCAACGATTCCGATAAAAACGAATAATATACTTATTATCAATGATTTGTTTTTCATTCCGCATCCTCCTCATTTTTAGTTTCATTTCTTTCGATATCCGCAAGTTTCTTCTCAGCCAGAGTCTTGGGCTCGCCTCCAGGATAGTTGTCGATTATGCTTTTCAAAGTCTCCTTCGCCTGGAAAACATTGTCCTTCGCCACGTAAACGTCGCTCAACGTCACGAACGACATCGCCACATAATAGCTGAACGCGCCGAAGTTGTCGGATATGTAGAACACTTTCTCTTCTGTGTCGTTGAGCTTGCCGAGTTTCCAGTTGGAAAGCACCACGTAATAAGCTGCCTCAGCTCCCATCTCCGTCCTGTCTTTCAGCGAGCACTGCTCAAGTTTCGGCAATGCCGACACGTAATCGCTTTTCTTAAACAGCGACACTCCCACGACGTAGTTCACAAAGTTACGCTTGTTTTGCGACAATTCCTGCATTCCTGCGAGCATGTTGCCGTTCTCAATGGCGCCGTCATAATCCTCAAGCTTAAAGTCACAATCCATCACACCTTCCAACGCCTGCATCTTAAGCTTCTGATTTTCAGTGATATTGGCAAGTCTCTGATAATAACCCTTCGCCTTTTCCAACTCATTTTCCGATTTCTCCATGTTAGCAATCTTAAGCAAGGCATTGTCGGTGTAGTCGTTGTCAGGCATCGAAATTATCGTTTCAAGATATGGTCTGGTCTCGCTCGCCCTTCCGAGTTTTTCCAATGATGTCAATCCATAATAGTTGATTTTCAAAAGATAAGCCCCTTTCGGGAAATTCCTGACATATTGTTCAACAGCGCTCAAGGCGTTTTCATATTGTCCTTGCTGGAAGAAGTTCTCCGCTGTGGCAAACGATATCGAGTCCTGCTCCGTGACGCTCGTGGCGATTCCGTTTTCGTCAGCGTATTTGAAGAACTCGCTGGTTCTGTTTGTCTCCATGTAGATGTTTCTTATGATATTCAGTGCCTCACGCGACTCTTCAGTATTCTGGTACTCGTCGACAACTATCTTAAGATTCGTCAACGCCTCGTCATATTGGTTGTTGTTGTAATAAAGCATACCGATTTTCATCTGTCCCTGGCGCGCGAATGTCGACCTCGGGCGCTCGTTCACAAGACGTCTGAACGCCGATATTGCGGAACGTTCGTCGTTGGTGCTCAGATGCGCCATGCCCGTTTCATACAAAGCCCTGTCGTAGAACGACGACGTGGTGTATTGTTTTGTCAGCTCGTTCATGCAATTCACCTTTGCGTTCATGTCACCGAGAGCGCCGTGACCCATTCCCTGCTGGAACAAGGCGTAATCGCCGCTGCGCTTGTCGAGTTTCATCGCGTTTTCATATCCGATGATGGCTTTCTGGTAGTTGCGTTCCATGAAATAGCAGTCGCCGACACGCATCCATGCATCCGCCTCGTATTCCTTGTCGCCTTTCGTCATGTTGATGAAATAGCTGAAATTCTTCACCGCTGCCGGGAAATTGCCTTTCGAATATGAGATATAGCCCATGTTATAATAAGCGAACGACGGCATATCCGTTTGTCCCGAGCCTTCCGACTTCAGAAACGCCGCAAAATATTTCTCCGCGTTGGCGTTGTCTTTTTTCTGCATGTAGCTGTCAGCGAGCCAATAGCACGCCTCAGCTTTCAGCTTCGGTGTCGCCTGTCTGTTGTTGATGGTCTTCAAGAAACTGCTTATCGCGTTGTCGTAGTTGCCTGCGGCATAGCTCTCAGTGCCGAGGTTATACGTCAGCTGGGCATAAATCTGCTCCATCTCGCTGTTCATCTCAGGATACATCTCCAACGCCTTGATGGCTTTTCCACTGTCTTTCGAATTGAGGTAGAGATGAATTATCATGAGACGCGCCTCGTCTTTTCGTGGCGAGTTCGGGTTTTTGTCGATGTAATCTTCCAGTTGCGTCACCGCCTCGTTAAACGGGTCGACACCGCTGATGAAACTCAACTTGGCGTAGTTAAACAAAGCGTCCTCGCTCAACTCATGGTCGAAGTTGTCTTTATAGGCTGTGAGATACGCGTTGCGTGCAAACTTCTCCTGATTTGTCTTCATGTAGCACTGCGCGAGATAATACGAGGCGTGCTGCGCGAGTTCGTCGGTGCTGTTTTTCTTCGTCACGTTCTGGAAATTGCCGATGGCGTCGTTGAAATCGTTTTGCTTCATCTTGCAGAAGCCGATTCTGAACTCCACCTCGCGAGGGAACGAGCGGCGTGTGCTCATGCGGGCGATGTCGAAATAGTATAGAGCCCTCTTGTAATCGTTCTGCTGGTACCACGACTCAGCGATTAACAATGCGAGATCCGACTTGCGCTGCCCCGACTGGCTGGCAAGAATCCTGTCAGCATCCTGGGTCACAGAGGTGTATTTTCCATCAACGTAATCGATCTGCATCATGTAAAGAGGCACCACATCCTTGTATTTCGGCACTCTCTCTATCTTCTTAAAATGGAATCTCGCATCATCATACTTCTTGTTAACATATTGAATATGAGCATAATAATAACGGGCATCATCTTTGTAAGGGCTTTCTATAAATGCTGATTTGTAAAACAACGGAGCCGCTTTTTCAATATTATTCGTCTGGTAATAAGCGAGACCTTGCTTGAAATAAAACTCCGCTTTTTCCTGTTCCGTGAGGCACTCGTCATCTATCGACTCGTATTTCTTGATTGCATCGCGGTATTTCTTGTTTTTGAAAAGCATGTTGGCATAAAGGAAATCTGCTTTCGGGGCGAATGTGCTCGTCGGGTTCTCTTTCGAGAAAAGCATCAGCTGTTGTTCGCCTGCGCCGATATAAGAAGAGCAGGCGGCCTCGTAAAACTTGGCTTCCACGGTCTTTTGAGCGCTCTTGTCCTCTGCAAGTTTAAGATACTTGTGGAAAAGCTCCGCCGCCGAGGCGTAATTCTCGTTGTCGAACAGCGTCTTAGCCTCAAGGAATATAGCCTCAGGCTCATAGTCATCCAACCTCTTCTGTGCTGATAATGAAGCTGTTACAACAAATATAGACAGTATTAAAGCTAATATTTTTTTGTTACCCGACATAAAGAAAAAATTTTTTGCGAATTTACAAAAATAAAACGAGAGATGGTAACATTTATTATAAAATTTTTGCCTCCGGATTCATGTAAACCCAGAGGCAAAAAATGAAAGGCATAAGCGGGATTCTGTTTATGATTGTCATTTCTCTAATCCTGATGTCGCCGTCAGGCTTTAGCAACCTACCCTCCCGGCTCTGGCGAGCAACCTTCTGTAGAGACGTCATATTATGGCGTCTCCACACGCCGGTATATTTGGTTTTGCAGCCCATAAGGTTTACCTCCATCACATGTCACCATGCCATGGCGTGAGCTCTTGCCTCGCGTTTTCACCCTTACCCTTGCGGGCGGTAGTTTTCTGTGGCACTTGCTGTCGCCGTCTCCGGCGCCTTCCCGTTAGGAAGTATGGTGCTCTGAGCTGTCCCGACTTTCCTCACGCAGACTCATCGTCTGCCCGCGACAATCGCCTTTCGGGCTGCAAAAATACAAAAAAAATCTTGACTCCGTCAAGATTTTTTTAATGTGCTGCTGCGCAGAATGTCACGCTACGCTAATGTGAAAAATGTGTTGCCAATGGCAATTGAGGCAAAGCCTCCACATTCCGCGAAGCGGCACATTTTTCACATTCGCCGCAGGCGCACATTATATTTTGAAAGTTTCTCCCGGCTCTGGAATCACAATATTCTCGAACCCGTTGTTTTTCTTAAGGTAGGCGGCGTATCTCTCCTGCACTTTCTTCTCGCCGTGCACGATAAACACCTTCTTCACCTTGTCAGGACTCTGGCATTTCAGGTATTCCGCCATCTCCTTGTAGTCTCCGTGACCGCTGAAAGCGTCGATGCTGTAAACGTCGGCGTTCACCTTGTGTGGCGTGCCGAAAATGGACACGTCCTTCTCACCTGCCACGATGCGGGCACCGAGTGTCGTAGGGGCGCAATAACCGACAGAGAGAATCGAGTTCTTCTTGTTGTCGATATTGTTCGCCAGATGATGCTTCACTCGTCCCGCCTCCATCATGCCCGATGACGAGATGATGATGCAGGGCTGCTTCGTCTCGTTGAGCGCCTTCGACTTGTTAACATCAGTGATGTAACGCAGACTGTTGAAACCAAACGGGTCGTCGTCATATTCAAGAACCTTCGCCACATCCTTGTTAAACTGGTCGAGGTGCATCTTGAAAATCGTCGTGGCGTTGGTCGCCAACGGACTGTCAACGTAAACAGGAATCCTCGGCAGCAAGCCGGCATTGTAGAAATTGTTCAGGATATACACTATCTCCTGTGTCCTGCCAATGGCAAACGACGGGATGATGAGCTTGCCTTTCTTCTCAACGCAAGTATGCCTGATGATCTCCAAAAACTCGTCCTCGGCACCTTCCTTGTCCTCGTGCAAACGGTCGCCGTAGGTACTTTCCGTGATGAGATAGTCGCATTGCGGAAAAGCATTCGGCGCTTTGAGCAGATAGCTGTTGTAACGTCCGATGTCGCCAGTATATGCAATGCGTGTCACCTCGCCGTTCTCGTCAATCATGATGGTGGCGCAGGCGCTGCCAAGCATGTGACCGGTGTTGTAAAACTTAACGCTGATGTTGTTGTCGATATAAAACCTGCGGTTTATCTCCGTGGTGATGAAAAGCTCCATACACTCACGGGCGTCTTTCTCGGTGTAAATAGGCTCCACAGGCTTCAATCCCTGACGTGAACGTTTCTTGTTAAACCAATGAGTATCATTCTCTTGGATAAAGCCACTGTCAGGAAGCATTATAGAACACAACTCGCGGGTTGCCGTTGTACATATAACAGAGCCTCGGAATCCTCTCTTATAGAAATAAGGTATCAGACCCGAATGGTCAATGTGTGCATGCGTCAAAATGATGCAGTCGATTTCCGACGGATCAATCATTGTGTTGCGGTTCATGGCGTCGGTCTCTAAACCCTTGCCCTGAAACATTCCGCAGTCAAGAAGTAGCTTCTTGCCCTTGTCGGTGACGATAAGATGCTTGCTTCCCGTCACCTCGTTTGCTGCGCCTATAAACTTGATTTTCATTATCTTAACACATTAAGGATTCTTACTAAACTACCTTTCTCAGTGACGACATTGACCAAATACATTCCATTGCCGAACGAGCTCATGTCAATCACAACTTCATCATTGTCAACATCTTGCACCATCACAACCTGACCGATTGCATTGATTATAGTGACTTTCTGCATCTTCTCCGCCTTGATTGTCACATTTCCTGAAGTAGGATTCGGATAAAGCTCGGCTTTGATTGCCCAATCCTCGCCGACAGATGTCACAACCAACTGAATATCAACAGGATCTGATTCACATTCATTCTGATAGAAAGCTATGATTCTGTAGTAATAGTCGCCAGCATCTTCAACAATGTCAACACATTCGTAATGGGTGATTGAAGGGGTGTTCACAATACGTTTCACCTCCTCAAAATTCTCACCGTCGGTGCTTCTGTAAATCTCGAATCTGTCGAGTGTAAACTCATAATCCGCTCTGTCCCACGCGAGTCTTGCACCGAATTCGCCTTCATCGTAATAATACTCTCCCGTGAAGTTCTCAGGTGTCGGGCAAACGACAGGAGCAGGCTCTTCTATCGTCACAGTGACCGCATCTGATTTTGGAGATGTAACTCCGTTGTAATGTGTAGCAACCTCAAAGGTGTATGTTCCAGGAGCGTTGTTCGCCTTGGTAAACGTTGTCGTTGTTATGTTGTTGCTAATTTCAAAACCTGCGAGATAAACTGAATATGTCGTTGCAGGATCGGCGGCATCCCAACTGAGCACGATGTCGGTCTCGTTTTCAACCGTCGCCATGAGGTTTTCCGGGGCGTTCACCACTTCCACTGTGACGGTCTTTGCATTTGACAATCCTGCGCTCGAAACGGTGCAGGTGTATGTTGTCGTAACCGTTGGCGTCGCCGTTGGAGATGCGATATTTGCGTTGTTCAACGATTCTGCCGGTGACCAGCTGTATGTAAACGTACCGTTGCCTCCTGTGGCAATCGCGTTGAGTTGTGTGCTCTCTCCGTTAGGGATGATAGGATTTGCCACGCTCACCGTCACATTGACCGGGTCTGGTGTCGGTGCGCCGCCAGAAATATTAACAGTTGTAACGTAAGTCTTTTTATTGTATCCAAACACTGTCAACGTGGCTGTTCCTGAAGCGCCCGGAGCAGTGAATGTAATGTTGGCGGTTCCGTTGTTGATGGTTGCCGAGCCCATGATTTCGCCGTTGCGTGTCAGTGTCGCCAATGCGCCGTTTGCATTGGTCGCGCTCACCGTAAAGCTTGTGGCCGTGGTGCTCATCGACGAAGCGGCTGTCACCGTCATAACTTGTGGAACAGCAGTGCGCAATGTCAAAGTAGGGTCGCCGTACAGAATCCAGCAGTTATACGTTCCTTTCTTGTCATTTTGTGTCGCGCCCTGGTCCAGAACCTTCATGTTTCCGTTGATTGACACGCCACCCATGGTGCGACGGATGTTGTTGGTGTACGACTCAATCAAAATGTCGACCATCTCGTCCTGTCCGTACATTGGCGGAACCCAAGGCTGTGAGATGTATGAGAACATTCCGCCGATGGCACCTGTCGGATTTCCAGTGCTGTTGTTTGTGGCACGCATCCAAGCCTCAGCGAAGCAACCGCTGCTGTAATCGTATTTTCCCACAAGACAAGCCACTGAAATAACGTATGGCAGCTTGTAATCGTTGGTCAAAGCGTTGACGTGCGAGTTGCTGTAGCTGAACACGCCCCAGCCCGTCTCTGAACCGTGGTTGCAATAGTTGATGATGCTCACACCGCCGTTGATATGCTGGCTGACAACACTTGCACTTGATGCTGTTGTGCCGCTAACGCTCTGATAATCACGATAAACGTTGGTATAACCATAGCCAATCAGGTCTGTTCTGAGATTGTCAACATGCTGATAGTCGTCTTCATTGAAATGACCGCCGCTACCTGCCGAAGTCGAGATACCCTGACCTGTTGTTATCCATGTTGCTGTCTCATCCAAATCTCTTTCGTAATTCAAAACCTTGTTGACATGATTTGTCACCTGAGCCGCTGTCTCGCAGCAGAAACGTCCAACAAGAACTTCGTTGTAGCTGTCATTTCCTGCCAATTGTCCGTATGGAAGGTCGCCATAGCCTGAATATCCCGAATAACCTGAACCTGCCGAGACATACACTCCTGGAATCTGAGCCACGTCACCGACAAGCAGAATGTCCGTCAAATTCGGATGTGAAGCATAATATGTCTGAATGTATGATTGGATTGCAGCAGCTGTTGTGCCAGATGTAGTTGTTCCAACCATTGTAGTAGGACGACCTATCTGTTTCTTCCATGCCACAAAAGGCTCCATCGCTGTCATGAAAGCGTCATGGCAGATGATGAGAAGCTCGCCGTTTTCAGCAATCGAAGTGTATCTTGACATCGACTCGGCGTAATTGATGTATCTGCTTTCGTAAATCTTGTTGAATTCACGGTCTAAAGCGATAGAATTTGTGCGGTTTTCATAGACATTTCTGCTGTCAACGCCCACATTTTTCATCTTAACAACGAGGTGGTTGTAAACTCTCAATGTCTTTGTCACAGGATTATATAAATAAGGTGTGACAACCAAGTTCTGACCTCTCAAGTCACGATGGATGTAAGGCTCGTCGAGACGTGCAACCTGTGCCGGATAGAATGCATTCTCCTGATACATAGCGCCGTAGGTGTAAGGCACGTCCTCCGGATTGATGCTTCTTGGGAAATCGCCTTTCGACGGTGCCACTTCAATATTCTGATAATCGACATATTGGGCTTCAATAATCTCAACATCCATCAAGGCGTTGTCGCCGATGACTACCGGAATCACTGCGCTCGGCACGTTAGGCTCTCCAGCCTGTGCCATCAGCATCATTTTCTTGTTTGTGATAACGACAGCATCACCATTGGGAGTCGTCACATTATTTGAAATGTAACCATCCACGTTGAGTTCCACAACGATTTCTTTCTCTGTTGATGAAACGAGACTTGCGTTCCATCCCTGTGCGATTGCGAATTGCATGCACATCATGCTTATTGCAAAAAATAACAGCTTTTTCATAGACATAATTTTTCGCAAAAATAATAAAAAAAAGGACGCCTTTTACGACGTCCTTCATATTTTTTTCAAAAAATCAATTACTTAACAATGACTTTCTGAACTTCAGCGTTGCCGTTAGCGACGACTTTCAGGAAGTACACGCCGCTGTTGAGCTCGCTCACGTTGAGTTTCACGCTGCCTTCTGCATTGCCTGACATAACGACCTGGCCGATGCTGTTGACAATCTGATACTCATAGTTCTTAGCGCTTGTCACGATGTTGAGCACGTTCTCTGTCGGGTTAGGATAGATGCCGAAACTCACCTCTTTTTCACCGACACCGTCATATTCAACGATGACGAACACTGAAACAGGAGCTGACATTGAACCGTTTTCTTTAGCAGCGCACACTGAATATCTGTATGTGCCGTAATTATCAACAGTGTCATCGAATGTTGTAGCTGTTGTTGTTCCAATCACTTCGCCGTCACGTTTCACGACGTATGAATCAGCGTCAGCTGATGCTGTCCATGTGAGGTTCACATTGTATCCTTCAACTGTTGCCTCGAGGTCTGTTGCAGGAGCAATGAATGTGATGACATTGGTTGGTGGGAACAGGATGTTGTCAACCCATGCGCAGTCTGAACCGCTGTTCACTGAGCTGTCCTTGGTGTAGCTCCACTTGAATGTGTGCTGACCCACTGTCACAGCCTGTGTAAACTCTGTCCATGCCACTGTACCTGACCAAACGCCCTTCTCCTGGTTGTCCATGTAGAAGTGAAGTTTGTCGTAGTTGTTCTCTGATGAGACCTTGTACATGAATGTGAGCTCGCCAGCTGCCAGAACATTGACTGTCAATGTCATGTTATAGTCAGAATTTGCAATGCCTTCATTCATTGATTTTGCGCATTTCGAACCCTCAACACCTGCACCGTCAACGATTGTCCATGAGCCGGTCTGGCTGAATGTCCAGTCGCTGCTGAATGAGCCTGACTCAAAGTCTTCCTGGATGGCACCGTAGCTAAGCACAAAGATACCTGACTCATCAAGGAGACCTGTTGCGAAGTCGTATGCAACCTCAAATGTTGTACCTGGCTCAACTGTCTCAGCAACTGTGTAATATGCTGCGATATCAATTGATTCACCACCAGGGACTTCACCATCATAGATGATTGTTGCAGGATCAAACACGAGGTCTGGTGAGCAGCTTACCATAGAGAGCTCACCGCCAAAGAATGAAGCTGAACCGCCATTCTTGAATGAGAATATTACAGCGTCTTCCTCTTTGTCAATACTTTCCAAAACGAGAGTTGGAGCGTGCATATCAACCATAATCTTGCCTGTCCAAGTGTTTGTACCGTCAGTCATTGTAGCGTCAATCTGAGCTTTTGTTCCATCAGGAACGTTTTCTGCCACTGCGAACTGGAAGCCTTCTATTGTTGCTGTTGCACCTGCTGCAAGTGATGCCACTGTGCCTTCAGCTGAAATAATGTCGACATATTCGTTTTCTGTTGAAAGTGTCACAACAACATTGTTTGTTGTCTCAACACCGACGTTCTTAACGTCAACAAGCAAGTCGATTGTCTCGCCATAGTTTGCAGGGCCGCTCATTGCGTAATCGTTGATGGTGACGTATGCACCTTCTGCAGGAACAACCTCGATTGTGCCCATGTAAGCCTCTTTGTTGAAACCAACGATAACGAGTTCTGCATTGCCAACATTTGACAAAGCTGGGAACTGCATATTGCACTGACCGTTGATGACTTTGCTTGATGCAAGAATCTCACCGTCCATCGACAATGTTGCAATAGCATAGTCAGCATCAACTGTAAGGTCGAGTTCTGACATGCCGAGCATCAACACTGATGGAGATGCAGAAACATTCATAGCTGTTGGGATGTCTGTACGGAGCAACAATGATGGGTCGCCGAAGAGGAGCCATGTGTTGAATGTCTGGTATGAATCGCCTGGAGACATATCAAGGACATACATACTTCCGTTCAATGAAGAGCCGCCCATTGTGTGGTTAAACAGGTTGGTGCTGCGCCATTCGCACAAGATGTTAACCATCTCGTCCTGACCGTACATTGGCGGAATCCAAGGCTGTGAGACGTATGAGAACATACCAGCAACAGCACCTGTAGGATTGCCGTTTTGGTTAGCGCGGAGCCATGACTCTGCGAAACATGTGCCAGTGTCGAACTGTCCGTTCAAGCAAGCCACTGACCATACGATAGGAAGCATGCCGTTGTTTGTCAAAGCTGCAACGTTGCTGGTGCTGTAGTTAGCGACACCCCAGCTTGTAACTGAACCGTGGTTGCAGTAGTTGATGATGCTGATACCCTCGTTGATGGTACCGCTGATTGTTGAAACGCTTGCGTCACCACCGCTGCCGCCGTGATGCTCTGTAACTGTAGCGTATGTGTAGTGCATGAGAGAGTCGCGGATGAAGTCGATATGCTGGTAGTCATCCTCGCCATAGTGACCGCTACCTGCACCGTAATATCCGATACCCATACCTTTATTGCACCATGAAGCACCTGCCAAAACGTCGCGCTCGTAGTAAATGGTCTTATTCACCTGCAAATCTGCGTCAGCGGCGTTTGCAACCGAGAAACGACCGACAAGAACCTCGAGGTAGTCATCGTTTCCTTCAAGTTTGCCAAGATAGTTGTCTGAGAAACATGTTCCACCTGAACCTGAACCATAGTTCTTTGGTGTGATGTCGCTGTACTCACCGACAAGGAGAAGGAACTCAAGGTTATGAGCTGGGTCATTGTAGAAGTTGCTGACATAAGTCTTGATGCTTTCGATGCTGTTACCACCAGCTGTTGAAAGGCTTACCAATGTTGTTGGACGGCCTGACTTGTTCTTCCATTCAACCAATGGCTGCAAGTTGCTCATATAAGCATCAGCGCAGATGATAAGCAATTCACCAAAGTCCTCGTCGAAAGTGTATTTTGCACCATTTTCACCGAAGTTGATGAAACGCTTTTCATACATTGCCTTCTGTTCCGGATCAATCTTGATAGTGTTGCTCTTGCGGGCGAGTTTCTGGTTCTCACCATTGTCGCTGACCTTTGTCATGGCGATTGTCATGCTTGTATAAACACGCAATGTCTTTGTCACAGGGTTGTAAGCGAATGGGCGAACCATGATGTTCTGGCCACGGAAGTCTCTGATGATGTATGGAGCTTCAAGTGTAGCCTGTGCTGCCGGCCAGAATGCGTTCTGTGAATACATCGCACCGTAGGTGTAAGGAACATCCTCCGGATTGACTTGACGGCTGATGTTACCCTTTGAAGGGGCAACTTCAACATTCTCAAAATCAACGTAAGTTGAATTAACAACAGCCACATTCATCTCTGCCAAGTCACCAATCATGACTGGAATGACTTCGAATGGAAGCTGTGGTGCACCTGCTTCAAGCTCAACACCCATGCCATCTACGCTGACATTGAACTGTTTGCCGTCAGGTGTTGTCACACTCTGTGTGTAGAAACCGTCGAGGTTAACATTGACGACGATCTCATTTTCAGTTGAAGAGACCAAGGTCTTCTTCATCTTTGTCGGGGAATCACTTGTGATTCCATGCCATTCCTGGGCGAATCCCATAAATGAGAACACCAGGAACAAAGCTGTTAGTAATGTTGTTCTTTTCATTTTTTATTAAATGGTTTAATTAATTTTTAATCAATTTTACACCTTATTTAATTAATAGCTTGCAAAGATATAAAAAAAAAGGATGCCGAAAGCCGACATCCTTAATTTTTTTTGAAAAAATCTTTACTCGACAGTAACTTTTCTTACTTGAACAGCACCGTCAGCAACGATTCTCAAGAAGTAAACACCATTGAGTTCGCTCACGTTGACAGATGTTCTGCCGTTTGCGTTGCCGCTCATGACCACCTGACCTACGCTGTTGATGAGCTGGTACTCATAGTTGTTTGCATTTGTAACGATATTCAAAACACCGTTAGCTGGGTTTGGATAAACATTGAGTTTAACTTCCTGGTTGTCAATGACATTGTCAAATTCAGCTTCAACTGTCACTGTTACAGGCACTGAGAGCTGACCAGCGTTCTTTGCTGCATACACTGCGTATGTGTAAACACCGTCTTTTGGAAGTGCATCCTCAAATGTTGTACCTGTTGTCTCGCCTAATGTCTCGCCGTCACGTTTCACGACATACTTGTCAGCGTCGGTTGATGCTGCCCATGTGAGTGTAACGTTTCCGCCATCAACCACAGCTTCGAGTTCTGAAGCAGGATCGATGAATGTGATGACATTTACTGGTGGGAAGATGATGTTGTCGATCTTTGCGCAGTCGTCGCCCGAGTTCACTGAGCTGTCCTTGGTGTAGCTCCACTTGAATGTGTGCTGACCCACTGTCACAGGCTGTGTGAATTCTGACCAGTTGACTGAACCTGACCAAACGCCCTTCTCCTGGTTGTCCATGTAGAAGTGGAGTTTGTCATAGTTGCTCTCTGATGAAACATAGTACTGGAATGTGAGCTCACCAGCTGCCAAGACGTTGACTGCAAGAGTGATGTTGTAGTCTGAGCTTGCCATGCCTTCATTCATTGATTTAGCGCATTTCTCGCCCTTGACACCGCCACTGACGATTGTCCATGAGTTAGCCTGGCTGAATGTCCAGTCTGTGCTGAATACGCCTGACTCGAAGTCTTCCATGATTGTACCGTATGAAAGTACGAAAATGTCTTCGATTGTGAAGAGACCTGTTGTCATCATGTATGCAACTTCAAATGTTGTACCTGGTTCAACTGTCTCAGCAATTGTATAACCACTGTTCAATGTGATTGTCTCATCGCCTTCAACAACATCTTCAAATGTGATTGTTTCTGGGTCAAACACGAGGTCTGGTGAGCAGCTTGTCACTGTGAATGTGCCGCCATAGAATGGAGCTGAACCTGTGTTCTTGAATGTGAATGCCACATTGTCGTCTGTCTTCTGGATTCCGTCGAATGCGAGAACTGGGGCGTGGAGTTCAACTTTGAACTTGCCTTCCCATGTGTCTGTACCGTCTGTCACATTGAGGAAGAACTGAGCTTTTGTCTTATCTGGAACGTTGCTTGCAACTTCAAACTGGAAGCCTTCCATTGTTGCTGTTGCATTTGGAGCCAAACTTGTCACTGAACCTTCAGCTGCCAAGACTGTCACATATTCGCAGTCAGTTGTAAGTGTAGCGGTAATGTTGCTTGCTGCCAAAGTACCGACGTTCTTCACTGTGATGTCCATGTCGATTGTCTCGCCATAGTTAGCCTGAGGAGCGCTCAATTCATAGCTGTCAACTGCCACGTATGCACCTGTCATTGCTGCGGCTGGAACAACAGCGATGTAAGGCTGACGCTGTGGATGTGTCACAACGATTTTCACGTCACCACCTGATGTAACAGGCTCGATTGGAATAACAGCTGTTCCTTCTTCACCGATTTCACCAGCACCGTAGAGGACACCGTCCTTTGAAATACCAACGTATGAACCCGGGTCAGCTGAGACCTCGTATGTGTCCATTCCGATAGGAAGTGTTGGCATGTGTGAAACTGTGTTTTCAATTGGGTTTACATGGAATGGGCAAACAGAAGCGTCACCAAGTACGTGATATGCTTCCCAGTAGTACTGGTTGGTTGCTGTTGAGCTGCTTGGGTATCCACCTGCGTGTGCGTATGCCACTGCGAGGTTACCAACGAATGGGACTGATGTCACGCAGTTCCAGTCATCACGGAACTGAGCATCGTAAGTACCCATTGAAGAACCTTCGTATGTAGGCATTGCATTCATTGTGTTGGTTGCACCAACGCCGAAGTAGTAGTCTTCATACCAATATGTCTCAACAGGTGAGCCGATGTATGCGTATGCGCCCTTGTCCTGACCGACGAGCAAAGCCTCACCCAAGCTCTTGCTTGAATAGCCCCAGTTTGCAGCCAAGCAGCAGTTACCCATTGCGAGGAATGGCTTTCCGCTGTTTGTCAATGAGTTGGCGTTGCTGACTGAGAATGATGGGTCTGACCAGCTTGTGTCACCACCGTGAGCGGTGTAGTTCACGAAATTGACACCAGTGTTCATGCTTGCGTATGGGTTGTTGTAAGGAGTTTGGAGGAACTCATAAACGTTAACGAAACCATGTTCTGCATTGTAGTAGTAGTTTGTAGCATACTGGATGGTTGGTTTACCAACTTTCGGGTTCCATGATGAATCCCAACCTGCGATGAGAAGGACATTGCTCAGATATGTCGGATCCGGCATTGTGTACTGCTCATACATCAAAGATTTGTTGAGAGCATTCTGCATCTCCTGAACTGTCTCGCATGTGAAACGGCTGTGGAACATATCTCCGAACACGTCGTTACCTGCAACTGCATAGTAGTAAAGGTCTGTAACCTTGTTTGTGGATGAACCCATCTGTGACTGTGGAACCTGTCCCTGGTCACCTAAGATGATGATGAATGTAGGAGCCTGACCGTTTGCAACACCTTCATTATATTTGTTGGTGATGAAGGTCTTGATAGCTGTTGCGTTTGTTCCGATTTCATCGGTGTAGTTGACATCGAGATAGAAACCTTTTTCTGTCTTCCATTCAATCCATGGCTGCATAACATCTTCGAACATGCGGTTTGCAACGACCAAAACCTTTACTGGCACTGCCCAGAGGTCAGGGTGCTCATCGTAGATGTCACGGATAGCCTCTTCATTGAACAATGCTGCATAGACTGTTCTGAAGTAAGGGCTGTAGGTGTTGACCAATGTCTTCTCTGTGAGAGCGAGGTCGGCATTTTCGAATGTCACCTCAACGTCGATGTTGTTGTAAACGCGGAGTGTGTTCTCTGAAGCATTGTATCTCACATTGTTGAGCTGCAAAGCGCCAATCTGGATACCACGCATTGTTCCCATAACTTCAACCTCAGCGAGTGGACGGCTCTCATCGAAACCTTTTGCTGAATAAGCTGCCTCGTTATAAACGAACTTAGGATCTTTCTCGCTCTTGCTCTGTGAAGGCTGCATTGGGTAAAGTTTCTCAATGCCATAGTCAGCGAGGTTGTACTCATTGACTGTGTAGTTCTTAACTGTCACCACTGGAGTTGCTCCGAAAGGAACGGCGATAAGTCTACGAGTTACAAGAACCTGTGGCTCACCTTCATTACCTGCGGCAACTGTGTTGTCCATTGAGATAACAGAGAATTCACCTCTTTCTGTAGAAACCAATTCACTCTCAATACTATTGTAAGAGAATGAAGCCGAGAATCCGGTCATTGTCACATTTTCCGCCTTCTGAGAATTTCTTCCCATAGGTGTAAGGTCGATACGGCCTTGTGCAAAAGCCTGGAAGCCAAACATAATGACTACCAATGCCATTGCGAGTTTTTTGAGTTGAAATTTTTTCATCTTTTTTTAAATTAGTTAATAATTATTTTCCTTTTTTCAAATGGATTAAGTTTAAATTTTACAAGCTACAAAAATACACAAAAATTCAAAACGTGTATCCATTTTTTTACATTTTTTTAAAGAGCCGTCATTTTCTCAACAACTTGTTGTACTCCTTTTTGGAATTCAATATCTCGACAGCTTTCTGAATCATCCTGTCATCCTTGAAGACAACCTGATAGAACTTGTCGATATCCCACAAATCTTGAGCTATCATCGCCTTGATTCTCAATTTAATCCACGACTCAGAACGGGCAAATTGCTCATCGTCCCACTTCACATCCTTGCTCTCGGCAATCCTCTTGAATTCCTCTATCATAACGCTGTCAACCGTGAATTTATTGTTAAAACTCTCGAAATTCGGGTAATCCTGATTGATTTTCTCCCTGTTTTTCAAGACAAAGTCGATGCAAAAAGCGTTAAAAATGTTCTTTCTGACCAGATTGGTGAAAAGCTTTGTTGAGTAGGTGGTGTCGACAGGCATGAAAATGTCGGGCATGATGCCACCGCCGCCATAGACCACACGACCGCTGTTTAGCGTGTAATACTTAAGGGAATCAGGGAATTGAATGCTGTCGGCATGGTAATACTCGCCGTGTTTGAGACGTTTGTTCATCTCCTCGAAATAGTCTTCAGTGCCTTTCTCGTAGGAGCGTTGTATGCAACGGCCTGTAGGTGTGTAATAACGCGCCGTGGTGAGACGTATCTGTGCGCCGTCAGGGAGGTTAAACGGTCTTTGTACCAGTCCTTTGCCGAAAGAGCGGCGACCGATGAGCACGCCTCTGTCCCAGTCCTGTATGGCGCCCGACACAATTTCGCTCGCCGACGCGCTGCCTTCATCGATTAAAACCACCAATCTTCCGTCACGGTAGTTGCCTTTCAAATCGGTGTTGAAATCCGTCCTCGGACTCTTCATACCTTCAGTGTACACAACGGTTTTATTGCTTTCTAGGAACTCGTTGCTGAGCCCGAAAGCGGTCTGGAGATAGCCGCCGCCATTACCCCTGAGGTCGAAAATCAGCGATTTCATTCCACGTTTCCTCAAATCGGCGAGAGCGTTTTCAAATTCCTCGACTGAGTTTTTAGAAAACTGGTCAAGCTTGATGAAACCGATTTTTTTGTCAATCATGAAATACGTGTTGATTGACTTCAATGGAATTTTATCTCTAATGATTTCAAAATCAATCAGTTCCGGGTCATCACCGCGTTTGATACCGAGGACGACCTTGGTGCCTTTCTTGCCGCGAAGATGTTTCGTGACATATTCGTTATTGACTTTCTTACCGAAGGCATCCTCCCCGTCTATCGTCACGATTCTGTCGCCAGCCATGATTCCGACTTTCTCGGAAGGTCCGCCCGGGACGGCTGAAACCACCAGAATAGTGTCGCGAAGAATCTGAAATGTCACGCCTATGCCCTCGAAGCTGCCTTCAAGACCTTCGTTGGCTTTCTGCACGTCCTTTGCAGCTATGTAGGTGCTATGCGGGTCAAGGGCTTTCAGCATGGCGACTATCGCCTCTTCCGTAATCTTAGGCATATCCGTGCTGTCAACATAAAAATTGTCGATGATATACATTGTGGTGGCGATTTTCTGCGATGTCTCGGCAGGACTCACCTTGTTCTGCGCAAAACAGAAAACGCCGGAAACCAATAAAACAATTAAAAATATTTTTTTCATAATAATGATTTTGCATCCTGTACTGACAAGGCAGGCCCTGTCCCTACGGGAATTATGAACGTACTATCTCAAATGTGTTATCGTCGTTGATTTTGATTATCGTCGATGCTTTAGGCTTTACAATCACATCATGATACAGGCTTACGACGTAATCCGCCAACCTCTTCATATTCTCTGAAATGTCAACGAAATTCGACGGTGACGGCTCGCCGCTGAGGTTTGCTGATGTCGACGTTATCGGGCGTCCGAGTCGGCGTATGACCTCCTTGCAGAACTCGTTTGTGGTGACGCGGATGCACACGCTGCCGTCGCCGCTGAGGTTTTTCGCAAGCCCCATCGAATCCTTATATATAATACTCAGCGGGTTTTTCGCCGCTTTTATCAAATCAGCCGCTATCGGCGACGGATTCTTGACATAATCCTTGATACGCTCAACGGTGTCAACAAGGATGATGAGCCCCTTGCCGGCTGGACGGTTTTTTATCTTGAAAATCTTGTCGATAGCCTTAGCGTTGGTGGCGTCGCACCCGATTCCCCAGATGGTGTCGGTGGGATAAATGAACACCTTACCCTCTGAAAGCAGCTTCACGCAAAGTTCGACTTCTTGGTCAAAAGTATTCATAATCTGTCTGTAAGTTCTTTTATTTCAATAAAATTCGCGCAGTTGAAATGACCTTTAGGACATTCTTTATAACCATGCAGGCCGCACGGACGGCATTTCAGGTTACGGTTCTCCTCCACCACTACCGAGTCGTCTGAAAGCGGACCGAAGCCGAAATCGGTTACTGTGGAGCAGAAGACAGCGGTAATCGGGGCGTTTTGCGAGCTCGCGAGATGCATTGGCGACGAGTCGCATACAAAATTCATCGCAGCGTCACGCATCAGGGCAGCCGACTCCAAAAGGTTGAGATGACCCGCAAGGCTCTCGATATGCTTGTTCGGCACCTGAGCTATGATGCGGTCGCAAGTCTGGTTGTCTTCCATTCCGCCAAGGAGATATACCTTCAAATCATCAGGAACGAGCCTCAAGAAATGAACCCAACGGTCTTCCGGGAACTGCTTTGTAAACCATAAAGAGCATGGAGCCACACAAATATATCTGTCTGATTTATAATGCTTTACCTTCTCCAATACAGCATCGTCAGGATACAACACCGGACGTGCCGCCTTGGCATCGGTGATATGCTCAATAAGTTTCTGGTTTCTATCCACTTCATGCAAACCATGCACGCCAATCTCATGTTTGATTCTATGAGTAAAGAATCTGCTGAACGGATTCTTGTCGAAACCCGCGGTCTCCTTCGCCTTTCCAAAAGCGGTGACAAAACCTGTGGCAGCATAACGTTGCACATTGACAATCATGTCATAACGCTCGGCGCGAATCTTCATCAGATTGGAGATGAGGCTGCTGTATTTATGCCGTTTCTTATCCCAGGTCAACACCTTATTTAAATAAGGATGATTTTGGAAAAGGCTCTCATAACCTTTCTTTATCATCATATCTATTTGACTGTCAGGGAAATACGCATGCAATTTCTCCACAACTGCCGTTGCAAGAATGACATCGCCAATCGATGCGGTCTGAATAACCAAAAACTTTTTCATAACATTAAAATAAGCTACAAAATTAAGAATTTAACTCGCAACATTGAACAAAAATCATTATTTTTGCAAAAATTTTTTCTTTTCAGATATGTGGTTGATTATAATCGCATTAGCGATAGGTTTGATATATGCTTCGCTGCTGTATTTGTTTTCGAAAAAATACGGCAAAGGGCTGACGGCGTTATTGTTCGCGTTGAGGACAATAGTTGTAGCCACCATCCTGATGCTATTCATCAATCCGTATATCAAGCAGAGAATCAACAAGATAGAGCAGCCGATCATAGTATTCGCGCAAGATAACTCGGAATCAATAGTTTTGACAAAAGACTCGGTCTTTTACAAAGAAAAATATCCAAAACTGATTGATTCGATTGCAAATGAGCTGGAAAAGGAATACGATGTTGAAACCGTTCTTTTTGATGGAGGATTTCTCACTGCGTTCGAAATGACGCATACTGGGCAATACACTAATATTTACAACGCTTTGAGCACCATTCAGCGCCAGTATTACAAAAAGAACGTCGGAGCGGTTGTATTGTTATCTGACGGTATTGTAAATCAAGGTGTTAACCCAGAATTAAACATCGAGAAATACCCTTCCCCGATTTATTCAGTTACGCTTGGCGACACTGTTTCATACCCAAGGACGAGCATCTCGGATGTGAAATACAACAAGACCGTCCAGGCGAACATGCTTTTCCCGCTTCGTGTGACAGCCAATGCATTGAATTACAAGGGAAAAGAGATGAATGTGATGGTAAAAATGGATGGTGTTGAGGTCGAAAACGCCAGTGTTGCCGTCACATCGAACCGGTTCTCGAAAACATTTGATTTCAATATCGATTCCGGAGAAGAAGGCACGAAACAGATTGACATCGTTGTTGGTGATAAAACGCGCCGTGTCTTCATCAACGTGACCGACAAAAAACACCGCATCCTCTGTGTAGCCAAGGCTCCGCATCCCGACATCGCCGCGATAAAATCGGCATTGGACGACCATTTTGAATTTGAAACATGTTATTTTAACGAAAACAACAATGAAAACGATGTAAAGACGCGTTTAATCGCGTCTCTACACGACCAAGATTTGGTGATTTTGCATCAATTATATGTACAGGCAAATGATGATTTGAGGGCAAATAATGATTTGAGGGCAAATAATGATTTGCCCCTACCGAAAATGATGATTATCGGTCCGGGCACAGATTTCGACGCGTTTAACCAATCGCAGAAAATGGTGACGATAAAACATGGTGCGACAAACACCAATCTTGACGTCCGCGGGCGTTTCAACAACGGCTTCGGACTGTTCACGATAAATTCTGACATAAAAAACGAGATACAATCGTATCCGCCGCTGTCGTTACCGCATTCGGAAATAACGTTCAACACCCAGCACAACGAGCTTTTGCGCATGGAAATCATGGACTTGGAAACTCCCTACCCTCTCATGGCATTCGCCAACGACAATGACGGAAACAAAAACGCATTCATCTTCGGGACAGGCTGCTGGCGTTGGAAACTCTACGAATATTATCATCACAAAAACCATGACGGCTTCAACGAGATTATCAATAAGACGATAAAATATCTTCTAACAGAAAAGGATAAAGAATTGACTGTCAACCACAAAGACAATTATCTCAACACAGAAAACATCAATATCTCGGCAGAATTGAGGAATCCGAGCATGGAATTGGTGAATGAACCAGATTTGTATATCACAATCACGCAAAAAAACACGAGTAAAGATGCGATTAATCGCGTCTCTACGATAGCATCATCATACGATTATGTGTTTTCAAAAGGGGAAAACAATTACAATCTGAACATTGGCATGCTTCCTGAAGGCATCTACAAATACCACGCAAACGCTTCGCTTGGCGGCATCGAATACAACGCCGACGGCACCTTCACGGTGGAGGCAACAGGCATCGAGGCACAAGACCTCACAGCCGACATCGAAAGGATGCGCTCTTTGGCATCGCAGACAGGTGGCAGACATTATTATATCACTGAAATACAGCAACTTACAAGAGACTTACAAAAAGACGAGAGAATAACATCCATTTCAAGGCAAGAAACACGCTATGACGATTTGATAAATCTCAAGTGGTTGTTTTTCAGCATTTTAGCATTGATAACGACGGAATGGCTGTTAAGAAAAATATTTGGAATTTATTAAACACATTTTATCATGAAAGTAGCAAACAATACTGTTGTAACATTGACTTACACGTTGCACAACGACACAAAAGAAGGCGCGGTCATCGACCAGGCCACAAAAGAGAAACCGCTTGAGGGCATTTTCGGACACGGAATGTTCCTGCCTCGTTTTGAGGAATGTCTGCAAGGTCTCGAGCCGGGCGACACTTTCGGTTTCCACCTCACGCCAGCCGAGGGTTACGGCGAATACAACAACGAGATGGTTTACACCGTCAAAAAAGACATGTTCCTTGACGAGAAGGGCAATCTCAGCGAGCTTTGCAAAGTCGGCAACACGTTGCAGTTCAACGTTGGTGATGGTGGCATAGTGCCAGGCACAATTAAAAAAGTAAGTCTGGAACTTGTTGAAATCGACTTCAACCACCAGTTGGCGGGCGTGCCGTTGTATTTTGAGGGCGAGATTTTGAATGTGCGCGAGCTCAAAGAAGAAGACTTCGGCGGAGGCTGCGGCCATTGCGGTGGCAGCTGTGAAGGAAGCTGCGACAGCGGTTGCGAGGGATGCAAATAAAACATTTCGTATCGTTTCGACATGATTTCCAACGTTCAGAACATCAACATCGCAGAGTACGACTATCCGCTGCCTGATGAGAGGATTGCGAAATATCCGCTTGCGGAGCGAGACTCGTCAAAGCTCTTGGTGTTGAAAAACAATGAAATATGTGAAGACCATTTCCGTAACATCGGCGATTATCTTCCCGAGAAATCGGTTTTGGTCTTCAACGAGACGAAAGTGGTTCGTGCGCGTCTTCAGTTTGTGAAGGACTCGGGGGCCGCCATCGAGGTGTTCTGCCTTGAGCCCGTCACTGGCAACGGCGACTATCAGCTGGCGTTTACCGCCAGTTCACCTGTCGAATGGCATTGTCTTGTCGGCAATTCACGCCGTTGGAAAGACGGCGCGTTGTCCATGCCGCTGAATATCAAAGGCAAAGACGTTGTTTTAAAAGCCGAGCGTATTGAGAAGACAGACGCGTACTCCCTTGTGCGTTTCTCATGGGAGCCTTGCGCCATCAGTTTCGCGGAGGTTCTTGAGGCTGCCGGAGAGATACCGTTGCCGCCGTATCTGCATCGCGAGGCGGAGCCGAGCGATAGGGAGCGTTATCAGACCGTCTTCGCCAAATATGAAGGATCTGTGGCTGCCCCGACAGCGTCGTTGCATCTCACCAAGCCATTGATAGCCAAGCTCAAAGAGATGGGACACACAATACAGGAAGTGACGCTCCACGTAGGTGCCGGCACGTTCCGTCCCGTCGCGTCCGACACCATCGGCAAACACGAGATGCACTCGGAATCAATAATAGTGAAACGGCAATGCATTGAGAATCTGAGAGATAACATTGGGCGGACGATAATTCCCGTTGGAACGACAAGCATGCGCACCATAGAATCGCTGTATTGGATTGGCGTGATGCTTCTCGAACAAGGCTTTGAAGAACGTAACCTGCATGTAAACCAATGGTTTCCTTACAACGACAGGACGTCGTTGCCTTCAGCGAAAGAAAGCCTGGAAGCCATCATAAAATACCTCGACATGTATCATCTCGACGCTCTTCATGCCACCACCGCATTGATGATAGCTCCTTCATGCCCAATTAAAATAACGAAGGCGTTGATTACGAATTTCCACCAGCCGAAAAGCACCTTGCTGTTGCTGGTGTCAGCGTTAATCGGCGAGCGTTGGAAAGAGGCGTACAAATATGCCCTTGAGCATGATTTCCGGTTTTTGAGCTACGGAGATTCATGCTTGTTTTTACCAAATTTGTAAAAATGAGCAGCCTTCGGCTGAATGTGGCTCCCTTCGGTCGCAATGTGAGGCAAAGCCTCCACATTTCGCATAGCGACACATTCTGCGAAGCAGCTGATTATTTAATTCTATTATAAAGGTAATCGGCGTAGTTTCTCAAAACCGTCTTGTTTTCCTCTGGAACATCTATTTTATCAAGGTGTTTCAGAGAATTTTTATAGTAGTCTGTCATGAGATTTGCAACAATCTCCCTAACATTGTACTTGGCGAAGATGTCAAGAACCGCTTTCATTTTTTTGTCGTCACGACCCTTAGGCATTGAGAAATAATCACTTAAGAGCTTCTTGTCTTCAGGAGTCGCGAGTTCCAAAGCCTTGAGATAAAGATACGTTTTTTTATTGTCGGCAATGTCACCCCCAGGCATTTTGCCAAAGACTTTCACGTCGCCATAGCAGTCGAACAAGTCATCTTGAAGCTGGAACGCCAGACCGAGGTCTATGCCAAAGTCGTAAACCGCCTGTTTGTCAGACTCTTTTGCACCAGCGACGATAGCGCCGATTTTCAAGACAGAGCCAAGAAGAACAGCTGTCTTCAGACGAATCATCTCAATATATTCATCAAGGGTGACATCATCACGGGTCTCAAAATTCAAATCATATTGCTGGCCTTCACAAACCTCAAGAGCAACCTTGCAAAGCTCGGCGAGAATGTCTTGCGAATATAACTTATTAGTACTCAATGCATATTGAAAAGCCTTGATAAGCATGGTGTCGCCGGAAAGCAGTGCAATATTTGAATTCCATTTATGATAAACCGTTTCAAGACCGCGACGCAGAGGAGCCTCATCCATGATGTCATCGTGAAGCAGCGTGAAATTGTGGAAAATCTCAGCTGCCACAGCAGGAGTCAGACAAGTCTGGATGTCGCCGCCAAACATCTCGCACGAAAGAAGCGCAAGGGTCGGGCGCATGCGTTTTCCTTTCTGGCTCATCGTATAGTCGATGGGAGCGTACAACTCGGTCGGGACTCCCATAAAATCCTGTGAATCAATGAATTTAGTTATCAGTTCTTGAATTTTATCAACAGATGTCATATCTTTTTCCTATTAAATGTCAAAACCAAAGCAGGAAGCACTAAAACATTGGTTATCAATGCAATAAGTAAAGTAAACGGCACAAGGAAACCAACGATTTTTGTTCCGCCGAACGATGAGAAGGCAAAAATCAGGAAGCCACAGATGAGGATGCTGGCAGAATAAATCATGCTCGGACCCGTCTCCAAAACTGCCGCCATCACCGATTTCTTTATGTCTTTATTGTTAACTTTCATTTGAAGCCTGTAGCGCGCAAGGTAATGAATGGTGTTGTCGACGCTGATTCCAAGCGCGATGCTGAACACCAGAATCGTCGACATTTTCAGCGGGATACCGCAGATTCCCATGACACCTGCCGTGAAAAACAAAGGTATCAGATTGGGTATCAATGAGATGACAACCATTTTGAAGTTATGGAACGTAATCACCATGAGCAGAGCAATCACGATGAACGCCAGCACAAGCGAATATGACAGGTTTTTGATAAGATAGTTTGTGCCTTGCAGCGTCACCATTGAACTACCCGTCATGACGACATCGTATTTCTCTTTCGGGAAAATGCTGTTTATTTTAGGTTGCAGCGACCTGCTGATGCTGTCGATTTTCGGTGTCGTGACGTTTGCCATCTGCACTGAAATTCTTGTGCATCGCATGTCTTTATCGACATATTGTGTGACAATCTCCGGCAGCTCCCCGCCTTTCGTATCAGGCATGTATTTCATGATAAAGCCGAACTCATTGTTATTAGGCACCTTATATTGGTCGCGTTTGCCGTTGTAGAAGCCCTGACGTGCGAATTTCACCACTTCGGCAATCGACAAAGGCGCGCTAAACTCCTGATACACAGACAAAGTGTCCTGAAGCTGCTGAATCTTACGGATAAACGAGGCGTTCATTATGCCTTTCGGCTTCCTCGTGTCGACAGATATTTCAAAAGGCATCACGCCGCCGACATTTTCCTCAAAAAACATAATGTCTTTATAAAGTTTGTCGTTCTTGGCAATGTCATCGACAACACGACCCGACGTCGACATTCTCGTGGCACTCCACCCGCACAGAAGCAGGAGCGTGCACAAAACAGCATAAATGTATCTGCGACGGGTCATCACAATGCCTGAAACCTTCGCCACAATGGTGTTTATGTTACCGTTTTCAAGATAATTGGTATTCTTTTCGCTCGGTTTTTTCTGATAGCTGAAAAATGTCGGAAGCAACACCATTGTCAACACGTAAGTCAGCATGATACAGACACTTGCAAGGATTCCAAACGGTACGAGCAACACGTTTCGCGTGATGATGAAAGATGCGAAACTAACAGCTGTTGTCGTGTTGGTCAGGAAATTCGCAGGTCCGATGCGCATCACCACGTTTTTCAACGCCTGCATCTTGTCTTTGCAGATGTTATACTCGCGATGATATTTGTTCAGCATGAAAATGGAATTTTCCACCCCGATAATAATCAGCAATGGCGGAAGAACTCCTGTAAGAATGGTGACATCGAAATTAAGCAGCACCATGATTCCAAACATGTAAACCACTGATATCAAGACAATTGCGATGACAGACACCAGCACTCGCCATGAACGGAAAAACATGTAAAGTATCAACCCTGCCACAACAATAGAGAGGAGACTGAAACCAAGGATTTCCTTCACCATCTTTTGAGTAGTAATCTCGCGAATATATGGCATTCCTGAGAGTCTCATCTCAACGTTGTGAGCCTTACCATATTGATTTACAATGGTTCTGAGCTCCGAAATCATTTTCGGACGCTTCTTCGACGCCACATAGTCATTGTCGACGGTAACGACCATCATCGAAGCACTTGTCTCCGTGTTGAAAAGAAGCCCGTCGTACATGGCGAGGCTCATGATTTCATCTTTTATCGCATCAACCTCTTCCTGCGTTCCAGGGCGATGTTTCACAACCTTCACAAGCTCGAATTTCTTGATGCTGTCGTTCTTTTTCAGATTGTAAATCCTTGATACCGAGAGACATTCGTTGATACCTTCGATATTTTTTATATTTTCGCAAAGATCATAATAATCGAGAAAATGGTCAAGTGTAAAGAGGTTTTCATCTTTCATTCCGATAAAAATGGAGCGTCCGTCTTGCCCATATTTTTCAAGGAACTGACGATAAACAACCATCGTGGAGTCGTTATCAGGCAGGGTACTGGCAATGTTATGACCCATTTTAAGCCCAAACATCTTCATTCCTAAAAAAACCAATAGAATTGAGACAATAATCAGGTTCGGAATACGATATTTCAGTATATAATCAGCTATTTTATCCCACATAAAATCAATTTAAGAAGTCGCAAAGATACGAATTTTGACAAGAAGATTGAAAAATGACAAAAGATTTTTATTGAGGAAGCGGATTATATTTCCGACATAGGATAATTATTCTATTATCCCCCATTGCCGTCGTACCGAAAACATAGTTTTCATCACTTTCTTTAAGATTTAGGTTTTTCCTTAAATCATTGGCGCTCAACAGGAAATTGCGGGTAGCGACAGATGCTTCTGAAATATTTTTTAACAATTCTTTTTTGATTTTTTTGTTGAAAGGCGCAAATCCGACGACCTCGAAAACGCGTCCCGGAAAATCCGGAACAAGGTTGTCGGATGTATATAAATGGCTGTTAACGTGCAATTTATCGATTTCAAAACGCTGTGAAATCAATTTAAAGGCACCAGATTTCATCAAGGCGGCATTCGGTTCGTATAAATATTTTTTAACGGTTGATGAAAATGATGGGATGGCGGATTTTTCTTCTGATTCGACGAATTGAAAAACCATTTCAACCTGTTGGGACAAGGCATGCCTTGTCCCTACGGGATTCAAATTCACACAAAAATATTTTATTTCCCCTTCAAATCCTGGTTCAATTTTAATCAAAACCTCCTTGCATTCGTTTTTAACTGCCACGATGTGGATTTCCGAAATATTTTTCAATTCGTTGGTAATCAAGGAAATGTCTAACATCGGGGATGCCTTTATCAAATATTGTAAAGACGTGCCATGGCGCGTCTCTACGAGGTTTTCATACAGGTTTCGTTGTAATACAATAACATCGGGCGAACAATCGTGCAGGGAAACCATTTTGCGGTTGTAAATGTCGCGCCTGGCGGGATCAATGTATAGGACAATGCATGCATTGTCCCTACGGGATGGCAAATTGTCACATCCTGTGGTGGCAAGACATGTCTTGCCACAATAAAAATTATTTAAAAATGTTTCCGCATCGGAATTTACAACCGTGATTCTCCGTCCTAAAACATCAAAATTATGTTCTGCCAAATCGCATAATTCTTTCTGATTTTCAACGTAATAGGAGGTTTTGAATTTCTCAGAAAGGAAATATGAATCTATGCCCAGACCGCCAGTCAGGTCGACAAAGGTATCACCACCTTCGATGATTGATGCCTTGTACTTCGCGGTAAGCTCCGAGGAACATTGCTCGATTGAGAGATGTTTCGGAAATAGCAAATCGGGATTGGAAGCCCACGACGGCACTTTCTTCGACAGAAGCTGTCGCGCCTCTATCTGATTGAGCACCAACATTTTATCGACATCGTTAGGGAATTTCTGCAACGCCAGCTGGCGCACGTCATCCTTCAGATGTTTCTCGATAAAATCTCGTGTGGCAGCGTTCATCAAAGCGCGTTTTTAGCGTATTTTCTATGCCAATTAAAGAACAAAACCGTAAACAGAATCGTGATGCAGCCTGCGATTATCGGGGCGACGACACCCGAGAATCCCACGCCTTCGATGTATTTTCCGGCAGGGAACTCAAAGATATACGTCATCGTGACCATCGTCATGAACATCGCTGGGATGAGACTGAAGATGTAGTTTTTCTTTTCCTTGGCGAGATAAACCGTTATCGCCCAAAGAGTTACCATTGCAAGCACCTGGTTCGCCCATGCGAAATAACGCCAAATCATGTCGAAACCTTTCGCGTCGGCGAGACTGTAAACCAAGATGACCGCTGTCACGGCGAACATCGGGATGGCGACGATCAAACGGTTTTTGATAGGCTTCTGGTCGAAGTGCAGGAAGTCGGCGATGATGAGGCGTGCCGAACGCAAGGCTGTGTCGCCCGAGGTGACGGCTGCCGAGATGACGCCGAGGATGGTAATCACAGCAATCACTGGGGTAAACCAAGTGTTGGCGATCACACCAACGATGGCGGCTCCGCTCATTCCGCTGACGTTGACCACGCTATCGGGACCGAAGAAATATGCCGCCGCAGCTGCCCAAATCAAGGCAACGACGCCTTCGGTAATCATGGCACCGTAGAAAATCGGACGGCCTTGCTTCTCGTTGACCATGCAACGTGCCATCAAAGGCGACTGTGTGGCATGGAAACCGCTGATTGCGCCGCACGCGATGCTGATGAACATCATCGGGAAGATTGGACTGTGAGCCGCGTTAGGATGACGGTTCTGCAATCCGCTCCAAATCTCCGGAATCTCTGGCTGATACATGATAAACGCCACGAAGATAGCAACAGCCATACCGAGCAAAAGTATTCCAAAAATCGGGTAAATTTTTCCGATTAATTTGTCGATTGGCAGCAAAGTGGCAATCAGATAATAAGCTAAGATGATGATAACCCAAACGTATGGATTCCAACCTGGTGTGAAGTTGTTGATTAACAGCGTTGCCGGGGTGTTGACGAACACCACGCCGACCAAAATCATCAATATTACTGTGAATCCGCGCATAAACTGTTTCACTCCGTTGCCGAGGTACATTCCGTGAATCTCAGGCAGACTCGCGCCTTTGGTACGCAGCGAAATCATGCCGGCGAGGTAGTCGTGGACGGCACCAGCGAAGATGCTGCCAAGCACAATCCACAGGAACGACGCCGTCCCGAACTGCGCTCCCATGATAGCGCCGATGATTGGACCGACGCCGGCGATATTCAGAAACTGAATCAAGAAGATGCGCCAAGGCTTCATCGGCACGTAGTCGACGCCGTCAGCCATAGTGACAGCTGGCGTTTCACAATCAGGGTCAGCGCCGAAGAGCTTCTCTATAATTTTTCCGTAAATCAAATAGCCAACAATCAAGACGGCAATAGCTATAAAAAATGTTGTCATAACTTTAATTATTTTTGTCCAAACATCATTAAATACGACTTGATAAACTCATCGATTTTTCCGTCCATCACCGCCTGCACGTTGCTGGTCTGGTAGTTGGTGCGGTGGTCTTTCACGCGGCGGTCGTCGAACACATAAGAGCGTATCTGCGAGCCCCATTCTATCTTTTTCTTCGACGCCTCGATCTTGTTTTTCTCCTCCATACGATGCTGTAACTCCTTGTCGTACAATTGCGATTTCAGCAGTCGCATAGCGTTTTCCTTGTTTTTCGGTTGGTCACGCGTCTCGGTGTTTTCAATCAGAATCTCCTCTTCGTGACCGTCGTATGGGTCTTTGTATTGATATCTCAAACGCACTCCCGACTCCACCTTGTTCACGTTCTGACCGCCAGCGCCGCCACTGCGGAATGTGTCCCATGTCAGTCTTGACGGGTCGATGACGATTTCGATGGTGTCGTCGATCAAAGGTGACACAAACACCGAGCTGAACGACGTCATTCGTTTGCCTTGGGCGTTGAATGGTGACACGCGTACGAGGCGGTGCACTCCGTTCTCGCCTTTGAGGTAACCGTAGGCGTAGTCGCCGTCGATTTCCATGGTACACGACTTGATTCCGGCATCGTCGCCTTCCAAAATGTTACTGATTCTCACCTTATAGTTATGAGCCTCGGCGTAGCGCATGTACATTCGCATGAGCATGTCCGCCCAGTCCTGCGACTCTGTTCCGCCCGCGCCCGCGTTGATTTTCAGCACGCAGCTCATCGAGTCCGCTTCCTCGTGAAGCATGTTGCGGAATTCGAGGTCTTCGACGAGTTTCACCACGTCGGCGTATTGCTTGTCTACTTCCTCTTCTGTAGCCTCGCCTTCCTTGGCGAAATCGTAAAGCACTCCGAGGTCGTCGTTAGCCTTCGCAATCTCGTCGTAAGCCGTCACCCAGCTCTTCACGTCCTTGATCTGGCGCATGATGACCTTGCCGTTTTTCGGGTCGTCCCAAAAGCCGTCAACCTTCGTTTTCTCTTCTAATTCAGCTATTTTCGACAGTTTGGTGTCGATGTCAAAGATACCTCCTCAAGGCATCAATCCTCTTACTAAGTTCTTTTATGCTGTCTAAAGTGACCATATTAATATAAGGTGTTGTTTATTTAAAATTTAAAATTATTTTAAGATTTCTCCACTACGCTTCGCTTCGGTCGAAATGACAATCACGTCACAACCTTATTCCAACGAAAAGAAAAACCTGATATTGGCTGTTGCCGGTTTTCAGCTTTTTGGAATTGACATTCGACCAGTTGAGTTGTCCTGTAGCTCCGGCAAACCATCTGGCATTGAAGTCATGCACGATGGCAGCTTTTCCTATGATGAACACCTCTGGAAAATCGGCTGTCACGCTGTGTCCGTCGCCTTGCATGTAATTTCGCACGGTGGTTCTGCTATGAAGTACAAGGTAAGGAAGTACCGATGCGTGAATGAGCCAGCGATGTGGCAGCACAAGGTTATATCCATAGCCAACGCCAAGACCGTATGTCACATTGGTGAGCCTAAAAAGTTCATCATTATCAATAGTGTCACCAATATTTATGACATTCACATGAAGCTCGCCTCCTACAAGCAAACTGCCCGCGCTCTTCTTCTGGATAAACATCTGTGTGAATGCCGCCGGATATGAGAATTTCTTATTGTTAAATGCATAGTAAAAATTGAAGTTAAAGACCGCCTGCGAGACTTTCCCTTCCGGCACTTCAAACTCAAGAGGCAAAGGAATAACGATACTTCCATCATCGCTGGAAATACTTGGCATCCCAGGAATGTCAAAAATATAATTTCCATGCAGACTCTCAATGCCGCTCAATCCGAACTCGAAGCCGAATTTCTTGCCGTACATATTGAGTTTTATGTCGAAGTCCCTGTCCTGACCGCCTTTTAACTTATTGAAACTGATGCCTCCGGCGAGGGCGATGCCCATATATCCCACCTGAACATTGAGTTTCGGCTTCAATCCGGTGCTCAGATTCGACTCGAACCTGGTGCCTTCAAACTCACCTTTGGTGTGGAATGTCTGCATCAGCGTCATGGTTCTCAACTTGAATGTCCATTTGCAGTTTGGACGCATGATATAGTCGGTGTCGTAGGTGATTCTGTTGTATCTGCGACTCAAGAAATTTCCGTCAAGTTGAATCTCCTGAGACATAGCCACCATGCAAACAAACAGCGAAATTATAGTCAGTAACAGTTTCTTCATATATCCTAATTTATCGATGCAAAAATATGAAAATTTCTTTTTAAACTAAAGATTTTTAACAGTTTCCCAAACCAGTCCCGGTTCATAGCCTTTCTGTTTAGCGTATTGCGCCAGTTTCGCCTTACGTTTATATGGATCTGTCTCGTTGATTTTCTTGGCTTTCAGGACTTTTATCAATTCCTCTTTATAAATCTCGGGGTCGATTTCTGATAAGGCATTGCTAATAATCTCATCGCTGAGGCCTTTCATTTTCAATGCCATTTTTATCTTGTTCACGCCCCATTTTTTGAGATGAATCTTGCTTCTCACGAATGTGGAGGCATAACGCTCATCGTCGAGATAACCTTCATCCACAAGGAGTTTCAAGAATTTATCCTTCTCGGAATCGGGCATGTCGAAAGAGGCGAGCTTCGTTCTCACCTCGTGCGTGCACCGGTCCTGATAGGCGCAATAGTGCAACACTTTTTTTAATATAGCGTCATTTGTCTCCATAAAGTCGTCTGATCCAATCGTATTTGCCCATTTTGCGGAGCGTCTGCTTCACCCATTGTCGGTTTTCGTTTTTGTACCAGAAAAAGAAACGTTGCTGCGCGAGTTTGTCTTCCTTGTTTTTTGCAACAAATATTGGCTTCAAAGTATACGGGTCATAGCCCGAATAATAGATTTCGGTCGCCAAAGTCATCGGCGTAGGTGTGAAATCTTGAACTTGCTCAAGATGATAGCCTAACTCCTTGGTTTTCACCGCAAGTTCCGCCATATCCATCAAGGTACAAGCAGGATGGCTCGATATAAAATAAGGTATCAGCTGCTGGTTAAGATGATATTTCTCGTTGACCTGGTCGAAGCGTTTTTTCAGTTTGTTGAACAATGCGAACGGTGGTTTACGCATGAGTTTCAACACGTTATCGCTCACTTGCTCTGGCGCCACTTTCAAACGTCCGCTCACGTGACGGCGCATCAGCTGCTCGAAATATTCGTCGTAGCCAAGCTTTCCGTCGGGGTCGTCATTTGTCAAAAACAAGTCGTAGCGGATGCCTGAACCTATTGTCACCTTTTTTACATTCGGGTTTTTGTCGACTTCCTTGTAAAGTTCAATCAGCGGATGATGGTCGGTGTTGAGATTCTTGCAAATATTCGGCTGAATGCAGGTCGGGCGCACACATTTCTCGCACAGCGATTCGTCTTTGCCACGCATTCGGTACATGTTCGCCGACGGACCGCCCAAATCGCTGATATATCCTTTGAAATCAGGCATTTGGGTAACTTGCTCAACCTCACGTAAAATCGATTCTTTACTTCTTGAAGCCACAAATTTTCCTTGATGAGCCGAGATGGTGCAAAAAGCGCAGCCGCCGAAGCATCCACGATGTATGTTCACCGAATGACGAATCATCTCGTATGCCGGAATCGGACCGCGTTTGGCATATTTCGGATGCGGCATGCGTGTGTATGGCAAGTCGAAGGCAGCGTCGATTTGTTCTGTGGTGTAGGTAGGATAAGGAGGATTGATGTAAAGAGTGAAATCGCCGACATCCTGAAGCAGTCTGGCGGCGTGTTTTTTGTTCGACTCCTCCTCCACATGCTTGAAATTCGAGGCGTAAAGCTTTTTGTCTTTCAAACAGACTTCATGCGACACGAGTCTTATGTCTTGCCAAGAAGATTCAACGAATTGAGATTTCTTTTTCAAGAAAAATGTCTGCGGAATGTCGGTTATTTCATCGATTTTCTTGCCTTCGGAAAGTGCTTTAGCAATCTCGACATTGGCTAATTCGCCCATGCCGTAAACGCCCATATCAGCGTGAGAATCAACGAGAATACTGGGCTTCAATGTATCTGACCAGTAGTCGTAATGAGTCACTCTTCTTAACGAGGCTTCGATACCACCGAGAACGACTGGCACGTCGGGATAAATCTGTTTTAGGATGTTGCAATACACTATCGAGGCATAATCCGGACGAAACCCGGCCTCGCCTCCAGGGGTGTAAGCGTCGTTGGAACGAAGACGTTTGTTGGCGGTATAGTGGTTCACCATCGAATCCATGCATCCTGCCGACACACCGAAAAAGATCCGTGGCTTGCCGAACTTGCGGAAGTCGCGGAGGTCATCACGCCAGTTGGGTTGCGGAATGATACCGACTTTGTAGCCTTCCTTTTCAAGTGTGCGCCCAATAACAGCAGCTCCGAACGACGGATGGTCGACGTATGCGTCGCCGCTCACGAGCACGATGTCAAGCTCGTCCCACCCGCGCAAGTCAGATTCCTTCTTCGTTATCGGCAACCACTTGAGATCCATATCAATTTGTCATTCCGAGCTTGTCGAGGAATCTTATTTTATACTAACGTTATCATAAAAAAACTCCTTCAGCCCTTCCCTTGCGTCAGCAATTTTATCATACCAATCCTTCACGGAATTCTGCCCCACCACATCGGTAACGTATTTCACTGAAACGAATGGGATTCCCATCTTTCGACAGACCTCGGCCTCAGCAAAGGCTTCCATATCGATGACATCGCCTTCGATATCAGCGCCTTGCGTGATAAAGGAATCGCCGGTGTTGCAGGTGCCCCAAATTGAATTTGAAAAATTTTCAAATTTTTCAAATTCAATTTCAGAATTCACACCATCAATTTTCACCTTACGTAAATCTCTGTCAATGAATCGATTACAAACAATAATATCGCCTACCTTATGATTAATTGTTCCAGCAGTGCCGAAACTGATAACCATGTCGGGATGATATTCGCAGATGGCGCGCATCGTATTCATGGCGGCATTCACCTTGCCCATGCCGGTTTCAACGTAAATCACTTCCGCATTGGGAATATTGATTTCTATCTTTTCTTCAGGAATAGCGTAAACCAATAAAATCTTCATAACTAAAAGCAATTTCATATTCATTTATTTTCATTAAAAATCCCGTTGGGATAACGCATGCGTTATCCATAACATCGTTTCCATTCCGATTTTCATCGCATTTTCATCAATATCAAAATTGGATGTATGTTGTTTAGAATAAATACCTTTTTCAGGATTTGAAGTACCCAGACGATAGAAACATGCAGGCACTTTATGCGAATACCAGGCAAAGTCCTCGGCAGTCATCAGCTGAGGTAAATTTTTAACCTTATTTTCACCCAGAATCTCTTTCGCGAAAGCGGCACATTTTCCTGTCAGTTTCTCATCATTTTTCAATGAAGGATAGCCTTGTTCGATGAAGACATCAGCCTTGCAACCATATTCTGACGCAACCTCTTTAGCAACCTTTAAAATATTATCTTTCAATAATTTACGCTTCTCTTCATCGAATGTGCGCATGGTGCCTTTCAGATTCACTTCGGAAGGAATCACGTTATAGGTTCCTTCCGCCATGAAACCGCCAAACGCCAATAAAACGTCGCCATTTTCAGGATACAATTCCGACAATTTTGTCACAATTTTCGCTGCAGCGAGAACCGCATTGTCGCGCTCGGCGGGTTTTGCTGCATGACCTCCCCTGCCCTTCACGGTAATATTAACCTCATCCGACGATGCCATGTAGGCTCCGGCATGAAAACCGACTTCACCGCAAGGCAAATCAGGGTAAACGTGCTGCCCGATAATCAAATCCACGCCATCAAGAACGCCTTCTTTAATCATCAACGAAGAGCCTCCAGGAAGTTTTTCCTCGCCAGGCTGGAAAATAAGCTTTATCGTGCCAGAAAAATTGTCTTTCAGATCATTGAGAATGAAAGCAGTGCCAAGAAGCATCGCAGTATGGGCATCATGTCCGCAGGCATGCATCACTCCTTCGTTGACAGAACGATAAGGAAGGTCTGTGGTTTCTTGGATTGGCAACGCGTCCATGTCAGCGCGCAATGCAATTACTTTTTTGCCTGTGCACGTTCCTTTTATTGTCGCAACCACTCCATATCCGGCAACATTCGATTGATATTCAATATTTTTTGAAGCAAGACATTTCTTTATGAGTTCTGCGGTTTCTTTTTCACAAAAGCTCAATTCGGGGTGCTGATGAAGCTGCCGGCGGATTGCCACAACATCATCAAAATACGCGTCACTCTTGGCTTTTATCAATTGCTTCATTTTTAATTTTATTTTTTGCAAAAATAAGAAAAATATTAGTACCTTTGCGCTCCAAATGTAAGAGTCGAAAAAAAATTAAATAAACATAGAAATGAAAAAGGAAGTTAAATTCAGTCTTGTCTATCGCGACATGTGGCAAAGCTCAGGCAAATATGTGCCTCGCAAGGACCAATTGGAACAGATTGCGCCCCTCATAATCGACATGGGATGTTTTGACCGTGTCGAGACCAACGGTGGCGCCGCCGAACAGGTGAACCTGCTTTATGGCGAGAACCCGAACCCTTCTGTACGTGCCTTCACCGCCGCTTTGCACAAGGGCGGCATAGAGTGCCACATGCTTGACCGCGCCCTCAACGCATTGAGAATGAACCCAGTGCCAGCCGATGTGCGTCAGCTGATGTATAAAGTGAAAAAAGCCCAGGGTGTCGACATCACACGTATCTTCTGCGGCTTGAACGACGTGCGCAACATCATCCCGTCGATTCAGTGGGCTAACGAAGCCGGTATGATTTCGCAGGCTGCCATGAGCATCACATATTCTCAGGTGCACAACGCCGACTATTACATCGAAATGTCGGAAAAACTCATCGAAGCGGGTGCAAAGGAAATCGCATTGAAGGACATGGCGGGCGTAGGTCGTCCTGTCACTTTGGGCAAGATAGTGAACCATATCAAGACGCAGCATCCTGATATTAAGGTACAGTATCACGGTCACACAACACCTGGTCTCTCCATGGCATCTGTCCTCGAGGTCTGCAAGGCTGGCTGCGACTACATCGACGTGGCAATGGAACCGCTCTCATGGGGCACCGTCCATCCAGACGTAATCAGCGTACAAGCAATGTTGAAAGACGCAGGTTTCCTTGTGAAAGACATCGACATGAAGACTTACATGGCGGCACGCCACATGACACAAACCTTCATCGATGACTTCCTCGGCTACTGGATCGACCCACGTAACCGTTACATCAACTCACTTTTGTTGGGTTGCGGTCTCCCAGGCGGTATGATGGGCTCGCTCATGGCCGACCTCAAGCCGGTGCACGCCGCTATCAACATGAACCGTAAAAACCAGGGACTACCTGAACTCAGCGAAGACGAGATGCTCGTAGAACTCTTTACAGAAGTTCAGAGTATATGGCCTAAACTCGGCAACCCGCCATTAGTGACTCCATTCAGCCAGTACACCAAGAACATCGCCTTGATGAACCTCTTCGCGCTCAGCAAGGGCGAGCCTCGTTACGAATCTTCTATCGACCCTGCAGCATGGGACATGATTCTTGGCAAAGCCGGAAAACTCCCTGGCACTCTTGCTCCAGAAATCGTGGAACTCGCTAAGAAGAAAGGCTTCGAGTTCTTCACTGGCAACCCGCAGGACAACTACCCTGACGCACTGCCACATTTCATCGAGATGATGGAAAAAGAAGGCTGGGACCGCGGTCAGGACGACGAAGAGCTGTTCGAGTTCGCAATGCACGAAAAACAATATCGTGAATACAAGTCAGGCGAGGCAAAACGCCGCTTCAACCAGGAGCTCGAGGCTAAGATGCAAGCCAAGGCAGAGAAGAGCGGCATGACCGTCAACCTCGACGACCTCAGAAAGATGCGCCACCCGAATGCCGAGGCTATCACCTCACCAGTGAGCGGTCGCATCATCTGGGAACTCGACGCTTACGAGAAGTCGATACCGCCTGCGACAGGCACAAGATACAACGAAGGAGACACCTTCTGCTACGTGCAGACACCTTACGCTCCTGAAGAAATCAAGACCAACTGGAGCGGCAAACTCGTGGAGGTCATCGCCGAACAGGGCAAGGTCGTGAAAAAAGGCGACATTTTGGCGTTTATCGAAAAATAATTTTACTGTAGGGGCAAAAAATTTTTCGCCCCTACATTTTTTTTATATATTTGCATGTTAAACATTTAAAATAATAGCACATGAAAAAAACTTTACTATTCATTGCAGCAATTCTGATGTCAGTATCAGTATTTGCACAGACAAGAACATCTTTCATCAGTGAGCATTTTGACGGCTCATCGATGCCATCGGGATGGCAGGTGTCAGGTTCAGGAACAAGCAACTGGAGCATTTCCGCGACACAGAACGCCGGCGGCGAAGCCAACGAGCTTCTCCTTGCATGGAGCCCGCAGTTCAACGGAACATCACGTATGGTGATGCCTGCTGTCGACCTCACAGGAGTCTCAAGTGTGGTGGTAAACTTCAAACACGCTCTCGACAACTACTCCGGCGGCCACACCCTCGGCATCGCGACATCATCCGATGGCGGCACCACATGGAATGACGCATGGTCACAGAACTACAGCTCAAGCAGCTCATGGACAGTGTCTCAGAACATCACTACTCCAGACATGGGCAACAGCAACGTGAAGTTCTGTATTTACTACACAGGCAACAGCTACAACATCAACAACTGGTATTTCGACGACATTGAGATTTTCTCACAAGAGAACCTCGACCTCGCCTTGAACAGCATCAACGTCAACCCGACACTGGGCGCCGGCAGCACTGATGTTAAAGTATCTGTTTCAAACAAAGGTATCACAGCAATCAACAACTTCACTTTGTCATATCAGTTTGAAGGCATGGATGAAGTTGAAGAGACCTTCAGCACAACTCTCGCCTCTCTGGCCTCAACACAGGTGACATTTGGAGTTCCTACAACTTTAACTCCAGGCACATATCTGCTTACTGTCAACGTGGTTGCAGTGAACGGCGGTGATGACGACGACCCGTCAAACAACACCCTTGAAAAGACCATCAGCGTATCTCTTGGCTCAACACAGAGAATCCCAATGATCGAGCATTTCTCGAGCTCAACATGCGGTCCATGCGTCAGCGTGAACACCACTATGGGCAACCTTACAAATGCAAACCCTGGCAAATTCACCTATACAAAATATCAGATGAACTGGCCTGGCAACGGCGACCCATACTACACTGAAGAAGGTGGCGTTAGAAGAGTATTCTACGGCGTGAACGCAGTGCCTAATGTATGCCTCGAAGGAACAAATCTTGGCGCAACATCTGTATCACAAAACCAATTGGATGGGGCTTACAACACACCTTCATTTGCTGACGTGAGAGGTTCATTCAATATCAGTGGCAACACTATCACCGTTAAAGTCGACTTCATGTCATTCTATAATATGACCGCTGAAAAAGCCTTCGTTACAGTAAATGAGAAAGTGACTACAGGCAACGTCGGAACCAATGGTGAGACCTCATTCCACCACGTATTCATGAAATTCTTGACCTCATCATCAGGCAATGTCCTCAACATCCCTGCAGGCGAATGCCAACACTTTGAATTTACACAAGATTTGTCATCAACACACGTTGAGGAAATGACCGACCTCGAAGTCGCTGCTTGGATTCAGAATATTTCAACACACGAGGTTATCAACAGCCACTTCATGTATGAATACACCGACATCCACCCGTATCCTGTTCAGAACCTCTCAGTGACATTGGATGAAGGCACATTGACAGCCACATGGCAAGCTCCTGAAGGCGGCAACGCATTGAGCTACAACGTTTATATCAACGGCGAGCTGGCAGAAAACACCACAGCCACAGAATTCACAGCCAATGTGACATCAGATTTCAATGCCGTAGCCGTTGAAGCAGTTTACACAAACGACATGACATCTGTGAAAATGGTCAAAACAGCTCAAGCACCTGCAACAGAACTCACTCTCAGCGCAACAAACATTGTGTTCGACGAGATGACCGAAGAGAAACATCTCACAATCACAAACAACACTGCAGAAGATGTCACAATCACAGAGATAGCTGAAAATCCAGAGACAGAATACCTCGCAATCGAATTTGAAGGACAGATTGTTCTTCCATACGTGCTTGCACAAGGCGAAAGCATGCAGGTCAACATCGCTCCAGCATTAGTCGACAGAGCTCAGGTCACAACATTCATCAACATAGTTTCGTCTGTTGGAACACAGAGCGTCAATGTGACCGTCGATTCTTCATGGTATGATGGCATCGGTGAAAACAACAGCAGCTACGAAATCTATCCTAACCCGACAGAAAATAGCATCGTTGTCAAAGGCAACAACATCAACGAAGTGGAAGTCTACAACCTCTGCGGACAGAAATTGATGTCAGTCATCGGTTCACAAAACGTCAACGTCAACATGAACTCACTCAATTCAGGCGTTTACATGGTGAAGGTCATCGACAACAACGGCAACGCAACAATAAATAAAATAGTTAAAAAATAGTTGTTCAGTTAGTCAGTTAGTCAGTTGATCAGTTAATCAGTTGACTAACAAAACATTAAAAAAGTCTCTTGAAATCTCAAGAGACTTTTTTTATATATAACTGACTAATTGACTAACTGATTAACTGACTAACTGATTAACTGACCAACTGATTAACTGATTAACTGATTAACTGAACGAAGTTCTTGATTTCTTCTTTGCTGGCGTTTACGCTAAAAACGTGATTTGGTTTCAGATACCACACATCATTGTGCTGTTTGAACAGCTTCTCGCCACCGCCAGTGATGTTGAGCATGATAATGTCGTCAGCCTTAACCTGTTTGTTTTCAACAGCCTGGATGAGCGAAGCCGTCGCCACGCCTGCCGCATGGTAGATGTCGATGCCTTCGTGTTCCTCGAACAAATCGCAAGCCCTCTGTGCCTCGTCGTTGGTGACAGCAAAGAATTCGCCGTCGGTATCAACCATTGCGTCATACAATCCTCCTGCCAGCGAATACGGTGGTTTGCGGTTTGACAATACCTTTGCACAGATTTCGCTCGCGTCTTTACGCGCCTGCTCCGCATCATACGGCAGCAACGCCCTTGAATGCGCCTTCCACGCGTCATACATAGGAGTGAACGGCCTGTTCTGCGACACAAAAATCCTTGCTTTGTTCGCGCCGAAGCGTCCGTCCTCAATGAAACGCAGGTTCGCCTCCCATGCCGCGATGGCTCCCGTGCCGCTTCCCACAGCCTGGAAATAATAATCCGGGATACGCCCGATAAACGTGGTCGCCGACATCATCGTGGTGCTCATGCCATCACGACGCGCGATGTTCTTGGCGCCGCCCTCAGCGAAGAAGCCGTCCATCTCACAGACGATATTCCCTAAATTAATCGCATCGAAATAATCGCTGCCACTCTCGGTGCAAAGCAGTTTCACACAAGGATTCAATGGTTTCTCAAACCACAACGCGTCGATGTTATCCTCCGGAACCGTCAGCAAAAGCTTGATATTGTTGTCGGAACACACCTGAGCGAACGCACGCGCCGTGTTACCCGCCGACGACACCACCATCACCTGCTCGCGAAGCTTGTCGTCAAGACGCGCGCATACAGTATAAGCCTCCGTCTCCTTGAAGGAGCAGGTGCGCATACGAGCGCCAATCATCGGGAAATAACCGTTGAACGTGATGTATAAGTTGTTGAGTCCTAACTTTTTAGCAAGTTTCTCACTTTTATATGTCACAGGACAAGACGCGCCTTTCAAAACGTTTTTAATCGGCATCCAGTCGGCAAAACGGTACAATCCCTCGTTTTCCTCTTTCACCTCAAGCTGTTTTTTCTCATAAATTGCACGGATAAGGCTCGGTTTCTCGCTGTTCGGAAAGTCAAGAATCCAGCCAGTGTCATCACCAACGCGGCCGTCAGCAACGCATTTCACCTGGTATTTCGTCGGAATAAAAGTCATAGTTTTTCTGTTTTGAAGCTGCAAAATTAGTAAAATAATTTACTATTTTTTAAAAAATGAATAAAAAAATGAAGCGCGTTTAAATTTTTCAAAAATATGTCAGGCATTCGTTTTATTTTTATATCTTTGTAGTTTGAAAAAATCTATAAAATTTAAAACATGAAAAACTTAAAAAGTATAATTTTATTAGCGTTTGCGATGGTTATAGCCGTCCCTATGCTGGCTCAGAAAGAGGAAAAAGCCGTCTATCAGTTTACCGACGAGACGATAGCCCCTCACACTATCGTACAGAACCAAGCCCAGTCAGGTACCTGCTGGTGCTTCGCCGGAACAGGATTTGTTGAGGCGGAGATTCTCAAGAAATACAACAAGACCTTGAACCTTTCGGAAATGTTCTTCGTACGTTGGGCATACCAGCAGAAATTCAAGAGATTTGTGAGCATGCACGGCACCGTCGGTCTCAGCTGCGGCGGCGAGGTCATCGACGTGCTTTACGCCTTGAATGACGCAGGTATGATTACCGAAGAATCCTACAGCGGACTGCTGCCAGGCGAAGAGAAACACTGCCACTGGGAACTGCAGAACGCCATCGAGAGCTACGCCAAAGTGGTGACAAAGAAAAGCAACGGGCGCATCCTTTACGAGATTTATCCGCAAGTCGTCGAGTCAATTCTTGACGGATACCTCGGAAAACTGCCTCAAAGATTCGATGCCAAAGGCTTTGCCAAGAAATACAAACTCAACATCGAGGATTATATCCAGTTCTCGTCATTCACCGACAAGAAACTCTACAAGCCTTTCATCCTTGAGATTCCAGACAACTGGACCAACACCATGACTTACAACATGCAGTTTGACGAGATGATGGCGGAAGTCGACAACGCCCTCAAAAACGGCTACACAGTGGGTTGGGCACAGGACGTGAGCGACAAGGGCTTTTCTCGCAAGGCAGGCGTGGCAATCGTCCCCACCGACGATGTCAATGTCATCCGCGACAGCGACCCGAAAAAATTCAAGAAAATGACTGACGAAGAGATTCTTGAAGGCATATATTCATTTGAAAATGTGATTCCTGAAAAAGAAGTTACTGCTGAGATGCACCAGACAGCTTACAACGACT
Source organism: Bacteroidales bacterium (assembly GCA_017553625.1). GTDB lineage: Bacteria > Bacteroidota > Bacteroidia > Bacteroidales > F082 > Limimorpha. The sequence goes on from JAFZKP010000015.1 coordinate 51,587, forward strand.
GGAGCACCGGCGACGACCACAGCATGCTCATCGTCGGCATCGCACACGACCAGAACGGCACCAAATATTATAAGGTGAAAAACTCATGGGGCGAGACAGGGCCATACAACGGATTCTGGTACTGTTCAGAACAGTTTGTGAAGCTCCACACCGTATTCTTCACAGTGAACAAAGCCGCTTTGACCGAAGGAATGAAAAACAAACTTTCAATTAAGTAATTGCATTAAAACAACAGGTAAAGACGCGATTCATCGCGTTTCAACAAATCGAACAATATCGTAATAATCAAATAATTAAAAAATGAAATTCAGACACTTTTTAATGGCAGCCGCTATGTTGATTAGCGTGCCAACATTCGCACAAGCTCCTGAAATGGGTGAAAAACCTGAAGAGGAAGGCTACAAATTCGAAGTCATCAAGGAATTGAAAGTGACTCCTGTTAAAGACCAGAACAGAGCCGGCACATGCTGGTGCTACTCTACACTCGGTTTCTTCGAGGCAGAATTGCTCCGTATGGGCAAGCCAGAGTACGATTTCTCAGAGATGTACATTGTCTACAAGACCTATCAGGATCGCGCAGAAAAGACAGTCCGCACACACGGTGACGTTTCATTCTCACAGGGCGGCTCGTTCGGCGATGTGATTTACGCCATCAAACACTACGGTCTCGTTCCAGACGCAGAGATGAGAGCCGGTCAGATGCACGGCGACAGCCTCAGCGATTTCTCAGAGTTTTCAGCCGTTTGCGACCCGTTCGTTGAAGCAGTCGCGACAAAATGCAAGACTCTCCAGCTCGGCACCGACGAGAACCACACTCCACTTTGGAAAAACGCTCTCAATGGTATCCTCGACGCTTATATCGGCAAATGCCCAGAGGAATTCACCTATAACGGCAAGAAATACACTCCAAAGTCATTCGCTGAGTCAACAGGCTTGAACATGGACGACTACGTGAACATCGCTTCATTCGCACACCAGCCATGGTATGAGCCATTCGTCATCGAGGTTCAGGACAACTGGCGCTGGGGACAGGCCTACAACCTTCCTGTCGACGAGTTCATGGAGGTGATGAACTACGCCATCGACAACGGATACCCGATTGCATGGGGTGCTGACGTCAGTGAGAAGGGCTGGCTCAGAGGCAAGATGGCAGGCGTTTGCGTCCTTCCTGACCTCCAGAACCAGGCAGCCGACAAATCAGGCACAGACTTCGCACACTGGAACGGTCTCAGCGCCGCTGACCGCCAGAAAGAAGCCATGAGCAAGCCAACGCCACAGCGCATAGTCAACGACCAGGACCGCCTCGACGCTTATAACAACTTCGAGACAACAGACGACCACGGCATGGTTATCTACGGCAAGGCAAAAGACCAGATGGGCAACGTCTACTTCATGGTGAAGAACTCATGGGGCGATGCAGGCAATTACAACGGCAACTGGTATGCCTCAGAAGCTTTCGTCCGCTACAAAACCTTGAACTACGTCGTCCATAAAGACGCTCTTCCAAAAGCTATCAGAAAGAAACTTGGTATCAAGTAATGAAACTGATGATATTGCTGGCAAGTATGCTGTCGTTATTCGGCGACAAAAATGACACCATCACCTCTTTCTCGTTAAGAGAAGATGGAGGAATGAGCCGTTTTAGCGGATTCAGCTACTCAATAAAAGAAACAAAAGATGGAAGGGTGAATTTCCTTTTCGACGAAGGCTATCCTGACGAAAAGGAATTCACCCTTGACGACCATTCGGTGTTTGACAGCTTGCAGCAAATCATCATCAGGTATAAGATGCACAAATATCACGGCCATTATCGGCCAACGTTCAATGTCACCGACGGAAAATCCTGGAGCCTTGATGTGCGTTATGCATCTGGCAAAAGCATCAGCGCCGGTGGCTATATGGATGGTCCGAGTGGCTACCGACAGGCCTTCCAGGATATCCGTCAGTGCCTCAAACACTGGAAAGAATTGCCCATAGCGCAAAACGAAATCGTTTCATTCCTATATGTTTATGGGAAAGAACGCTACACAATCGAGCGAAAGGACAATTACGCATTGCTGACTTTCGACAACGAGGAAACCGGAGAGCATAAAGTGTTTGAGAAAAATCTGGATATGCTGGAAGACTTGCGGATTGTTTTCAACATCAACGGTCTGAAAATGAACAACAAAAGAGGGAACACCGATTTTGAATGTACCCTTTGGATGTATGAAATTAACTACAGCAACGGTGACAATTACCGCTACGAGAGTTACGACCGCGACTATAAATGCGGCTACACTAATTCATTACAAGGATTTATATCCAGATGGATGAAAGAATAACAATCTATTTCTTCATCACTTCGAAACCTTTTCCATAAACACCCATCACGGTATTTACTGAAACGAAAGCCTTCGGGTCCTCCTGTTTAACAATGCGTATGACAGGCTGGCATTCAGTCTTACGCACGACAGCCATCACAATATCGCTGTCTTGTTTGGTATACCAACCGGTACCTTTAATAATTGTGGCGCCACGATGAATCTCATTTCCGATTCTATCAGCGATAACGTTAGGTTTCGACGAGAATATAAACATCTGCACCGACTGCTTGCTTCCAGTAAAAGCGAGATCCATGCAGTAGCTGCTCACGAAATTACCAACCAAGCTGTATATGATAAGCTCAACGCGCTGAAGCACTTCCATATCCTGAAATACGAAGAATGAGCTTCCGATAATCACAAGATTCATCGCCAAGGTAAAGCGTCCGAGCGAGATGTTACGGTATTTGTTCACCACCATAGTTATAATGTCGACACCGCCGGTGCTGCCGCCTGACAGGAATATTATTCCGTTGGCGAATCCGCCGATTCCGCCACCGATTATCGCTGCGAGGAATTTGTCGGAAATCACAGGCACGTCGCCGATGACATTCTGCAGAAGCGAGAAGAAGAACGCCATCACCGCGATGCAATAGATTGTCTTAACGCCGAAGCGCCATCCTAATATCTTGAAAGAGAACAAGATAAGAATCGCGTTCAGAACGAAAATCGTGATACCTGTTGAGAGTCCAGTTACCCAGTAAACGATTGTCGCGATACCGTTGACACCGCCACCAAGCATGTTGTTCGGGATGAGGAACGCCGTCCATCCGAGTGCTATGACAAACAGACACACGGTGATTATCGCGTAGTTTTTGATTTCAATCAAGATGTTTGAAGCTTTTTTCATAATTTTATTTTTTATTGATTGCAACTGCCTTTAACAAAAAAGACTTAAAACATTGGTTGCCAACATCTTAAGTCTTTATCTCTTTTCTGTACCTGAGGCCGGGGTCGAACCGGCACGTCCGAAATGGACACAGGATTTTAAGTCCGGCGCGTCTACCGATTCCGCCACTCAGGCACTTATTTTAGAGCGGAAAACGAGACTCGAACTCGCGACCCCGACCTTGGCAAGGTCGTGCTCTACCAACTGAGCTATTTCCGCTTGGCTTTGCCAATCGGCTTTTTGTCGCGACTCGGCAATGTTCAAGCAAGCTTGTCATTGCTCTCGCTGCTCC
>JAFZKP010000016.1 GCA_017553625.1 Bacteroidales bacterium
CGTTTACGTCCCTGCCGACACCTACGTCCGCTACCTCCGCATGAAAGGCGAAGACGTACTGTTTATTGGCGGTTCCGACGAACACGGAGTGCCTGTCACCATCAAAGCTGAGAAAGAAGGCGTCACACCTCAGGATATAGTCGACCGTTACCACGAGATGATTAAGAAATCGTTCGAGGATTTCGGCATGAGCTATGATATCTACTCGAGAACGACTTCGAAGATTCATCACGCAACAGCGGCTGAGTTCTTCGAGAAGCTTTACAAAGAAGGCAAGTTTATCGAGCGCGAGACTGAGCAGTTTTTCGACCCTGAGCGTAACAAGTTCTTGAGCGACCGCTACATCATCGGAACATGCCCTAAATGCGGCAACGACCGCGCTTACGGCGACCAGTGCGAGAAATGCGGCAGCACGCTCAGCCCAGAGGAGCTCATCGACCCGCATTCAGCAATCAGCGGCGCCAAGTTGGTGAAAAAGATGACGAAACACTGGTATCTGCCTCTTGAACAGTACGAATCATGGCTCCGCCAGTGGATTCTTGAAGGACATAAAGAGTGGAAGACTAACGTCTATGGTCAGGTGAAGAGCTGGCTCGATGGCGGACTACAGCCTCGTGCCGTTACCCGCGACCTCGACTGGGGCGTGCCAGTGCCTGTTAAAGGTGCTGAAGGCAAAGTTTTATATGTTTGGTTCGACGCTCCTATCGGATATATCTCAAACACCAAGGAAATCTGCGAGAAACGCGGCGACAACTGGGAAAAATGGTGGAAGTCGGAAGATACCAAGATGGTGCATTTCATCGGAAAAGACAACATCGTGTTCCACTGCATCATCTTCCCATGCATGCTCAAGGCATACGGCGACGGCTTCATCGTGCCTGAAAACGTTCCTGCCAACGAGTTCCTGAACCTCGAAAACGACAAGATTTCGACCTCGCGCAACTGGGCCGTTTGGTTGCATGAATATCTGCAGGAATTCCCAGGAAAACAAGACATCCTGCGCTATGTGCTGACAGCCAACGCCCCTGAGACAAAAGACAATAACTTCACTTGGAAGGATTATCAGGACAGAAACAACAACGAGTTGTTGGCCATCTTCGGAAACTTCGTCAACCGTATCTTGGTTTTGACTCACAAATATTACGAAGGTGCAGTTCCGGCATTGGAAAACCTTACCGACCGCGACAATGAAGTCATCGCTGAGATGAACCAATATCCTGAAAAGATAGGCAAACTCATCGAAAACTACAAGTTCCGTGAAGGCGTGAGCGAACTGATGAACCTCGCACGTTTGGGCAACCGTTATCTCACCGAAAACGAGCCTTGGAAACAGTTCAAGACCGACCCTGAGCGCACCAAGACAGTGATGGCGCTTTCGTTGCAAATAGTAGCAAAACTTGCTATTTTGAGCGAGCCGTTCCTGCCATTCAGCGCAAAGAAACTCCAAAAGATGATTGGTCTTGAGGTGACCAGCTGGAATCAGGCAGATGCAACTATTTTGCTCAACTCAGGTCATGTTATCGGTCAGCCGGAGTTGCTGTTCGAAAAGATTGAAGACAGCGTGGTTGAAGCACAGATCAAGAAGCTGGAAGACACCAAGAAACAGAACGAGCTCAACGCTTGGAAACCTAACGACGTCAAGCCGAACGTGAGTTTCGACGACTTCATGAAGGTTGACATCCGCGTGGGTACCGTTTTGGAATGCACAAAGGTGCCGAAAGCCGACAAGCTGCTGCAGTTCCTCATCGACGACGGCATGGAAAAACGCACCATCGTGAGTGGAATTGCCAAGTATTACCCAGATCCGCAGGTGCTTGTTGGAAAACAAGTCTGCTTCATCGCCAACTTCGAGCCGCGTAAGCTCAAAGGCGTTGAAAGTCAGGGTATGATACTCTCGGCAGAGGACAAGGACGGCCGTTTGGTCGTAGTCACTCCAAGCCAGGTGGTAGCACCAGGCTGCAATGTGGGATAATCCGTTGATTATCTGTGACTTAACATCGGGTAGAACGCATTTTCAATGTGATCTATCCGATGTTCGTTATTTTTATCAACCACAATAGCAACAATGTCGAAACGCACGTCAACATCAAGATTGTTGCGCTCAACATACGCCTCCGCAGCCCAAATCAAAAAACGTTGCTTAAGTTTGTCGACAGTCTCTTCAGGATCAACAAGAAACGTCACGCGGCGCGTTTTCACTTCCACAATCACAAGCTCTTTGCCATCCATCGCAATAATGTCAATCTCCTTGTGACCGCAGCTCCAATTCTGTTCCAAAATCTGATAACCCTTGGCTATCAAAAAGTCACGAGCGAGTTGCTCGCCTAATCTTCCTAAATCATTGTGTTCAGCCATAAATTTTGATTTTTGAATAATTATTTGTAGAGACGTACGGCCGTACGTCTCTACGGTGTATTATCAATGCGCTTCCAGCCAATTCTCTCCAGTGTTCAATTCCACAACCACCGGAATGTTCAGCGGCAGCGCGTTTACCATTTTATCGTTTACTATTTCTTTTAATGTATCTAATTCATCTTTTACCGCATCAAAAACAAGTTCGTCGTGTACCTGAAGTATCATCTTAGATTGTAATTGCTTGTCGTTCATTGCTTTATAAATGTTCGACATGGCAATTTTAATCATGTCGGCTGAGCTTCCTTGAATCGGAGCATTCACTGCGTTGCGTTCGGCGAAGTTACGCACCACGCTGTTCGACGCGTTGATGTCGCGCAGATAACGGCGCCTTCCAAGCATTGTCTCCACATATCCATGCTGACGCGCGAACTCGATATTGTTTTTGATATATTGTTGAATACCAACGTATTCCTTGAAATAATTTTCAATAATCGAAGCCGCTTCAGAGCGTGAAATTCCTAATCTTTCAGCTAATCCAAAGGCCGACATTCCGTAGATGATACCAAAATTCACCGCTTTTGCGTGACGGCGCATGTCTTTTGTCACCTCCTGAATCGGCACTTTATAGACACGGGCTGCTGTTGCCGCATGGATGTCGAGTCCTTCACGGAAAGCCTCGCTCATCGCAGGGTCACCACTCAGATGTGTGATAATTCGAAGCTCTATTTGCGAATAATCGGCTGCCAAAAGGATATGATTCTTGTCTCGTGGCACAAAAGCTTTGCGAATCTCACGACCTTTGTCAGTTCTCACTGGAATATTTTGCAAATTTGGATTCGTCGAACTCAAACGTCCCGTTGCTGTAACCGCCTGATTATAAGAAGTATGCACCAAACCGTCTTCTTTGCTTATCAAAGCCGGCAATGCATCAACGTAAGTCGATTTCAGCTTCGTAAGTCCACGATAATCAAGGATTTGCTGAATTATCGGGTGCACGTTGATAATCTTCTGAAGCACCTCTTCGCCTGTCGGATACTGACCTGTTTTTGTCTTCTTGGCAGGCGCCTTAATCTTCATTTTCTCAAACAAAACCTCACCAAGCTGCTTTGGAGAAGCGATGTTAAACTCAGTTCCAGCGGCTTCAAATATCTTATTTTCAATGTCTTGAATTTCCAACGCCTGCTGTTCGCTAATCTGTTTAAGATTATCGCTGTCGATTTTCACGCCGTTAGCCTCCATCGTGGCAAGCACTGGAACCAACGGCATCTCAATCTCATTGAAAAGCTTTTCTAACTTGTTTTCAACAAGAATCGGCTTGAACTTCTCATAAAGTTGATAAGCGACATCGGCATTTTCGGCAGAATTGTTAGTGATGTTGTAATTCAAATAAACATCGGCAAGATAATCCATCGTGTGCCTTTGCTCTGGCTCAATGAGATAGTGCGCAATCATGGTGTCAAAGAGCTTGTTTTTCAACGAGATACCATGGCGACGCAAGATAGAAATAACAGATTTCAGGTTGTGACTGATGATGGTTTTTTCAGGATTTGAAAAAATAGGCAGAAAACGCTGAATTATCTCGTCATTTCGACTGGCGTTTTCCTCCCCGTCATTTCGAGCGGAGCGAAGTGGAGTCGAGAAATCCTTGTTTCCCGAAATCATTTGTTTGTTTTCATTCAAAGAGGATTTCTCGACAAGCTCGAAATGACAAGAGTACGCCTCATGAGACTTAGATGCAAACGAAATCTCATTTTGTGTGATATCAATCGCAAAAACCTCAGCTTTTTCAAGCTTTTTCAGCAAATCATCAAGCTCTTTTTCTGTTGAAACTATTTTATAATCATGCTGCACCGAAGAAACAGAATCCTTTGAAGAGAATAAGGAATACTCCAAGTTTTCAGAACTTTCTGATAGTTCCGAAAACAAATCCAATTCTTTTGGCGCCGCTTCTTTTGCCACCACCTTTGTTTCCGGCTCCTTCTTATTTGTCGTATCGGTCTCATGAGCCGTATACGCCTTATAATCCGCAACAATTCTTTTCGCAAAAGTCCTGAACTCCAGTTCTTCAAATAGTGCAAGCAACTCGTTGATATTCGGTGCTTTAAGTTTCAACTCCTCGGCATCAAACTCAACGGGAACGTCAGTGTTAATGGTCGCAAGCATCTTCGACATCCTGCCTTGTTCCTCGAAATTGATGACGTTTTCCTTCATCTTGCCCTTCAACTCGTCAACGTGCTCAAACAAACCCTCCATTGAGCCGTATTGTTGAATGAATTTCGCGGCAGTCTTCTCGCCAACACCTGGAATTCCAGGGATATTATCAGCATCATCACCCCAAAGTCCAAGAATATCAATAAGTTGCGTCGGAGTGTTGATGCCGTATTTCTCGCATACTTCCTTCGGTCCCATTATAGTGGCAGGGTCGTTGAACTTCGCAGGTTTGTAAATGAAAATATTGTCGCTCACCAGTTGCCCGAAATCCTTGTCGGGGGTCATCATATAGGTCAAAAACCCTGCTTTTTCGGCTTTTTTTGCCAAAGTCCCGATGACATCGTCGGCTTCAAAGCCTTCGCAAGCATAAATCGGGATGTTGAAACCTTTGATAATCTTAATGATATAAGGAATCGACGCACGCAAATCAGGCGGCATCTCCTCGCGGTTTGCCTTGTAATCGCAGAAATTGTCGGTGCGCAGGGTGGGGGCGCCAAGGTCGAAAGCTATTCCCAGATGCGACGGCTTCTCATTTTTTATGACTTCATAAAGCGTGTTCAAAAATCCGATAATCGCGGAGGTGTTTAATCCTTTCGACGTCATCCTCGGGTTTTTGTTTAAAGCAAAAAAAGCCCTGTAAATCAACGCGTAAGCATCCAAAAAGAAAACTTTTTCCGTATCTTTGGTAATCATAATTTCAACATAATTTTCTGCAAAGATAGAAAATTTCGCATGAAAATCCACCGCGAGCGCATATTTTATAAAAAATCTGTATCTTTGCCAAAGCTAAAAAACCTTTAATAAATCTTTAAAAATTTAAATATGTCGAAAATAAAAACGGTATTTTTTTGCAAGGAATGCGGCAATGAATCGCCGAAATGGATAGGCCATTGCCCTGGATGCGGAGCGTGGAACAGCTATGTCGAGGAGACTGTGGTGACAGGAAAAGACAGCAAAGCCGTTTCAAAAGATGTTGATATTCAAAGTTTTAAAAGCAAGCCAACGCCGATTCGTGAAGTCACGAGCGCACAAGAGGAACGTATTGATTTGGGTTACGGCGAACTTAATCGCGTCCTCGGTGGCGGTCTTGTCCCAGGCTCCTTGATACTTCTCGGCGGCGAACCAGGCATCGGAAAATCGACCCTGCTGCTCCAGATGGCGCTGCGAATCAATAAAAAAGTGCTTTACGTCTCTGGGGAAGAGAGCCAGCAGCAAATCAAGATGCGCGCCGATAGAATCGGAATTAACAATGATAACTGTCTTATACTCAATGAGACTGACACTCAAAACATTTTAAAAAATGTAAAAGACGTGCAGCCTGACATCGTGATTATAGACTCTATTCAGACGCTGGAATCGCCATCGGTGGAGGCAACAGCAGGAAGTATCAGCCAGATTCGTGAGACGGCGGCGGAGATGAACAAAATCGCGAAGTCGTTCCACGTGCCAGTGTTTCTCATCGGACACATCACGAAGGACGGCACCATTGCGGGACCGAAGATTTTGGAGCATATTGTCGACACCGTGCTGCAGTTTGAGGGCGACCGCCATTACGGTTTCAGGATTCTGAGAACGGTGAAGAACCGATTCGGCTCCTCGTCGGAACTCGGCATCTTCGAGATGAACGCCGAAGGATTGCGCGAAGTCAAAAATCCCAGTGAAATATTGCTTTCGCAACGTGAGACGTCAGTCAGTGGCATCGCCATAGCCGCCATGGTGGAGGGGTTGCGCCCGATGCTCGTGGAGACGCAGGCTCTGGTGAGCTCGGCGGCATACGGCACGCCTCAGAGGTCGAGCACCGGCTTCGATATAAGACGTTTAAACATGCTTCTTGCCGTTCTCGAAAAACGTGCAGGCTTCCGTCTCGGTGTAAAAGACGTGTTCCTGAATATCGCGGGCGGTCTTCGTGTCGACGACCCTGCCATGGATCTCGCTGTCGTGGCGGCAGTGCTGTCGTCGAGTGAAGACGTCGCCATCGACGGCAGGTGCGCTTTCGCCGCTGAAGTCGGACTGTCTGGTGAAGTTAGAGCCGTCAATAGGGTGGAGGCGCGCATCGCAGAAGCCGACAAACTCGGTTTCGATAAGATTTTCATCTCGAAATACAGTGCCAAAGGTCTCGACACCAACAAATACAAGATAAAAGTAGTGCCGATTGCCACAATAGGGCAACTATTTAAAGAGTTATTTTAATGTGTCACTCACTTCGTTCGTGAAATGTGCTGCTTCGCAGAATATGCCGCTTTGCGGAATGTGTGGGCTTCGCCCCTGTCCGGAGGACACACATTTTGCGCAGCAACACATTAGCCGCAGGCTACACATTGCGACCGAAGGGAGCACACATTAATCAACCGAGCACTATTGCGAGGTTATTATCCACATGTCCTGCCGGATAATCCCCAATCACAGGGTATCCGTATTCTTTCACTTTATCGAAAATGATTTCTTTGGCGGTCATGCCGAATGGGATGGTGTTGTCGTGCATGTCGGTGAACGCCCCTACGAGCAATGCCTTCAGATGTGCCAGTTTTCCGGCGCGTTTCAACGCCATCATCATGCGGTCGATATGGTAAAGATATTCGTCCAAATCCTCGATAAACAAAATTTTGCCGTCCGTATCCGGAAACAGGTCGGAACCCAGCATGGAATACAAAACGGAGAGGTTTCCACCAACGATAGGAACGTTATTCAATGCGGTTGTCATTCCGAGCGGAGCGAGGAACCCGCCAACCGTTTTGTGTTTGCCAACCAAAACGTCATATAATGATTCCAGCGCCTCCTTCGTATTCTTCTCGAAATTTATTGCCATCGTCCCGTGAATGCTTTGATAACCAAGCTGTTGCATCTTGGCATGCAGCACTGTCACGTCACTGTATCCGACAATCCATTTCGGGTGTTTTTTAAACTTCGTGAAGTCGAGTTTGTCGACGATTCTGATTGTTCCGTAACCGCCGCGAACGCATAAAATCGCATCAATGTCATCTCTGTCGAGATAATCTTGCAGCACGCTTGCGCGGAAATCGTCATCACCAGCAAGTTGGTGATACTCAGCGAATAATCGGTCGTCATACACAGCGACAAATCCGTGATTCTCTATCCATGAGACGGCAGCAGAAATCTCCTCGCGGCTGATTTTGCGTGCTGGCGCGACGAAGGCAATTTTAGAGCCTTTTTTAAGATATTCAGGATGTTGCATCAAATAGCTACTTTACAAGACGAATGGAATGCTTGTTGACATTCATGCTGTGTGTTATAGTATAATCTTCTGATAAAGCTCCGCCACTGAACTGGAGGTGATATGAGTAGTTGTCGTTTTTTGCTGTGCTCGACCAATAGAAACCCATCACATCAGGAGAAGTTAAATGTCCTTCATAATCTAATTTACCTTCGGCTTTCAGGAAGATGGAATTGCCATTCGGACCTGAAATAATATAGCCGTTATCTTCCCAATCCCAAGTACACTCATCAATCAGCTCATAAAACTGTTCATCTGATGGCAGTTGGTCTCCAAACGTGCTTATTGCATCATTATAAGTATAAAAATTACCCTCATTGTAGTTTTTCCACAATGTGCCGCTTGTCAGCCCGAGATCCACAAATTCTTCATCGTCATCGACGATTTCAACTACCACGCTTTTGTCGTCTTTATTGCAAGATGCAATGACTAAAATCAGCAGAGAAACAACCATCATGCCTTGTAACACTTTGTAAACAGTCTTCATCTTTTCATTTTACGTCCTCTCCTTACGGACAATTTGTTTATAATTTGATTAAGTTGTTGTTTTTGCAAATGTTATCAATAACCATTGCAAAAATACACGATTTTTCAAAGAATTTCAAAAATTTTTGAAAAAAACATAATTTCATGGCTACGCTCTCACGTCGCTTCGCGGTGCGGTGGCCTGCGAAATTCGGCGGTTCGAGCTTCGAATTTCGCTTGATCTTTTGGCTACTTTTCCATCAAGGGAAAAGTAACATAAAAAAATACCTTATATAAAAGAAATTTTTCGTATCTTTGCCGATTAATTAAACGAATAAATTAAAACTCCATACTATGTCAAAAAATGAAAAATTTGTCGAAGAAGGCTTGACTTACGACGACGTTTTGCTGATTCCGGCTTATAGCGACATCATCCCGCGCGATGCCGATTTGAGAACGAATTTCTCACGCCGCATCAGGCTGAATATCCCTATCGTCACTGCCGGCATGGATACCGTCACCGAGGCTCCGATGGCTATCGCTATCGCTCAGGAAGGCGGCATCGGCGTTCTGCACAAAAACATGACAATCGAGCAGCAGGCCGCTGAAGTCACCAAGGTGAAACGCGCTGAAAACGGCATGATTATCAACCCGGTGACAATCAAAGAAGGCGCTCTCGTCCGAGACGCTCTCAAAATCATGAACGAATATCACATCGGCGGCATCCCGGTTGTCAACGACGACAACAAACTCGTGGGTATCGTCACCAACCGTGACCTTCGCTTTGAACGTAAGACCGATCGTCCGATTTCGGAAGTGATGACAAAAGACAACCTCATCACAACGACAGAGTTCACCGATTTCGCCACTGCCGCTGACATTCTTCAGGAACATAAAATCGAGAAGCTGCCTGTCGTCGACAAACAGAATCACCTCATCGGACTTATCACTTACAAAGACATCATAAAAATCAAGGCGCGTCCTAACGCTTCGAAAGACGAGCACGGCCGTCTTCGCGTCGCTGCAGCAGTGGGCATCACCTACAACACCATGGAACGCGCACAGGCGTTGGTGGACGCCGGCGTTGACGCTATCGTCGTCGACACCGCGCATGGTCACTCGAAGAACGTTTTCAACATCACGAAACAGCTCCGTCAGGCGTTCCCTAACATCGACCTCGTCATCGGTAACATCGCGACAGCGGAAGCAGCGCGCGACCTCGCCAAACTCGACGTCGACGCCATCAAAGTCGGTATCGGACCGGGTTCAATCTGCACCACACGTATCATCGCAGGTATCGGCGTGCCACAGCTCACAGCTGTCTACAACGTCTCCGAGGCTCTCAAAGGCAGTGGCATCCCCGTTATCGCCGACGGCGGCATCCGTTACACTGGCGACATCGTGAAAGCTATCGCGGCAGGCGCCTCGACAATCATGGCAGGCTCGTTGTTCGCTGGCGTCAACGAATCTCCAGGCGACACCATCATCTTCGAAGGCCGTAAATACAAGACATACCGTGGCATGGGCTCACTCGAGGCTATGCAGCATGGCTCGAAAGACCGTTACTTCCAGGATATGGAAGACGACATCAAGAAACTCGTGCCGGAAGGCATCGTCGGTCGCGTTCCGTACAAAGGAAGCCTCTCGGAAGTGGTCTATCAGATGGTCGGCGGACTCCGCGCAGGCATGGGCTACACAGGCTCGCACACTATCGAGGAGCTGCATAACGCACGCTTCATCAAGATCACTGCATCTGGCATGAACGAAAGCCATCCACACGACATCACAATCACACAGGAATCACCGAATTACAGCCGTAAAGCGTAATAAATAAAAGATTAATAACGTTAACAATAATTGTAAAACGTAAAGATGCGATTCATCGCATCTCAAACAAACAAAACATGAAAAAACTATTAGTTCTTTTAGCAGTAATGATGCCAGCTCTTCTCTTTGCTCAGGGTTGGAAATCCAAGACTCTTATAAAGATGGGCGATAAGAATATCTCCGCCAACGAGTTTATGGAGGTTTATGAGAAAAACAATGTCAAAAATGAAGTCATCGACAAGAAAAACGTCGACGAATATCTTGAAATGTATATCAATTTCAAGCTGAAAGTCACTGAGGCTGAGAACCTTAAGATGGACACACTGCCGAAGTTCGTCAAGGAATACCAAGGCTATCGCAAACAGCTCGCAAAGCCGTATTTCTCAAACGACGCAGTTAATGAAAAACTTATCGTTGAGGCTTACGACAGGATGCAATGGGACATCAACGCCTCGCATATCCTTATAAAATGTGACGTCAACGCCGTTCCTGCAGACACTCTCAAGGCTTACAACAAGGCGATGGAGCTTCGTAACCGCATCATCAAAGGTGAGGACTTCAACGATGTAGCCGTAGAGGCTTCAGAAGACCCTTCAGCACGCGACATTAAGGAAATCCCGGGCAAACAGCGTGCTTACAAGGGAAACAGAGGCAACCTCGGATATTTCTCTGTATTCGACATGGTTTATCCTTTCGAGACAGGAGCCTACAACACAAAAGAAGGCGAGATTTCGATGCCAGTCCGTTCAGACTTTGGCTATCATCTCATCAGAGTTAATTCAAAGACTCCCGCATGCGGCTTGATAAAAGCTGCTCACATCTTCCTCATCGTTGATGAAAACGACCCGATGAAGACCGACTCGCTGGTGAGAGCAAAGGCGATGAATATCTACAACGAGATTGATAAAAACGGCGAGAATTGGGATGTCATCGTGAAGAAATATTCTGATGACAAAGGCTCGGCTCAAAACGGTGGCGTGCTTAACCCGTTCAAAGTCAGTCAGATAGTTCCTGAGTTCATTACAGAAATCAAAAAACTTGATAAAGATCAGATTTCTGAGCCAATCAAGACAAACTACGGCTATCATATCATCAAGCTTATTGCAAAATCAGGCGTAAAGAGTTTTGAAGATGAAAAAGAAAACATCGGGAAACGTGTAGAGAAGGATATGCGCGCCAAGGTGAGCGAGGATGTTGTCATGAAAACCATCATGAAGGAAAACAAATTCAAGGAATACATAAAGGTGAAAGACGCTTTTATCGCTACCATCGACAGCACTTTGAAAAAAGGCGAATATGTCATGGCTGAAGGTGTCGACACCACGAAAGTCCTTTTCAAATTTGAAAAGAAGAACTATACAATCGGCGATTTTGTGAATTTCATCAAACAAAACCAAGTCAGCCAGCCGTTCATGTCTGAAGCTTCCTACGCTTACAAATTGTATGACGAATATGTGAAACAGGAAGTGTTTGCTTACGAAGACGCTCATCTTGAAGAGAAATACCCAGAGTTCAGAATGCTTGTCCAGGAATACCATGACGGAATTCTTCTGTTTGACTTGATGGACAAGGAAGTTTGGAAAAAAGCAGAGAAAGACACCACAGGCCTCAATAACTATTATGAGGAGCACAAGGCTGAATACATGTGGGGCAAACGCATCAAAACCATAGTAATCACAGTTAATGCCAAAGATAATCTGTCAAGAGCCGAAGAGCTTATAAAACAAGACCTCAATGCCGATTCGATAAAAGCAATCGTCAAAAACGAAGAGTTGCGTGGTATAGGCGTTCGTCAAACTTATTTCCAGAAAGGCGACAATGTTGACGCTGACGAGATTGAATGGGTGCCTGGTACTATCAAGGTTATCCCTTCGACAGTCGACAACACCACAAAAATCATCAAGGTTTTGGAGGTGCGCGAGCCGGAGCCTAAGACTTTGAAAGAAGCGAAAGGCGTTATCACATCGGCATATCAGGCAAAACTTGAAGCTGACTGGCTTAAAGAGCTTAACGCCAAATATCCTGTCACCGTGGATGAAAAACTCTTGAATAAAGTCAGGAAAAACTATTCAAAATGAGAAAACTTGTAGTCGGATTGGTGTTTTTTATGGCATTTGTTTCATGTAATAATGTAAACAATGGCAATGGAGACCGCGTTGTGGCTTCCATTTATGACAAGACATTGCATCAATCCGATTTGCAAAGTGTTCTGTATGAGGGGATTAGCGTAAACGACAGCCTCGTCAGGACAAAAGCTTTCATCAATAATTGGATTCGTGCACAGCTTATCATCCATCAGGCTGAGAAGAATATCGACAAATCAGAACTTGACTTTTCAAGACAGATTGAAGATTATCGTAACTCGTTGATAATCTATAAGTACGAGTCTCAACTTATTGAACAAAACCTTGATACCGTTGTTTCTGACGAGGAGATAGCGAAGTATCTTGAAGATAACGCGCCTCTTGAGCTTGAAAAGGATGCTGTTCGTACTATCATATTGAATATCAGGAAGAAAGCATTCATTGAGGAAATGAACAAAAGTCTTTACAACAAGGCGGTTAAGGAACGTTTATTTGTAATTTACTAATTATCAAATCATGAAGTTAAGAAGGGTTTTTGCTTTAGTTGCTTTTATAACTTTATATGTTTCAACGGCTTACGCTCAACAAACACAAGTCATTGACAGAATTGTGGCGGTCGTTGGAAACAATATCATCATGCAGTCGGATATTGAGGAGCAATATATGCAATACAGGCTTCAGGGTGGTGTTAAGGGAAGCGCGAGCAGCATCCGCTGTGAGATTCTTGAAGACATGCTTTTCCGCAAACTGATGCTCAATCAGGCGGAGCTCGACAGTATCACGGTCACGGATGAGCAAATCGATTCAGAAGTCGAGAGATACATCCGTTATTATATCAGTCAACTCGGCTCTCAGGAAAAACTTGAGAAATATTACAACAAAACGATGGCTGAAATCAAGGAAGACCTTAGGAAAACGCTGAAAGAGAAGCAGCTGATGGAAGAGGTGCAGCGCGGCATCGTTTCTGGTGTCAACGCCACTCCTAACGACGTGCGCGAGTTCTACAACAGCATCCCGAAAGACTCCGTCCCGATGGTAAGCGCTCAGTACGAGATTGCACAGCTGGTGAAAAAACCGCCGATTACCCTTGACGAAAAACTCGCTGTCAAAGAAAAACTGTATGGTTTGCGCGACCGTATTCTTAAAGGCGAGCGTTTCTCGACCATGGCGTTGCTTTATTCGGAAGACCCGGGTTCCGCTAAGAAAGGCGGAGAACTTGGTTTTCAGGGAAGAGGCGAGCTGGTGCCGGAATTCGAGGCTGTCGCGTTCTCCTTGAAAGACGGTGAGATTTCGGAAGTGGTTGAAACAGAATATGGTTTTCATATCCTTCAACTCATTGAACGTCGCGGCGATTATGTCAATGTGCGCCATATACTTCTCACGGTGAAGGTGTCGGCAACGGCTTTGGAACAGGCTTACAACGAGCTTGACTCCATCGCAAGACTCATCAGAAATGACAGCATCACTTTTGACGAAGCAGTGATGAAATTCAGCGACGAAGACGACAAGGTGAATGGCGGTTATCTCGTGAATCCTAACACTGGCAGCACCATGTTTGCCGCCGAAGACCTCGACCAGCAGGTTTCTGTTGTCGTCAACAGGCTCAATGTCGGGGAGGTGAGCAATCCTGTGCCGATGAAGACGAAAAACGACAAAGACGCTTACAGATTATTGATTATCAAGAAGAAAACTACACCGCATAAAGCCAATCTGAAAGAAGACTACGCCCTGATCCAGCAGTGGACGATGCAGAAAAAACGTCAGGAAGCAATCAACAAATGGATTGACTCGAAGTCGAATCAGGCATACGTGAAGATAATCGACGACTATTGCGACTGTGATTTTCAATTTGACTGGAACATTAATAAATAGTTAATCAGTTAGTCAGTTAATCAGTTGTTCAGTTTTGGACAATCAATTAACTGACTAACTGAACAACTGACTAACTGAACAACTATGTACAATTCTGATGTTGAAGGCGCGAAAGCCCTTGTAAATAAATACGAATCCTTAAAAAAAGAGATAGGAAAGGTCATCATCGGACAAAACGAGGTGATTCATGATACTATCTTGTCGATTTTCTGTCAGGGTCACGTTCTTTTGGTCGGTGTCCCGGGTCTCGCCAAGACATTGCTGATAAACACCATCGGACAGGCTTTGGGATTGAGTTTCAGCCGTATCCAGTTCACTCCCGACCTGATGCCGTCCGACATCGTCGGAACTGAAATCCTTGACGAGTCGCGTCAGTTTAAATTCGTGAAAGGTCCAGTGTTTGCTAACATTATCTTGGCTGATGAGATTAACCGTACACCTCCTAAGACACAGGCGGCGTTGCTTGAGGCGATGCAGGAGAAAAACGTCACCGTTTCAGGTAAGACGTACAAGCTGAGCGAGCCGTTTTTTGTGCTTGCAACCCAGAACCCTATCGAGCAGGAAGGAACATATCCGCTTCCTGAAGCGCAGCTCGACCGTTTCATGTTCAATCTCTTGCTTGACTATCCTTCTTACGAAGAGGAAATCGCCGTCGTGAAAAACACCACGGCAGCTATTAATAATAAGGTGGAAGCCGTGATGAACGCTGAAGAGATTCTGTATTTCCAGCAGCTCGTACGACGCGTGCCGGTTCCGGATAATGTCTACGAATACGCAGTCAGTCTCGTTTCAAAGACGCGTCCGAACACTGAACGCGCTCACGAATGGGCGAACAAATATCTTAGTTGGGGCGCAGGTCCTCGCGCGTCGCAGTATCTCATCATCGGTGCAAAAGCCAACGCCCTGATGAGCGGCAAGTTCTCGCCCGACATCGAAGACGTGAAAAAAGTAGCGGTGCCCGTTCTCAGACACCGCCTTGTTCGTAACTACACCGCTCAAGCTGAAGGAATCATGATTGATGATATAATCAATCAGTTAGCCAGTTAGCCAGTTAGCCAGTTAGCCAGTTAGTCAGTTAGCCAGTTAATCAGTTGTTCAGTTGACTGGTCAAAACTGACTAACTGAACAACTGACTAACTGAACAACTGACTAACTGAACAACTGACTAACTGAACAACTATTAATAAACTTTCAGTTTGTCGCCCGTTTCGTTGATAATCGCCTTGTAGAATTCGTCGCTGTATTTCGGCTGTACCACCTTTGGAGCGTAATATTTGTAACCCTTAGGAGTGATACGGTCGGTTTTGACGTTTCCGTCCATATATTTCACAAAGAGATACTGATAAAATGCCTTCCAGTCGGCACAAAGCTTCATCGCTTCGTTGTTTGAATATTCGGTGAGGTACTTCACAGCCTCTGCCGGGTCTTTTGCGTAGATGTTAGAAGCCTTGACGTTGATTTTTTGCGTCTCTTTAACCCATCCTTGCTCATATTCCGCTTGTTTTTCAGCTATTTCCGGATGGATGAAGTCATATTTTGTGTAGGCGAAATTCGACACCTGGTTGAAAATCCAGAAGCCTGCCGTCTCTGAAAACTCCATCATCGAGCCGTTTCCGACGCGATAGCAGAGCGGAATTTCTGTCATGCAGGTGTACATCGGGCAATAAACGGTGCTTGCTGCATCGTCGACGCCCCACCAGATGATACCGCCAATCTCAGGGATGCTGTTGGCGTTGCTCTGTGAAACGAATGAGAAACCTGTCTGCTGGGTTGCTGTTGTTCTTTCGTGGACGTAACTTACTCCGTCGACTTCAAAACCCATTGGGCGCCAACGATATGGGCAGTGGAACGGACCTGCACCGAGGTCTTTCGACATGTCGAGTTCTGTACCTTCGAGATGGTCGCGCATGAAATTCATCATGTCCAAAACCGACACCTTATCATTAGGCTTCACCCAAAGAGGCATTCTGTTGCTTGGGAAGTTCTCAACAGTCTGTGGCTTGCCTTGCTCGTATGGCTTTGCGCGCTTGATGTCACGTCCGGTAGCATAGTCCCAATAAGCGTCCATGCCGTCAGCGACTTTGTTGAACATAGCCCACACACGTAACTCGCAGCCACGGGCGGCACCGAAGTCAACAGGAGCGTAAACGTCTGAGAATGAGAAGTCTTCGTCTTTTCCGACATAGAAGTTATTCTTCTTTGCGAATGAAATAACGTCTTCCGCATAGATGCAGTCGATGTTGGTGTCTGTCATGAACTTCTTGAAATCCTTTGATGTGACAGAAGTTTTGTTGCTTTTTGCAAGCGGGAAAGTCGTGATGCGTGCCTGGTTGGCGTGACCGCAGACATATCCGTCAGGGATACGGCGTGCTACCCAAACCATGCCTTTTTCAAACGTGCCTTTTCCAATCATTTCCATAATCCAGACCTCTTCGGTGTCGGCAATCGAGAATGACTCGCCTTCGCTGATATAGCCGTATGCAGCTGTGAGTTCGGCGATGTTTTTGATGGCCTCGCGTGCAGTCTTGCAGCGTTGTAAAGAGATGTAAATCAATGTGCCATAATCCATCAGACCGTCACCTTCCCAAAGGCTCTCAAGACCTCCGTAAGTCGTTTCGCCTATGGCGAGCTGCCACTCGTTCATGTTGCCTACCACGTTGTAGGTGTGACGCACTTCCGGAATCTCACCGAGGTATCTTCCACTGTCCCAGTCATAAAGTTTGCGCATAGCTCCTTCCGGATAATCGGATGCCGGATAGTGATATAATTCACCGTAAAGCACATGAGAATCAGCGGCATACGAAATCATGGTCGAGCCGTATGCCGATGCGCCCTTGGTGACAAGGAAGTTGGTGCATGCAACCGCCTTCGTCATCCCGAGAAGGCTTAAAATTGCAACTAATGTTAAGATTTTCTTCATACTATTTGATTTAGAATGTTAATAATTTTTTTCTCATCAATGCTAATCTGTCGTTTCAAAGCGTCTGTGTCGTCAAATTTCTTGTCATCCCTCACAAAATCGACAAATCTCAGTTTTATTTCTTTATCATAAAGGTTTCCGTCGAAGTTAATCAAATAAGACTCAATGCTTTGCGGACGGTTATCATGCAGTGTCGGGCGGTTTCCGATATATGTCATCGCAGGATATGATTTTCCGTCAAAATCAACGAAAGTGGCATAAACACCTGGTTTTTCGATGAGTTTAAACTCATCTTCAACCTCAATGTTCGCCGTCGGATACCCCATTTTATGTCCAACCCCTTGACCGTGAATGACTTTGCCCGTGTAAGAAAAATGATACCCGAGAAGTTTGTTCGCCTTTTTTATATCTCCATTTTCTAAAAAATGACGTATTTTTGTCGAGCTAATCGCCACATTTTCAATGTCTTGCTCCTGAATCTTATCAACTTTGAAATTATAAATGTTTCCAAGTTCGTAAAGCATGTCAAAATCACCCTGACGGTTGTTCCCGAAATGATGGTCGTAACCGATAATCAGCACTGCCGGTTGGATGTTTTTTACGATGTAATTTTTGATAAAATCTTCGGAAGAGGTGCTTGCAAACTCTTTTGTAAAATTTATAATGATAAGATTATCAATGCCTAACGCTTCCAGATGACTGATTTTTTCTTCCTGTGTGGAAATGAAACGGATGCTGGAATCATGGCTGAGAACCTGCCTCGGATGCGGGTAAAAAGTAACCACGACGCTCTCGCCATCAACCTCTTTTGCCTTGTTCACAAGGTTTTTCAAAATCACCTGATGCCCAAGATGCACACCGTCGAACGTCCCGA
Source organism: Bacteroidales bacterium (assembly GCA_017553625.1). GTDB lineage: Bacteria > Bacteroidota > Bacteroidia > Bacteroidales > F082 > Limimorpha. The sequence continues at coordinate 17,841 of JAFZKP010000016.1, forward strand.
TGGTAACCACCGCATTCGGCACTTTTTGAAAATTCTCTATGTCGTAATATATTTTCATGTCATCTTGTACGGACAAGGCATGTCTTGTCCCTACTTGAATTTTTTAATTAAATATTCCGCTATTTCAACGGCATTCGTCGCCGCACCTTTTCTAATATTATCGCTTACAACCCAGAAATTGAATCCATTTTCGATGCTGTTGTCGCGTCGCATTCTTCCCACAAAAACCTCATCTTTGTCGTATGCCATCAGCGGTGTCGGATAAAGATTCTCGCTTGGATTGTCGGCGACGATAACTCCTGGGGTGTTTTCCAAAATATTTCTAATTTCCTGAATGTCAAATGGTTGTGAAAACTCAACATTAACTGACTCGGAATGTCCGCCGTAGACGGGAACGCGTGCCACCGTTGCAGAAACAGCGATATTTGAATGTAATATTTTGTTTGTCTCAAAAATAAGCTTGTCTTCTTCGGTCGTATTGCCGTCTTCCAAGAAATTGCCGCCATGAGGTATGATGTTCTCGTGAATCTGATGCGGGTACGCAGGATTTTCCGCTTTTTCGCCACGCTGCTCGCAGTGAAGTTGGTTTAAACCTTTGATTCCGCTGCCGCTAACTGACTGATACGTTGACACCACGATACGTTTTATTCCATAGCGGCGATGCATTGGTGCCAGTGCCATCACGAGCCCGATTGTCGAGCAGTTTGGATTCGCAATGATATGAGTGTCAACGGTTATGTCATCGGCGTTGATTTCAGGAACGACAAGCGGAATGCCTTCAATTTTGCGCCATGCCGAGCTGTTGTCGACGACGTAAGTGCCTTTTTCCGCGAAAAGAGGAGCGTATTTTTTTGATGCGTCGGCACCAGCGGAGAAAATAGCGATGTCGGGACGTTTTTCTATCGCCTCTTCAACTGAAATCAAGGTGTGCTCCTTGCCTTTAAACAAGGTTTTTTTGCCGATGGAACGCTCTGATGCCGCAACAATAAGTTCGTCAATTGGCAAATTACGCTCTGCCAATACCTGAAGCATCTTCTGTCCTACAAGTCCTGTTGCTCCTATGACAGCTATTTTCATGTTTTAGACCTCCTAAAATGTTAAATTTTTTTAACAAATATGCCGTTTTTTCTTAAAATTTTTTAACAATTGCCCGTTTTCTCGCCTTCAAATGTTAAATTATGTTAAAAATGACACTCGTTAAAAAATAATGTTATACTTTTGCGCAAAAGTACATAAAAAAACTCAAACATTTAAGTTATGGATGTAAAAATGTTACGGTTTCTGGCATACCTTATATTAATAATGCCGCTGTCGGGCCTTGCGCAGGTTTATGATGATTTTTCGGATGGTGATTTTACTGCCAATCCCGTCTGGACCGGAACCGAATCATTATTTATGGTAAACGCTAACGGACAGCTGCAGCTTAATGCGGAATCTGGTGGCGATGCTTGTTTGTTTTGTGAAAACACGAACCAAAACTCAGGTATTACTGATTTTGAATGGCGTTTTTGGTTGCGTGAAGCCTTTGCTCCTTCGGGAAAGAATTTTTGCGATGTGGTTCTTTGTGATAAATACTTTGTTCGCTTTGGAGAGGCGGGAAGTGGCGATGTGGTTGACTTACAACGTGTTGACGGCGCTTCAAGCGTGAGCGTGTGTCGCGGCACAGACACTTTTATCGCGTCTGCGTTTTCTGCCTCCTTCAAAGTCACCCGTGACGCTGAAGGCTTATGGAAGATTTTCGTTGACAAAACGGGTTCCGGCGACTATCAAATCGAGGCGCAAGGTGTTGATAAAAACTGTGAGCCGACTGGCGATTTTGGCATAAAAATTACTTTTACATCGAGTAACGCGAAAAAAGTCTATCTCGACGATGTATATTTCGGACCAAAGATAATAGATACCGAACCGCCATGTTTAAAGAATCTTACAGTGTTGAAATACAATAAGATACAACTTGATTTTTCTGAACCAATTGATGAGCTATATGCTCTTGACAGCGATAATTATTCTATTGATAATGGTCTTGGAAAACCGATGTATGCAGAGTTTGCCTGGAGCAAGTCTACTTTGATTTTGTCTTATTCAAACAAGATTCAGGAAGATATAAATTACACGTTGAAAATCAACAAAATACAGGATTTATCAGGAAATATTGCGGAAAATCTGCAGCGTTCTTTCGTTCATCATACCGTCCATGAAAATGATATTGTGATAAATGAAATAATGGCGGATCCTGAGCCGTCAGTCGGACTGCCTTCATTTGAATATGTTGAATTGTTCAACACGACGGAAGCTCCGATAAACATCAAAGACTGGTTTTTTACTGTTGGAAACAGTGAAAAAACTATAACTGAAGACGTTGTGATTCAGGGAAATGGCTATTTGATATTATGTAAAAATGATGCAGTGCAATATTTAAACGAGTATGGCGATTGTTATGGTTTTTCATCTCTTTCAATAACAAATGCTGGCGTTTATATGTCATTGAAAAACTCTGACGATGTTTTGGTTTCCGATGTCAACTTCAACATGTCATGGTATCATGATAATGAAAAATCCGAAGGAGGATGGTCGCTTGAACAAATTGACCCGTATTCGCCTTGTGCCGGTGAATCAAATTGGAAGGCGAGCTGCGACAGAAACGGCGGCACTCCTGGAAAAATCAATTCTGTTGACGATGACAATCCTGTTGCACCTTCTGTTGACTACGTAAACGTGTTGTCTTCTAATACGATAGAGTTGGTTTTTAATCAAAAAATGGATAGAAATGAATTATCGAATACATATAATTACACTCTTGAGGATTATGACATCCATCCGTATGACGCAGTTGTCCCAGATGGCAAATCTGATCGAGTGCAGTTGTATTTTGAACAAGGCTTTATTAATCAATCTGTTTTTATAATTTTGGTTTTTGGTTCTTCGTGTTCGGGAATGCCTTTGCCGTCTGGCCACAGATGCGCATTTGGACTACCGGACGAGGCGGTTGGAGGCGATGTGGTCATTAATGAAATACTTTTTGATCCCATCGCGCCAGCCGCTGATTTTATCGAATTGTTTAACAAATCTGATAAGATAGTAAATATCAGCAGATTAAAAATAGGTATGGTGAAAACATCTTTTCCAAGTCCTCCTGACACTACGGTGAAGAGGATTTGTGAAGAAAACCGGTTACTTTTGCCGCATGAATACTTGCTTTTGACAAAAACACCCGATGAGATTGCTTCCCAATACGAGTGTTCTGCTGATAATTTTATAAAAATGGAGAGTTTTCCGTCTTATCCGAACGACGGTGCTAAGGCGGTTTTATACTACGATGATGAAATCATCGACATCATGAGTTATGATGATGATTCCCATTATCCTTTGCTAACTGTTACAAAAGGTGTTTCTCTTGAGCGGGTCAATCCTGATTTCAGCTCTTCTGACCCCGATAACTGGCATTCTGCTGCTGCTCCTTTGTACGGAACACCTGGATATAAAAACTCTGTTTTCCTCGAAAATCCTGGAGACAACGCCGAAGTGGTCGTTTTTCCTCCGGTTTTTTCCCCCGACAATGACGGCTTTGATGACGTAACCACGATAAATTTGACATCTTTCAGCAGTGACTATTCTGCAAGTGTTTTGGTTCTTAATTCTCATGGAGGTTTCATAAATAATTTGGTTCATGGTCAAAATATCGGTCATCAAAGCCTTTTTGTTTGGAACGGTACGGATGAAAACGGAAATATTGTACCCGTTGGAATCTATATTATATATATTGAACTGTTTGATACACAAGGAGTTGTGAAAAGGTTGAAAAAGACGGTGGTTGTCGCATGCAAATAAAAGAAAAGATATTTTTGATTTAAAAATATTTTTGTACTTTTGTAGTTTCGAGAAAAGTATAAAAATATGGTGTTTTTTCATGGCGCTTTGATGGGTTTGACCCTGGCGACAGTTTTCGGAATCGGACCGGCGTTTTTTCTGCTAATCCAAACAAGCATAAGCAAAGGCTTCAGAAAAGCCCTGATGTTTGATGTTGGCGTTATGCTGAGCGATATCATCGTCGTCGTCCTGATGATGATGACCTCCATCCAGCTGACATTTGATGGCGGTGGAAACGGGCTTGTCGCAGGAATCACTGCGGGTTTAATAGTCATCGGATTCGGCATCTTCACGTATTATAGCAAACCAGAAAAGATAGTGGCACGCTCGGAGAAAAAAAGCGCTCAACTTGAAGAAGTCGAGAAGAAGTTCGAGAAAATAGACCAGCATCTTGACAAGCTTGACGAGAAATTTGACATAAAACGTGAAGGACCGCGATGGTACGTCTATCTTTCAAAAGGCTTTGTGATGAATATCTTCAATCCTTTTGTCTGGGTCTTTTGGATGGGTAGCGTGGCAACGGTTTCAGGCTCAGATGTTTATAACGGCAACGAAACTCTTGTGGCACTGTTTTTCCTGGGCACTTTCGCCACGGTTTTCTCCATCGACATTTTGAAAATATTAGGAGCGTACTCCCTGAAACGCTTTTTCACCGAACGCCGCATGAAACTCCTAAACCAGGGCACGGGAATCGTCCTTGCTCTCTGCGGGGTGATACTAATTGTTAGGGTGATAGTTAAAACTTTATGTCTTTGACATTCAGCTGCAGCGAAGTCTTTCCCTGCCAGAAATTTTCTTCAATGTAATAGCACATCGAGAAAGGCTCCTTATCGTGGATTCTTTCATAAAGATCTCCTTTCTGGAAAGCGATTCCAGAGAAGACACATTCAGTGTTGCCTTGCTGCATGACGCTGAGTTTCAAGTGCTTGCGGTTGCCGACAGCGCGTGAGAACCCTGCGTCGATAACGTTTTTGGTAAGGAAAACAGGCGACAAGTTACCTGGTCCGAACGGGGCGAACTGCTTGAGAATACGCACAAACTTCGGTGTGATGCTTGTGAAATCCATCTGGATGTCGACGTTGAGCTCAGGTGTCAAGTCGTCTTCCTCAATATGTTCGGATACGTATTTCTCAAAGCGTTCGGAAAACTCTTCCAAATGTTCCGGCTTCAAAGAAAGTCCTGCTGCATATTTGTGTCCTCCGAAGTGTTCCAGAATGTCGGAACACGAATCGATGGCGTCGTAGATGTCGAAATTCTTGATTGAGCGTGCCGAGCCTGTGATGAGGTTGCCTGAGCGCGTCAACACTATCGTAGGACGGTAGTAGGAGTCGGTGAGCCTAGAAGCCACGATTCCGATAACGCCCTTGTGCCAGTTTTCATTGAAAATCACGGTGCTCTTGGCGTTTTTCATCTTCTCGTCGGCGTCAATCATCTGAAGAGCCTCTTCTGTGATGGCGTTGTCAAACTCACGGCGCTTCACGTTGAGGTCGTTGATGCTCGATGCGAGTTTCTCGGCATGGTCGTAGTTGGTGGCAAGAAGCAGTCTCACGGAGTCGCTGGCTTTTTCCAAACGTCCTGCTGCGTTGATACGCGGACCGATTAAAAACACCAAGTCGCTGATTGTCAGCTCTCTTTCAAGGACGTTCTGCGTGTCGACTTCTGAATTGGATTCTTCGTCGCGACGGTGTATGTTAGCGTGACGCAGCACCGCCTCAATACCCGGACGCGGGTTCTTGTTGAGGAGCTTTAATCCGAAATATGCCAAAACCCTGTTCTCTCCTGTTATCGGCACGATGTCGGCAGCGATGCTGACAGCCACGTAATCAAGGAGCTCGTAGACTTCTTCAATAGGTCTGCCAAGTCGCATCGACAAAGCCGTGATGAGTTTGAAACCGACACCGCAACCCGAAAGCTCCTTGTAAGGATACTCGCAGTCAGGACGCTTGGAGTCGAGGACTGCTGCAGCACGCGGGATGACATCGTCGGGACGATGGTGGTCGCAGATGATGAAGTCGACACCGCGCTCGTTGGCGTAGTCGATTTTCTCGACAGCCTTGATGCCGCAGTCGAGGACGATGACAAGACCGAATCCGTTGTCGGCAGCGTAGTCAATGCCTTTGTATGAAATTCCGTAACCTTCTTCGTAACGATCAGGGATGTAAAACTCGATTTTCTTTTTGTTGACGAAATTCTTCAGATACGTGTAAATCAAGGCGACAGCGGTGGTCCCGTCCACGTCGTAGTCACCGTAGATGAGGATTTTCTCACCTTCGTTCATCGCCTTTTGAAGACGGTCGACAGCCTTGTCCATGTCTTTCATCAGGAACGGGTCGTGAAGATGCTCGAGCGACGGCCTGAAGAAGTTTTTCGCCTCGTTGTAATTGGTGATGTCACGCTGAACTAACAAAGTAGCCAGATTCTCATCGATGCCCAACGACTCCGATAGACTCTTAACTATTTGTTTATCTACATCTTTTGCTATAATCCAGCGCGTTTCCAAAATTCAATATTTTTAACTCGCAAAAATATAAAAAAAAGTTTTTTTTAACAAGAAAAAAATTCAAAAAAATTAAACTTTTTGAAATGCTCTAATTTACAAATATTTACATATAAACACAAAAAAACTTAATAATTATATCCCGACTCTCAAAAGTTTTATTATATTTGCACTTCAAAACGAGAAATAATTATGTCTTTTAAAAAAATCACAAGTGCTTTAATATCAGTGTTTTATAAGACTGATCTTGATAAGATAGTCGCTCTTTTGAAGAAGAACGGGGTTCAGATTTATGCAACGGGTGGAACGCTTGATTTTATCAGGAAAATCGATGACAGCGTACGTTCTGTTGAATCGCTTACAGGCTATCCTTCCATCCTGGGCGGTCGTGTCAAAACATTGCATCCTAAAGTGTTTGGCGGCATACTCGGACGTCTTGACAACGAATCGGATCTCGCCGAAATGAAACAATATGATATTCCGGCTTTCGACCTCGTTATCGTCGATCTTTATCCTTTTGAGGAAACAGTCAGAAATACTGATGACGAAGCCCAGATTATTGAAAAAATCGACATCGGCGGCATCTCTCTCATCCGCGCTGGAGCGAAAAACTTCAACGACTGCCTCATCGTACCTTCGTCGGATTACTATAAGGAATTTATGGAAATCTATGAGCGTCAGGACGGATGCACGACTTTGGAAGACAGAAAACGTTTCGCGAAATATGCGTTTGCAACCAGTTCTCATTATGATACAGCCATTTACAACTGGTTCGCTGGCGAAAAAGTCACTCCGTTGAGATATGGCGAAAACCCTCACCAACAGGCTGTATTCAAAGGCAATCTTGACGAGGTTTTTGAAAAGCTTCACGGAAAAGACCTGTCATACAACAACTTGCTTGACCTTGAAGCGGGCTTGAACCTCATCCGTGAGTTCGACGAGCCTACTTTCGCGATTTTGAAGCATAACAACCCTTGCGGAATCGCCTCGAGAGACACCATTTCCGAGGCTTACGACGCTGCTCTTGCCGGCGACCCGGTATCGGCTTTCGGCGGCGTGTTTGTAAGCAACCGTACAATAGATGTAAAGACTGCCGAGGAGATGAACAAGATGTTTTTCGAGGTCTGTGTCGCTCCTGGCTACGAAGACGGTGTCCTCGACATTCTCTTCTCAAAGAAAAACCGCATCGTCCTTAAACTGAAATCTAACGATTTTCCTGTAAAGGTTTATAAATCAGCACTTAACGGACTTCTTGAACAGGATCGCGACCTTCATATCGAAAACGCATCGGATTTTAAGCCTGTTACTGATAAACTTGTTGATAACCAACAGGATATAGATGATTTGATATTTGCAAACAAAATTGTGAAACATAGCCGCTCCAACGCTATCGTCCTTGCCAAAAACAAACAGCTTTACGCTTCTGGCATAGGTCAGACTTCGCGCGTCGACTCGCTGCGTCAGGCTATTGCCAAGGCGAAGAGTTTCAATTTCGACCTCAACGGCGCGGTGCTGGCATCAGACGCATTTTTCCCGTTCTCCGACTGTGTGGAGATTGCAAGCGAAGCGGGCATAAAAGCAATAGTGCAGCCTGGTGGCTCGGTGCGCGACCAGGAGTCTGTCGATGCATGCAACAAACTCGGCGTGGCAATGGTATTCACTGGATTCAGACATTTTAAACATTAATTATATGGGACTGTTTTCATTTTTCGATAAAGAGATGGCAATTGACCTCGGTACTGCCAACACCATCATCATGTATAATGACAAGGTGGTTGTCGACGAGCCTTCAATTGTTGCCATAAAACGTGATACACAGCAAATCATGGCAGTGGGCAAACGCGCTATGATGATGCATGGTAAGACTCACGAAAACATCAAGACCATCCGTCCTTTGCGTGATGGTGTCATCGCCGACTTCCAGGCAGCGGAGTTTATGTTGAGGGAAATGATTAAGATGATTAATTTCCACAACACCCTGTTCCCGCCAGCGCTGAAGATGGTCATCTGCATCCCTTCAGGTATCACCGAAGTGGAAGAGAGGGCCGTTAAGGACAGTGCCGAACAGGCTGGAGCCAAGGAAGTGCGTCTTATCCATGAGCCAATGGCGGCAGCTATCGGTATCGGTATCGACGTTCTTGAACCAATGGGAAATATGATAGTTGACATCGGAGGCGGCACCTCTGAAATCGCAGTCATCGCTCTTGGCGGTATCGTCACCAACAAATCCATCCGTATCGCTGGCGATGACTTCACTGATGAAATCGTGGAATATATGCGTAAGGAGCATAACCTCAACGTTGGTGAACGTACTGCAGAGCTTATCAAGATAGAAGTGGGCGCAGCAATTCAGGACCTTGACAACCCGCCAGAGGATTACGCGGTTCACGGACGCGACATGCTTACCGGTATTCCAAAGGAAATCAAAGTCAACTATAAGGAAATCGCACACTGCCTCGACAAGAGCGTCTCAAAAATCGAGACAGCCGTTCTTAACACTCTCGAGACAACACCACCAGAGCTTTCCGCTGATATCTACCGCACAGGTATCTATCTTACTGGCGGCGGCGCTTTGCTGAGAGGACTTGACAAACGTTTGCATGAAAAAACACAGCTGCCTATCCACGTTGCCGAAGACCCGTTGAGAGCAGTGGCGCGCGGTACAGGCATCGCTTTGAAAAACTTCGACGGTTTCCCGTTCCTGATAAAGTAATCGGGGATTTTCGATGTATAACTTATTCATTTTCATAAAAAAATACAGCGCAGTAATTCTTTTTATTCTGCTGGAATTGCTATGCTTCCTTATGGTAGCGTATAGCCTTCCGTATCAGAATAGAAAAATGGTGAGCGTGTCGAACAGCATCGCTGGAGGCATATACAAAACCACCTCCAACTGGAATGATTATCTGCATCTGAAAAGTGAAAATGAAAAGCTCGCCAAACAAAATGCACTGCTGATGAATATGTTAGGCGAGGATTATTCGGAAGATGACACTCTCATAACCAATGGGATGTATTCCTTTGTCCCGGCTCATGTGATAAAAAACAGCATCTACGAACTGAATAATTACATGGTCATTGATAAGGGTCGCGCTGACGGGGTAGAAGCGGATATGGGCGTCATTTGCGCAGAAGGAATCGTCGGTATTGTGGTGAATGTAAGCAACCATTACGCGTCGGTGATGAGCTTGCTGAACTCCAACACAGTCGTCAGTGCAAGATTTGTTGATAACCAATATGTTGCGAATGTGTTGTGGGATAACCAAAACTACCATTTCGGCGTAGTCAAAGACATTCCTTCACACCTTATTATTAATAAAGGCGACACCCTCGTGACGAGCGGATTCTCGAATTCTTATCCGCCGGATATTATGGTTGGGACAATTGAAGAGACGGAGGACAACACAAACGAAATGTTCAGTACCGCAAAACTGAAATTCTCTACAAACTTCAGCACCCTGCGGCACGTGTTTATAGTTAAAAACAATTATCAGGAGGAGATTGACTCATTATGTATAACACATTGACACGCAACATATTAAGATTTGTGGGTCTGCTCCTTCTGCAGATTTTGGTTTTCGACAACATTCGTCTCGGGAATTATGTGCATCCTTACGTGTACGTTCTGTTTGTCATGATTCTGCCTTTTGACACTGAACGTTGGAAACTGATTATCAACGGCTTTCTGATAGGATTCGCTGTTGATATATTCAGTGGCACACCAGGATTGAATGCGGCGGCAACAGTGTTTGTGGCTTTTTTGAGACCGTTTATAATTAATGTTACAACCAGAAAAAGCGATATCGAAGGAAAAACAGCCCCTACGGTTTCTGAAATGGGTCTCAAATGGTTCTTTTTCTACACACTGTTCCTGCTCGTGTTTCATAATCTGTTGCTGTTTTGGCTGGAAGCGTTCAGCGTCAAGCTGTTGGGACTTGTGATGCTTGAAGTCCTGATGAGCGTCCCCGCTTCTTTGTTCGTGATAATTTTGGTAATTTATATTTTTCAACCTATAAAAAAGTAAATCATTTGTTATGAAAAAATTATTAATTGCTTTGTTGGTCATGGTCGGATTAGTATCATGCAACGGTGGCAGATCATTCAAAATCAATGTAAATCTTGAAAATTCAAACGGAAAAACTGTTTATCTTAACAGATATGACAACGATAAGATGGTGACTTTGGATTCAGTGGTCGCAAAAGACAATGTCGCTGTTTTCAAAGTTAAGCAAAGCTCAAATCTTGACGCTCTGCATATAATGATGAATGGTTGGAGAAGACCTTTGACATTCTTCGCCGATAACCAGGATGTTACAATCACAGGCGACTGCCAGAAATATAACGGAATAAAAGTTTTGGCTTCCGAAAACCAAAACAAACTCAATCAGTTTATGGCTGATGTCGATAAAATCGATGACGAAAAGGAATTATTCTACTTTGTTCTTGATTTTGTGAAACAGAATATTGACAATCCTATCGGAGCCTATGCCTTGTATCGTTATAAATGGGCTTTCCAGCTTAACGATTTGGAGAATCTTTATGAGGTGATACCTGCCGATTTGCAGAGTGGCTATAAATATCTGGTTCTTGAATACATGAAAGGTCTTCAAAGAACACGTCAAGGCATGCCTTATCTCGATTTCAAACTTAATGATGTTAACGGAAATGAGTTTGCAATGGCAAGCGTTTTCGATGAGTCAAAAGTTGTGATTCTTGACTTCTGGGCTTCATGGTGTCCTGACTGCCGCAAGGCTAATCCGGAACTTGTTGCTATTTATAACGAATTCAAAAACAAGGGCTTAAATATCGTAAGCGTGTCTCTCGACACTGACGCTAATGCATGGAAAAAAGCTATCGAAGATGACAATCTTTCATGGAAACACCATGTTTCTGATTTAAAAGGATGGTCATGCTATGTAGCAGAATTATACACTATAGCATATATTCCACAAACTCTTGTCATCGACAAAAACGGTATTATTGTCGAGAAAAACCTGCCAGTTGAGAAGATGAGAGAATTAATTTCCTCACTTGTTAAATAAAAATTTTGCTGTTTTATGCAGCAAAACCGTTGATTTTACGTTATAAAAGTTGTCAAGAAAAATTTTTTCATTTTTTTCTTGCATGTAAAAAATTTTGACTATTTTTGCAGTGTCTTAGATAAGTAATACACTATGATAAAACTTGAAAATATAAACAAGACATATTTCGGGGCGCAGCCTCTGCACGTGCTGAAGGGTATAAATCTCGAGGTGGGCGATGGTGAGTTGGTTTCAATCATGGGAGCTTCAGGTTCAGGCAAGTCCACCTTATTAAATATATTGGGTATTCTTGACAACTACGACGAAGGCGATTATTACCTTGCCGGAAAATTAGTGAAAAACCTTTCTGAGAATCAAGCGGCTGAGTTTCGCAACAAGCTTATCGGCTTCATTTTCCAGTCGTTTAACCTGATTCCGTTTAAAACAGCACTCGAAAACGTCGCGCTTCCGTTGTTTTATCAAGGTGTGAACCGCAAGAAACGCAATACTATGGCGATGGAGTATCTTGAACGTTTCGGACTGAAAGACTGGGCTGACCATTATCCGAACGAGCTTTCCGGCGGTCAGAAACAGCGAGTGTCAATAGCACGTGCTCTCGTCACTTCACCGAAAATCATCCTCGCCGACGAGCCTACCGGCGCTCTCGACAGCAAAACGTCGGCGGAAGTGATGCAGATTCTTCGTGACGTGAACGCCTCAGGAATCACAATGGTGATTGTGACACATGAAAGAGGCATCGCTAACCTGACAAAAAAAATAGTGTATCTGAAAGATGGTGTCATCGAGTCGATTAGCGAAAACGACCCGGATAAAATGGATTTCACAAAAGAGATAAAATAATGTTCAACAGGGATTTTTGGTCGGAGATTTTCATGGCGCTCAGACGTAACAAGCTGAGAACCATTCTCACGGGATTCGCCATCTCGTGGGGAATTTTCATGCTGATAATCCTGCTCTCTGCCGGCAACGGACTGAAAAACGGCGTCACAAACAACTTCAGCGACCGAATCAAAAACACCTACACGATATGGTCGAGCTCTACAGAGCTTCCTTATAAAGGACACAAGGCTGGACGTTTTATCATGTTGAATAACAAAGACGTACAACTCATCGAATCATTATATCAGGTTGAAGAGGTGTCGCCGGTATTGTCGAAAGGCGGCACAATCGTCTTCGGTGAAAAATCACGTTCTGTCGAGATGGAGGGGGTGAAGCCTATCTATAAAAAAATCGATGGAATAAAGATTCTTGAAGGTCGTTTCATCAATGAAAACGACATGAAGAACAAGATGAAGGTGGTGGTGCTTGACAAAGACTCCAATGATGAGCTTCTGCGTACAACTGGAGAGACTTCTTTGATAGGCAAAACGGTGTATATCAACGATTTGAGTTTTACGGTGATAGGTGTTTCAAAAGGAATGGCTTTTGGTGAGATGGGACAGTGTTACGCGCCATATTCTACGTTGAAGATAGTTTTCAATGTTAATGATTTTTATCAGCTCTCTTTTACCACCAAAGGCTTGAATACCGAAAAGGATAATGAGTTGTTTAAAACCGAACTGAAGCGAAAACTGGCCGCTCTTCACGATTTCTCGCCTGAAGACAAACGTGGTGTGTGGATTGATAGCCAGATGCTTAACTCGTTGGAGGCAATGAGGATTTTCAATACAATCAACATCTTCATCTGGGTCATCGGCATCGCGATGTTGATTTCCGGTGTGGTTGGTGTTAGTAACATCATGCGAATTACTGTGAAAGAGCGCACTAATGAAATAGGAATCCGCAAGGCGTTAGGAGCAAAACCACGTTCAATTCTTCTTTCAATAGTGATGGAATCATTGGTAATAACTACCATTTTCGGATATATCGGCATGATTTGCGGCATCGGCGTGATGGAACTTGTGAATATGGTTTTGGAGTCGAGCGGAAACATGAGCGATAGCAACGGGATGTCGGTGTTTATGAACCCGACAGTGGATATAAGCATAGTGATTTCAGCCACATTGGTGTTGATAATAAGTGGCGTGGCGGCGGGATTCGCCCCTGCCTGGAAATCGGTAAAGGTTAAACCAATCGAGGCAATGAATTATCGGTAAATATGTGTAGAGACGGATGAAAATCCGTCTATAAAATGGTGTAGAAACGGATGAAAATCCGTCTAAAATAAAAAATATGTTTGACATAGACAGCATAACAGAAATTTGGCAGACGATAGCCCGAAACAAGACCCGCAGCATCTTGACGGCGTTCGGCGTGTTCTGGGGTATCTTCATCCTGGTGATTCTTCTGGCGTGTGGCAACGGATTCGATAACGGATTGCGCAGTAATATAGAGGGTTTCTCCACCAATTCGACGTTTATGATTCCGAGTTTCACCACAGAACCATATAAAGGTTATCAAAAAGGACGTGATTGGAGTCTGAATATGTCTGACATGGAGGCGATAAAAAGAAAAGTCAAGGGTGTGGATATGATTTCTCCTATTTCGAGCATTTATTCATATAATGGCGAAAAAAACGTTTTTTATGGTACAAAAGGCGGCAACTTCAGCATGAAAGGAGTGATGCCGAATTATAATGAAATCGACAGGGGTAAGATTGTTTATGGACGTTTCATCAACGAGACAGATATTGCCGAGTCGCGAAAAGTGTGTGTCTTGGGAAAGAAAGTTTACGAAGACTTGATTGGTGCCGACAAGAATCCTCTTGGAATGATGATAAAGGCAAACGGCATTTATTATCAGGTGATAGGGGTTATTCAGGCATATAACGACCATGTGAACATCAGCGGCGCTACAAGCGAAACGGTCATCCTTCCTCTGACAACAATGCAGCTGGCATATCACACCGGCGACAAATTCGATTTCTTTATGTTCACGACAGCAAGAGGTCATAACACCAAGGACATACAGGATGAGGTGAAGGCGTTGCTGCGTGAGCGTCACGATATCGCTCCAACCGATGAAGGTGCCATCTGGTGCTTTGACTTCGAGGAGATGTTTAACATGTTTGAGTATTTGTTCCTTGGAATAAAGATATTGATTTGGATTGTGGGTATCGGCACTCTGCTTTCTGGCGTAGTCGGCGTGAGCAACATCATGCTTGTCACCATTAAGGAGAGGACACGCGAAATCGGCGTGCGGCGCGCACTCGGCGCGAAGCCGTCTCTTATTATCCGCCAGGTGATGGCAGAGAGCCTGTTGTTGACGGTTTTGGCGGGTATCGTTGGTCTTGTCATTGGTGTGGCGATAATGGCAGTGGTGGCGGGAGTTGTCGGCAACACGCCGTCGGAAGATGTGATGTTCCTCAACCCGCAAATCGGTTTCGGAGCAGCAATTGTGGCAACGGTGATAATTGTGTTGTCAGGGTTGTTGGCCGGCGTTTTGCCAGCAATGCGCGCAATCCAAATCAAAGCCATCGACGCAATTAGGGAGGAATAAAACGGTGTAGAGACGGATGAAAATCCGTCTCTAAAATGGGTGTAAAGACGGATGAAAATCCGTCTCTAAAATGGTAAAACAGAAAATATTAAAATTAAAAAATATGAAAAAAGTTCTTAAAGCATTGTTTTTCATCGCGTTAATCGCGGCAGTAGTATGGACGTTCATCTACCTTTTCAAGAAATCGCAGCCAAAGGAAAAGGAATATGCCGAAGTGGAAGCCGTTATCGGCACGATACAGAAAAAGACTGTCATCACAGGTCAGATCAACCCTCGTGACGAGGTGGCGATAAAGCCGCAGGTGTCAGGTATCATCTCCCAAATCTATAAGGAAGCCGGTCAGATGGTGAAAAAAGACGAGGTCATAGCGATGGTGAAAATCATCCCTGACGTGGCAAATCTCGCCGCCACAGAGTCGCAGGTGAAACTCGCGAAACTCAATCTCGACAACGTGGAGAAGTCGTTTAACCGTCAGAAGGCGCTGAAAGACAAGGGCTTGATTGCAGCCGAGGAGTTCGAGAATTCGCAGCTCGAATACGAACAGGCAAAGGAAAACTATAACAACGCCCTCGACCAGCTCAACATCGTGAAGGAAGGCATCTCTAAAAACGCCTCTGAATACACTAACACCTCGATAAAATCTACCATCGACGGCATGATTCTCGATATTCCGGTGAAGGTCGGAAACAGCGTCATCAACGCTAACACGTTCAACGACGGAACAACCATAGCTACCGTCGCCGACATGCGCGACATGATATTCGAGGGCAAGATGGACGAGACAGAGGTCGGGCGCATCAACGAGGGAATGCCAATGGTCATCACCATCGGTGCCATGAACGACAGGCGTTTTGATGCGGTCCTCGAATATATCGCGCCCAAGGGGACATCAGAAAGCGGTGCCGTTTTCTTCCAGATGAAGGCAAGGCTTATCATCCCCGATGGCGTCAATCTGCGCGCAGGATACAGTGCCAACGGCGAGATTATCACCGAACAGGCGGTCGACGCAATCACCGTACCGGAAAGCTGTATCGAATATAGCAACGACAGTACCTTTGTTTACAAAGACAACATTAAAACACCAGTGAAGACAGGTCTTTCCGATGGCGTCAACATCGTCGTCACAGAAGGTCTTCAAGTTGGTGACAAAATCAGAGGCAATGAAATTTTTAAATAAAACACTGTAGAGACGGATGAAAATCCGTCTCAATATCTGATGAAAATCCGTCTCAATATCTGATGAAAATCCGTCTCAATATCTGAGAAAATCCGTCTCAATATCTGATGAAAATCCGTCTCTTTTAAAGAAATTGTCATTCCGAGCGAAGCGAAGAAACTAATAAAAATATTTAAATACTATATGAAAAAACTAATTCTTATAATTTCAATAATAACCTTGTCTTTTGCGAGCCAAGCGCAAAAGGTCTGGACTCTCGACGAGTGCGTCGACTACGCCATCGAGCATAACGTCTCCATCTTGCAAAGCGTCCTCAGCCAGAACAACGCCGAGTTCCAATATAAGATGTCGAAAAACGCATGGCTTCCTACCGTTAGCGCCGACGCCACCCAGAGTTTCGGCTTCGGACAGTCGCCTTCTGCCAATGGTGTCTACGTCTCCGACAACTCTGCGTCCACTTCTCTGGGAATATCAGTGGGAATGCCACTTTTCAATGGTCTGAGCCTTTACCATCAGACGAAAGCTAACAGTCTGAATCTCGATGCCTCGAAGAAAGACCTCGAAGCGGCAAAATACGATCTGAAACTCCTTATTATGTCGTATTACATGCAAGTCGTTTATAATAAGGAACTTAAATCAGTGGCTGAAAAGCAGCTGACTTTGACGGAGGAGCAGCATGCCAAAACGCAACAGCTTTTTGAGTTGGGTAAAGTCGCCGAGTCGAACGTCTATGAGAGCGCGGCACAGGTCGCCACGGCGAAATCGTCTCTCGTGCAAGCCGACAACGCGTTGATGCTCAGTATATTGGACATCGTCCAGGCTCTCGAACTTGATGACATCGACAACTTCGACGTGGTGTCGCCGGAGTCGTTTGCTTCGATTGATGCGCAGACTTTGCCTTCGCATGAGACCACATACCGTTTTGCGCTGAATCATCATCCGAGAATGGAAGCCGAAAACATACGTCTCGAAAAGGCTTATCTCGACGTAAAAGCCACAAAATCAGCGTGGTATCCGTCGTTGAGTCTGTTCGCGGGCTACTCGACAGGTTATTACAACTACTTTACTTCGGGTTATTACAATCCGCCGTTTTCCGACCAACTCAGCAACAACGGCAGAACCAGCTTCGGCTTAAGGCTGAGCGTGCCGATTTTCAATGCTATGCAGACTAAATATAATGTTGAGATGTCGAAGCTTTCCATTCAAAATCAGGAACTTGCGATAAACACGGTGCAGAAGGAACTGAAAAAGGACATCCAGCAGGCGTTTTATAATGCGGTGGCGGCAGAGCAGAAATACAAGGCTGCTGAAGAGACCTACAACGCCGCTGCAGTGGCTTATCGCTTGTCAAATGAGAGCTTCGCCGCAGGCAAGTCAACGTTGCTTGAACTCAACGAAAGCAAAAACCGCCTCTTCAAGTCGGAAAGCGAGATGCTTCAAGCAAAATATGAATATCTTTATAGAGTGGAAGTATTGAAATATTATAATCAATAATTTAAATAATATTTGATTTATTGTAGAGACGGATGATAATCCGTCTCCCTATTTCGAAACAAACGTATTAAAAATGTTTTGAATTTTTTTCAAACTATGCAGCAAAATCCATAATTTTGCGTTCTGTAATTGAATTGATTAACATAAAAAATATGAAGAAACATTTACTTTTTGCAGCTTTCATGCTGTTCGCAACAGCAAGCTTATTCGCACAGAAGACAGAAAAAACAGTTATTATCAGAGAAGGTAGCAATGGCGACGAAAAAGTTACCATCGTCCAGAAGATTTTCAAAAGCGAGCTACATCAGACTCTTCCGGATTTGTACTACGGCAAACTGAATTTGTACAGTGGTCCTTTTGGTCCTGAGGCACACATGCCACTTCGTTCATCATCATTCGAATGGGGTACTTATAACCAGCATACCATTTTTATGGAAAAAAGCGGTCATTTCGGAATGGCTTGGGGTCTCGGTATCAGCAACAGCTACAACTATTTTTCACACGATCGAGTTTTGAGACTTGATGAAGAAGGAAAAGCTTATCTCCAGTCGTTGAACGCTTATTCGTCAGAAGAAGGCAACGGTCCGGTAAACAATTTAGCTCACAGAAGCTTCTTGCGTTACTGGAGTTTGCGCCTCCCTGTTTTGATGCAGGTTCAGTGGGATATCGACGGCACACCTTTGGCAATAGCAGCTGGTGTTGAAGCCGAATGGCGCTTCGGTGTCCGCTCATTCGCAAGATACGGCGGCTCAAAACATCTCGTCACCAACAGCCTCGACTACAATCCTGTAGGCTTGAACGCCCTGTTTTCAATAGCCGGTGACGACGGTATCATTTTTGCAAGATTTGGCCTCACCGACTTCTTCAGCGTCAAAGACAGCTGGAATGATTTCAGCGATATGTACCAGATGACAATCGGTTTCGGATTTAATTTTGACTAAAGATATTTCGTGACGAAAAAATGTTTATTTTTGCCACATGGTAGAAAATGAACATTTTGAAAATCAGAAGCACGAATGGGAATCTGCATTGCAGGTGACTGGCAGCGACCAGCCTGCAGTGCAGGTTAACCCTAAGGCGTTGGAACGTCTGATGCTCAGCCGTCAGAAACTCCTTCCGTTGAAAGAATATGTCGACGGCATACTTGCTGGAGATATCACCATATTGAGCAAGGCTATCACATTGGTTGAGAGTTCTTTGCCTGCTCATCAGAAATTAGCACAAGAAATCATCGCGGAGTGCATACCATATAGCGGTAAGGCGCTTCGTTTAGGTATTACCGGTGTTCCTGGTGCTGGAAAAAGCACCTTCATCGAGGCTCTCGGCATGGAGCTGTGCCGCCAGAACAAACGCATCGCCGTGCTCGCCATCGACCCGAGTTCGCAACGTTCCAAGGGCTCAATCCTCGGCGACAAGACGCGCATGGAAGAACTGTCGCAGCAGCGTAACGCCTACATCCGACCGTCAGCGTCGGCAGGCACATTGGGCGGCGTGGCACGCAAGACGCGCGAGGCTATCATCCTCTGCGAGGCTGCCGGTTTCGACACCATCATCGTCGAAACTGTCGGTGTCGGACAGAGCGAGACAGCCGTATATTCCATGGTCGATTACTTTCTTCTCGTGCTTATCGGCGGTGCCGGCGACGAGCTGCAGGGCATCAAACGCGGCATCATGGAGATGGCTGACGGCATCGTCGTCAACAAAGCCGACGGCGACAATGTGAACCGCGCCAACCGCGCCGCCGCCGAGATACGCAACGCCGTGCATCTGTTCCCGCCTTCCGAATCGGGACAGGAAGTGAAGGTGACAACATGCTCCGCCATGACACACTACAACGTGCCAGAGGTCTGGAACATGGTGCTAACCCACGTCGAAAATATCAAAAAATCAGGCTATCTCGACGAAAAACGCGCCCGCCAGGACGTCCAGATGATGCTCGACACCATCGAAAACACCCTGAAATCTAACTTCTACGAGAACGAAAAAATCAAAAACTGGCTCGGCATCGTAGAGAAAAACGTCGAAGAAAAAAAAATCAGCGCCTACGAAGGAGCCCGACGATTGCTTAATATGTACTCGCTGCGCTCGTAAAAAGTGTACTCACTTCGTTCGTAATGTGCAGCTTTTGGCTGAATGTGAGCGCTTTGCGCTATGGGCAAAGCCCACACATTCCGCGAAGCGGCGCATTTCGCGAAGCGGAACATTGCCTGAAAGGCATCATATTTCCATATTGTTGATAAAATTGTTGAAAAAATTGTCGCCCGTATAGTTTTTTGCCATATCTTTGCAAGTCCAATTACATTGTAAAATTAATTTAATAAATATAAAATTTTGCAACTTATCATGGACGCAAGAATTCAGATGAATCCCAACCTGCTGGTTCGCTTTCTCCAGAAACCGGCAGCAGAGTTCACAAAGCTCGACATCATGCGCTATTGTGAAGAAAATCAAGTGGAATTTATTAACTTTCATTACTGCGGATGGGACGGACGCCTTAAAACCCTTAACTTCGTGATCCACAGCCTCGAACACCTCGACAACATACTCTCGGCAGGAGAACGCGTCGACGGCTCGAGCCTCTTCCCGTTCATCGAAGCAGGAAAATCGGACCTCTACGTCATGCCGAAGTTCAGGACCGCCTTCCGTAACCCGTTCACCGAAATCCCGACGGTCGACATCCTATGCTCGTTCTACAACCGCGACGGAGAACCGTTCGAGAGCTCACCGGAGTATATCCTCCACAAGGCTCACACAGTGTTCCAACACACCACAGGCCTCAAGATGGAGACGATGGGAGAACTCGAATACTATATCATCGCCGACGACGAGGAGACTTATGAAGTGCCTGACCAGAAAGGCTATCACGAGAGCGCACCGTTTAACAAGTTCACCGATTACCGCGTGGAAGCAATGCGCCTCATAGCTCAGGCTGGCGGTCTCATCAAATACGGCCATTCGGAAGTGGGTAACTTCACAAAAGACGGCAAGATTTATGAACAGAACGAGATAGAATTCCTGCCTACAAACATCGAAGATGCAGCCGACCAACTCGTTGTGGCTAAATGGATTATGCGCCAGTTGGCATACCAGTACGGCGTCACCATCACCTTCGCCCCGAAGATCACAGTGGGCAAGGCTGGAAGCGGTCTCCACGTACACTGCAAGTTCACCAAGAACGGCAAGTCTGTCATGGTGAGAAACGGCGAGCTCACCGACTACGCAAAGAAAGCTATCGCAGGCTATATGATGGCAGGTACGTCATTGCCGGCGTTTGGCAACCCTAACCCGTTGTCATTCATGCGTTTGGTGCCTCATCAGGAAGCCCCGACATCGCTCTGCTGGTCGTTCTCAAACCGCAGCGCCTTGGTGCGCGTGCCTCTCGGCTGGATCAACAACGGAAAAGACATGCTCGCCAACTGCAACCCGCTTGAAAAAGCGTCAAATCGCGACTTCAGCGACAAGCAAACATTTGAGTGGAGAGCCTCAGACGGCTGCGCAGACCTCTATCTGCTCATGGCGGCATTGTGCGCGGCGGCTCGCTACGGCATGGAACACCCCGACGCGCTCAAAGTGGCTGAAAAGACCTACGTGGGTCTCGGCGTCAACATCCATGACGACAAAAACAAGGCGGTGGCGGAAGCTCTCGAACAACTCCCGGATTCATGCGTGAGAGCAGCCGAAGAGCTTGAAAAAGATAGAGTTATCTACACAGCAAAGGGCGTGTTCTCAGACAGCATCATCGATTATCTCATCAAATATCTGAGAAATTTCAACGATGCGAACCTCCGTGCCGAACTCGGTAACGACGAGGAAAAAATCATGAAACTTGTGAAAGAAAATATCCACGTCGGATAAAAAAATGCAGGTCTGTTGATAAAAAAATGAAAAAAACGCACGCGCGTATCAAAAAAGTCCGTATATTTGCGAGTTAAAATTGTACAAAAAAAGGTTTGAAAAACTTTAAAAATAGAAGACAATTAACAAATTTTATTAACAAAATCATTAAATTATGAGTAAAAAACTTATTCTCTTTTTGATGGTGCTCTTGTTAGGAAGTACAAGCTTCCTGAGAGCAGAAGAACTCACAGTTCATGATGGAACAGCTACAAGTAGCTACGTTCCAGCGTATGGTTTCTACGCCGACGCATATCTGAAATGTGAGATGGTATTCCCAGCTGCAGAGTTGGCCGACATGAGTAACGGCTCAATCAGCGGAATAACATTCTATGCCTCATCTCCAGCAGCTGATGTTTGGGGTGGTTCATGGCAAGTGTTTGTCAAGGAAGTTGCCGATGCAACCATCAGCGAGTATGCCGGTCCTGGCACAGTCGTTTATGAAGGTGAGTTGGATGGCACACAATCCACAATGACAATTACCTTTACTGCACCTTACACCTACAATGGCGGCAACTTGCTCGTTGGTGTATATCGTACACAAACAGGTAGTTACAAGTCGATTTCATGGTTGGGCGAAGCAGTTGATGGCTCAAGTATTCAGGGCTACAACTACAGCTCACTGGGAGATGTTCCAGCTGCACAGCGTAACTTCCTGCCTAAGACCACTTTCAACTACACAGCAGGCGGTCCAACACCTCCAACACCTCCAACACCAACAGGAGAACTCGTTGTTACTCCAAGTACATTTGCTTTGGGCGAGAGACCAACAAACGCTTGGATGGAACCATTCGCTGTTACAATCTACAACGGTGGTGACGAGACAACTATCAACGGTACAATCAGCAACACATCAGGTCAGGAGCCATTCGTGTTGAGCCAGACAATCGACGGTGTTGTTCTTGCAACAGAAGAAAGCCTCGAATTCACAGTCAATGTCAACGCTAACGCAGCCGATGGCACCTACGGAGAAGAATTCACATTGTTCTACACTGGCAAGAGCGTCATGACAATCCCTGCAACAGCTACATACTACACAGCTGGCTGGGCAGACGTCGTCGAGAAAGCTGAACCTATCGTTCTGTCATATACAGACGGTGTGGCTCAATTCTCAGAGACTCCAGAAAATCTTCATGCAAACTACATGCTCCAGGGCATGAACGCAATGATGACAGACGCTGTTTATTCATTCACAATTGCAAAAGACAGCCACATTTCAGTTAATGCTGGTAGCAACGTCATCGCAATTTATAACAAGGTGTTAGATTTCCACCCAACAGCGGATGCTGAACCTGTTATTATCGTTAACAACGGCGTTATTGACAACCAGATCATCCTCGCAGGTGACTACTACATGATCGTTGCAAGCAACAACATTGAAACAGTTGAAGGTACAGTTGAGCAAATTGCAGCTCCTACAGAGATTACAAACATTGCTCCTGCTAACTACGCAACAAATGTTGCAGCTCCTGTGACCCTCACATGGGAAGGTGGCGACAACGCTACACAGTATCAGGTTTTGTTCGGAACATCACCTATCAACATGGCTGTTGTTCAGGACTGGACAATGGTTGATGACAACTACGGTTCATACACCATCACAAACCTTACACAAAACACACAGTACTTCTGGCAGATCAAAGCCAAGAACTCAAACGGCACAGTGACAGGTCCAAGATGGGGCTTCACATCAACATTGATCGCTCCTAACAACGTTACAGCTTCTGAGACAGAAATCTTCACAGACGAAAGCACTCTCATCAAGTGGAAACTCGCTGGTACAGGCGGCTTCACAGGTGAACTCACAGTCGCTGACGGTACAGTGACCAACAGCTACGTTCCTGTCTATGGTCTCTGGGCAGACTACTACACAAGAAGCGAAACAATCTATCCAGCTGAAATGCTCGAAGAGATGGAAGGCGGTGAAATCACATCATTGGTTTACTACCTCAGCTCACCAGCAACAGCAACATGGGCACCAGACGTGTTCCAGGTCTACATGATGGAAGTTGACGGCACAACATTGTCATCATACTACACAGCAGCTAATGCTGACATCGTTTACACTGGCTACCTCGATGGAACCACCGCAACAATGACAATCGAACTTGATACACCTTATCAATATAATGGAGGTAACCTCCTCGTCGGTATCCAGGAGACAGTGAAAGGCACATACAAGTCAGCAACATTCATTGGTATCACAGCAACAGGTGCTTCAGCATCAGGTTACAACAGCAGTGCATTAGCTTCAGTTACATTCAACCAGCGTAACTTCATCCCTAAGACCACATTCGTTTGCGGCGGCAAGAGCGTTGCTAACCGTGGCATCCAGGGCTTCAACGTTTACTACGGCGATGTGAAAGCTAACGACGAACTCATCACTGAAAACAAATTCAACCTCAGCAACCTCCCATACAACATGGAAGGCCATGAAGTTGCAGTTAGCGCAGTTTACAGCGAAGGTGAATCTTCATTATCAGATCCAGTTATCGTCAACGTTTCAGGTTACGGTACAATCAACGGTACTGTTACAGAACTTATCAGCGGCGCTCCAGTAGCCGGTGTTAATGTTAAGTTCAGCGGTAAAGACGAGTTCAATAACTCAGTTTCATTCGAGGCTGTTACAAACGCACAAGGTTTCTACACAATGACAGCTAAAGCTGGTAACTACACAGGTCTTGCTTCACTCGCAGACATGGAACCAGTTCATTCAGAACCTCTCACACTCGCAAACGATGCAACAGAAACAGTTGAATTCGTAATGCACGAGACATACAAGCCAGTTAAGAGCGTGTATGCAGAAGAGATGGATCCTACAATGTCAAAGGTGTCATGGTCAATGACAACAACAATCACCGGTGGTGGTAACGGTGGTAACGGCGGCGGCACAAACGTCGGTACACTTAACTACAACTTCGACGGTGGAATGGAAGGCTGGACAAATATTGACGCCAACAACGACGGTTATGTATGGGTTCTCGGTTCAGCATGCGGTGGTGTCTATCTGGCATCAGGCGCAAGCCTCGCCGGCACAGGCCACAACTCATCAGCTGACATGGTCTGCTCAGGTTCATACAGCAATGCAACATCAATGGCTATCACACCTGATAACTACCTCGTATCACCACAGAAGGCTGGTTACACACAGATTAAGTTCTGGGCATGCGCACAGGATGCTTCATACGCAGCAGAACACTACGGTGTCGCAGTTTCAACAAACGGCAACACATCAGCAGCTGACTTCACAACAGTCGCTGAATGGACAATGACATCAAAGGGTTCAGGCATCAACAGCATCGGCCGCGACGGTCAGACAAGAGCACAGGGTTCATGGTATGAAAAGACCGTTGACCTCAGCTCATACGCAGGTCAGGACATCTGGGTCGCTATCCGTCACTTCAACTGCAACGACATGTTCATCCTCAACGTTGACGATGTCGAGTTGTCAAGCGGAACAAAAGACCGCGGTGTCAACCACTATGCAGTCTACAGAAAAGCTATCCTTAAAGAAGGTGGCGTAACTCCAGCTGATTCAGTGCTTCTTAACGATAACGAAACAGACACAGTGATGGCCGACTTCGGTTGGAACAATGTTGAAGCAGGTCTCTACCAGTATGGTGTTTCAGCTATCTACCCAATGCCAGCAGGCGACAAGGGCAACCGCGAAGAAGTCATCATCGGTGAAGGCACAGCTACAAACAGCTATGTTCCTACATACAACCTCTACAACTACTCATGCACCAACCAGATCTACACAGCTGAGGAAATCGGTGGCGCTGGCACAATCAACAGCATCGCTTTCATGCCTGCTACAGTCAACGCAGCTTCACGTAACCTCAACATCTACATGGTGAACACAGACAAGACCGCCTTCTCTGGCGCAACAGACTGGATCCCTGTAACAGATGCAGACCTCGTTTACTCAGGCAATGTCAACTGGGTTGCTAACGAGTGGTCAACAATCCAACTTACAACTCCATTCGCATTCGACGGAACTAACCTCTGCATTGTTGTTAACGACCTCACAGGTTCATGGACATCATCGAACCAGTACTATGTGTTCAACGCAGCAAATCAGGCTCTCCGTATTTACCAGGATGCAGCAGCTTACAACCCTGCAGCACCAGGTAGCGGCGCAGTTCTCTCAGTTAAGAACCAGCTGAAGCTCGACATCACATTAGGTGGTGGCGGTGGCGGCAACGACAACCCTGTGACAGATATCACATGGTCAAATGTCCTTCCAAAGGATATGGAGACAACAGTCACAGTTAACGGTCATGTCACTATCGGTTCAGTTGAAGGCGCAACAGTAACATTCACCAACAAAGTTGAAGACCTCGTTATCACAGGCGAACTCGATGAGAACGGTACAGTGACATTCGAAGACTTCCGTAAAGGTGAATACACACTCACAGTTGAACTCGAAGGCTTCGAATCAACACTCAATGGTGAAGATGTCAGCATCTGGGGTGAAGAGACATTCGATGCAACATTCACAGAAATCTTTGCACCAGTTGATGAATTGGTTGTTTCTGGAACAGGTTATGCAAGATGGACAAATGTCATCCCACAGCAAGACAGAGTCGCTGAGAAATACAGCGTGAAATTGAACAACGTTTACCAGGGTGAGACAACAGACAACTACATGCAGCTCGACATCACCGGCCTCACAGTCGGTCAGACATACACAGCAGCAGTTGCAGTTATCTACACAACAGGTATGAGTGCTTACACAAATGCATCATTCACATTGATTGACTGCTCAACAGTTGCATCACAGGTTGAAGAACTTGAAGGCTATGCAAACTGCACAGAGGTCGTTCTCACATGGAACGGTGGCACACCTAACCCAGGTCCAGGTCCAAATCCTCCAACACCAACACCTCCAACAGGAGAAACAACAACATTCGACAATGGTACAATGGAAGGCTGGACAACAATCGACGCTAACAACGACGGTTATGACTGGGTCCTCGGTTCAGAAATCGGCGGTATCTACTTAGTATCAGGCGCAAGCCTCGCAGGTACAGGTCACAACTCATCAGCTGACATGGTCTGCTCAGGTTCATACAGCAATGCTACATCATCAGCTATCACACCTGATAACTACCTCGTATCACCAGCCAAGGCTGAATACACAGGCATCACATTCTATGCATGCGCTCAGGATGCTTCATACGCAGCAGAACACTACGGTGTTGCAGTTTCAACTGGCGGCGCAACAGCATCAGAATTCACAATGGTTCAGGAATGGACAATGACATCAAAGAGCTCTGGCATCAACAGCATCGGTCGCGATGGTAAGTCAAGAGCACAGGGTTCATGGTATGAGAAGACAGTTGACCTCAGCGCATACGCAGGCCAGGAAATCTGGGTTGCTATCCGTCACTTCAACTGCAACGACCAGTTCATCCTCAATGTTGACGATATCACATTAGGCGTTCCTCAGACAAAGAGCGCTTACGCAGACGCAGAGGTTAGCGGTACAAATATTGCTACAGAACCTGCAAGAGATATGTGGGACTTCATCACATCATTCAATGCAGCAGAAGGCGGCCAGTATGGTATTGCTACAGACGGTGAGTTCTTCTACACCAGCAACTGGGGCTACAGCAGTGCAGCACACCAATTCTGGAAATATGACCAGAACGGTACTCAGATTGAAGGCTTCGAAATCGCAGGTTGCGGTACACTCCGCGGTATGGCATACGACGGTGACTACTTCTATGGTGTCGCCAACTCAGCAACAGTCTACTGTGTCGACTTTGCTAACCACGCTTTGGTTTCATCATTCACCACAAGCTACGGTGCAATGCGTTGCATCACTTACGACCCTGTAAGAGACGGCTTCTGGGTAGTCGGTAACTGGTCAGGCAACTTGACACTCATCGACCGTACAGGTGCTATCCAGCAGGTCGGTCCAGAGCCATCAAGCGCTTCAGACGTCGCTTACTACAAAGACGCTAACGGTGAAGAGCACGTGTATGTGTTCTGCCAGCCAAGCAGCAACTGCTTACTCTATGACTACAACATCACAACAGGTGTTTACAGCTCAAGCCCAATCCTCGACTTCTCAAGCAACACACCAGGCTGTTCAGGTAGCTCAGGCGGATGCTTCGTCGGCAACTACAACGGAATGACATGCTTCTTCGGCAACAGCCAGCAGAGCCCGAACCTCATCGGTATCTATGAACTCGGCGCAGCAGGCCCAAGCGGTGGCTCAACATCAGACATCACACCTAACAAGTTCAACATCTTCAGAGATGGCGAAGTTATCGGTGCAACAGCTGACAGCTACTATGTGTTCGAAGCAGACGACCTTGACGAGCACGTTTACGAAGTCATCTTCGTCGACGCAAGCTACAACTTCTCATGCCCAGCAGAAGTGACAGTAGCAGCCGGTACAGTCGCTAGCGTGACAGACCTTGACTACGAATTCAATGATCCTTCAATGACTGTCACATGGAACGGCATCGCCGAATCATACAAGATTTGGGCTGGTATCGCTGACATGTCAACAGGTATGGTGACATTGAACGTTGTCGGTGAGACAACAGAGATGGAATACACCATCGAAACACTCGGTGACGAAGCAGGTTACTATGTAATAGTTGTCCAGTCAGTGACAGGCGAATGCGAGTCAGACCTCAACGAGGAACTTGCAAACAACAACTACATCTTGTTTGAATACGACCTCGTTTCAGAAAACGAAATCGTAAGCGCAATCTATCCTAACCCAACAAGCGGCGATGTCAACATCAAGGCTGAAGCAATGAAGCACATCAGTGTTTACAATGCAATGGGTCAGATGGTTTACGACCAGGATGTCGACACAGACGAAATGATCCTCAACATGGGTCAGTATGAATCAGGTGTCTACATGGTCAACATCGTTACTGAGAACGGTACAAGTGTCAAACGCGTTACTGTTACCAAGTAATTGAACACCTATTAATAATAATAAGGAACGTCACCCTAAAAAGTGACGCTCCTTATTGGAGTTAAATGAAAAATTGAGAAAATTAACATAATTATTAACAAAATTTTTCTAACATGAAAAAAGTTTTTCTATTTCTGACGATGCTTTTGTTCGCCTTCACAGGTGTAATGAGAGCTGGTGTAGATGTGGAAGTGGGTATGGCTTCGTCAACCAACAGCTATCTCCCAGATTACACATACTACGACTACGCAGTATCACAGCAGATTTACACTGCCAGTGAGATTGGAATGGGCGGTACCATCAACGCCATCAGCTTTGATGTCGCTTCAGGTTCTGCCACACGTTCATTGAAAGTGTACATGAAACATGTTACGAAGAGCGTTTTCGGTGGCACAACAGCCAGCGAGTGGGCACAGTTCTCCACATCAGACGTTCTTTTTGAAGGAAATGTTACATGGGCAGCCGGTTGGGTTACAATCACACTCGATACCCCATTCGAGTATAATGGAACAGACAACCTGCTCGTTTGTGTTCAGGATGCAACAGGTAGCTATGTTTCATCACAGTCATTTCGTGTTTATTCATCTTCATACGCTGCATTGCGCGCTTATCGTGATGGTACACCATACGATATCAGCAATTTGAGCGGTGGTTCACGTATTTCTTACAAGAACCATATCAAGTTGAACATGGAACTCGGACCAGCTAACATCACAGCTACTCCGAATCCTGTTGAACTCGGCTTGCGTCCAAACGGCGCTTGGATGAGACCAGGCACATTTACACTCAATAACGGTGGCAACAACGCTACAGTTACAGCACTTGAGACAAACAACAGCTACTTCACTGTTAACTCAACAGTTCCTTTCGCAGTGAACTTCGGTGAACCAGTTGAAGTTGAAGTTACAACAGGTACAACCAACGCAGGTGAAGTCACAGGACAGCTCATGTTCGCTTATTCAGACAGAACTTTCGGAATGGTTGACGTTACAGCTACAGCATACGACCCGGTTGACGGTGATGTTGCTGAGACAGCTATCGTTGTCAATGAAATGCCATTCCAGGGCAATGCTCCTCAGGGCATCTACAAGAACTATGTTCTTCCAGTTGCAACAGAAGGTGCAGACGCTGTTTACAAAGTGACATTTGACGAGCCAGTTCTCTTCAGTGCAGGTACTCCAGGTGATGCTCCAGCAGCAGCACTTTACACAGAAGATTTCAATGGTGTCGGCGGTCCTGACGCAGAAAACAACTATGTGTACAATGGTCCACAGGTGAACCCAGGTCCAACCAATATGTGGTTCAGCTACGCTTACACAGGCAGCAACACATGGTACGGCACATCAGCAGGTGGCGGATTCTACTTCGGCTACAATATTCCTGTAGAATACATTGCTGAATTAGGTCTTGCAGGTACAACTATCACAACAGTTGAGGCAGCAGCTCGCGAGGCTTATCCATACGAGTGCTTCATCTTAGAAGGTGGTAGCAATCCTGACGAAGCTACATTTATCGGCTATGGTGCTATTGAGAACACAATAGCTCAGTATTTCTTCGACATCAACCTCGAAGTTCCTGCATACGTAAGCGGTGAAAACAACATTTGGGTTATGTTCTATTCAAACAGCCCATACGCAGCATACTGCGGAAAGAATTTAGTTGATGTTAACAACGCTAAGATTTGGACATACAATCCAAACGCTACATCACCAGCATGGAGCAGCAACACAACTTACACTCCTGTTATCTACACTCGTTTCATCGAGCTTCCTACAGGTCGCGAGACTACAGTGAACCTTGCTGAAATGAACATGAAGAAAGGTAACGGCGTTGTCAGCGAAATTGCAGCTCTCGACGGCGCAGCAATGGGTACTCCAAAAGCTGAAATGAAGAAAGCTAACCGTGGCAACCGCGACATGCAGACCGTTTTTGAAGAAGGTTTCGAAGGCGGTTCAATGCCAACAGGTTGGACAACAACAGGTTCATACTGGACAATTACTTCAGGTACAGGTAATTCAGGCTACACTGGTTCAGCAAATGGTAGCTACAATGCAGGTTGCAACATCCCTTCTTACAGCGGTAATGATGATCTCATCACACCTGCTATGGATTTGAGCGAAGCTACATCAGCCACTTTGACATTCAACTTCTGGAATACAAACTGGGGTGGTGATATCAACACCTTGAATGTATATTACAGTACAAATGGTAGCACATGGAACTTACTTGAAAGCTATGATACAGAAGTTAGCCCATGGGCATCAAAGAGCATTGCTCTTGAAGGTTTGGCAGCTAACTACCAGATTAGATTCCAGTGCGTTGCCAACTATAGCTATGGTATGGGTATTGACGACGTTGTCGTAACAGCTGACATCACATCAGGCGGTGGCACTCCAGAGCCTCCAACAGCAACATATCAGATTGAAGACATGTATGTCCCAGCAGGTACATACTACTTGGCAGTTGCTTCAACAACTGACAACTTCCAGGTCGACATGGCAGTTGCAGAGGTTCCAGTTCCAGAACAGGCTATTGTTATCGCTCCAAACGATGGCGAGACATTTGTTGAGGCTCCGTATCTCGCAGAGTGGATCCTTGGCGACTACACAGCAGAGATGCAGGTTTTGGTTGGTACACAGTATCCTCCACAAACAGCATTAATCGACTGGACAGACGAACTCGTCGAGTCAGCATTCTTGATGGATCTCGAGAACAACCAGACATACTTCATGCAGGTTAACTGCCGTAACGCAGCTGGCACAACAGAAGGTGAGATTTATGTCTTCTCAACACCTATTGACCCAGTTGAGGGCTTCGCAGTAGAGACAGAGGAACTCTATCCAGGTGATGCAGCAGTGTTCACATGGAATGCCAACCGTACACTCCAGGGCTACAACCTCTACATGAACGGTGAAAAGGTTAACGAGGCACCTATCGCAGAAAACACATACAGTGTTGAAGGTCTTGAATACAACATGGATGGCTACAGCTTCCAGATTACAGCTGTTTATGACGCTGGTGAGTCAATGCCATCAAATGCTATCACTGTTTACATGACAGGCGAAGGCTCAGTGAACGGTCATGTTTATGACACAGACGTTGAGCATCCAATCGCTGGCGCAACAGTTATTGCAAACGGTGCTGACCAGTTCGGTGTTGAACAGACATACGAATTCACAACAGACGAAAACGGCTTCTATGAGGGTGAACTCCTCTCAGGTCAATACCTCATCTCAATTGCTACAGAAGGCTATGAGAACGAAGGCGTTGTTGCAAATATCGTTTACAACGAGTTGACAGAAGCTGAAGACATCATCACACACGAGTTCTACTATCCACTCGGTATGATTACAGCAGCTGAAGAAGAAGCTGGTGTTAATGTTGAATGGTCATGGACACCTGCAGAATTAGTTGTTGACTTTGAGAC
Organism: Bacteroidales bacterium; assembly: GCA_017553625.1. GTDB lineage: Bacteria > Bacteroidota > Bacteroidia > Bacteroidales > F082 > Limimorpha. Next base: position 49,620 of record JAFZKP010000016.1, read on the forward strand.
AGGCGACTTCTCACAGGCCAACTTCGTTTTGCCAACAACATATCCATGGACAGTTACAACAACCAACCCACACGAAGGCACATACTGCATGAAGTCAACATGCGAAGGTATTGCAAGCGGCACATCAGAGGTCGAGGTGACAGTTGATGTTCCTTACGACGGCAAGATGGGCTTCTGGGTAAGAGTTTCTTCAGAAGCTAACTATGACAAGTTCCACTTCTTCATCGACGGTGTTGAGAAGGGTGCAGCTATCAGCGGCCAGCAGGCATACGCATACAAAGAGTTCGATGTAACAGAAGGCACACACACATACAAGTGGCAGTATGCAAAAGACAGCTCAGTCAACAGCAATGACGACTGCGCATACGTCGACGATGTTACACTCTACAGATATGAGGAACCACTTCCACCAGTCGTTGGTGCAACAACATACGACTTTGATGACGACACAATGATGGGTTGGACATCAATCGACGCTGACAACGACGGTAACGGTTGGGTATCAAGTGCAAATCCTGGTATCTACCACAATTCAGGCGTGAACTTGTCAGGTACAGGTCACAATGAGTCAGAGGCATACGTTATTTCAGGTTCATACGCTAACCAGACAGGTGCAGCTTTGACACCAGATAACTACCTCGTTTCTCCAGCAGCTATTTCAGCTGAGGCAGGTGCACAGATTCAGTTCTGGGCATGCGCACAGGATGCAAGCTATGCAGCAGAGCACTTCGGTGTCGCTGTTTCAACAACAACAGCTACAGCAGCAGCATTCACAACAATCCAGGAATGGACAATGACAGCCAAGGGTGACCGTTCAGCTGACGCTTACAGCGCAGTCCGCGGCACAAGACAAGGCACATGGTATCAGTATTCAGTTGACCTCAGCGCATACGCAGGCCAGGACATCTGGGTTGCTATCCGTCACTTCAACTGCACAGACATGTTCATCTTGAACGTTGATGATATCACATTGGCAACAGGCGGTACAAAGCTTGCAAACGGCGACCGTACATTCCAGAGCTTCAACCTCTATCGTCGTAACAACATTACGAACGAAACTCCAGAGTTGATTGTTGAAGGTACAACAGATTTCGAATATGTAGATGCTGAATGGGCAACATTGCCATACGGTGAGTATCAGTGGGGCGTTGCAGCCACATACGAAGGCTATGCACCAGTTCCTGAGAATCGTGAATCAGCTACATTCGGCTTCGAAGGTGGCTTAGAAGGTTGGACAGGCATTGTCGTCAACACAGCCGGTGGCGAGTGGATCCACAGCGATGACAACCTCGGTGGTTATGACTACACAGAACTTGCACACACTGGCACAGGCTTCGCAATGTGCTACTCATATGTTGACTATGTTGGCGCATACGATACAGATGCATATCTCGTATCACCTCAGAAGTACAGCGTTGATGCCAACTCATCAATTGCATTCTGGGCAGACAATGCAAATGACTCATATCCAGAGAACTTCTCAGTTTGTGTTGCAACAGCAGCCAATCCAACAGCAGCCGACTTCACAGAGATTTGGAGCGGTGGTGCTAAGGGTACAGGCAACGGTGGCGCAGCAGTACGTCGCAGCGAAAACCGTTATGAGAACTGGCGTTCACACAATGTCAGCTTGGCAGCATACGCAGGTCAGGAGATCTGGATTGCATTCCACGATGTGAACTACGATGCATACGAAATCTGGATTGATGATGTTACAATCACATACGCAGGAACTCCAGGTCCAGGCCCAGGCCCAACACCAGGTCCAACAGGTTCAGGTATTTCAGAGATCCTCTGGTCAAATGTGATCGAGAAGGATATGACATCAGATCTTACATTCAATGTTTCATTGAACAACGGTCAGAACGCAGCTGGTGTTGCTGTTACAGTTGCTAACGAAGAGCACACATACACAGCTACAGTCGACGAGACAGGTGTTGCAGAGTTGACAGTCCGCAAGGGCGTCTACGACATCACAGTTGCAATGACTGGCTATGTTGAATACTTAATTGTTGATGAAGCTATTGAAGAGAACACAATGGAATACAATGTCGTTCTCAACGAAATCGTTGCTCCAGTTGATGGTCTCTACGTATCACCAACAGGTTGGGCAATGTGGGAAGGCGCAACACCAACTCCAACACCAGGTCCAGGTCCACAACCAGGCGGTGATGAGTCATACGACTTCGACGATGCTACAATGATGGGTTGGACAACAATCGACGCTAACAACGACGGTTATGACTGGGTGATGGGTTCACAGATTGGTGGTATCTACTTGGCATCAGGCGCAAGCCTCGCCGGCACAGGCCACAACTCATCAGCAGACATGGTTTGCTCAGGTTCATACAGCAATGCAACATCAATGGCTATCACACCTGATAACTACCTCGTATCACCTAACAAGGCTCGTTACTCAAGCATTACATTCTATGCATGCGCTCAGGATGCAAGCTATGCAGCAGAGCACTATGGTGTAGCAGTTTCAACAGCTGGTAACACATCAGCATCAGACTTCACAATGGTTCAGGAATGGACAATGACATCCAAGGGTTCAGGCGTCAACAGCTTCGGCCGTGACGGTCAGACAAGAGCTCAGGGTTCATGGTATGAGAAGACAGTTGACCTCAGCGCATACGCAGGACAAGACATCTATGTCGCTATCCGCCACTTCAACTGCAACGACCAGTTCATCTTGAATGTTGATGACGTAACACTCACAGCAGGTTCAAAGGATCGCGCTCCATTGTACTACAAAGTCATGTGCGACAACACATACCTTGGCGAGACAGAATATCCATTCTATCAGATGCCAGTTGAGGGTATGGAAGAAGGTTCAGAGCACACCACAGCAGTTGCAGCATTCTATGCAACAGGTATGGGTGACTGGATGAGCTACGATTGGACATACGCTCCATGCAGCAACTACGCTGGTACAACAGAATACAATGTTACAGCTAACGGCAACGATGTCACACTCACATGGACATTGAACGGCACACCAGGTCCAGGTCCACAACCAGGTCCAGGTACAGACGAGTCATACGACTTCGAAGATGGCACATTCCAAGGCTGGACAACAATCGACGCTAACAACGACGGTTATGACTGGGTGATGGGTTCACAGATTGGTGGTATCTACTTGGCATCAGGCGCAAGCCTCGCCGGCACAGGCCACAACTCATCAGCAGACATGGTTTGCTCAGGCTCATACAGCAATGCAACATCAATGGCTATCACACCTGATAACTACCTCGTATCACCTAACAAGGGTGCATACCAGAGCATCACATTCTATGCATGCGCACAGGATGCAAGCTATGCAGCTGAACACTACGGTGTAGCAGTTTCAACAGGTGGTGCAACAGCATCAGAATTCACAATGGTTCAGGAGTGGACAATGACAGCCAAGGGTTCAGGCATCAACAGCCTCGGCCGTGACGGTCAGACAAGAGCTCAGGGTTCATGGTATGAGAAGACCGTTGACCTCAGCGCATACGCAGGCCAGCAGATCTGGGTTGCTATCCGCCACTTCAACTGCAACGACCAGTTCATCCTCAATGTTGATGACATTACACTCACAGCAGCTACAAAGGGTGAAAGAGAAATGTGGGATCTTGTTTACTCATTCCAGGGCACATCAGGCTATCAGTATGGTGTTGCAACAGATGGTAACAACATCTACACAAGCTCATGGTCAGCAAGCTCAACATCAATGTTCTACAAGTATGACATGCAGGGCAACTTCGTTGAGGAATTCAACATTTCAGGTTGCGGTCAGCTCCGCGGTATGACATACGACGGTGAGTACTTCTATGGCGTTGCCAACTCATCAACAGTCTACTGTGTTGACCTTGCAAACCAGACATTGGTTGCTTCATTCAGCACAAGCTACGGTGCAATGCGTTGCATCACTTACGATCCAGTAAGAGACGGCTTCTGGGTAGTCGGTAACTGGTCAGGCAACTTGACCCTCATCGACCGTACAGGTGCTATCGTCCAGACAGCTGCTGCTCCAACAAGCGCATCAGATGTTGCTTACTACAAGGATTCAGACGATGTCGAGCACATTTACTACATCAAGAACGAATCCGGCAACGGTGAAGTTTACGAGTACAACATCACAACTGGTACAATGGGTTCAACACCTGTTTACAACTGCTTGAACACAACAGGCGGTGCAGCATCATGGACTGGTAGTTCAGGTGGATGCTTCGTTGCTGAATACGATGGCAAGATGTGCTTCTTCGCAGATGCACAGCAGTCACCACAGTTGATCAACATCTATGAGCTCAGCGCTGACGCTCCGGGTCCAGGTCCAGGTCCACAACCAGGCAATATCCTCGGCGTTATGATTTGGCGTGACGGCGAGCCTATCACTATGGCTCCAGTTTCTGGCACATCATACGTTGACGCAGGTGTTGAGAACGGCGAACATGAATATTGCGTAAGAGTTGTTTACAGCGACTATGCAATGTCATGCGACGAGTGCGAGACAGTAGAAGTCGGCGGTACAGTTGTTTGCGATCCTGTAACCAACTTGACAGCTTACTACTATTTTGACGCAACATACGGCGATGGTGCTATGATTGAATGGGATGGCAACGAAAATGCTGTTTCATACGGTATTTATGTTGGTGGCCAGTATCTCGGTTCAACAACAGAAGAGAGCGTATTCCTCTATGGTCTCACCTATGGTGCAACATACACATTAGGTATTGTTGCCGAGTACGCTAACTGCGAATCAGAAATGGTTACAATCCAGTACACACATGATGATGGTGTGGAAGAGAACGCTATTGTCAGCGAGATCTATCCTAACCCAACAAGTGGCAACCTCAACATCAAGGCTACAGCAATGACTCAGATCAGCATCTACAATGCAATGGGTCAGATGGTGTACAGCCAGGATGTTAACGCTGACGAAATGGTTATCGACATGAGCCAGTTCGAGGCCGGTGTTTACATGGTGAACATCATTACTGAAAACGGTAGCGCAGTCAAACGCATTACAGTTGTAAAGTAATTGACACAATGTAGGGGCGAATGTTATTCGCCCTTATGAAATTGAAATGTGGGGGCAAATGATTATTTGCCCCTACATTTTTTTATGGGATGTTAAAAATTTTTAATAAAATTTTTTAAGAATTAAAAAACATAGAGATTTGGAAAAACCTTTTGTAACGTGTTGTCAGTCAGAATGTTACGAGGGTGTTTGAAAATTAGTCGTTTTTCGTACGACTAATTATTTTTTTTGTTATATTTTTGCAGAGTCAAAACAAATAACAACACTAAAAACATTAACAAAATGGGAACCTTAAGGAATTCAGTTCATCTGATTGGGCGACCGGGCATGAATCCGGAAGTCAAGACATTCGGCGAGGGCAGGAAGCTCGCGAAATTCACATTAGCCACCAACGAGAAGCACTACAACGAGAAGATGGAGCTTGTAGAGGAGACGGAGTGGCATAACATCCTTGCGTTCGGAAAGACGGCTGAGAACGTCGAGAAGCTTGTCAGGAAGGGTCTTTTGATGGCGATTGAGGGCAAGATACAGACGCGGCAGTATGAGGACAGCAACAAGAACAAGCGTTATTTCACGGAGATTGTGATGGACGAGTTCATGCTTGTTGAAAAGATGAGCGCCGAATAGCGTGATTAAGAAAAAAAGACTATCTTTGTTGTTTGAAACAACAAAAAAACGTAGAACGATGAAGATAGTCTTTTTGGAGCCGTTAGGACTCAAGGTAGAAGCCATAGAGAAGGCTTGTGACGATTTAAAGAAGCGTGGTCATGAGGTCGTGATATATCCCGACAGAAGGCCAGAGAAGAACATTGAGCGCGCTGAGGGAGCGGATGTCGTTGTGGAGAGCAACATGCCGTTGCGCAAGGACTTTTTTGACGCTTGTCCGAACCTGAAGATGCTTTCGATAGCGTTTACGGGCTTGGACCATATCGACATGGAGGAATGCAAGCGTCGCAATATCATAGTGAAGAACGCTGCGGGATATTCGACGGAGGCTGTGGCGGAGGAGACGATATGCATGATGATAGGGCTGTACCGTCATGTTATCGAGAACGACCGGATAACGCGCAGCTGCAAAGGCCCTTCTATTGCCCCTGGGCGCGAGATTGGCGGCAAGACGGTGGGCATCATCGGGATGGGAGCCATCGGGCAGCGTACGGCGGCGTTGGCGCAGGCTTTCGGGTGCAAGGTGATAGCATGGAACCGCACACCGAAAGAGGTGCCTGGAGTGACGTTTGTCGACAAGGAGACGTTGCTTAAGGACGCTGACATCGTGGCACTTCATATCGCGCTGAACAACGAGACACGTGACTTCATTACTGCTAAGGATTTCGCTATCATGAAGAAGACAGCAATTATCGTGAACGCGGCGAGGGGTCCTGTGGTGAACACCAAGGATTTGGCGGAGGCGCTGAAAAACGGGACGATAGCGGGGGCTGCATTGGATGTTTATGACGGGGAGCCGCCGCTTGATAGCAGCAATCCGATACTTGAGGCACCGAATACGATGCTGATGCCGCATGTGGGGTTTGCGACGGAGGAGGCGTTTGAATTAAGATTGGGGATTGTTGTAGATAACATAATGAGGTTCCTCGCTCCCTGCGGTCGCTCGGAATGACAGGGGAACGAAAAAAGTGACAATTTGAGGTTACTTGATGGGGTTCCTCACCCCTAAAGGGGTTCGGAATGACAAGAGCTTTAAACGTGAACAATGTGGCGCGGCTTGACGATTAATGATAAAACCTTGAGACGTTGTGCCGCGCCAAAATATAATAAGAGGTTGTCATTCCGAGCACGAAGTGCGAGGAATTTCATTAAATAAAAACAAAATTTATGAAATCAAAAAAATACTACATTTACATAATGACAAACAAATACAGAAAAGTTCTGTATATTGGTGTTACCGGTAATTTAGAAGAGCGAATTAGGCAACATAAAAACCATCAATTTAAAAACTCATTTACAGATAAATATAATTGTGAATATTGTATTTATTATGAAGAGTTTAATTACATAAACAATGCTATTGATAGGGAAACAGAGCTAAAAAAATGGAATCGAAAGAAAAAGGAAGCTCTGATAAATAAGTTAAATCCTGAATGGAGAGAGATTGTTAATGAAAGAGGTTATATAAGACAAGGAGTTTCGTCGTATGGTTGATGAGGTTGCTTGATGAGGTTTCTCATCCCCGAAGGGGTTCGGAATGACATGAGCTTTAAACGGGAACAATGTGGCGCGGCTTGACGATTAATGATAAAACCTTGAGACGTTGTGCCGCGCCAAAATATAATAAGAGGTTGTCATTCCGAGCACGAAGTGCGAGGAATACCATAAACTATTTTGTAATTACGATTCCGAGGTCGCGGTTGATGCGGTTGCGGATGTCGTCGAGGTGTTTCTTTTTTTTGAGGAGGATGAGCTGTTCGTCGAGGTCGGCGGTTTCTTTCATCTCTTTCATGATTTCGGCGCGGCGGTCTTCAATGACCATATCTTTGAAGCGCAGTATGGACATGAGGACGGTTTTCTTGAGGACGTCGTCTTCGGTTTTGACCACGATACGGTGACGGAGCCAGTCGTCGAGCTTGTATTGCGTGCTGAGAAGGTTAGCGGTCAGTTCGGCGACATCTTGGTCTTCACTTGATATGAATTGCTGTATTGTCGGGAGTTCGCCGGTGTCGAGACCGCGGTCGAAGGCATCGAAAATCTTTTTGTGCGTCTCATTTTTGAAGAGAAGACCGTCGTTTTTAAGGTCGTCGATGATGAGAGAAGCTATGGTGGTGGTGTAGTCATCCAACTCGATGGTGTCGGTGCCGTGAGTGAGGAGGAGTTTCACGAGTTCCTGCTCCTGATAGAAGCCGATAGGGACTGAATCTTGCTCAACTGGAGGCTGCTGAGAGGACGGATAGGGCTCATAGGACGGAGAGGTCTGATAGGAGCCTTGTGAAGGATCCATTCCCAACTGTTTGCGGTATTTTGCGCGTAGGAGCTTGTTGAGCTCGTTCATCAGGGTTTGCTCGGCGACTTCAAGCATGCGGCTGCATTCCTTGACGTAGGTGGCGCGATAAATCGGGTCGGGGATGACGGAGATGGTCTCCACGATGTCTTTTATGACGGCGGCTTTCTTTATCGGGTCGTTTTTGGCGTCTTTCAGGAGAAGATTCGTCTTGAAGCTGATAAAATCCTTGGCGTTGTCAGCCAGGTATTTGGTGACGACTTCGATAGGGTTGTTCTGCACGAAGGAGTCGGGGTCGTCTTCAGGAGGCAGCACCACGATACGCACATTCATGCCTTCTTCGAGAATCATGTTCGTGCCACGCAGAGCGGCGTGAATACCGGCAGCGTCGCCATCGTAGAGCATCGTTATATTTTTGGTATAACGGCTTATCATACGGATTTGCTCTGTTGTAAGCGAGGTGCCTGAGCTTGCCACGACGTTTTCAATTCCTGCCTGGTGCATCGACAGCACGTCGGCGTAACCTTCAACGAGGATACAGTTGTCAAGGCGTGAAATCTCATTTCTGGCAAAGAAAATTCCGTAAAGGGTCTGACTTTTATTATAAATCTCCGATTCAGGAGAGTTGACGTATTTTGCCTTGGTTTTTTCGGAAGTGAGAATACGTCCTCCGAAGCCGATGACTTTTCCGGTAAGGTTATGAATCGGGAAAATGACGCGTCCCTGATAACGGTCGTAGAGGCGGTTTTCGTAGCTTCCAGTGAGACCGACTTTGATGAGAAGGTCTTTGTCGTAGCCGTGTTTGATGGCGTAATCGGTGAAGGCAGAGCCGCTATTTGGACAATATCCGAGTTGGAACTTGTTGATGATTGCATCTCTGAAGCCGCGTCCGCGGAAGTATGAGAGACCGACGGACAGGCCTTCATCGGAGTTCATCATGATATTTGAGAAATAGTCTTGCGCGAAGCTGTTGATGTTGAACATACGTTCGCGTTCGTTCTGCGCCGCCAGTTCTTCGGGAGTCTGCTCGCGTTCCTCAATCTTGATGCCGTATTTCTTAGCGAGATAACGGAGCGCCTCTTGGAAAGAATAATGCTCGTGCTCCATGATGAAACGCACGGAGTCGCCAGCTTTTCCGCAGCCGAAGCATTTGAAGATGTTGCGGGCGGGGTTGACATTGAACGAAGGTGTCTTTTCCTTATGGAAAGGGCATACGCCGATGAGGTTGGAGCCGCGTTTTTTAAGCGTGACGAACTCGCTCACCACGTCTTCGATGCGTGCTGTCTCGAGAATCTGGTTTATGGTGTCGCGCGGTATCATATTGCCCAGATTAGAAGTCCGCCGATGATGATGATTCCGGAAACGACGAGGTCAATGAGGCAGAACCCCATGATATCCTTTGCGTTGAGTTTCGCTATAGCGAGAGCGGGCAGAGCCCAGAACGGCTGGATGAGGTTGGTCCAAGCGTCGCCCCAAGCTATTGCCATGCCCGTGAGTCCGTGGTCGACGTTGAGCGCTTCGCCGGCGGCGAACATGATAGGCGCTTGAATAGCCCAGTGACCGCCACCAGAAGGGACGAACATGTTGAGAATGGCAGCGCAAAGGAAGGTGTATATCGGATAAGTCGTTGACGTAGAGATGTTTACAAACGCCTCGCTAACCACTGTGCCGAGGCAGATGCCCGATGCGCCGACTCCAGTGATGATGCCCATGATGCCAGCATAAAACGGGAACTGAAGCAGTATGCCTGCCGCGCCGCTGACGGATTTTCCGAAAGAACGGACATAGGCGATGGGCGTTTTATGTAAAATGATACCAAGGAACAGGAAAAGCAGGATAACCGAGCCGAGGTCGAAGGATTTGCCTTTAATAAACAGGCTGATGACAAGATAGGATAAGCCTAATAAGGCCAATAGGGCGGATAGGAGACGGCTGTTTTCCAATCTCATGGCAGGGGTAACGGACGAATGATGATTCGATTCGGGCGAATGATGATTCGATTCGGGCGAATGATGATTCGATTCGGGCGAATGATGATTCGCCCCTACGACATCGTCTTCTTGCAATAAGGCGGGGTCGATGGTGACGAGGCCTGTTTTGGGGTGCATGGCAGAATTGATTGCCACGAGCGCGATGGTGACGAGCACCACCATGATGATGTTATGATAGTCGAGGATGGTGTTTGAGATGTGTATCGTGCTGGTTATCACGCCGTTAGTGTCTTTCACGAGGTCGTTGAGGTCGGAAGCCATTTTCAGCGGGATGGAGCCGGAGATACCAGCGTGCCACACCACGAAACCGCTATATGCCGAAGCGATGAGGAGGCGGTAGTCGACGCCTTTGAGTTTTTTTGCTATCTCTTTGGCGAAGATGGCACCGACGATGAGTCCGAAGCCCCAGTTGAGCCAGCATGCCACGGCCGAGATGCCTGTCACGAGAGCTATTGCGCCAGCTGGCGTTTTAGGCAATGAAGCGAGTTTGCTGATACCTTTTTTGATAAATGGAGCGGCCGCTAATGTAGCGCCGGTGACGAGGACGAGAGCCATCTGCATAGAGAACCCAAGCAGATTCCACACGCCGCCGCCCCAGTTGCATACCACCTCCGTGATGCTCTGTTTGCACACCGGCATAGCCACGGCGATTGCCAAAAAAGTCAAAACGATAGCGAAAATGAAAGGCTCAGGCAGATATTTCTGCATGAAATTCACACAACCTGTTATGACTTTTTGGAAGAACTTCATTCTTTGATAACTTTTATGGTACCTGTCAAACCGTCAACGTTGGTGATTTTCAGGAAATACAAGCCTTTCTGAAGATTTTCGACAGGCATGACATATTCATTGACACCGTCGTTGACAAAAATATCATCGGAAAAAACGACTTGTCCTAAAGTGTTGAATAACAAGATATTAGATTTTCCAACATTATCCTGATAAAACCTGATATTTATTTTATCACTTGAAGGATTGGGGAAAATATCGAAGTTTAGCACATTGTCATTAAATTCATTAACATCAGAACTGTTATAATTCACGACAAGTTCCATGATTACAGGAAGGTGGTCGGAATTGTTGTAGAGAGCATCGGCTACTTCTTGAGAAACGGCATAATTTTCAGGATAATTGATGCTTTTGTTGAAATGCCGTCCATCCTGACCGATGGCGAAATAGCTGCCGTTGATGTAACGGATATGGTCTCTGCCGCCGTAGATATTTTCCGACATAAGGATAAAGTCGAAGCGGTCGTCCATGCCACCTGACGAATGGCATCCGTCGTCATCCTTGTGTGTCGACTGGGTATGATAGTCCTCGAAGATGTAATTTGAGTTCCAGTTACCGACTCCGTAAGGATAAAGCGGGTCGATGAAATAGGAATTCGGGTAAGTGTTTTGGTTGGTAAGTGTCTTGTAAGCATCTTCGGAAGCCTTGTAAAGGTTGAAGTCGCCCATGATGAGGACGTTTCTCTCGCGATAGTTTTGCTCAAGGTATCTCATGACGTTTTCCGCCATTATTTTGCGTGTCCCTTCGTTGGACGAGCCTGAGCCGGCTTTAAGATGGGCCACGACGCAGGTGAAGATTATTTTTCCGCTGTCGTCGTTTTTCAGTTTGAAGTCGTAGACGTCGACGTCGCGTGTATGGCTTTGCGCCACTTTATGAGCCACGAGGGTCAACTTGGTGGAGTTGTAGAAGATGCAGTTGGTGAGGAAAGAGTTGGTAGTGTTGGAGCCGCCTTTCGTCATCCAATAGTTTGTGCCATTGATGTTCAGGTTGTTTTTGAGGAACTCGTTAGGCAGCGAGACGTTTCTGCCCATCTCGCAGACCGTAAGAATGTCAGGATAATAGGCCGAGAGGATGGTTTTGATGTAGACATCCTTGTCGGTGACGTTGTTGACGGTTTGCGGGCAATAGCTTGTGTAGTTGCCGTAGTTGAGGAGGTTGTACTGCATCACTTTCAGCGTGTCGGATTGGGCGGACGCTGAGGAGAGAAATCCTAATAGGATTAGTGGGATTAGTAGGATGAATAGAATCTTTTTCATGGCAACAATTTTTATTTGACGAAATATTGGGGCGAATGATGATTCGCCCCTACGATTATTCGATACGTTTGAGCATGGATATTTCGGCACTTGTGAGGAAACGCCAGTGTCCGCGAGGCAGGCTTTGTTTTGTGAGGCCTGCGAGCATCACGCGGTCGAGTTTTATCACTTCGTAGCCGAGGCTTTCGAAGATACGGCGGACGATATGGTTACGTCCTGAGTGTATTTCGACGCCTATTTCGCGCATTGTAGGGTCATCGGTGACGTAGTCTATCTTGTCGACTTTTATAGGGCCGTCTTCAAGCATGAGACCGTTTTCAATCTTCTCGAAGTCGCTGTTTGTCAGAGGCTTGTTGAGCGTGACGTGATAGAGTTTTTTCACTTCATGGCTTGGGTGTGTGAGTGTCTTGGCGAGTTCGCCGTCGTTGGTGAGCAGGAGCAGACCGAGGGTGTTACGGTCGAGGCGGCCCACCGGGTAGATGCGTTCCTGGCAGGCGTCTTGCACGAGGTCCATGACGGTGTGGCGTTCGTATGGGTCGTCGGATGTTGTTATGACGCCTTTAGGTTTGTTAAGAAGCACATAACGAAGTTTTTCACGGTTCAGAGTCTGTCCGCCATACACCACTTTGTCTGTAGTCTTTACTTTTGTGCCGAGTTCTGTGACCACTTCGCCGTTCACTGTGACAGCGCCGGCGAGGATGAGGTCGTCGGCTTCGCGGCGCGAGCAGATGCCTGAGTCGGCGAGGTATTTGTTGAGACGGATTTCGCCTGTTGCGCGCGGGCGGTCAAATTCCGGGTCTTTCTCGCGGCGGTATCCGCGACGGCCACCGAAGGATTTTCTTTCATAACGTTCTGACGTACTATCGGATTTACGACCGAATGATTTTCTTTCGCCGAAAGGTTTTCTTTCACCTCTTTCATAACGTTCTGACGTACTATCGGATTTACGACCGAATGGTTTTCTTTCACCAAATGGTTTTCTTTCACCTCTTTCATAACGTTCTGATGTACTATCGGATTTACGACCGAATGGTTTTCTTTCACCGAATGGTTTTCTTTCACCTCTTTCATAACGTTCAGACGTACTATCGGATTTACGACCGAATGGTTTTCTTTCACCGAATGGTTTTCTTTCGTCGTCACGACGACCGAAACTTCTTCTTTCGCCGAAAGGTTTTCTTTCGTGGCGTTCTTCATCGCCCTCACGGCGAGCTTTTTCTCTTTCAAACTGCTCTAATCTCTCATCGCTGAATCTCCTGACTTCGGCAGTTTTTCTTCTGGCAACATGCTGACGTTTGCCGTTTCTTTCTTCGTTATTCATTGTTAATAATTATTATAATAATTTTGGGCTGCAAAATTACAAAAAAGTTAGAAGTTAGGAGTGAGAAGTTAGAAGTTTTTTTTGTATTTTTGCAAAGTTAATGAGATTTCTCACTACGTTGGGAATGACAATTGTATTAAAAGTTGTTATATGAAAAAGTTATCATTATTAGTTATTTTAGTGGTTTGCGGCATTTTCGCGCAGGCGCAGATTGCCACGAACATTTACTGGGTGAAGTTTACTGACAAGGCCAATTCACCTTATTCCATTGACAATCCGGAGGAGTTTTTGAGTGCGAGGGCGTTGGAGCGTCGCGCGAGACTCGGCATTGAGATTGATGAGTACGACATTCCTGTGAATCCACAGTATTTGCAGGCTGTTGAAGATTGCGGAGCGCAGCTTCTGAACCCTTCAAAATGGCTCAACGGCGTGTCGGTTTACACAAATAGTGATGCAGTGGTTGCTGCTATCAATGAGTTGGAGTTTGTGGAGACGGTGCGCAACTGCCCTGATTTTCCGAAGGCACAGACGGACAAGGAGCGTTGGCTTGCCAATGAGATGAAGGCTGTAAAAGGAAGTGTGGCTTCAAGAGGTTATTACGGTGAAGCCGATGTCCAGGTTTATCAGCTGAGAGTCAATGAGTTGCATGATATGGGATATGACGGAACAGGCGTTGTGATTGCTGTTTTGGACGGCGGTTTTATCGGCACGGACATTCATTCCTGTTTCGACAATATGCGTGCCGAGGGACGTTTGCTTGGCATCCGTGATTTCGTATACGGTTCAGAATCAGTGTATTCGCAGAGCACGCACGGCACTTCATGTTTGAGCACGATGGCGGCGTACGACCCTAACAACATGGTTGGAACGGCACCGAAGGCCTCATATTATCTGTTCCATACGGAAGATGGCAACGGCGAGAACATCGTGGAAGAATACAACTGGGTTTCGGGTGCTGAATTGGCTGATTCTCTTGGCGTTGACGTATGTTCCACCTCGTTGGGATACATTGATTTTGACATGCCACAATGGGATCATCCGTTCTCACATTTTGACGGACACACTGCCCCGATGACAATAGGCGCTGAGATTGCGGCGAGCAGAGGAATGCTTTGCATGAACTCGGCTGGCAACGAAGGTGAAGGCACATGCACGCTGGGAATTCCTGCTGACGCTGAGCATATCATCACGGTGGGTGCTGTCGATGAAAATGGTCAGAGAGCTTATTTCAGCTCAGTGGGACCTACATACGACGGACGTATCAAGCCAGATGTGATGGCGATGGGAGAAGCCACATACGTGGCGAGCGGTTATCCGGATTGGCAGCTTTATTATAATGGCAACGGAACGTCGTTCTCGTGCCCTGTGTTGGCAGGAGCGATGGCATGTCTGCGTCAGGCTTGTCCGAATGCATCGGTGCAGGAGATTTGTGACGCTGTGAGAGCGGCGGGCAACAACGCCATCAACCCTAACAGTTACGATGGCTTCGGAATCCCTGATTTCACACTGGCTTTGGCGATGCTGAACGACAACGTTAATGAAGCGGCAAGCGGTGACGAGATTGTGAGCGTGTATCCGAATCCGAGCAATGGAAATGTGAAGGTTTCATTGAATGAAAGTTGTTCTGTTAACGGAATAACGGTATATGGGATAACTGGCAATGTTTTATTTAATACCAATAATATCAATGAGTTGGAGACAACTTTGAATACTTTGGGTTCTGGAGTTTATACTGTTATAATTAATTCAGAAAATGGCAGTCAGACTTTGAAAGTCGTTTTGACGAAGTAAAATTTTTAAAAAAACACTTGGAAATATCAAATATTTCTTATCTTTGTAGTTCGAAAATTTAAAACTATGGATTTAACTACATCATATCTTGGATTAAAGCTTAAAAATCCTATTATTGTCGGAAGTTCGACGTTTACCGGAACCGTTGACGGTATTGTGAATTGCGCAAAGGCAGGAGCTGGAGCGGTGGTGCTGAAATCGCTTTTCGAGGAGCAGATTCTCTCGGATATTAAGAAAGAGGAAGGCTACACTGACATTTACAACTCCAATCCTGACGCGGATATGTATATGAAGACATTCCTTCGCGGAAATGAGATTGCTATTTATGAGAAACTCATCCGTGAGGCGAAGAAAACCGTTGACATCCCGATTATTGCGAGCATCAACTGCGCTGACAAGGGCGAGTGGACGAGTTTTGCGAAGGAGCTTCAGGACGCTGGTGCCGACGCTCTCGAGCTGAACATCGCGGTGTCGCCTTTCGACAAGGATGTGGCATCTAAAAATATTGAGGATGAAGTGGTTAACATCTTCAACGAGGTAAAAAAGACCGTGACGATTCCTGTCTCGGTGAAGCTCGGCGACCATTTCACGAACATCGGCAACCTCGCGTTCCGTCTCTCGATGGCGGGTGCGGCAGGCTTGGTGCTCTTCAACCGTTTCTACAACCCGACAATCGACATCGAGAACATGAAAGTCGTTCCGGGTTCGGCGCTTTCAGTGGAGGAAGAGAACAGCAACACTTTGAGATGGATTTCGTTGCTCACGGCGCAGGAGATACCATGCGACCTTTCGGCATCGACAGGCGTTCATTCACCAGAAGACGTTGTGCGTCAGATACTTGCTGGTGCGGAGTCGGTGCAGGTGTGTAGCGTGTTGTATCGCAAGGGCGTGAAATACGTCGCTGATATGGTTGAAGGTCTCGAGAAATGGATGGAGAAACACAACTTCAAGAGCATCAACGAGTTCAAGGGAAAATGCAGTGCCTCAGCTGACGTGAAAGTTTTTGAGAGATTGCAATATTTGAGAAGAAACAACGATTTAAATTAACAACTAAAACTTATAAACATGGCAAAATACGTATGTGACGTCTGCGGTTATGAGTATGACCCGGCAGTCGGCGATCCGGACAACGGCATCGCTCCAGGAACACCATTTGACAAATTACCAGACAGCTGGTCATGCCCGCTTTGTGGAGTGGGAAAAGAACACTTTGAAATGAAATAGTTGTTCAGTTAGTCAGTTAATCAGTTAATCAGTTAATCAGTTGGAAATTGATGGATAGCAAGGCCCTTTTTAAGATAGGATACGGTCTTTATGTCCTGACGACGAATTACGATAACATTGACAACGGTTGTATCATCAACACGGTGCAACAGGTGACAAGCGACCCGTTGCGTCTGTCGATAGTGGTCAACAAGAAAAACTACACGCACGATCTGGTTTTGGACTCGTGCGTGTTCAATATCAACGTGTTGACAACGGAGACACCGTTTAAAGTGTTTGAGCATTTCGGTTTTAAGTCGGGAAGGGACGTGGACAAGTTTGCGGACTGCGAGCAGGAGCTGCGTGCCGTGAACCATGTGCTGTATCTGCCGAAATATATCAATGCCTATTACGCCTGTCGCGTGGTGAAGTCGATAGACCTCGGTACACATACCATGTTTATCGCCGACATCCTCGACGCGGTGAAGGTCAATGATAAAGATTCGGTGACATACGATTATTATCAGAAAAACATCAAGCCGAAGAAAACGGTGACGAAAGGCTGTTGGGTGTGCCGTGTGTGCGGCTGGGTGTACGAAGGAGAGCAGTTGCCGGATGACATTGTTTGTCCGTTGTGCAAGCACGGAAAGGAAGAGTTTGAGTATGTGGAACCGACATGAAGGGAGGATTCTCGCGAGGGAAACGAGATTCCTCACTGCGTTCGGAATGACAAAAAAGGAATAAATTTTAATATTATGAAAATACAATTAGCAGAGAATATTTATTATGTGGGTGTGAACGACCGTAAGACGGAGATGTTTGAAAACCACATGGAATTGCCGAATGGCGTGTCATACAACTCGTATCTTATTGTAGATGAAAAAGTTGCGTTGATTGACCCTGTTGAGCCTGAGTTTATGGCTCAGTATTTGTTCCAGATCAAGCGCATCCTTGGCGACCGCAAAGTCGATTATCTCATTGTGAATCATGACGAGCCTGACCATAGCGGCTCGGTGGGGGCGGTGTTGAGAGAATGGCCTGAGGTGACGGTGGTCGGAAACGCCAAGACGTTCGCGCCGTTGGAGAATTTCTACGGACCAATCGCGAACAAGAAAATCGTGGCAGACGGTGAGACGTTGAGCCTTGGCGCGCACACGCTGCAGTTCTTCATGGCGCCGATGTGCCACTGGCCGGAGTCGATGGCGACATACGAACAGACTTCGAAAATCATCTTCTCTAACGACGCTTTCGGAGGCTTCGGCGCTTTGAACGGAGGCATCTTCGATGACGAGGTGAACCTCGATTTCTACGAGGCTGACATGCGCCGTTACTATTCGAATATCATCGGAAAGGTGGCGATGATGGCAATGAAGACCATCCAAAAAATCGGACCTCTCGACATCAAGATGATTGCCCCGTCGCACGGCTTGATTTGGAGAAGCAACCTTCAGTGGGTCCTTGACCGTTATGTGTCGTGGAGCCAGCAGCAGGCCAAGGAAGGCGTTGTCATCGTTTACGGCTCGATGTACGGCAATACCGGCAGGATGGCTGACATCGTGGCACGTGGCGTCGCAGAAGCCGGCGTGAAAGAGATTAAGGTTTACGACGTGTCAAAGACAGAGACATCGTTCATTTTCAGCGACATCTGGCAATACAAAGGCGTTATTTTAGGCGCCTGCTCGCATTACGGAAGCATCTTCCCGAACATGGTGGGGCTGCTGCATGAGATTGGCGAGTACAAGCCTCAAAACAAGGTGTTCGGTCTCTTCGGAGGCGCATCATGGAGCGGCGGCGGTCTCAAGACATTGAAAGAAAACGCCGAAAACAACAAATGGAACATCATAGGCGAGCCTGTCGAGGTAAAGGGAGCGCCGATAAGAGAAGAGGATATTGAGAAGTTGTACAAGCTGGGATATGAAATAGGTAAAGCTCTGTAGGGACAAGACATACCTTGTCCGTACGGGATGTTAAATTATTAATATTATTTTAAAGATTATGATTGAATTACCGAAATTACCGTATGAGATGAATGCGTTGGAGCCGCATATCTCGCAGAAGACATTGGAGTTTCACTATGGCAAGCATCATGCGGGCTATGTGAACAACCTGAACAAACTCATAGCAGGCACGCCATTTGAAGGTAAGAGCCTTGAAGAGATTATCAAAAACTCAAACGGCGGAATCTTCAACAACGCCGCGCAGGTGTGGAATCACACGTTCTACTGGAACTGCATGACACCGAATCCTGCCAAGGACAAGCCGAAGGGCAAGCTTATGGAAGCCATCATCCGTGACTTCGGCAGTTTTGATGATTTCAAGACGAAATTCATTGAAAAATGCGCCACGTTGTTCGGCTCAGGCTGGGCTTGGCTCGTCGCCGACAAGGACGGTAAGCTTTCGATAGTGCAGACAAGCAACGCACAGACTCCTTTGACAGACGACCTGAAGCCGTTACTCGTGTGCGACGTGTGGGAACACGCATATTATCTTGATTACCAGAATGTCCGCGCCAATTATTTGAACGAATTCTGGGCAGTAATTAACTGGGAGTTCGCGGAAAGGAATTATTAGTTAGTCAGTTAGTCAGTTAGTCAGTTGTTCAGTTAGTCAGTTAATCAGTTGATTTTTTAACTGACTAACTGACTAACTGAACAACTGACTAACTGATTATCGGCTTTCCACTGTTTCGAGTTCCTTGAAGTAAACCTGAGGTATTTCCTCGTGGTAGTCTTTGCTGTAGTAGTCGGCGGGCTTTAGAAGTTTGCCGAACACGAATTTTTGGATAAGCACAAATTCATTATTTTCACTGAGCAACGCATACTGATGGTCAGGGCTGTTGATCATCTTGTCGAAATCAGGGTTGTTGAGATCCTCTTCGCTATATTCAAAAAGGTCGGCGTTGATGCGCATGCGGTATGTCGTGACGCTCTTGCTCTTGCCGTCTTTTGTCGTGAGAGTCAGTCTTTCCTGGAAAGGCGAGTTGATGATAGAGTCACGGCGTGAGGCGTCCACATCATAAAGGAACGACTCAAAACGCACGTCTTTGAATGACGACATGAGGTTGAGGACTCTCAAAGTGTCGAACTCTACCGGCTGTCCGTTAAGACGGTTCATGGAGAACTGATAGCGGCCGTTTTCATTGATAATGAATCCGTTGTCAGGGTCATCGTTGAGTTCCAGTTTCAGAGAAGCGATGTCGCCCATGTTTTCGTTGAAGATGATATGCTCGCGCCAGTCGGTGGGGTTGGCGGTGAAACGAGAGCTGATGAAGCCTCTGAAACCATGAAGATGAACGACATACACCTTGTCGCCACCTTCTTTGAGGATATAAGTTCCGTTGTTGTCCTGGGTGACGCCGCCGATGTAAAACACCTTGCTGCGTTTCTCATGATAGAACAGCTTTATCTTATTGAAAAGATTGATACGCGGAAGCATCTGAAACACCTCCACTTTGGTGTTTGTGCTCGACATCTGGGTTACGATGTTGTCGCTTTTCTTGATGGAGACGGGCATCTTGATTCTCATGCGGTTGAGGGTGTAGAGCATGTCGTTCACTAAACTTTGGTTGGCCTTGAACTCGTTGTTGACGTTCCATCCCTCCGGCGTTCTTTGCAGCAGCACTTTGTTTCCGCTTTTGTCG
The DNA here is from genome assembly GCA_017553625.1 of Bacteroidales bacterium. GTDB lineage: Bacteria > Bacteroidota > Bacteroidia > Bacteroidales > F082 > Limimorpha. The sequence continues at coordinate 69,587 of JAFZKP010000016.1, forward strand.
GCGAAGAAGAGCTTTGTCACCGAGGCGGTGTCGTAGACGGTGAAGTCGGCGGCTTCGCCACGTAAGGTGCTGAGATAGCGGTTGTTACCGATGAGGATGGCGGCGATGATAACCAAAACCGCGATAATCACTATTAAAACGGTGTTTTTTTTGTTCATAATTATTCAGTTATTCAGTTATTCAGTTGTTCAGTTATTCAGTTATTCAGTTGATTATTTAACTGACTAACTGATTAACTGGTTAACTGGCTAACTATTTCTTGTATTTTTTCTTTCTTAAAATTGATAAAACTATTCCGAAAATTATCATTAATGCGCTCGGCAGCACCACGTTGATGAGTTGCCACATTATGGGGTTGCCGTTGACTTTGTTGATGTCGAGGAGGCGTATTTTGAGTTCTCGTGAACGCACGCTGATGAGACCCTCGCCTTCCATGAGATAGCTGATGGCGTTGTCGATGAACTGTTTGTTGCCGTAGGTGTTGTTGGTGTACTGGTCGTAGCCCAGCGGCAGTGGCGCGCCGACACGTTTGTTGTTTTTCTTGGCGTAGTCGAGTTGTGCGAGTTGGTTGCGAATGATGTCGCCGTCAGCCACGACAATCATGGAGGTTGGGACGCTCTCTGTCTTGAAGCCTATCTCAGGCGAGTCGGTGATGGACTCTGGCATCCTGTTGGCGTAAAGCGACTGGAATGTGCCGTTGAGGAGATAAGCCGTGGTGAGACCCTTCTGCGGGAACATCTTCGCGTTTGGACGCTCGTTAAGTATTTCCAGCGAGATATAAACCGGAGCTGTTGAAACCTTGGTGTAGTCAGATGTTTTGAGAAGAGGTATCTTTTGGATGTCAGGCGCGGAAGTAGTGGGTTCCAGAGAGCTAACGAAATCGGCCTTCACTGCCTCGAGGTTTCTCACTATAGGATGTTCGGAGGCGGCGCCGAGAAGCGGGAAATAATACCACGGCAGAAGCATGCTCTGCATACTGGAACCTTGTCCGGTGACGAGCCCGATTTGCGCGCAAGGATAGGCGAGAAGCAGGTTTTTGTTGAGCCTCATACCGTATCTGAAGAGCTGGTCGTCGAGGTTGAGGTTCAGAGTGAGACCCATCGTCGACTCAGAGCTTTTAAGGCTGTCCATGTCGGCGCTGACGGGGTCGAGGAGCCACATCACCTTGCCGCCGTACATGATGTACTGGTCGAGGATGAATTTCTCCTTTTCAGAGAACGGCAGCGTCGGTTTTGCGATGATGATGCCGTCGTAGGCGGGTTTTATCACGATGGAGCTGTCTTTGTCTAAATCCCTCGTCATCAACGAGTTAAGCTGCTCGTTGAGCGTGGCGCGTTTGATATTGTATTTTTTCGAGAGCGTGTTGGCGATGTCGTAAACCTGGATGTCTTCGAGTTCGCCGTGACCGTCGATGAAGGCGATGCTCTGTTTGTTGCTCGTCGTGATTTCTTTTATCGCGCTGATGAGTTTATATTCAAGGTCTTGCGCCGAGTTGTTGAGCACCGTCTCCTGATTTTGTCCCGACTGTCCCGAGATGAGGTCAATAGGCAGCTCGTTTTCGCGGTAGCTCATGAGGATGCCGGGCCAGATCATGATTTGCTGCATTCCCGTGTTGGTCTGAACCGTCTCGGTATAGTAGTCGAGACCGCTTTGCCAGAGAATCTTGTAAGTCTCCTGACGTTCGGCGGGGTCGTTGCTTTCGGAAGGGTTAATAAATTCATAATCAATGAATTTGCTGTAGGCACGGAACTCGTCAAGCATCTCTTTCGTTTCTTTGCGGAGTTTTTTGAAAGGTGCAGGGAAATCTCCTTCGAGATACACACGGAAATAAACGTAGTCGTCGAGGTCTTTCAAAATACCTTTCGAGGTGTCGGAAAGGGTGTATCGTTTCTCGGAAGTGAGGTCGAATCGGGTGTAAATGAAAGCGCCGATGATGTTTATCAACACAATGATTGTCAATGTGATGACTAACGACAGGATTTCGTTTCTCTTGATATTTTTTCTTTTGTCAACCATAGCCCCTCCTACCATTTTCTGCTCGACAAAGTGAGTTTTGTCAGGCTTAAGAACAACACAATAACGCTAAGAAAATATATCAAATCGCGGGTGTCGATGACGCCGCGGCTCATGGAGCTGTAATGTGCCGACATCCCGAGTTGTTGGATGAAGAGGTCGACTTTACCGAAGAGCGACATCGAGTATATGAACTCGAATCCTATGAAGAGGAATCCGCAGAGGAACACCGAGAGGATGAACGCAAGTATCTGATTATTAGTGATTGAGCTGCAGAAGACGCCAATGGAGACGAAGGCCGAGCTGAGGAAAAACAGTCCGATGTAAGAGCCCCAGATTCCGCCGTGGTCAACGTTGCCGACAGGCATGGCGAGCTGTGACACTGATATGTAATAGATGAGTGTCGGGATGAGTGCGAGGAGCACGAGAGCGACGCCGGCGAGATATTTCGCGCACACTATCTGCCAGTCGGACAGCGGTTTGGTGAGTAGCATCTCGATGGTGCCGGTGCGTTTCTCTTCAGCGAAGAAGCGCATGGTGACGGCAGGCACGAGGAACAGAAACACCCACGGGGCGAGGATGAAGAGGCTGTCGAGGTTCGCATAGCCGTAAGCCATGATGTTGAAGTCGCTTTTAAACACCCAAAGGAACAGTCCGGTGATGAGCAGGAACACCACCACCACCATTATCCCGATGAGCGAGCTGAGGAAGTTGTTTATTTCTTTTTTGAAAAGAGCGTACATTATTATTCTCCTTCGAATGATATTGAACTGAAGACAGGGTAGTCGGTAAGACGTTCGCGTCCTTTCAGGTCGACGAGTTCTATAAGGACGCTGATGCCAGCCACCACGCCGCCTGTCTTTTCCACCAATTGTGTTATTGCCTTTGTTGTGCCGCCGGTAGCCAGCAGGTCGTCGACGACGAGCACTTTTGCGCCAGGTTTGAAGCTGTCGACATGCATCTCCAAAGTGCTGGTGCCGTACTCAAGGTCATATTGCTGGGTGATGACTTTGGTTGGCAGTTTTCCTTTTTTACGAATCAGGACAAGGGGCTTGTGCATTTTATAAGCCATGGCTGCACCAAAGATGAATCCGCGGGCTTCAGCACCTGCAATGACATCAAAATCAATGTCTTTCACCTTGTCGCACATGTCGTCGATAGCTTGATGGAAGCCGTCTGCGTCGTTGATTAATGTGGTTATATCACGGAAAATGATTCCCGGTTTTGGAAAATCTGGTATGGAACGCACGTAATCTTTCAGATCTTTCATGACGTAAAATTTTAGAAAGCAAAAATACTAATAAATTTAATGTGAAATCATAATATTTTTTTTATAAATTTGCAAGGGTTATAAGTGATGGATGACTATGGTTAAAAAAAGGCTTGTTTTCATGCTGGTGTGTCTGTTTGCGTCGGCTTCTCTGGGTGCCCAGGAGGTTCAGGTAAACGGACTTGTCGGCTACAACAATACATTCAAATGGTATGGCGGCACTGACGTGAAAGGCGTTTTGCATGTCGACAACACCGATTTCACCTTGAATCTCGAGGCTTTGACGGCAAATACATATTCGTTGGGAGTGACTGTCAGCCAGTCGTTTGAGGTGTGCAAGAATGGTTTCGTTTTCCTTGACGGGACGCTTCATTCGCGGATTTTTTCAATTTACAAGACATACGAGTTCGTCTATGCAGGCAGTGTCGGCTTCAAGATGTGTCATTTCTCGGCGCAGGTGGGACTTTTTTCAAGGACTATCGACGCTTTCGGCAGGGACTGGCATTCGTTGGAAAACTATGTGACAGAGCCTTTCAACCTGTTGTATAAGGTGAAAATCAGTGTGATGGGTTTCGACAACCCGTGGGATGTATATCTTGTGGGTTCGAATTACAACGATTTTGAGTATGAGAGGATGTGGGAGCCGATTTTCAGTCTTGGCGGCAGGTACGATTTCAAGGAGCGGTGGAGCGCTGTGGCGGAAGGGACGCTGGAGGCGGCAGGGATTTTTCACGGCACGGTGAAGTTCTATGAGGCGGTGATGAGGATTGGAATAAAATACAAAATATAATAAACAAAATGTGTTGCTTCGCAAAATGTGCCGCTGACGCGGAATGTGTGGGCTTCGCAAAATGTGCCGCTGAAGCGGAATGTGTGGGCTTCGCCCAATGCCTGAAAGGCACAAATTCAGCCGAAGGCTGCACATTGCGAACGAAGTGAGCACACATTGGAGCGTAGCGACCACATTATAAAATAATGAAATGCTGAACAAATGGTTTAAATATTACATTTTTATTTTGATGTTAGTTTTGACATCATGCGGGAAAAACATCGATTACAAAGGATTGTTTTTCACGTTTAACGAGTCGCCTGATGAACGTTTTGCGCAGTCGATGGAATACAATGAGAAGCACGGGTATGATGTTGTTTCGGGTGTTCCGGATGAATACAAGGTGTATGCGATGAGCGATGCTCATGTCGATTTCTCGACGAACAACCTCGACAGATATGTGTCTGATTATCTTGCGGATTCGGTGGCAGCACCGTTCTCGCTGTGCCTCGGCGACGTCATCAACGCGACGGGACATTTCGATTATTTTGCGGAGCATGTGAAGCCTGTTTCTGATGCGGGAAGGAAGATTTATTATTGCGCCGGCAACCACGACCTTTATTTCGACCAGTGGAAAGAGTTTTATTCAAGATTCGGCTCTTCGACGTATTGGTTTGAGGTTCATACTGTTGGCGGATTTAAGGATTTGTATATCGCCCTCGAATCGGGAAGCGGCACTTTGGGCGTTGACCAGAGAGATTGGCTGGAGAATGTTTTGAAAAGCAAACAAAATCAAGGATTTAGACATGTCGTGGTGTTCACGCACACACATTTCTTCAAGAAAGACACCTCGCAGGGTCACACGAGCAATTTCAACCTTGAGGAGACCTACGATTTGGCGGATTTGTTTGACAGATACGACGTTTCGATGGTGCTTCAGGGACATTCGCATTCAAGGGATTTGACGGTGTTCAAGGATGTGGTGTATCTGAGGGTTGATGCGCTCGAAGACCATTATCCTGATGCGTATTACACGATATTAACGATAGGAGAATATATAAATTATGAATTTGTTGGAATGTGATGCTCCCTGCGGTCGCAAATGTGGTCGCTGCGCTCCAATGTGCGCCTACGGCGAATGTGTGCGCTTCGCGCATGGGCAAAGCCCACACATTCTGCGAAGCAGCACATTTTAACACATTTTATGAAGTAACAAATTAAATTTTAATAAAAAATTTGCATTATGAAATCAAACGGTAATTATGACTGGAAGTTCTCGACGGTAGGCGGTGTCACGAGGGTGAACATCGAGTCGGGACAGGACATTTTGCACTTGGATGAGCTTGACAGAAAGCTTTGGACGGCGCTGAGCTGCCCTTTGAAAGGTTTGGAAATCGACGAGAAGACCATGACTATGCTCGACACCAATGGTGACGGCAAGATTCACATCGAAGAGGTCGTGGCGGCGTCGAAATGGCTCACCTCGGTCATTAACGACCCGGAGCTTTTGCTGAAACGCGAGGCGTTCATCCCGTTCACGGCGTTCAACGCCAACAACGTGGACGGCTTGCATCTCCTCGAGACATCAAAGCAAATCCTTGAGAATCTTGGACTTGAGAAAGACAATATCAGCATTGCTGATGTGTCGGACAGCCTGGCGATTTTCGCTAAGACACGTTTCAACGGCGACGGCATCATCACGGAGAACTCCGCTGACGACGAGGCTTTGAAGGCGCTCATCAAGAGCATCATCGGGTGCATGGGCGGCGTTACCGATAGAAGTGGCGACGCGGGCATCGACACCGACAAGATTGAGGCGTTCTACACCGCTTTGGCGGACTTCAAGGCATGGAAAGAGGCTGGCGACGCTGACAAAGCCAACATCTTCCCTTACGGCGACGACACTGCGGCGGCGTTGGCGGCATGCATGGCGGTGAAAGACAAGGTGGAAGACTTCTTCATGCGCTGCAAACTGGCTTCGTTTAACACCGACAGCGCGGCGGTCTTGGACGTCTCATCAGCGAAGATCGGCGAGATCAGCGGCAACAACCTCGCTGCAAGCACTGACGAGATTGCGACATATCCGTTGGCGCGCGTCAACGCGGAGCACAGGCTGCCGTTGGGCAACGAGGTCAACCCTGCGTGGGCGGGAGCCATGGCGAACCTGAAGAAACTCGTCATCGAAAAAGAATATCCTAATGCAGAATATATCACCGAGGAACAATGGGTTAGCATGTTGGCGAAGTTCAACGCCTACAACACTTGGATGGGTGTCAAGGCAGGTGCCGCCGTCGAAGGCTTAGGCTATGACGCTGTAGTGAAATGTCTCGAAGAGAACAAGAAAGACGCGTTGCTCGACCTCGTGGCACAGGACAAGGCACTCGAGTCGAAATCGAACGCCATCGACCAGGTTAACAAGCTGTTGCATCTCTACAGAGACTTCTTCACCTTGCTGACAAACTTCGTGACGTTCAGCGATTTCTATTCACCGGAGAAACGCGCTATATTCCAAGCAGGAACATTGTACATCGACGAGCGCGCCTGCGACCTCTGCATCAAGGTGAATGACATGGGGGCACAGGGCGCGATGGCACCTTTGAGCAACATGTACATCCTGTATTGCGACTGCACCTGCAAGAGCAAGCCAGGCACTTTGAACATCGCCGCTGTTGTGACCGATGGCGACGTTGGAGATATTATGGTTGGTAAACATGCCGTATTTTATGATAATGACGGTCTTGGTTGGAACGCTACGGTTACCAAGATTGTCGACAATCCTATCAGCATCCGTCAGGCGTTCTGGTCGCCTTACCGCAAGATGGCGAAGTCTGTTGAAGACATGATTAACAAACGCGCTGCCGAGAAGGATGCCAAGGTTATGGCTGACGCCAATTCGAAGATTAATAACGCCAACGTTCCTGCTGATGGTGCGAAACCAGAGGTGAAGCCTCCGTTCGACATCGCCAAGTTCGCCGGTATCTTTGCCGCGATAGGCCTGGCATTAGGCATGGTGGCTGCAGCTATCGGAGGATTGTTTGCGTGGCTTGGCGTGCATTGGTATCACTGGGTGATTTTGTTTGCAGCTATCATAGCGATAATCTCGGGTCCTGCGATGATCATGGCATGGCTGAAGTTGAGAAAACGCAACCTGTCGCCTATCTTGAACGCCAACGGCTGGGCTTTGAACCAGAGAATTTTGGTCAACACCAAGTTCGGCGCCACTTTGACAGGCATTGCAAAATATCCTATCGTGAAGACGAAAGACCCGTTCACCACGAAAGCTCCTTTGTGGAAGCGCATCTTGAGATGGTTCATCGTAATCGTCGGTCTCTGCGTGGCGGTTTATTTCATCTTGCCGAAGGATAAGAGGCCATTCCAGAGCTGCTGCCAGAAAGCCGCAGTGGAGGTGGTTGATGCAACACCAGAGGAATAGTTTGGTAGCTTAACAGCTTAAAAGAAAAATGCCGTGAAGAGATTTGCGGCATTTTTTTGAAAATTTTCTGTGGCAAAATACATCTATTTGAAAAATTATTTGTAATTTTGCCACGGAAAAATAAGAGTTAAATATTTGATAAACAACTAAATTTAAAATTATATGAAATCTGTAATTAGTAGAAATCTAAAATCTTTACGAGTAGCAAATGGCTATAAACAGGAAAATGTGTCGGGTTTTATTGGCATAAATAGATCAACTTATTCTAATTATGAAAGTGGTGAACGAGAAGTTCCTTTGGATGTATTAGAGAAAGCTGCAACTTTGTTTGGTTGTGAATTAAGCTTATTGTTTGAGGAAGATGAACAAGCTTTAAAAAGCGTGCTTGCTTGCGCATTTCGTGCGGATAATCTTGATGTTGACGATATGAAAGAGATCGCTGATTTTAAGAATATTGTGTTGAATTATCTGAAAATGGAAAAACTTCTTGCCAAATGAGAAAAATTGATTTTGAAACAGCCGAAAACCTTGCGGCAAAAATGCGCAGCGAATATCTGCGTATCTCGAGCAGCGAACCTGTAAACACAGAGACGGTTCTTCGCCAGCTTAATATATTGACGGTTTTTCGTCCGCTTTCTGATAATATTTTTGGATTGTCGCTCATAACTCCTGACAAAAAAAACAGATTTATGCTTGTGAATAGCAAAGTGACGCCAGGAGCTCAGCATTTTACCATCGCTCATGAGTTGTATCATCTTTATTTTGACGAGAATCCGCAGCCGCATTTTTATAACTCACTTTTTACCGAACCTTCAGAACGTTCAGCGAATATGTTCGCTTCGGCTTTGCTGATGCCTAAAGAAGGCGTGATGAATATCATTCCTGCAGAGGAGTTGAAGAAAAAAGAAGTTAGCATAGACACTATTCTTCGTTTGGAGCATCTTTATGGCATTTCGCATACCACAATGGTTTTGCGGTTGAAAGAATTACATGTTATCGGTCAGGAATATGCTGATGAATTGAGAAATCTTAGCATAACGAAAGAAGCGGCTTTGCGAGGTTATGATGATAAATTATATAAAAAAGGTGATGGCGAACGACTTGTAATCGGTGATTTTGGTTCAAAAGCAAGAAAGTTGTTTGAAGAAGAAAAAATATCCGAAGGACATTATCTTGAATTGCTAAATGTGATTGGGTATGGAAAAAGTCAAGATAGTGCTGGATGCTGATGTGTTGATTCATTTTTGCGAGGCGGAGCGTTTAAGCATGCTTCCGGAAATATTGTCCGAATTTGAGCATGTGGTTCTTGATGTGGTGTATAAAGAAGTGTTTCCTATTCAAAATCAGTTGGATAACCAAATAAGACTGTTGAAAAACATTAAAATGGAAACATTTAGCCCTTCTGGTGAAATGTTATTTGAATATGCCAAGCTTTCTAAAACTATGGGCAAAGGTGAAAGCGCATGCATGTCATATTGCCGTTTCACGAACAATGTAATTGGAAGCAGTAATATCAATGATATCAAAGAGTATTGTAAGTTCAACAAAATCACGTATTTAACTACGCTTGACTTCTTGTATTATGCTTTTAAACGAGGCAAAATGACAGCAGATGAATGCACAAAATTTATTGAGGCTGTGCAGGCTAATGGAAGCAGATTGCCGATGGTTGATATAACTGAGTATGTGCCAGAATGTTGTATATAGACTCTTTTTAAAAAGTATTTTTTGTTTTCTCTTAAAAAACTCTTATCTTTGCACCGATAAATCATAAAAAATTTAAAAAGAAACAGAAAAGGAATAAAGTAATTAAAGACATATAAAAAGGCGTTTTCGCTTTTCTTCGTAAGCTCGAAATCTGCAAATTTCAAATTACTACACAAGGAAAGAGAGAAACGCTCTCGGTTTTGACCGTGGGCTTTCTTGTTGTAGTAATGGTTTTGCAGAACCTCGAGCTTGACAAAAAGTTCGCGGTTTTTTTATTGTCCTTTTAAAACTCAGAGGAAGTATTACATATCAGATAATCTAATAATTATTTTTACTATGAAAAAACTATTACTATTACTTTTGGGCCTCTTCCTGTCGCTAAACATGATGGCGCAACTTGAAGTTAAAGAGGGCTCATTCAAGGAAGTTGAGGGCTTCGTGAATATCAATACAGAGATTATGTATGACGACAACGACAAGCCGTATGCTGTTTTGAAGGTCAAAACAGAAAATATCAATGACAAAGAACGTCATCAATTGTTATTCCAAGGCGATGCAAGGACATTTTTCGAATTGGAATACAAGGTTGGCGAGGTTTGGGTATACCTCAGTTATTACGCCAGTTACCTGAAAATATCACATCCCGATTTCGGTTCTACGGAGTTCTGGTTCCCGTTTGACATGTATGGCAAAAAAGGTTATGAGCTTACACTTATCAACAAACCTTCACTTGAAGAGGATTTTATGAAACGTCTTGAGGCACTCGAAAATGCGACGGCAGCTGGACTGAACACTGGCGAATACGGCTATGTGGTGATAAAAACCACTCCTGTAAATGGAGCGACCGTTATGATTGATGGTGAAGAAAAGGAAATGAAAACGCCGTTTGTGAGTGACAAATTAGGCATCGGACATCATAGAGTACGTGTAGTCAAGGATAATTATAAACCTTATGTGACAGTAGTTGCGATCGAGGAAGGAAAGACGATAACTCTTGATGTTGTATTGGAGCAGGCGTTCGGCAACCTGGAGATAGTGACTCAACCTGAAAATGTTGTCATTAAACTTAACAGAGTTGAGAGAGGCACAACGCCGCAATTATTTAGTAACATACCAGTTGGCAACTATAAAATCGAGTTTAATAAAAAGAAATACAAAACTGTTGTTAAAGATGTTATTGTTAAAGACGGTGAAACTACCTGTGTTGATATTGAAATGGAAAAAATTTCACCAGCAAATTCATTGCGGAAACAGGGGTGGGTATTCAGACCAGAAATAGGATTTGGAATTATTACAAGTGGAAACACACATAGAGTAAGTTTTTATAGTACGCTGGTTGATGAAAATGTTCAATTACATGTTCAAGATTATTACACTACTGATTTGTGTTTTGATATTAATGCTAATGTAGGATATCAAATCAATCCCTTTGTTTATTTTGGATTAGGTATTGCTATGGATTTGAAAGCTACAACAATGCTATCAATGCCAATATATCTTAATCCAAGATTCTATGTAAACAATAAGAAAACAAGTATATTTTTTGACATAAAGTTTGGATATGCAATTAGTATAAAAACGTCTGAGATAGAACATATTGGAGTTATGAATAGTAGTTTATATGCTAACAATCCCTATAATATAAACGATATAACAAGTACAACAAAATTTAATGGATTGATGGGGGAATTTGAAATTGGTTTGGAGTATAAATATTCTAGTTTCGGTATATCAATTGGATTGCAGAAATTTTATTCGGAGATTCATATTTATGATACAAATGAGCATTGGGGTTATTATCCAGCATATTTCATGCTCAAATACGGCTATAACATCTTTTTGAACAAAAAGTAATATATAAAAAGATGTCAATTGTAGAGACGCACCATGGCGCGTCTCTACATCATTTTATGCGTTTTTGCAAATTCGAATAATTCCACCGGCAAATGACAATATCCGTCAGGATTCTTTTCGAGATAATCCTGATGATAATCTTCGGCGGTGTAGAAATTTTGCAACGGCATAACCTCGACGGCGATTTTGCCTGAGATTTTGGATTGCTGCTCCGACATGACCTTGTTAATTGTCTGTAAATCAGCGACATCGGTGTAATAAATACCTGTTCGGTATTGCAATCCCACATCGTGCCCTTGCTGGTTGATGCTGGTCGGGTCGATGGCATGGAAATACATGTTGAGCAGGAACTCGAGGCTGATTTTCGACGGGGCATATTCCACCATGACGGTTTCGGCAGCCTTTGTTTCGCCGCTGCACACCTCTTTATATGTCGGGTTTTCCTTGATGCTGTTGGCGTATCCGACTTTTGTCTCGACAACGCCGTCAATCATCTTGAAATAATGCTCGGCGCCCCAAAAACAGCCGCCGGCAAGAAATATTTGTTTTGTCATCGTTATATTTTTTCGCAAAGGTACGTCTTTTTTCATTACTTTTGTGAATCGAAATTTTAATCGCTATGAAAAAACATCTTACTCTTTTATTTGCTCTGTTTCTTTCATTCATGCTGAATGCGCAGAATGCCAATGATTACACTGTTTTTGTCAATCCTTTCATCGGGACGCAGACCGACGAGACGGGCGCGTTGAGCGGGAGCACTTTCCCGGGTGCCACGCTGCCGCAGGGCATGGTGCAGCTCAGCCCGGAGACGGAGCAGATGGTGACCTGGGACCCTTGCTCGGGCTACGATTATAACAAAGACGTGATTTATGGCTTTACGCATACACATTTGAGCGGAACCGGTTGTACGGATTTGATTGATGTCAGTTTGATGCCTGTTGCTGATGAGGTGACGCCCGAACAGCTTCAAAATGCAATTTTCGGACAGCATTACAGCCATGAGAATGAATCGGCACGTCCCGGGTATTATCAGGTGTTTTTAAAGGAAAGCGGCGTGAACGTGGAGGTTTCGGCAACTGTCAGAACTGGAATTACGAAATATACTTTTCCGAAAGGAAGACCACAGACTGTCGTTCTCGACCTTGACCGTGGCACTTATCGCGGCGACGCTTATTATTCGGGTCGCCGAAGCTATGACGTGATTCAGGCGCAAATCCGCATCGTCGACGACCATACAATCGAGGGATACAGAGTAATCACTGGTTGGGCGAAAATGAGGAAAGTGTATTTCCGCGCGGAGTTTTCAAAGCCGATAGCAAAACATGTTTTGATGAACGGCAAACTGAATGTCGGCGACAGCGATGTTGTCAATGGTCGTACTTTACGTGCGGCTTTGAGTTTTGATGATTCTGATAATCAAGAACTTATCGCGAAAGTGGCGATTTCGCCTGTCGATAACGACGGAGCGTGCAAAAACATGCTTGCCGAGGCTCAAAGTTGGAATTTTGATGAATACGTTAAAAACGCTCATGACATTTGGCAAAAAGAACTCAATCGTATCGATGTTGAAGGAACAGATGAGCAAAAAACCATATTTTACACGGGTTTATACCACGTTTTGATGCAGCCGAACACCATGAGCGACGTTGACGGACGTTATATGGACACCAACTTCGAAATCAAGCAGATGCCAGAGGGACAGACGTATCACAGCACTTTCAGTCTGTGGGACACCTTCCGTGCGGCACATCCGCTCTACACTTTGATTGCACCTGACATCGCGGCTCAGTTTGTGAGAGATATGATTTTGCACCATAAAACCTACGGCTACCTCCCGATTTGGGACCTCTGGGGGCAGGACAACTACTGCATGATTGGTAACCACGCCATCCCTGTCCTGGCAGATGCTGTTTTGGCAGAAATCCTTGGAATTGACGTTGAGGAAGCATATCAGGCGATGGTCGAGAGCAGCACCAGAAGCCATTACAACTCTCCTTTTGAGATTTGGGAGAAATATGGATACTTGCCACAAACTCTTCAAAATGAGAGCGTCAGCATAACGATGGAGCAGGCTTTTGACGACGCTTGTGTGGCGTTGGTGGCAAAGAAACTTGGCAAGACCGACGACTACGAGCGTTTCTACCGTCGCAGCATGTTTTACAAAAATCTCTTCGACCCTGAGACGGGTTTCTTCCGTCCGAAAGACGAGAACGGCAACTGGCTTGACGGCTTCGACCCGCTTTCGTACGAACAGCCGTGCTTCGTGGAGGGCAACGCCTGGCAATACATGTGGTTCGTGCCACAAGACCCGCAAGGTCTGATAAATCTCTTCGGAAGCAAGAAGGCATTTTTGAAAAAGCTCGACGAAAACTTCAGTCTGACCGCCACCTCGGGCGAGGTCAACGGCAACGCGAGCGGCTTCATCGGGCAGTACGCGCATGGCAACGAGCCGAGTCATCACACCGTTTATCTTTACAATTTTGCAGGAAAACCTGAGCGCACGCAGGAGCTTGTGGAGCAGGTGAGGAGCGAGTTTTATCGCGCCACGCCATGCGGTTACGCCGGCAACGACGACTGCGGACAGATGTCGGCATGGTACATCTTCTCGAGCCTCGGATTCTATCCGTTCCACGCCGGCTCAGCGGAATATGTCATAGGAACTCCTTTGTTTAAGAAAGCCGTCCTGCATCTTGAAAACGGCAAGGATTTCGTGATTTCAGCGCCGGATAAGACCGCAGACAAAATCCATGTGAAAAGCGTGAAATTAAACGGCAATACGATTAAGAACCACACCATTTCGCACAAGCATATTATGGACGGCGGAGTATTGGAATTTAAAATGAAATAATTGTAATTCATTTTTTGTTGTATATTTGCAACCAAATAAGTGACAATGCACAAGGCGCGGATTATTATATTGATAATGTCGGTTTTCAGTTCGATAAGCTTGTTTTCACAAGGCAGATGGAACTGTAATCTGGGTCTTGGCGCAAATCTTACAACGGGAAATGTCAATATCAGCAGTTTAGTAACCGATGCCTCGGTGAAACGCAACGACAGCCTTATCTCATTTGATTTCCATTATAAGATGATTTACACCTCTTACGTTGCCAAAAACTCCACTGAGCGGAAGTGGGAAGAGATGAATTTCGAGATAAACGGCGGCGTGATGCTTGACCTTTACCAGTACGACAAATACTCGCCGTTTCTGGCCTGCGAGGTGCTGACAAACAAATACAAGGGCTACGACCTCAAGGTGAGCGGACTCATCGGCATGAAGGTCAGGCTGTTCACGAAACCCGGGAGTTACGACTACTCCATCAGCGGCGCGTTCGTCTACGACGGCGTCGACTTCTCCGACGACACCCATCTCCCGACCAACAACTACCGCATCTCGATAAGGCCGAAAATGAAGCAGAGACTGACAAAAAATCTCTGGTTTATACACCAGACCTACTACCAGCCTTCGGTGCTCGACATCAACGATTTCCTGATTTGCAGCGTGACAAATCTGCAGAACAGGCTATCCAAGCATTTCTTCTTCGACCTGTCGTTCACCTACGAATACCGCAGCCGCATACCTTCCAAAAACTACAAGCATGAAGACATCTTGACGGTGCTTTCGATAAGGTATAAGATTTAAGTAGAGACGTGCCATGGTGCGTCTGTACAAGGTTAATTTAGTGAATGGAAACTTTTTCACATTTTATGTCGTAATTTTGTGAAAAAAATCACATTTTTCTTTGATAAAGTGTGATTTGATTAAAATTTTTTGTATTTTTGCAAAAAAATATAAATGTTTATGGAAGTTATCGAAAGAGATGTTACCCAAAAATTGCTTGAGTGGAAAAACAGCGTTGACAGAAAGCCTCTTATTATCAGAGGTGCACGACAGATTGGGAAATCATGGGCGGTGGAAGATTTCGGAAACAGATACTATGAAAACCTGGCAGTTTTCAATTTCGACCGTAAGAGGGAGTTGGCTGATGTGTTTCAAAAAACCAAAGACCCGAAACGCATCATCAAAGAGTTGGCGTTTTACACCGACAAGCCTATCCTACCAGAAAAAACACTTATTTTCTTCGATGAGATTCAAGAATGCAAGGAAGCGCTGAACGCATTGAAATATTTTTGCGAGGACGCTCCCGAATATCATATCATCGCGGCGGGTTCGTTGCTTGGCGTGGCTATCAATGAAGGTAATTATTCATTTCCTGTGGGCAAAGTGAATTTTCTTCAGATGTATCCGGTCAGTTTTAAAGAATTTCTTCGCGCAGCTGACGGTTTGTTATTTGATCAAATTGCCGGTTTTACCGGAAAAACAGAGCCTCTTCCGTCTATCGTTTTCAATAAAGCCGAAGAACTGTATCATGCCTATCAGGTTAGTGGAGGTCTGCCATTATCGGCTGCTGCCATGATTTGGAATAAGGGTTTAAATGCGGTTGAAAAAATTCTTGATGAGAATCTGACGGCATACGAAATAGATTTCAGCAAGCATACACTTCAACCTGATATTCCTAAAATCCGCGCAATCTGGAAATCGACACCCGAGCAGCTTTCGCGAGAAAACAACAAATTTGTGTATCGTGTCGTGCGTGAAGGCGCAAGGGCACGTGAATACGAGAACGCCTTGCAATGGCTTATTGCTGCAGGCATGATATACCAGATAAAGCTTTGCGAAAAGCCCGAATTGCCTTTGAGTTTTTATGAAAACTCCTCGGCTTTTAAGGTCTATATGATTGATATTGGGCTGCTCAGGAAGTTAGCAAAACTTCCAGCTGAGATATTTGTCAGTGCCACTAACCTGTTCACGGAATTCAAGGGAGCCATAGCTGAGAATTTTGTTCTGACATCGTTGTTGGCGCAGGGTTTCGATACGCCAAACTATTGGACATTGCAGGGTAACAAGGCGGAAGTTGATTTTCTGGTTGCCGACAAGTTGTCTGTTATCCCAATTGAAGTGAAATCAGACCGGCGCATAAGTGGAAAAAGCTTTGCCGAATACGACAAGAAATATCATCCTGACTTACGCATCCGTTTCTCAATGAACAACATCAAAAAAGACGGCAATCTTTTGAATCTTCCGGTTTTCATGGCTGATTGGGTGAGGGAGTATTTGAATTAAGCTTTTTTGTTTGCGTTTTCGGAATCGAGGTGGTGGAGATAAGATTTTTCATTGTGATATGTTTTTGCAACCACAAAATCAGTAAAAAACGTAATTAAGATAGAGATATTATCTATTTATGTTATTTAAAACGTGGTACAGTAATATAAATAATGAAAAACGAGGTGTGTGTCAAAATTTGTGACAGGGATTTAGTATTTTTGCATTGTAAAACAAAAAACAAGTTAAAAATGGAAGAATCGACTATTAAAGTAACTGGAACAGGCAGCGTGCATGTGGTTCCTGATGTGACACGTTTGGACGTGGAAGTGCGTCGTATTTTCAAAACATACGATGAGGCATACGAATGCGTGAAAGAAAACAGCGCATGGATGGTGAAGATTTTGGAGTATAACAAGCAGCCGGGCAAACTGGCCAAGACTATCTATCTGGACATAAGCGACAATATGGTGAGCAAGTATGATAAGGACGGAAACCATATAGGATACAAGAAAGAAGGCTATGTGCTTCGCCAGAAAATAAAAGTGGATGTTGGAGTGGATAATGTGTTGGTAAACAATATAGTTAAAGGTGTGGGTAAATTTATTGCAGAAGCACAAATAAACATTGGATATACACAGAGAGACCCGAGGCTGACGCAGTTGAAGATGCTTGAAAAAGCTGTGACTGATGCAAAGGAAAAGGCTCAGATTATGGCTAAAGCACTGGGAAGAGAGTTGGGAGAAGTGAAGTCGATTGTTTATGGTGAGATGCACGTTGAAGTGTTTTCGGAGGCGAGAAAGATTTATAACAACGAGGAGGCGAGTGCAAGCACGCCTGGAAGCCTGGAGATTACACCAGATGATTTAGCAATATCGGACAATGTTGAAGTGGAATGGAATCTGAAGTAAAACCTACTCAAAAAGCTGACGGCAAAATAATTGCAAGCACGTCGGTGAAACAAAGCATATATGACTTTGTAGATGGGGTTGCTATTAGATTTAACGCAAATCACAAACCAGACGAAGGCGGCTGGGGATTGGTTGATGAGCAAGAGCATGAGCTGACAGGATTTAAATACTGGTTTATTCAACGATTGGATTATGATTTGTATTTGGTTGACGTAACTCCCGGACTTAAAAAGAACGTGATAAGGAGTGACGGGAAGCTGATATTTGCTGAAAATTTTGATAGTTTTTACGAATATAGAAACGGTTATCTGATAGTAGGAAATACAATACGCAAGACGGATGACCATCCGACCAGATATCTTAAGGGGATGCTACATGTTGGCGGCAGGACTGGGCTGAAGATTCAGTATGATGATATAACTTGGGTTAAGGGAAGTGACGAGCGGCTTAAAATAAAAAGAGAAGGACGTGTAGGCTATGCAATAGCCAGATTGGTTGACTTTACGAGGGTGGAATTTGATGTGACAATGGATGAATTGTGGCATGGAACAGCTTACTCGATATGTGATGGTTGCATATTCAGCAATGGAATTGACATTGAGGGGCATGGATGCGGAAAGTTGTTTATGGAATCGTTTAGAGACAGGATTTTCAGAGGTAAATGTGAATTCAAAAAGAAAAAAGCCAGCGAGCCATCAATTTATGAGCGGCAGCGAATAGAGTACTGGAGAGAGCAGATGCGCAAGGCAAATCCGTTGAAGGAACACATGGATCTGTTGAAGAAATTTGTAATGGAGAAGTTGGATGGTGACATTGACAAACTGAAGACTTTGGATTTGCGCACTTTGAAAGATGATAAAGATTTCGACAAACTGGCGGATGCGGTGTGTGCGGTTGCGATGGGAGATGTGTTTGGAAAGCAGCTGATTGACGGACATGGCAGGATGATGGTGAGAAATATGCAAATTTTGCATGAAAGTTTTTGGGGAACGAGAATTGATGTGAAAGATGACGATTATCTGATGTTCCACAAATACCAGTTTACAGAAGAGCAGAAGCAGCAGGTGAGAGAATGCGCGAAACTGTGCAACACGATTGGAAACCTGTGGTTTGATCCAGAATACTTTATAACGTACAAGAAAAACAGATTCTATTTTGACAGGACATTAACCAATTTGTGCGATGCTCTTAGGGATTATAAATATGAGCCGAGAGATAAGGATGTTTTTCTAAAAAAATATATACACGGCGAGTATATGCGATTGCTAAGCGATATGATGCTTGACTATTTTGTGAGTGACGGAGAGGTGCTGCAGATATTTGAGGGTGTGCCTTTTAATTTTAACTTGACTCCGGCATCGGTTTATTTTGAAATACTTGACAAATACATGGAGGTTTGCAAAGATTTTATAGAATGGAGGGCTGGAGAGATATTAAAGAAACTGAGTGATGGTTTGGAGATGTAGGGGATAGAAATTGTTGAAATTTTTTAAAATTGTTTGCATTTATTTGCAAATCAATGCCTTTTTTATTTAATTTTGTAGTGTTAGAAATTTTATGAGCTATGAAACAATATAATCGCATCATGCTGGGCAGAGGTTGCATGTATGCCAAAGAGTGCCGCACAGAAGGTTATATCGGTTGTGATTTTGAACTTAAGCATGATTTGTCTGATTATTTGTATGATAATTGGAGAGATTTTAATAAGAAATTTATTCCTCAATTGATGGCTATAGCGACAGGCAGAACTAAAGTATCAGTAGGTTTAGAGTGCGGTTTTGTTTGGACAATTGCCAAAGGGTTACAGATAGGAGATGTAGTCCTTTGTCCTTCTGGTGAAGGCTACTATTATGTTGGCACTATCACTAGCGATTACTACTATGTTCCAGACTCTAATTTGCCTCATCGAAGAAAAGTTAAATGGATTGAGCAGGTGATATATCGTAAGAGTATGTCAACTGGATTGAAAAATTCGTCAGGCTCAATTGGTACTTGCTGCAACATTACTCGTTATGCAGACGAAATTGAAGCTTTGATTGCTGGAAAATCATATACGGCTCCAGAACAAACGGTGGACAATGTTGTTTTACCTTCCAAGAGTTTTGATGAGCGTTCACTCCACAAATTGTTTTGCAATTTCCTGCGCAGTAGAGGCATATATGCCAAAACAATTTATCACGAGAAATCATCGAATAAGGTTGATAGCGCCCAGAAATGGGTTCATCCTGATATTATAGGTGTTCAGTTTGAGGACTTTAATAATGAAGCGACATTGTCGTTGATGATGGCAGCAGATCCTAAAAAATCGATGCACATCTATTCGTATGAGATGAAACGCCACATCGAAAATGATAGTCAATTAAAGCAGTACTATTTCCAAGCTCTTTCAAACAGCAGCTGGGCAAACTTCGGATATTTGGTGGCTTTTGAAATTGCTGACGGATTGGATGAAGAAATGCAGCGTTTAAACAATGCTTTTGGAATTGGCATTATTTTGATGCAGGCTACCGAAGCGACAATTCTTTATCCGGCTCGTGAAAAATCTCTCGATTATGTCACAATTGAAAAGTTAAGCACCATCAACAAACAATTTTGTGAGTTTATCAGCAAATTGGCAAAGGTGCTGCATGCTTCAAAAGATTACACTGATGTGGCACGTGATTCGTTGATTGCAATCTGCGACAAAGTGTTTGAGACTGACGAAGAAATTGAGAAGTATTGTAAAGAACATAATATTCCGTTCTGACGGACAAAATATATTGGAAAACATAAAAGATTATTATAATAGACTCATGACTGAAGATGGTGTGGCTGATGCCGACAACATTCACCTGAGCATTGAAATGGCAGAGAATGCTCGTGACCGTTCTAAGCAGTCAGATACACTATAATGTCTCTACAACGTCGATTTAGTGAATGGAAACATTTTTCCATTAGTCTTACTGCTTTATTCGGCACTTTGGCGAAAAATCGTTCGGCGAGTTGGCGCATTTTCATTTGGGAACTTGGCAAAATTATGCCATGCAACTTAATCCCTCAAGCACCCTACAGGTACCACATAAACGCCGTCCTCTCTTCTGAATGCATATGGTCCGACTGCAGTTAAAACCATCATAAATGCTGGCGATTTCATCTTCGTGGTGTCTATTTTGTTGCTAAGCTTCAAAAGACTTTGGACACCTTCGTTAATCAGTTGGTCGCCACCAAGTTTGATTTCGACAAGACCATAGGAGCCATTGCGAAGATGAACAACAGCATCGCACTCCAACTTGTCTTTGTCACGATAATGATAAACTTTGCCATCAATGGCATCAGCAAAAACACGCAAATCACGGACACACAGTGTCTCGAAAATCAGACCAAAGGTGTTCAAGTCATTAATCAAATCGTTCGGACCCAATCCTAAAGCAGCCGTTGCAATTGATGGGTCAACAAAATAGCGGTTGTCGGATGTCCTGATGGCCGTTTTTGAACGCAAGTTTGGGTTCCAAGCAGGCATGTCTTCGACAACATAAATTTTATTCAACGCTTTAAGATATGTAGCTACAGAATCTTCGCTAAAAGAAGTCAATTCATTGGCTTTCATGTCATCTCTCAACGTTGTCAAGGCTGCTTGAGTGCCTTGATGACGAGCATACGAGCGCAACAGACGTCGCACTTGTTCTGGATCCTTATGAACATTATCTGCCGCTGAAATGTCGGTTTCGGCAACTATATCTACATAATCAAAAGCTTGATCTAAAGCAATGCTTTTATCCATGTCTAATGTGTCTGGCCAGCCGCCTCGGCATGTCAAATATGCGATATCTTGTAAGTTGAGTTCGCATGTTCCGGCAATGCGCTCTGGTGTTTTGAACAACTCCGCCAAACTTACCATTCCATTTGAGTCGCCCGATTCCCACAAACTCATTGGTCGCATGACGATATGTCCGATACGTCCAGCTCCTGAATGATGGATCTGTGGCTTACCATCCACGCCATCTTTTACAACAACGGAGCCTGTAAGGATGAAATGTCCGTGTCCTTTGCGGTGATCTACTTCAAAACGCACAGCATCCCATAACACAGGAGCCTCTTGCCATTCGTCAATGAGTCGCGGTGTGGGTCCGTCGAGAATAAAATGCGGGTCAACATTCGCCAACTTGATGTTTTGTTCGCGAGTCTTTGTATCGCCCATATAAAGAACGCTTTGGGCAATTTGCTCGGCTGATGTGGTTTTTCCACACCATTTCGGACCTTTAATCAACACGGCGCCTTTGCCTGCCAGCTTCCTTTTCAGCAATTCATCGACAATTCTAGGTCTATACGTATCCATTGTTATAGTTTTCACGCTGCAAAAATAACACTTTTTTTAATCCGTTCGGCACTTTGGCTGAATTTTGTTCGGCGAGTTGGCGAAAAATCGTTCGGCGAGTTGGCGCATTTTCATTTGGGAACTTGGCTTATTTTTGCTTGGGAACTTGGCCGGTTTTTATATCCGGTATCAACCGCTGCACAACCTTTTTATCATAAAAGAACCTTCCCGCGATGACGCGGATGACCGTGTAGGCAGGAATCGCGGCGAGCATTCCCAAGATGCCTCCTATGGTTCCGGCTAAGAGCATCACGATGAAAATCTCAAGAGGTGTCGCCTTGATGCTCGTTGAATATATGATAGGCTGCAGGACGAAGTTGTCGACAAGCTGCACGGCCAGCATGATGGCTATGATGATGAGGGCGAAAAACCAGATGTTGACATCCAAGCCAACACCGGCACCGTAATGGATAACCATGCCAAGCAAAGCGCCCAGCACCTCTCCTATTATAGGCCCGACATAAGGAATGATATTGAGGATTCCGGCGATGAACGCGATGCCGAGAGCGTAGCTGACGCCGATTCGGGCTATGAGCCACAACCCAAGGAAATTGAGGAGAGCAACACAAAACATCTCCAAAATCAGCCCGACAAAATAACGCGAAAGCAGATGTTGGATGTCTTCAATGGAGTCAGTCACCGAGGCTTCTATACGGTCGGGAACCAGAGCGGCAACAATCTTTGAAAACAGCTTATGGTCTTTGACAAAGAAAAATGAAATGAACACCACGGCGAACAGCCCGACAGCCATGTCTATCACGACGGAACCCACCGAGCCGATGAGACTGGTGATAGAGAAATCGGACACTATCCCTTTCAAATAGTTGATGAGTATGCTTATGGCGTCGAAATCTTCGCCCAGACTTGGAAACAGCCCGATAATCCAGTCGTTGATGGTATCGCCAATGTTTCCCATGCTTTTCGCATTACTGAAAAGCGATGCATCGTTGATGATATTTGTCACCACAGGTATCACCAGAATTATCATCATCAGCATTACGGCGATGACGATGAAAATCGATATGATTGCCAACATCCAATTTGGTGCGCTTTTCCCTTTGACGCGTATTTTTCCCATCAGCAGGGCCAGTGGGCGGCTGATGAGCGACACCACGAACGCCAAAACAATATAAATAAGCACTGAGCTGAAATACCAGCAAATGGAGCAAATGACAGCTGCAATGCCAACAAAAATCAAATATTTTGACAATTTTTCAACGTAAGATTGTTTTTCCATAGAATGATGTTTTTAACATTGTTAATCATGTCTAATTTCTCTTAAAGAAATCGCAAATCCACCGCACGGCGCCATCTTCATCTTCAGAACGCTCCTCGATGTCACCTTTTTCCTCGTGATGGTATACGCCTGCGGGTTGTAACCCTCGCCCGCCAGACCGTTCGCGTCCTTCGCGTCGGAATAGATGACCGCCTCATATTTCACGCCCGGTTTCAGGAAATCCAATTTCACCTTGAATTCGCGGGCGTTTTCGTCGGTGACGCCGCCGACGTACCACACGTCGCGGGGGTTTTGTAGAGACGCACCATGGCACGTCTCTACAGAATCCGGGATGGCGTAAACGTATCGTGTCGCGCTGTTAATCACGCCTTTCTTGCCGTCAGCCAGTTCGCCAACGCCGTCCGCGGCTTTGTTCAAGGTCGAAATTTTCGGATGGCGTGCTGTCACTATGTAGGCGCCGGGTTCGGCATCAAGATAAATCGTTTTGTCCCAATCCACAGCCACGTCTTTGATGAACTGGAACGCGTCCATAAACTGCGCGTAATGCTCCGGAAAGTCCGCTGCCATCTGCAAAGGCGAGTAGAACGTGACGTATAAACCGAGCTGGTTGCAGATGGTGGCGTTCATCTTTCCGCCCCATGGCACAATCTTTCCCATGTCGGTCTCGAAGATGCCAGGAGTGTAGTCCATCGGACCGCCTTGCAACCTCGTAAACGGCAAAATTGTCGTGTGTCCGGGCTTAATCCTGTCCTGAAACTCGGTTCCCATCGCGCTCTCGTTGCCAATCATGTTGGGCCATGTACGGTAAAGTCCCGTCGGGCGCACCGCCTCGTGCGAATTGACCATGATATGGTGTTTCGCCGCCTCGGTGACACAATAATGATAGTGGTTGTTGATGGGCTGACTGTAATGCCCTTCGCCGTAAGGGATGATTTTGCCCACATAGCCGCCCTTCACGGCATCGTAGCCGTATTGGTTCATCAAGGTGTAAGCCTGCTCCAGCCAATGCTCGTAATTGATTGTGGATGAAGAGCTTTCATGATGCATAATAAGTCTGATTCCTTTCTCGTGAGCGTATTTGTTCAACGCCGGCAGGTCGAAGTCGGGGTAGGGGGTGATGAAGTCGAAGACATAGTCTTTCTGCTTGCCGTACCAGTCTTCCCAGCCGATATTCCAGCCTTCTATCAACAATGCGTCGAAGCCGTTTTCGGCAGCGAAGTCGATGTAACGGCGCACGTTCTCGTTGTTGGCGGCATGTCTGCCATGCGGTTTGGCGTTCGCATAATCGGTCTGTCCAAGTTTCACAGATGGGAATTCGTCTGTATAACTCCAGCTGCTTTTTCCTGAAATCATCTCCCACCAAACACCCATGTATTTCACTGGATGAATCCAGCTCACGTCGTCCAAAGCGCAAGGCTCGTTGAGGTTCAAAATCAGTCGTGATGCCAACACGTCTGTGGCTTTTTCGCACACCATGACGGTTCTCCAAGGCGTCACGCACGGCGTCTGGATGCGGCCTTTGTAGCCTGTGGCGTCAGGGCTGAGGAAGGCACGAAACACCATCGTGGTGTCGTTCAGGTAAAGGTGCATCGTCGGGAAATCCAAGGTCGACGCTTCGTGGATGTTGAGATACAATCCATCGTCGGTCTTCATCTGCAACGCGGTCTGAACGCCGGTAGGCGAGAAACCTTTCCACGGGTATCCGCAGTTTTTATGCGCTTCATCATACAGCCCGCGGATCTCCGACAGCCGCGACTCGGTGTAGTTAAACTCCTGAGTGTCAAGGTCTCCTGGAATCCACCATGCCGTGTGGTCGCCAGTCATCGCAAACTCGGTCAGCTCTTCATTAATCCAGAAATAAACGAGGGCGTTTTCCATCGGGAACTCGTATCTGAAACCCAATCCATCGTCGTATAAACGAAATCTTATCTGCATCACGGTGGCTTTCGTCTCCGTCGAATGGTCCATACTCTCCACAGAACCAACGGGTTGCTCCAGCGTCACTAACATCTCATTATAATGATTTCTGATTTGCGACTCTTCGCCCCAGACAGGTTCCCACGTCTCGTCAAAGGTGTCGAATTTCACGTCTTTCAGCACAAAGGCATGTGCCAAATCGTCACGCCATTCAAGCGTGAAGCCCATCTTCGAAGGCAAAACGACTGGTTTCCCGTCGCGGTTCAAGGCATAATATGGCACGCCATCTTTAACTTCAAATTGCAGCTCCAGTTTTCCGTCAGGACTGGTGAGTTTTTCTTGTCCAATGGCATTTTGCCAACCGAAAGCAAACACTAAAGCTATCACAAAAAGTATAATTCTAAACTGTTTCATAGCATGAGATTTTAATCATGCAAATATACAAAAAATGCTGTGCAGTTATTCCACACAGCAAATTTTGTTATTTGTATTTAAAGAAGATTATTTCAGCAATTCCGCTAATTTCGCCTCCAGCTCTTCGCCTCTTAAACCTTTGGCGACCATGATGCCGTTCTGGTCGAAGAGGAAGTTGCTCGGGATGTAAATCACAGCGTAGTCGTTGCTGACATTATGTTCAACATCGCGCACCTGGATGTATGGAAGAGCGTCTTCTTCAACAGCCTGAAGCCAAGCTGCCTCGTTTTTGTCGACACTGATGCCGATGACTTCAAAACCTTTATCGTGATATTTCTCGTATGCTGCTTTCACCACAGGATTCTCATGACGGCACGGTCCGCACCACGATGCCCAGAAGTCAATCATCGTCACCTTGTTGTTTTTGATTGTCTCTGCGAGGTTGACATCTTTGCCGTCGATGGTCTGCAAAGTGAAGTCCATGAAAGGCTGACCGAGCTCGACGCGTGTATTGCTTTCGATAAATTTCTTGATATTGTCACGATAAACAGACTCTCCAGTGAGGTTTTCTTCAAACTCTATCACCTTGGCAAGCTCAATGTCTGTCTTCAAATCATCAAGGATATAATGAGTCACATAGCTGTCAGGGTGATTTTTGATATATTCGAACTGATAATTGTGATATTCGTCCCAAATTGCAAGCATCTGGGCGTTGACTTCCTCATATCTCAAGCTGTCGTTATTATCGAATGCCTCATTTGCGGCAGCTTCGAGAGGAACAAATTCCATCAAATATTGAGCCAGATGTTGCTGGTAATCGTTGTAAGCATTCATGACATCTCCGCCTGTCGCTTCGATATGGAAGAAGTCATCCATATCACCCTTCACTGTGACGTCTTGGTTGTCAGGGAAGAGTAGCATTTGGTCTCTTTTCTCTTTGAAAACCACTATATAAATCGCCTGCGGGTCGTCGTTTTCAACAGTAAACACGGATTTGTTGTCAGCCATTACCACGGTATCCAAGATAATCGGTTTTTTGCCGTCGAGACTCTTGATGAGGACAACTGTTTCGTCGTCGGAATTGGCAAGATTCAGTTTGATTTTAAACTGGTTTGCTTTGTTGCAGCCGCTAAAGATAAGCAATGCCGCCACGATTGATAATAAAAGCTTTTTCATAGTTTATTTTAAATTTTAAAATGGTAATTTTTGAACGCAAAAATATAAAAATTATTTCAATAATAATAAAAAGGGGACAAATTTGTCCCCATCCCCATAAAAATCACAGGTATTAAGTTTCAAATGAGATACTCTTTCAATGAGTTGACGTAGTTTTCGAATGCCGTGAGTCCTGCCGGCGTTATTTTGCATGTCGTGCAAGGCACCTTCCCCTTGAAGCCTTTCTCGACAGTGATATAACCCGCCGCACTGAGCTTTTCGAGCTGCACGCTGAGGTTGCCCGACGTGGCACCGGTCTGCTTCTTGATGTAGCTGAACTCGGCTCCGTCAACTCCAGCCAGAATTGACATTACCGCCAGCCGCAGCTCGGAATGAAGTAGTGGGTCAAGTTTCGGAAACATGGCTTATTTGTATTGAGATTTAACAATCAAACCTGTTACCATAATGACCAATCCGCCAATGGTGAACATCAACAGCTGCTCAGCTGACTGTATCAAAGTCGCGGCGAAAGCTCCACCTACACCAAGAATGAATCCGCTGATGATTATTGTCCAGTTTTTCAGCATGATTCCAGAAATGCATTCCGTGAAACCGAGCAGTAATACAATGATGAGCGAAAGATTCATCTGCATCGGTTTTAAGAAAAATACTGACGCCACAAATACTACCATCACAAAGGCGCAATAGGCGAGCCACAGACCGCTAATCTGACGGCTGATGATGTTTTGTGGAATTTCGGTGTCTTTCTTGCTGATAATCTTCACTATAGGGAAGCCGATGATAGGCATTGCCAACCACAGCAAATTCCAGTTCGGGTTGCCTGTGGTGTGCCATAATTCATAAATTACAAATGATACGATTGTGAGCAGCGCGCCCCAAAGAATGAAGTGCTTGCCGTTTTTGCTGAGAATTGATTTGCGACTGTTGTTCATCATTTCGCTGATGAGGTTGAGGCTCTGCTGAGCTGTCATTTCTTTGTTTTCAATGTTGTTTTCCATAGTTTTAAGTTTTAAATTGTTGTTTACCTAAATTTTTAAAATACCTTTTTTAATTAATTATAAGTGCACTTTGTGTCATAAACGACGCTGCAAAGATAAACAAGTTTATAATATAAACTACAAAAAAAGTTAAAATATTTTTAAAAAAATTTTAATATTTTTCGTAAAACATTGAAAAACAATTATTTACAACACTCTTTCACGAAGCTCAAAAACAGCGGATGCGGTTTTAGCACAGTGCTCGAGTACTCCGGATGGAACTGCGTGCCGATATACCAGCGTAGATTTGGTATCTCGACAATCTCAACGAGACCACTCTCCGGGTTGGTGCCGACGCACTGCATGCCGTTTTTCTCGTATTCGTCTTTGTAGCTGTTGTTGAACTCGTAACGATGGCGGTGACGCTCGCTGATCTTCTGTTCACCGTAGATTTCAGCCACCTTGCTGCCTTTGCGCAGCTCGCAGCCGTAAGCGCCCAAGCGCATGGTACCGCCCATGTTGGTGATGTTCTTCTGGTCTTCCATCATGTCGATGACGTTGTGCGGAGTATCGGCCATCTCGCTGGAATGTGCGTCTTTGTATCCCAACACGTTGCGTGCAAACTCGATGACCATCATCTGCATGCCGAGGCAGATGCCGAATGCTGGCATGTCGTGTGTTCTCGCATATTCCAACGCAATGATTTTACCTTCAATTCCGCGTTGTCCAAAGCCCGGACAAACCAAAATTCCAGCCACTTCCGAAAGCTTCTCGGCAACATTGGCCTTTGTGATATTTTCACTGTTGATAAACTCAATTTTTACCTTCACATGGTTATAAATTCCAGCCAACGAAAGGCTCTCGCGTATGCTCTTGTATGCGTCCTGAAGGTCGTATTTGCCCACCAAGCCGATGCGCACCACTTTCTCCGCCGACTGCTGCAGCTCGAGGAAATGATGCCACGACTCCATTTTGGGTGTCTCGCCAACAGGCACATCGAATTTTCTTAAAATAGCGGAGTCAAGACCTTGGCGCTGCATGCTGACAGGCACCTCGTAGATGCTCGGCATGTCCTCGCTTTGCACAACGCATTCCAAATCGACGTTGCAGAACGATGCAACTTTCTGGCGGATGCCGTCGGAGAGGTGTTTCTCGGTACGCAAAACCAGCACATCTGGCTGAATACCAGCACTTTGCAGCTCTTTAACGGAGTGCTGCGTAGGCTTGGTCTTGAGTTCGTCAGCGGCTTTCAGATATGGCACAAACGTAAGATGAACGCATACCGCGCGGTTGCCGAGCTCCCATTTCAGCTGACGGATAGCCTCCAAAAACGGTGCCGACTCGATGTCGCCGATTGTGCCGCCAATCTCCGAAATCACAAAATCAACTTCGTCGTTATGCAACATGATGCGGTGTTTGATTTCATCGGTGATATGTGGCACCACTTGGATGGTCTTGCCGAGGTAATCGCCATGGCGTTCTTTGTCGATGACGGCCTTGTAAATCTTACCTGTCGTCACCGAGTTGGCTTGCGTTGTGCGAATTCCTGTGAATCTCTCGTAGTGTCCGAGGTCGAGGTCGGTCTCGGTGCCGTCGACGGTCACATAGCACTCGCCGTGTTCGTATGGGTTGAGCGTCCCCGGGTCGATATTGATATATGGATCGAATTTCTGGATGGTGATGCTATATCCGCGAGCCTGCAAAAGCTTACCGATACTTGCTGAAATAATACCTTTACCGAGGGAGGAAACAACGCCTCCCGTCACAAAAATATATCGTGTCATGGTTTAAGTTTTAAAGGCGCAAAAATAAAAAAAACTTTTTGTTGCGATATGCTATTTTTTAAATTTTTTGAAGCTTACTAAAACCATCGTCACCGACCCCAACTCCACTTCCGGACTCACTATCTGCTTATGGCTCATATCGGGCATTTATTTTTCGCAAAAATAGAAAACAAAATGCCACAAAAATAGAAAGTAAAACACCGCAAAAATAGAAAACAAAATGCCACAAAAATAGAAAATAGAGTTGCGGATTTAAATTTAATTTGTATCTTTGCAGCGAGAAATTTATTTAAAAATATTTGCTATGAGTTATTTGAGAAGAACTGCTGATGCCGTGTTGGAATTGTACTTGGAGGCTTTCGGGGCAATATTGATTGAAGGTCCGAAGTGGTGCGGAAAGACCACCACAGCCGAACAGGTGGCCAAGAGTGTGATAAAACTGCAAGACCCGGATATGCGCAACGAATATTTGGCGACTGCTGAAACAAAGCCGTCGTTGTTGCTAAATGGTGCAAACCCTCGTTTGATTGACGAATGGCAGGATGCTCCTGTGTTGTGGGATACGGTGAGGACTACAGTTGACAACAGACGTGATCAGGGATTGTTTATACTGACCGGCTCGAACGCCGTAAAGAAAGACAAAATACGTCATTCGGGCAACAGCAGAATAGCAAAGATGGACATGATTCCGATGAGTTTGTGGGAATCGCAGGAGTCGAACGGAAAGATTTCGTTGAAAGAGTTGTTTGACAATCCAAACATTGACATTGACGGAATAGAATCGGATATGACGATTGAAGATTTGATTTTCAGTGCGTGCAGAGGCGGATGGCCAGGCTCGTTGAATATCAAAACAGACCGTGCCAAGTTGCTTATAGCGAAAAATTATGTAAAAACAGTATGCTCAGAAGATATAAACAGAGTTGATGGTGTGCAGCGTGATGAGTTGCTGACAAAGATGATATTGCGCTCGTATGCGAGAAATATCTCAACATTGGCAAAGAAATCGTCGCTCATCGCTGACGTGACCGCGTCGGGTGAGGTGTCGTGCACGGCACCGACGTTTGATGATTATGTTGGTGCACTTAAGAAATTGTTTGTTATTTGTGATGTTGAGGCTTGGTGTCCGGCCATCAGAAGCAAAAGTGCTATCAGAAGCGGCGTGAAGCGTGCGTTTGTTGACCCGTCGATAGCAGTGGCAGCATTGAATTTAACACCAGAGGCACTGATGGTTCAACTTAATACTTTCGGTTTTATATTTGAACAGATGTGTATTCGTGACCTTAAGGCATATACGCTTGATGCTGATACACATGTGTCGTATTATCATGACAGATATGACTTGGAAGCTGACTGGGTGTTACATCTTGGCGATGGCCGTTATGCTTTGATAGAATGCAAACTCGGAAGCAAAGAGATTGAGGATGGTGCAAAACATCTTGTAGAGATTAAAGAGCTTATCAGGAAACACAACAAAGAAGAGAATCAGTTGCCGTTGCGAGAACCTGATTTGATGATGGTGTTGACAGGTGGAAAAATGGCATACACAAGGCCTGACGGAGTGAAGATAGTTCCGCTGGGATGCTTGAAGGAATAGTGATATTCTGTACACAAAAAAAGGATGCCGTTTTTTACGACATCCTTTTTTATTTTTCGTAGAGACGATGTACACATCGTCTCTACGATTATTTTACCTCTTCAAAATCCACATCCGTCACTTCGTCATCCTTGCCACCGTTTCCTGGATTTGGATTCTGTGGACCCTGCTGGCCACCGAATGGTCCCTGCTGACCGCCTTGGGCTCCGGCGTTCTTGTACATCT
This sequence comes from Bacteroidales bacterium, assembly GCA_017553625.1. Taxonomy (GTDB): domain Bacteria; phylum Bacteroidota; class Bacteroidia; order Bacteroidales; family F082; genus Limimorpha. The sequence goes on from JAFZKP010000016.1 coordinate 100,329, forward strand.
CTTCCGATGCCTTCTGCCAGATGCCGTTCATCTCTGCCATGGCAGCGTCGATGCCGGCGATGTCCTGTGCCTTGTGGGCTGTCTTCAGCTTCTCGAGGGCTGCCTCAATCTCGCCCTTCTTGTCAGCCGGCAGCTTGTCGCCGTATTCCTTCAACTGTTTCTCGGTGTTGAAGATCATGGCGTCGGCAGCGTTGATCTTGTCGATACGCTCACGTTCTTTCTTATCGGCGTCGGCGTTAGCCTCGGCTTCTGCCTTCATCCTCTTGATCTCGTCGTCGCTCAAGCCTGACGATGCCTCGATACGGATGCTCTGGCTCTTGCCTGTAGCTTTATCCTTTGCGCTCACGTTCAAGATACCGTTTGCGTCGATATCGAATGTCACCTCAATCTGCGGGACACCTCTTGGCGCTGGCGGGATGTTGTCGAGATTGAACCTGCCGATGGTCTTGTTCTGGTTAGCCATTGGACGCTCGCCCTGCAGCACATGGATCTCAACAGATGGCTGGTTGTCGACAGCTGTCGAGAACACCTCCGATTTCTTGAATGGGATGGTGGTGTTGCTCTCGATGAGCTTTGTCATGACGCCGCCGAGGGTCTCGATACCGAGTGACAATGGTGTGACATCAAGCAAAAGCACGTCTTTCACTTCGCCTGTCAAAACGCCGCCCTGGATTGAAGCGCCGATTGCGACCACCTCGTCTGGGTTCACGCCCTTTGAAGGTTCTTTCTTGAAGAAGTCGCGCACGATATTCTGGATAGCCGGGATACGTGTCGAACCACCAACCAAGATCACGTCGTCGATGTCGCTCACGCTCATGCCAGCGTCTGCCAAAGCCTTGCGGCATGGCTCGATAGTGGCCTGGATGAGGTCGTCGCACAACTGCTCGAACTTAGCTCTTGAGAGCTTGCGCACCAAGTGTTTAGGTCCGCTCTGTGTTGCTGTGATATATGGCAGGTTGATTTCTGTCTCTGTCGATGCTGACAACTCGATCTTTGCCTTTTCAGCAGCTTCCTTCAATCTCTGCAGTGACATCGGGTCCTTGCGGAGGTCGATGTTCTCGTCGTGCATGAATTCTTCTGCCAACCAGTTGATGATTCTCTCGTCGAAGTCGTCGCCGCCGAGGTGGGTGTTACCGTTTGTCGATTTAACTTCAAACACGCCGTCGCCGAGTTCAAGGATTGAGATATCGAATGTACCACCACCAAGGTCATACACTGCAACCTTCACATCGCTCTTCTTCTTGTCCAAACCGTATGCCAAAGCTGCTGCTGTAGGCTCGTTGATGATACGACGCACGTTCAAACCTGCGATTTCGCCAGCTTCCTTAGTAGCCTGACGCTGTGAGTCGCTGAAGTATGCAGGCACTGTGATAACGGCTTCGGTGACAGGCTGTCCGAGGTAATCTTCAGCGGTCTTCTTCATCTTCTGAAGCACCATTGCCGAGATCTCCTGTGGTGTGTAAAGTTTGCCGTCGATGTCGATACGCGGTGTGTTGTTGCCGCCCTTCACTACTTTATAAGGTACACGGCTGATTTCGCTCTGCATCTTGTCGTAAGTCTCACCCATGAAACGTTTGATTGAATAAACTGTTCTCAACGGGTTTGTTATGGCCTGACGTTTTGCAGGCTCGCCAACCTTACGCTCACCGTTGTCGGTGAATGCCACGATTGAAGGTGTCGTGCGGTGGCCTTCGCTGTTCTGAATCACTACAGGCTCATTGCCTTCCATAACTGAAACGCATGAGTTTGTTGTTCCTAAGTCTATACCAATGATTTTTGACATAATTTTAATCTCCTATATTTTATTTTACTTTTTTGTCATTTTCTGACAAAGCGGTTCTCAAAAATTATGCCAAAAGGAGAAAACTGACAAAATGTCATTTTTTACCTGTTCGGGTCGTAGATGAAGCCGTAATGATAGTTGTCTTGGATGTTTCTTCTTGTCACCTGGTCAATCTTGACAGAGACGATTTTTGTAATGCGTGACGACATCAGTCCTATGCCGTTGTTGATATTCGAATAGTTCTGCACGTCTTGGATGGCGCTGCTGGAGTTGTTCACGATGTTGTATCTGTAAAGCTCATCGCCTATGGCAGTGATTGAAAACTCGAAGTTCTCAAACCAGCGCTGTACTCCCGCAGGTGAGTTGTTTTTCAGATAATCGTTGGTTTCCAAAAGTGTGTACAAAGCCATTGGCGTGTATGACTGCACATAATATGAGTCGTTGTTCTGTGTGGTGAACATGCTTTCAGCCTCTCCTTCGCCTATGCTCCATCTTATCACCTGATGTACTGTGTCGGTTGCGCCTGGCATAAGTTCTTTATAATTGAAAAATCCGTTAACCTCAAAATATGCCGCGGTAGTGTGGAACAATGTGCTGGCGTCTGTCACCCTCCATTCAACGGAGCCCTTTTTGCCACTGAAATTCAAAGTGGTGTTGTCAAAAGGTTTTTTAAACCTGAACGTATTGATAGTCTTGGCTTTGGCTGTGATTTTCACTCCATCGGTGTTTCTTGTGATTTCAAGATTGTATTCTTGCCCTTCTTTGAGTTTTTCTGTGAAATAATAATATGTCTGCCTGCAACCGCTGTAAAATGCCGAGTTTTCATTGTATGGAATCCATTTCGAGATGGTGTCGAGATGCACTTCCTTTGTGCTGTTGCTCCCCTCAAAAACACCTGTTATCGTGGCTTCAATCTCTCCGTATTTGTAGTTGCACGCCTCGTAATTCTGCGCCAGTTCGTTGGCGTTTCCGATGAATGACTTCGTGATTTTCACAAAATTGGTGTCGGCTTCTGAATCGAGCAAAGCGTAAACAATAGTGCTGTCTCCTTCATCGCTGTAAAGGTCGACTTTATTGCTGCAAGAGCTGAAAACCAGTGTCGCAAGGGCTATGATTGGGAATAATCTTTTCATAATTAGAAAAATTAGTCTGCAAAGATACAATTATTTTATCTATTTTTGCAAAAAATTTTTAAGAAATGTATTTGTCTCATAACGCTTCTCTGGTTACGACCCACGTCCTCCAGGAGATGAAAAACAAAGGTGAGAAAATCGCTATGCTTACCGCATACGATTACACAATGGCGAAAATCCTCGACCAGTCGAATATCGATATAATACTTGTTGGCGACAGTGCCTCCAATGTGATGGAAGGTCATCCTACCACATTGCCAATCACCCTCGACGAGATGATAATCTACGGTGCCTCGGTGGTGCGTGCCGTGTCGCATGCCATGGTGGTGGTCGACATGCCTTTCGGAACATATCAGGGCAACTCGAAGAAAGCTCTCGAGTCGGCAATCCGCATCATGAAGGAGACAGGTGCCAATGCCGTGAAGATGGAAGGCGGCCGTGAGATTCTTGAATCGGTTGAGCGTATTCTATGCGCCGGCATCCCGGTGATGGGACATCTCGGACTTACGCCTCAGAGCATCAACAAGTTCGGAACGTATGTGGTGCGCGCCAAAGACGAATACGAGGCGAACAAACTCCGTGAAGACGCTCTTCTTTTGCAGGAAAAAGGTGTTTTCAGCATCGTGCTGGAGAAGATTCCGGCAGTGTTGGCAACAGAGGTGTCGCAGTCGCTTAAGATTCCGACCATCGGCATCGGCGCCGGCAGCGGATGCGACGGACAGGTTCTCGTTTTGCAAGACATGCTCGGACTGAGCAACGATTTCTCGCCACGATTCCTGCGCCGCTACAACAATCTCTATACCAGCATCAAAGATAGCGTCCATGCATACATCAACGACGTCAAAGAGGTGACATTCCCAAATGACAGCGAACAATACTAACAATAGTTAGTCAGTTAGCCAGTTAATCAGTTAGTCAGTTAAAACTGAACAACTGAATAACTGAACAACTGAATAACTGAATAACTGAACAACTGAATAACTGAATAACTTGAAAATCAACAATAGAATATTATTCGAGGACAATCACCTCATCATCGTTAACAAACTGCCATCCGAGATCGTCCAGGGTGACAAAACCGGCGACATCTGCCTCCTCGACGACGTGAAGGCGTATATCAAGGAGACGAAAAACAAACCGGGCGAGGTGTTCGCGGGCCTCGTTCATCGCCTCGACCGTCCTGTCAGCGGCGCTGTCATCTTCGCGCGCACCAGCAAGGCGCTCAGCCGCATGACGACGATGGTGAAAGACCGTAACTTCCACAAGACGTATCTCGCCGTGGTGAAAAACCGTCCGCCTAAAGACGCCGACGAACTCAATGATTACATGGTGAAAAACGAGGCGCAAAACAAATCGTACATCGTGAAAGAGGGTACAAGCGGAGCGAAACTGGCGACGTTAAGATACCGTGTCGTCGGGAAATCAGACAATTACTATCTCCTTGAAGTAGAGCTGATTACCGGTCGCCATCATCAGATTCGCTGCCAGCTCGCTCACATCGGCTGCCCCATCAAAGGTGACCTGAAATACGGCTACCCGCGCTCCAACCCAGATGCCTCAATCTGCTTGCACTCTTACAAAATCACGTTTGAGCATCCGACATTAAAGACTGAAATGACCGTCACCGCCCCGATGCCCAAAGGAATGCCGTGGGACGCCTTTCAGGCGTAATGTGTCACTCACTTCGTTCGTGAAATGTGCTGCTTCGCAGAATGTGCCGCTTCGCGGAATGTGGAGGCTTTGCCTCATGGCCGAAGGCCACACATTGCGACCAAAGGGAGCATCACATTCAGCCGCAGCCTGCACATTTGCCGCAGGCACACATTAAAAAACAATCACTGTTTTTTTCGGCTGACTCAAAAACTCTATTTCCTCTTCTTTCAATTCGAACATGTTATCCCTGACAATCAGAAACTGCATTCCCGGCTTTTCAACCAGTTTCCATGGGAATTCTTCAAGCAGATTCCCCTCGCAGTTGAGCTCAATCAGCGATGTCATTTCCGACATGTCAGTCATCGAAATCAGCTTGTTGTAACCCACTCCGAGGCGCTCAAGCGAGTCCAATTCGACAATCCAATTCGGAAGCGTAACTATCTTATTATGATGAATGTAGAAATATTTCAGATTTTTCAGAGAACTCAGAGTATCTGGGATTGTTTCAATTTCATTATAAGAGAAATAAAGATATTTTAAATTCTTAAAATTACCGATAAAATCAGGGATTTTTGTAATCTTGTTCTTATAGAAATCAAGGTGTTCCAAACTATCTAAAGTTTCTATTTCTTCAGGCACTTTCTCAAACTCATTTTCATATAAAATCAAATGTTTTAGTTGCTTTAAATCAGCGAAAGAAGTCGGCAACGAGCTCAGCTTGTTTTTACCCAAATTCAGATTCGTACATTGTAAAATGCCAATGTTTTCAGGCAATTTCTCGATATTATTGCCCCCGATCGACAGCTTTTTAACCTTTGAAGCGTGCTTGACGTCTGACTCTGATAGTTTTAATTGATTATGATTCAAATCCAGACTCCGCAGACTGTCAAGATCGGCGATGAAACTCGGAATATGCTTTATCTGATTGTGCTCTAAATCAAGATGTTCGAGGTTTTTGCAGTGTTTGATGCTCGGCGGAACGCGCTTAAGTTTATTGTCGAACAGCTTTATCGACTCAATCTTGTTGCCCTTCGGGAACTTGATTCTTCTCAGTCCGCACTGTTCGATGATGACGTTGCGCAAGCTATCTGATGCCAGCAGCTTTTTGTCGATTTTACTGATGTTTGCTTTAGTTATCATCAGTGTGCCGTCTTCAATTTTCGCTGAAAACGAGTCACTTGTCGTGCGCTGGGTGCCACATGAATAGAGCAGCAATAAAGTCAAAAAGAGGATTGCTATTTTAATATAGAGTCTCATGGATTAATTTGTTGCTGCGCAAAATGTGTTACTACGCATAATGTGCCGCTTCGCGGAATGTGGAGGCTTTGCCTCATGGCCGAAGGCCACACATTGCGACCAAAGGGAGCATCACATTGTTGCGAAGCGACCACATCACGCGAAGCGTGTCACATTACAATTATTTCTTCACAAAAGTAATCTTCTCAATTCCGCAGTCGTCCTTGAAATCGTAGAAGTTTACCGTGATTTCGTCGCCGGTTTTCACGAAGCTGTATGGCAGCTGGTCTTCACCGCCCAAAGTGCTTCCGTCGGTGTTCTTAGGCTGAATCGAGCCTGCTGACTTGCCATCGAATGAATAGGTGAAGTCGAGAGCAACATCTTTAAATACGGTTTGTTTGTTGCCGTCTTTGTCCTGTGCGGTGAGTGTCATAACAAACAATCCGTCGTTGTTGTTATAAAAATCCATATTCATGTCCATGACAAATTTCATGTCGTCTTGGACTCCGCTACCGATACCAATCCAGCGTGTTCCGGTAAGAGCAGTCATGGTGTTTTCTGTACTGTTCATTTTAAAATTGAACGGCATAACATACTGCACCTTGACAGCCTTGCCATCTTTCATTCCTGGCTTCCACTTCGGCATCATCTTCAATACTCTAATCGCTTCAGAGTCAATGTCATCGCTAACGCCGCGCAACACTTGGAATGATGACAGACTGCCGTCTTTTTCAACAACAAATTGTACATAAACCTTGCCTTCAAGGCCTTTGTCTTTGGCTGATTCAGGATATTTCACCTTTTTCTGGATGAAATCGAACATGGCGTTCGTTCCGCCAGGATATTCTGGCATAACATCAACTTCTCCTGAAAAAACATCCGAATCGTCCTTCATAATTCCTCCGACAAAATTGATATCAAAGTCCTTACCGTCAATTTTGACACTCAAGCTGTTTCTCTCATCATGGTTTTTAACAGCGTAAAACTCATGATTTCCAAGCATTAAGGTAGTGTCGTTCTTAATGCTGTTTAGGTCGAGATAGTATTGTGTTCCATCAACGTTTATTTCAAAAGGTTCAGGGACTGAAAGATAAGTGCCGTCACTCAATTTGAATGTAATAACGTTTTCAACTTTTGCAGGATTTTCGTTTTCTGTCGTTGTTTCGGCTTTTTCAGCTGAAGCTTTTTCCTGACCGTTTGACTTGCAGTTCGCGAACAATAACAGGGCGAACAGTGGGAGGGTAAGTAATGCCTTGATTACCACGCCCTTTGCTTTTTTGCTTTGAGTAATCATTTTGATTCTTTTTTTGGTTAATAAAAAACTGAAGTTATTGCTCATGTTGCTGAAATCGACGGCCGTGCACTGCTGCAAAATCAACATCATGTAGTTCTGTTTGTCAATTCCTGTGGCGACCACATCGCGGTCTGCCATATACTCGTGGAGACTCTGTAACTCTCTCTTGTACAAGTAGATAAATGGATTAAACCATTGGATAATCATCATCAGCTCCACGAAAAGGATGTCGGCTGAATGATGATGCGCAATGTGGCTCATCTCATGCCGCACAATCTCCGGATTCACATTTTCATTCGGGAAGAAAGCATAGTTGAAAAACGAGTACGACCCATGCTCCTTGCCAGTGAAAACCGCAGTATATCCTGGCATTTTCTTCTTCGGAGATTTAATAATAATATATAAGAGCTTTCCTAATTTAATTAGAAATATTAGAGCTGCTATTATAGAACCTATCAGCCACATGAGACTTATTAGTCCTATAATATCAAATGTTCTTTGATTTTTTGCCACCACCGGCGCGGCTTCTCCATTGTCAGCTTTCACGTCGCTCGGAGTGCTTATCGTCACGCCCTCGGCGGTGATAACCACTTCGTCGAGCATGAAGCCTTGGAACAGGCTCTCACGGTAGCTGTTGACTTGCGGCATGTTTCTCCCGATGAATACGCCTGCTGCCGGCAAAATCAACGAGAAACCCAGCGCGACAATAAGAAACGCGCGGTTGAAAACCAGCCTGTTACTATTGATAAACAACACTCTGTACGCCACCCAGAGGACCGCCACCGCTATCGCTATTGAAATAATACTTGTTGCCATAACAAATTATTTTAATGTTTCACTTCGTGAAATGTGCTGCTTCGCAGAATTTGCCGCTTCGCGGAATGTGGAGACTTCGCCTTATTGGCCGGAGACCACACATTGCGACCGTAGGGAGCACACATTCAGCTGAAGGCTGCACATTTGCCGAAGGCACACATTTTTATTAATCAATTTTTTCAATCATTTTTTTAAGTTCCTCAATCTGCTCCATCGAGAAGTTCTCCTTCTTCGCGAACGCCGACACCAAGTCGAGGTACGAGTTGTTGAAGTAGTTCTCAACAAGCCCCTTCAGCGAGCTTTCCGAATATTCTTCCTTGCTCACGAGAGGGTAGTAGCGGTTCGCCTTGCAGAACGTCTCGTGCCCAACGAAACCTTTCTTTTCCAGAATCCTCACCATCGTCAGCACCGTGTTATACGCCGGCTTCGGCTCTGGATACGCCGCCATTATCTCGTTGGCAAAACCACTGCCAATCTTCCAAATCACCTGCATTACCTGCTCTTCTGCTTTAGTTAACTCTTTCATATCACGTCTTTTTTGTGTAATTAACGCTGCAAATATACAACTTATTTTATTACTATGTAACTAAAAATTTAGTTTATTTTGATAATAATCTATAACAAAATGAATATCAATAATTTAAAAATAAAAACTAACTGATTAACTGCAAACTTCTAACTGACAACTGAAAAAAACCCCACCTATACACGATAGGCGGGGAAAAACAATATAAAGATTATGAAAAAAATTTCTTTGTTTAATTATTTCTTTGCTCCTTCCATGACGAGTTTTCCTTTGTAGTAAAGGTCGCCGTCAACATAGTATGCTCTGTGATATACGTGGATCGTGCCTGTTGTTGGGCATGTTGCCAATGTTGGAACCTCAGCTTTGTAGTGAGTTCTTCTCTTAGCGCCTCTTGTATGAGACTGTCTTCGTTTAGGATGTGCCATTTTACACTATTTTTTAATTATTACTTATCTATTTTATCTTTCAAATCTTTCATCATTTGTTTCCAAGGATCGTCGTCTTCCTCCTCGGTATCCGCCTCGACTTGCGAGAAGCTGTGCAGTTTTTCCATTACTTCCTGGTTGCACAAGCTCTCGTCGTCGTGCGTTCTGTGAATTGGCAGCGACAGGATGATGTACTCATAAATCAAATCACTCAAGTCGAACTCGCTGTCGTTCTTTGTTATGATGATGACGTCGTCATTGTCCTCGTCGTTTTTCTCGGCACCATATTTCAGGAATATTTCTGCCGAATCCTCGATGGGCTGCTCGTAGTCATCACCGCATCTGTCGCACTGAAGAACCACTTTTCCTTCAAATTTCAACGTCAAGATGAACATCGTCTCCATCTTTTCGATGTCTAAATGAAGGTTCACAACTCCTCTTTTCACTTCTGAATAATCCCTCTCCGCAAAGAAGCTGTCGTTTATAACATATTGATAATCACTATGTCCAAACGGCAATCCAGCCAATGGAATTATGAAATTATGATCCTCTCTCTTCATTTTATCCAATTCGGGGTGCAAAAATACACTTTTTTTTGTTACAATTTACAAAAAATTATTAATTTTCAATATGTCACTCCCTTCGGTCGTGAAATGTGCTGCTTTGCAGAATATGTTGCTTCGCAAAATTTGTTGCCTTTGGCAACCACATTCAGCCGCAGGCTGCACATTGCCCGAAGGGCATCACATTGGAGCGAAGCGGCCACATTGCGAAGCATCACATTGGAGCGAAGCGACAACATTGCGAAGCATCACATTGCGCGTAGCGCCACATTTAGAATCTCGTCAAGAGATTCGTAAAGCGGATAGAACGCCTCGTCTCCGAATATGTTCCTCGCCACGTATGCCTTGAATAATTGCGCCGTCATCGGTTTCGCCACAGCCTTCTGCTCGTCGGTGCCTGTGACCTTCTTTTTCTTAGCCTCGGCGAGAATGTCGCTCCACATCTTGTCGGTGAACTTGAACTTCTTGTCGAAACTCCTTTCGTCACCGTATTTCATTATCTCGTCGCGATGCGCGTCAGAATAGTCAAAGGCGTATTGGAACACAATGCTCGCGTTCACAATCTTGTTGAAGAAATACTCCGTCGAGTCTTTTTTCAACGGCACGTACACATCTGGCATGATGCCTCCGCCGCCATATACGATTTTGCCGCCTGGCGTGGTGTATTTCAGCGAGTCGGCGAAGTGGATGCTGTCAGCGCTGAACATCTCGCCTGAGTTATATCTGTCATATGCCTCCAAAAGGTATTTCTCCCTGTCGCCGTCGTAAGGCTTCTGTATGCAGCGTCCTGTCGGGGTGTAGTAGCGTGCCACGGTCAGACGCAGTCCTGCTCCGTCACCGAGGTCGAACTGCTCCTGCACCAGGCCCTTGCCGAACGAACGGCGTCCAACTATCGTTCCGCGGTCGTTGTCCTGAAGCGCGCCGGCCACTATCTCAGCAGCTGACGCCGAACCCTCGTCGATGAGTATTGTCACAGGCGTGTCTTCCAACATGCCGCGCCGGCGCGCGAAGATATACTGGCGCGAGCGGTGCTCACCTTGCGTGTAAACGATAAGACTGCCCTTCGGCAAGAACTCGTCAGCGATTTCGACCGCCTCGGAAAGATAACCGCCGGCGTTGTCGCGCAAGTCGAAGATGAGCTTCTGCATGCCTTGTTTCTGCAGCTTCTTCACGGCGTTGACAAACTCCTTGTGCGTCGTCGCGATGAATTTCTCCAACTTGATGTAACCTGTCGTCTCGTCAATCATATACGCCACATCGACGCTGTACGTCGGTATCACGTCGCGCGTGATGGTGAAACCAAGCAAATCGCTCACACCACGGCGGAAGACCCTCACGTCGACCTTGGTGCCGCGCGGTCCTTTGAGGAGCTTCATCACCTTGTTGTTGACGATGCCCACGCCAGCGATAAGGCTGTCGCCGACATAAACAATCCTGTCGCCCGCCATGATGCCGGTCTTCTCCGACGGTCCTCCCTTGATGGTGCTGATGATGGTGACGGTGTCTTTCTCAATCCTGAACGTCACGCCGATGCCCTCGAAGCTGCCTTGAAGGTCCTCGTTGACTTCCTCAAGAACCTCTGGCTCGAAATATTCGCTGTGCGGGTCCATTTTGTCGATGACACTCGTGACAGCCTCCACCTGCAGCTTGCTGATGTTGACGGTGTCGACGTATTCTTTTTCAATAAGATAAAACACCTTGTCCACCAGGTTCATGTCGCCTCCTTTATTAATAAAGGTGTTGGCGTTGTTCGAACGTGATATTATTATCCCGAGCAGCACGCCGAAAGCGACTGCCAACGACAGATAGACAGGTATCAGATGGTTTCGTCTCATTCTATTGTCGCGCTTGACAACTCGATGGTGCCGTTAAGTCTTCTGAACAATCCCTGAAGCACTGTGCCAGGACCGACTTCAACCACCTGGTTGACGCCTGCTGCAATCATGTTTTCCATGGTCTGTGTCCAGCAGACTGGTGCGGTGAGCTGCTTGATGAGGTTGTTCTTGATGATTTCTGGGTCGTTCACAGCCTGACCTGTCACGTTCTGGTAGATAGGGCAGATGCCGTGACCGAATTTTGTCTTCTGGATTGCCTCTGCGAGCTCTTCGCGTGCCGGCTCCATCAGCGGGCTGTGGAAAGCGCCGCCGACCTTCAACGGCAATGCGCGTTTCGCACCGGCTTCCTTCATCTTCTCACATGCTATCTCGATGCCTTTCACGCTGCCGGAGATGACAACCTGACCAGGGCTGTTGAAGTTGGCAGGAACCACGACCTCGTTAATTGAGTCGCAGATCTCGCGAATCTTCTCGTCGCCAAGGTTGATGATGGCAGCCATAGTGCCTGGGTTGGCGTCACATGCCTTCTGCATCGCCATGGCACGCTGCGACACGAGTTTCAGACCGTCTTCAAACGTGAGGGTGTGGTTTGCCACCAACGCCGAGAACTCTCCCAACGAGTGTCCCGCCACCATGTCTGGCTTGAAATCATCTCCAAGCATGGCCGCCAAAATGACCGAATGCAGGAAGATGGCTGGCTGCGTCACCTTGGTCTGACGCAAATCCTCGTCAGTGCCATCAAACATTATCTCTGTGATATTGAATTTTAAAATCTCATTGGCTTTGGTAAACATTTCCTTCGCCATCGGGAATCTCTCGTAAAGATCCTTTCCCATTCCGACAAATTGTGCTCCTTGTCCAGGAAATACGTATGCTTTCATATTGTTAGTTTATTTTTCTTTTCCAAAAAACTTTAATAAATAAAGGAATAAATTGATGAAATCAAGATACAGGTTCAAGGCTCCCATAAGTGAAACCTTTGTCATCGTCTCGTCATTTTCAAAACCTGCAATCCCGATGTTCTTGATTTTCTGCATGTCCCAGGCTGTCAATCCGGTGAAGACGATGACTCCGACTATGCTGATGATATAGTCGAGACGCTCGCTACCCATAAACATATTGACCAAAGAGGCGATAACAATGCCTATCAGAGCCATTATTAAAATGGAACCCATCTTTGTGAGGTCTGTTTTTGTGGTGTATCCCAAAACAGCCATGATACCGAACATTCCTGCAGTGATAACGAATGTCTTGAAGATTGATGCAAAGGTATAGACATAGAAGATGAAACTAAAACTTATGCCCATGATTACAGAGTAAACGATGAATAGTATAACCATCGCTGAGGCGCTAAGTTTTTCAATGGCAAATGACATGATTAGCACAAGGCCAATCGGTGCTAACAATACAATCCATCCTAAGATGTTCATTGAGACGGTTCCGTCGGATTTTGTAGAGTACATCATCATGAACAGACTCTCATCCGTTCCGAACAGATACGCTACAAGTGCTGTTATTCCCAATGCGGCGAACATCCACATGAACACATTTGCCACAAATGAGTTTGATAAGGTTCTTGTACCTTGGATTTCATAGTTGCTGTTTTCCATAATTCATATTATTTAGTGTAAGTTTTTACCGATAAGATTGAAAAATTCCGCTCTCGTCTCGCCTCTCTCGAATGCTCCGACGAAATCTGACGTCGTTGTCACGGAGTTTTGTTTCTGCACGCCTCTCATGCTCATGCAGAGATGCTTCGCCTCGATGACGACCGCCACGCCGAGAGGATGCAACGCCTCGTTGATGGCTTCTTTAATCTGTGTCGTCAGGCGTTCCTGCACCTGAAGACGTCTCGAATAAGCCTCCACGACTCTCGCTATCTTGCTCAGTCCGGTGATGTAGCCGTTTGGAATATACGCCACATGAGCCTTGCCGATAAACGGGATGAGATGATGCTCGCACATCGAGAAAAGCTCAATGTCTTTGACAATCACCATCTGACGGTAGTCTTCCTTGAATCTTGCGGAAAGAAGGATTTCCATCGGGTCCATGTTGTAGCCCTGCGTGAGAAACTGCATCGACTTCGCCATACGGAGCGGCGTTTTCAGCAGTCCTTCTCTGTTAGGGTCCTCGCCAAGAAGCCTGAGAATGGCTCTGTAATGCTCCATCAGCTTCTCTGTGCGTTTCGGATCGAATCTCTCTATCTTTTCGTAACCGATAAGCTCGTTATTTGTTTCCATCAGGATTCTTTTCTTTTTTTGCAAGTTTATAAGTCTCAAAAACGCTGTAAATCAGATAATAGGCGAGAAAAGTGATTGCGAAACGCCTGCCGTCTTCCTTGAAATTCAACATGTAAGCCATGATGATTGACAGGTAGACAATCATCTTTGCCACTGTTGAAAGCATGTAGAAGTTCGCAAACTTGCGCATGTCTTTTTTCTTCGTTTTCTGACTGAGGAAATACATCACCATGCTGACGATGAAGAAAAACGTCACTATCATCGGCCACCACGCCGTGAGAAGGCTGCGCAATGCTATCGACGCGGCAATCACCACGCCCGTCATAATGCACAGATGTATTATGAACTTGCTGTCTTTATTGTTCGTTCCCATTTATTACTTCTTTTGAGCCTCACCAGGTTTCTGCGACATGTCGCATCTTCCGGTGAAGATGGCACCGACCTCGATGAACAGCTGTTTTGTGAAAAGCTCAACTTCAAGGCGTGATGTCGATTTCAGCGATGTCAGCTCTTCAACTCTGATGGTACCTTTCACGCGGCCCGAGATGTCAGCGCTTTTGCAGATGATGTCGCCTTCAACGATGCCCTGCTGCCCGATGACAACTTTACCGTTTGACTTCATTGTACCGATGATAGTGCCGTCGATGCGGATGTCGCCTGATGCCATCACCTCGCCTTTAATGGTTGTTCCGTTTCCTATAAGGTTGTTTCTAACGGATGATTCTTGATTTGAACTCATATTTTATTTAATGTTTTGATTCCAAAATTCCAGGTATTCCTCCACGTTTTTCTGCTGATAGAAAATCGGGTAGTTCGACACTGAAACCTCTAATACTGTATAATCGTCTTTTTCAATTCCTCCGAAAACATAGTCCGTGAGGAACAATGCTGTATGATAGTCAAGGGCTTTGTCAAGGTTCTCGAAGCTCTCGATGGTGAGCAGCGATGTCTCTTTGTCGAGCATGATGTTCTTCACCTTCAGCTGGTTCATACGGAAGTTGTTCTTGTTGAAGTCGCCGATACGGACCTTCAGCGGGTTCACGCGCACGTTCTTCTTGCATATCACCAGCACATAGTACGATTCGTTTTCGTTGAAGGTGTAAGGATATTCCTTCTCCTCGATTTTTTCCTCCTTAGGACGTGCGCTCTCGATGTTGAGTCCGAGGTTGTACATGTCGTTGGCGCTGAGCAGAACGTCCAAGGCAAACGGCTTGATGCTGCTCTCAGGATATTTCTGTATCAAGCGGTAAAGCGCATACGCCATCGAGTCGACCACCTCGACGTATCCCAATGAGATGGCGTTGAGGAACTCGAAACGTGGCATGTACAGTGTGTCGTCGGAATAAAGCTGACGCGCTTTCTTCGTGTTCATCATCACGCGCTGGTACTGCCCGTTCTCGTATGCCTCAAACGTCTTGGAGTATAACTGCTCGGCTGCAGCTCCCTTCTCATGTTCTTTGACAAAATGTTCCGGGTCGATTATTATCTTCGCCTGGTTCGAGTCCGGATATTTCGAGAGCACGAGATTCTTGTATTTGTCAGCGTCGGCGGTCTCTTTGCGGCTGCTGTGCATCCTGTAGAGATAGAACCATGCCGACACCTCGTTGTCGTTGCCTGGATAACGCTCCGACAGCTCGGTGTATGCCTCGATAGAACGCTGGTAGTCCTGCAAATCGCTGTAGTATATGAAGCCGATGTTGTTCAATGCCTCTGCAATCTCTTTGTGTGCCTGCTCCTGGGCTTCTTTCGAGAACGGAATCTGCTTCAGGTAATAACCCCTGTCGAGTTGCGTATACTGCGTGGTGTCGCGCTCCACATTGCGCTCCTGCATATATCTTGCGCGTTCTTCTTCGCTGAGATTTGCAAGCTCTTCCTCTGACAGCTCTTCGTCGACTTCTTGAGCCATGCTCTGTTTGTTGGAGATGAACCAGTAGTCTTCGAGGAGGCGGTTGCCCCATTTCGTGCGGAAGTCGTTGGCGCCGCGGGTTCTTGTCTGGGTGTTGTAGAAATACCAGCTGCCTTCGTTGGCTGGCACTACTTGTTCGGGCTTTTGGTTGCCGCCGTTGAGCGCCAGCTGCGCCTCAATCTCTCTCTGCTCCTCAAGGCGTTTCTGCTCAATTTTGTAGTCTTCAATAACCTTGTCGATGATGGCGTTGCGTTGCACCGAGTCCATGGCGGCAAGACGCAGGAGGCTGTCTTGTGTCTCGTAGACGGTGAGGTTGCTCACAAGGTCAGTGAGCATGACTGAGATGTTGAGCAGACTGTCGTAGCCCGGATAGGTGCGGTCCATAGTCATAACAGCGGTGTCGAAATAAGCCTGGCTCAGCACGTAGTCGCTGTTTTTGAACAAAATGTTTGCTACGTCAAGCGACGACTTCACCTTCTGACGGTTGTTGTTGGTGCTGCTTGCGACAGATTTTCTAAGATATTTCACGCCGTCGCTCTCGTTTTTGTTTTCCATAGCCACATCAGCCATGGCGTAGTAGATGCGGTCTTTGTATTCGGCGTTTTTCACGTCCTTGAGCATCCTGTTGAGCATCTTCATGATGGTGGTGGTGTCGCTGTCGTTGCATCTTGCGAGGTTCATCTGAGCCTCAAACGTCATCTCGTACGACGGGTGTTTCTTTATGACGTTTTTAAACTGTTCCGTGGCACGTGTCTTGTCGTTCTGATGCTCGTAAATCTGACCGAGGATGAACATGGCGCGTGTCTTGTTGTACTTGCCTTTTGCAGTGAGAAGCGCGCTGCGCAGATATTGCACCGCCTCGTCTTCCTTGCCCATCGCGATGTAATAGTCGGCGTAAACCAAGTCGATGTTGGTGCGGACATATCTCGGAATCTTCTCGTCGCTGTCCATCGCCACTATTATAGAATGAAGCATCGCCTCGGCTTTCTCAAACTGTCTTGTGACGATGTAAGTCTTTGCCAACCATAATGTCGCGGTGAATCTGTCGGGGCTGTTGCGATATTGCGTGGCTGCATATTCGAGGGTGCGGCGTGCCGGAACGTAGTCCTGCTTGTAGAAATTCGCCTTGCCCATGTCGATGAAAGCGTCGTCGATCCATCGGGTGTACTCCTTGTTGTTGAACCTCATAGAGTGTTTCTGGATGCAGATGGCGTCTTTCTCAATGGTGCGGTCCATGCTTGAATTAAGTGCAAGAGCGTCTTCTTTTGTGCCGTAGTTGAACACAGGAAGCGTCTTCGTGTAGTCGTCTTTCGCCGATTCGCGGAGCGTTTTCTCTCCCTCTTTCATGCTCTGGTTGCCGTTCCACCACACATTATAATGACTCGTCATGTTATGCCACACACGCCTGTTCCATTTGTTTTTCTTTGTGGAACACGATGCTAACATGATGATAGCCAATATTATAGATAATATCCCAAAAACCTTGTATGTCCGTATCTTCATTTTCCGTTTTCTTAAAATAACTTCAAAACCGTTACTTTATTTTCCACACTAAGCGAATCTGCAAAAATAACAAATTCGTCGTTTCGTCGGGCTTTTTTTTAAAAAAATATAAAATAAGATGGCTGTTTTAGAAATTCTTTGTAATTTTACAAGCTGAATAAAAGGCTATTTTCAGATGGAAAATTTTATTGTATCGGCACGAAAATACAGACCGGTGACGTTTGACAGCGTCGTAGGCCAACATGCTATTACATCCACTTTGCAGAACGCCATCCGCAACAACACTTTGGCGCAGGCGTTCCTTTTCTGCGGTCCGAGAGGAGTGGGCAAGACCACTTGCGCGAGAATCATGGCGAAGACAATCAACTGTCTGCATCCGACAGAAGACATGGAGGCTTGCAACGAATGCGAGTCGTGCGTGAGCTTCAACAACAACGCGTCTTTCAACATCTTTGAACTCGACGCCGCTTCCAACAGTGGTGTCGACGACATCCGCGCCCTCATCGACCAGGTCAGGATTCCTCCTCAGATAGGAAAATACAAGGTGTATATCATCGACGAGGTTCACATGCTGTCGGGCGCGGCGTTCAACGCCTTCCTCAAGACGCTCGAGGAGCCGCCGGCGTATGCCAAGTTCATCCTCGCCACCACCGAGAAACATAAAATCCTGCCTACAATCCTCTCCCGATGCCAGATTTTCGACTTCAAGCGCATCACCGTCGAGGATATTACTAACCATCTTAAGAAAATAGCCGCAAAAGAAGGCGTGACTACCGAAGAGGAAGCCCTCAACATCATCGCGCAGAAAGCCGACGGCGCACTCCGCGACGCCTTGTCGATTTTCGACCAGATGGTGAGCTTCTCTGGAAACAACATCACTTATCAGGACGTGATAACTAATCTCAATGTCCTTGATTATGAATACTATTTCAGGATGGTGGAGAACATCTTGGCTAACGACATCAACTCCATGCTGTTGTTGCTCAACGATGTGATAAACAAAGGCTTCGACCCGCAGAACTTCATCCAGGGCATGGCGAGCCACATGCGCAACCTGCTTCTCGGCAAGGACGCGCGCGTCGTCGACCTCATGGAGGTGAGCAGCCAGCTCAAGGCAAGATATGCGAAACAGGCAGAGTCGTGCAACACCGCGTTCCTGCTCCGCGCTCTCGATATTGCCAACGAATGCGACATCAACTTCAGAAGTGCGAATAATAAGAGATTGCATCTCGAGGTGGCGCTGTTGAAAATGGTGTCGATGCAACCGATTCAAACGGTTCCTGCTATGAAGAACGAGATTCCTCGACAAACTCAGAATGACAGTCCTTCTCAAAATGTCACACCAAAAACTGCTGTCATTACCCCTGCACCTCAGCCTGTCCAGCGCGTCAGACGACCGGGGACGATTTCAATTCTTGACAGCGAACCGCAAAAGAAAGAGTCAGACGCTCCTGTCGAGGTGAAAAACAACCCTTTTACGGAAGCGATGCTCGTTGAAGCATGGAAGAAATTCGTCGAGTCTCATAAAAACACCTCTCCGAATTTCGTGGCGGGCATCGGAAAATACCAACCAACCCTGAAAAATAATGATGAGATAAACTATCAGGTCGATAATATGCTGGTTGTCAATGATATGAACAACATGGCGCTGCTGAAGGCACATCTTGCCAACGAACTCTGCAACAACCAGTTCAAACTCGTGCATCATGTCGTCGAAAAACCTGTCGACGAGATAGCTTATACCGACAGGAGCCGCTTTGAGAAAATGGCGGAAAGTAATCCAAATGTTTTGACTTTAAAAAAAGGTCTCGGACTTGAAATTGATATATGAGCTTTAAAAAATGGTTTGGGCGTAACTACCTGAAAATGAGAGGATTCACTTTCGTGGGAAACTTCCCTGAAGGTGTGAAAAAGAGTATAATTATATGTGCTCCGCATACGAGCATCGAGGATTTTGTGATAGGTCGCTGCTTCTTCTGGATGGAAGGCCGCTCTGTGAAATTCCTGATAAAAAAAGAGTTTTTCAAGACTCCGTTACTGAGATGGTGGCTCAAAAAAATGGGCGGCATACCCGTCGACAGAAGCAAAGGCAATAATATGGTGGTGAAGACGGCGGCGGTTTTTAGAAAATATGACGAGCTGAACATCGTTATAACCCCTGAAGGCACCCGCAAACGCGTCGAGAAATGGAAACGCGGGTTCTATTACATCGCCGAACTGGCGCAAGTGCCTGTGGTTCTTGGATTTATCGACTTCAAGACAAGAAGATGCGGCTACGGTCCAGTGCTCCGTCCGTCGGGAGATTTCGATAAAGACTGGAAAATGTTGGAGGATTTTTATCGCGGAATGCAAGGGAAAGTGCCTGGAAAATTCAACTTGGAATGATAATTTTCTGAAAAATATATATGAAAAACAATTGGTTTAAAAACTTTAAGAGCAAATTCAAAATCATCATCGTACACCCCGAAACCTACGAGGAGAAGGGTGGATTCAACATGAGTAAGATGAAGATTACGATGATGGTCGTGATATACTCGCTGGTTCTTATAGCCGGCACCACTTGTCTTATTTTCTTCACATCCCTCAGGGAGATGATTCCGGGATACACCGACGTGACGTTGGACCGTAGAATTTACAACATCGAGCGCCGCGCCGACTCCCTCGAAGAAGTGTTCCGCCAGAAAGACATGTACATCAAGAATATCAAACGCATAATCAACGACGAGATACCGGATGACAGCATTCAGGCGATGGCGCATATCAACATCAACAAGCCTAACGTGACGAAAAACAGCATGTTGAAATCTGAAAACGACAGCATTTTCCGTCTGCAGTTTGAGGCGGAGACGCAGTATAACCTCTTCGGCTCTCCTTTTTTGAACTCTACCGACAAATCCAACATGCCGACGTTTTTTGTGCCTGTCAACGGACTGGTTACCAATCATTTCAACAGCAACAACAAGCATTTTGGCATCGATGTGGTGGCAAATGTCGATGCTGTTATCAAGTCGATAGCCGACGGCACGGTGATATTCTCTGGATGGAGCGTCGAAAGCGGCTATGTTATTGGCATTCAACATGATAAGAATCTTGTGTCTTTGTACAAACACAACTCGGCTCTGCTTTGTCAGGAAGGCGACCTCGTGAAAGCCGGCGACGCCATCGCCATCATAGGTGGCGGCGGTAGTAACTCCACTGGACAGCATCTGCATTTCGAGCTTTGGTTCCAGGGACGGGCTCTCAACCCAGAAGATTATATTTCTTTTGAAATAAATTGATTTCCAATCAGTTTTTTCACTATCTTTGCAGGCTGAAATTATTTTAAAGGAAAATGGTGGTTTTTATCAAGATATTGCAGTTTTTATTAGCTCTCTCAATCCTTGTGATTATTCATGAATTCGGGCATTTCATAGCGTCCCGCGCCTTCGGTGTGAGGGTTGAGAAATTCTATATGTTTTTCGACTGGAAATTCTCAATTTTCAGGTGTAAAAAAGTAAACGGAAGGTGGCATTTTAAGTTTTTCTGCAAAAACGAGCCTGAAAAATATATCAAAAACGGCGACAAATACGAACCGATAGACCTCAATACCTTGCCTGAAGACGACTGGCGCAGAGCAGAAGACAACACCGAGTTCGGTCTCGGTTGGGTGCCACTCGGCGGCTATTGCAAGATTGCCGGCATGATTGACGAGTCGATGGATGAGGCTCAGATGGCACAGGAGCCGCAGCCTTGGGAGTTCAGGACAAAACCGGCATGGCAACGCCTCATCATCATGATTGGCGGCGTCTGCATGAACGTGATTCTCGCTATTTTGATTTATATTGGACTCATCGCAAGCTATGGCGAGAGCTACGTTTCAACAGAGGAAGTCAACAAATATGGCATCACCGTCGACAGTATTGGCTATAACATCGGACTGCGCGACGGCGACAAGATTTTGTCAGTCGACGGCAAATATATCGAGGATTTCTACCAGATTCCGATGGCGCTCATTCTTGAAGACGTCAATTATATTGATGTAGAACGCAATGGACAGAATGTGAAAGTGGAGCTTCCGGAATCCGCTGTGAATCAGATACTTAAGAATCCATCGATGATGATTGGTGTGAGGTCTCCTTTCGTCGTGGGAGGCTTCTCTGTGGGTTCAAACGCACAGAAGGCAGGTGTGCTTCAAAACGATATGATTATCGGCATCAACGATAAGGAAACACCTTATTTCCATGAGTTCAAGAGAGTTATCGGCGATTATCGCGACAGTGATGTCGACTTGAAGCTGGTGCGCGACAACGACACCATGACTTTGGTCGTGCATGTGGCTTCCGATGCGACAATTGGTGTTTTCCCAGCCCAGACGCTGAAGGTTTCAACAATAGAATACACTTTCTGGCAGTCGATTCCGAGAGGATTCAAGAAGACGGGCAAAGAGCTGAGCGACTACTGGAAACAGCTGAAACTCATTTTCAAACCGAGCACCGGCGCATACGAGAGCCTCGGCGGTTTCATAACCATCGGAAGCATCTTCCCCGACAAATTCATCTGGGAACAGTTTTGGCGACTGACCGCCTTTTTGTCGATAATTCTGGCGGTTATGAACATCTTACCGATACCGGGTCTTGACGGCGGACACGTGCTGTTCCTCATCTGGGAGGTGGTGACGCGACGTAAGCCGAGCGACAAATTCCTCGAAAAAGCCACGATGATTGGGTTCATCTTCCTGCTGTTGCTGCTGATTTATGCCAACGGAAATGATATTATCAGGCTTTTGCGGTGATGCTATTAATATTAATAAGGTGTAAATGTTGAAAAAATGTTGAAAACTTTTATTTTCAAACAATAAAACAAAAATAGAAGCGTTACGGAAAAATATAATTGTATTTTGGTGAAAAAAGTTATATACATATTGCTGTTTTGTTTTGCGCTGTTGGCTTCCAATGTGCTTGAGGCTCAGCAGGTGCCGATATTCACCAATTACAGTAATTCATACGCCATCATCAATCCGGGTTATTATGGTCTCAGCGAAGGAGTTAACGCCATGGGCTTGTATAGAAACCAGTGGACTGGCTTCAAAGACAACGTCACGGGAGAGGTGGTGTCGCCGGTGACTTTCTTCGCATCTGCCGACATTCCGATAAAGGTTCTCGGCGGCGGCGTGGGAATGTCGCTAATGAAAGACCAACTCGGTTTTGAAGACAATATCGGGGTGAACCTCGGCTATTCATATCATTTTGACCTTGGCATGGGCACTTTGGGAATCGGTCTGGCATTCAGCTTCAACAACAGAAGCGTCGACTTCTCGAAAGCAAAACCCTTGAACGATGACGACCCTGTCATCCCGAAAGGCAGCCAGAGCGATATGCTTTTCGATTTTAACTTCGGTCTGTTCTACATGGTTCCGGAAACGTTTTATGTGGCGGCATCCACAACAAGTCTGCTTGAGGCAAAAGGAAAAGCGCTTGAAGGAAAGTCTTCGTCAAGCGCGAGTTTCGTGGGTGACAGAACCTTGTACCTTGCCGCAGGATATGAATACCATTTCGACAATCCGAAATTCATGCTGAACCCCTCAATGTTGATTCTCAGCGATATCGCTTCAACGCAATTTAACATCAGTTCGAGACTGTGGTACAATAATAAGTTTAGTTTCGGCGTTAACTACAGGTATCAAGAGTCGGTAGACTTGTTGGTTGGGTTCGTTGTCAAGGGTGTTCAGGTGTCATACGCGTATGATATAAATACCATGGGACTCAAACTTTCTGGCTCTCATGAGGTGTCAGTGAGCTATATTTTCAAGCTTGACCTTGAAAAATCGCCACGTATCTATCGGAGTATCAGATACTTATGATGTTTGAAGAAGATTGTTGATAAAATTAAAAAATCTTTTGTCGGGTATAATGAAAAAATATTTAATTTTGAACACTTTTTTTTGATAGTATTTTTTATAAGTTTTTGAGAGGTAAAAATATATAAAATTATAACGAATATAAGATGAAAAAGTTTTTGTTGATAAGCCTAATTGCAGTGTTTTTGGTTGGCTGTGGCAACAGCAATAGCGGGGAATTGGTGGGCGTGAGGAAGAAAACGAAGCCATTCGACCAACCGGATCCATACGGCATGGTATTTGTTCCAATGGGAAGCTTTAACATGGGCGTTGGCGGTCAGGATTTTGCAGCAAGTTTCCTTACCCAGCCTAAAACTGTTTCCGTTGCTTCGTTCTATATGGATGAAACAGAGATTACCAACAACGAATATCGTGAGTTTGTGAATTATGTTCGCGATTCTATTGCTCGTATCTTGCTTGGTGAGGTTAATCCGGACAAATATCTTATAACCAAGGACAAAAAAGGTAATGATATTGATCCTCCAATCCTTAACTGGGACGAGAAAATCAGATGGAACAACCTTGAAGACAATGAGATTGAAGCTGTTGAGTCAATGTTCCTTCCAGAACATGAGCGTTATTACAGAAGAAAAGAAATCGATGCGAGAAAACTCGTCTTCCATTACAGCTGGATTGACCTTCAGGCTGCTGCAAAAAAAGAGTTTAGAGAAGGCTCGGATTATCATAATGCCTCTTTCGCCGACCGTCCTCAGGGTATGACAGACCGTTCGGTCTATATCCACAGCGACGACATCAACGTTTACCCAGACACTTTGTCATGGATTCACGACTACGCTTATTCTTATAACGAGCCTTTGACAAGAGCTTATTTCTGGCATCCTTCATATGACCACTATCCTGTGGTTGGCGTCAACTGGAGCCAGGCACGCGCCTTCTGTATCTGGCGTACTAACAAGCTCAACGACTATATGTACAAGCATGGCGGTCTTCCAATTGCCGAGTTCCGTCTGCCTACCGAGACAGAATGGGAATGGGCCGCACGCGGTGGTCACCAACTCAACCCATATCCTTGGGGCGGTCCTTACACACGTAATGAAAAAGGCTGTCTCAGAGCCAACTTCAAACCTCTCCGCGGTGACTATACCGGTGACGGCGGCATCACAACAATCATCGTGGCACACTTCCCGCCAAACGACTGGGGTCTCTACGATATGTCGGGTAACGTGGCTGAATGGACTTCGTCGGCATTCGACCCTGAGTCATTCAACTTCACTTGGGATCTTAACCCTGACAACCAGTACAATGCGGCTCCAACCGACGACCCTATCATGAAGAGAAAAGTGGTTCGCGGCGGCTCATGGAAAGACATCGCTTACTATCTGCAGGTTAACACCCGTACATACGAATACCAGGATACGGCAAAATGCTACATCGGATTCCGTTGCGTGCAGGAATACCTTGGCAGACAAAAGGGTGACAATCCAAAATATATGTCGAGAATCTATAAATAGAAATTTAATATAAACTAGGTTAAAAATATTTAAAAATCTTTCAAGTATGAAAATTAGTGAATTAGTTGAAAGCAAGGGCTATAAGAATTTTATGGCTAAGCTTTATGGTTTTGGTGCAACAATCGTTATGATCGGTGCTTTGTTCAAATTGACACACGTCGACTTCTTCAATTTGGGACTTCCAAACATCATGTTGACCCTCGGTTTGGTTACTGAAGCTATCATCTTCTTCTTCTCCGCATTCGAGCCGTTACATCCGGAACCGGATTGGAGTTTGGTCTATCCTGAACTTTGGGATATGTATCATGGTGAAGGCGATGTCAAGAAACCTGAAAAACCAGCTCCAGGTACAACATCAAGACCTGTTTCAACTAACACAGGCAGCAAAGACGCTGTTACAGAAAAACTTGATGAGATGTTCGAGAAAGCCAACATCAACGCTTCAACATTGGAGAAACTCAGCAATGGCTTGAACAAACTCAGTGAAAACGCCGGCAAGATCGCCGATGTTAGCGAGGCTGTCAATGCTACAAGCAACTATACAAGAGCTATGAACAAGGCTTCAGAATCAGTGATGGCACTTGATATGGAAGTTGCAAAATCAACAACAAGCACATCAGCTGTTTCAGAAACAAACAAGAAGCTGAACGACACAATGGCTCTCTATATTGAGAAAGTTAACGCATCAGCAACACAACAGGATAATTTAAATCATCAAATTACTGATTTGTCAAAACGCATGACAGCAATGAATACCGTTTACGGTAACATGCTCAATGCAATGAACATCAAGGCCTAAATGTCTTTTGCCAAATAAATTTTATTAACTAACTTTAAAAAGATTTAGATATGTCAGGAGCAAAAGAAACACCAAGGCAAAAGATGATCGGTATGATGTATTTGGTCTATACCGCATTGTTGGCCATGAACGTCTCTGCTGATATTCTTGATGCTTTCGCCAACGTGAGCGACGGTCAGCAAAGGACAAACGGTAGTATTACCAGAAAAATCAACAACCAGTATGATATGTTCCAAGAGCAATTCGTGATGGACTCTGTAAAGACCCATCTGTATTGGGAAAAAGCTCTTGAAATTCGCGCTAAAACCGATACTTTGGTCAATTTTATCGAAAAGGAAATATTGATTCCTATGGCACTGCAAGTCGAAAAAAAGACCGAAGACGAACTTCTGAATACAATTGATGATAAACTTGACCCGAAAGATCCGGATTACGAAAGAGACAAATATAAATATGTCAAGTTTAGAAACAGATTGGACATGAATGCCCGTCGTGTTTTTGTCAGTTTGAAGGTCTCTAATTTCGGCAACAAAGATAATTACGATGCACCTTATGATTTGATGATTAACAAAGGCAAGGGTACAGAACTTAAGAATAGAATCGATGATTACCGTAATTGGTTGCTTGAGACAATGGAATCAGCCGGAGTAAAAGACTATGCCAGCCGCGTCAGTCTTATGACTGATAAGAGAAGAGACGGAACTCCGATAGTTTTCAAAAACGCCAACGGTGAACAAATACCTTGGGAAGAGAAGAATTTCGCTCATATCGTGTTTGCTGCTCAGGTGGCTATCATCAACCAATTTGTGGGTGATATCCAGACAGCCGAGTTTGACGCTGTCGCCGCTTTGATGGGTAGTATCGGTGCTGGCGATTATAAATTCAACAGCCTTGAGGCAAAATGCTTCCCGAAGAGCGACTATATCACACAAGGTCAGGATTTCGAGGCTGAAGTGTTCATCGCTGCTTTGGATACCGAAAGAGAGTTTGATGTCCAATATGGTATGGGCATTGAAGATTTCGATAATTACAAAGGCACACCTGTTAGAGTGAACAGCGAAAAAGGTATCGTAAAACTCAAGATTCCGGGAAGAAATGTCGGTGAACAGAAAGTTGCTGGTGTTATTGAAATGAAGAACCCTGAGACAGGTGCTGTGGAATACCATCCATTCCATACATCATACATGGTGGCACCTCCGTCAGCAACTATCGCTCCAACCAAGATGATGGTTATGTACTCAGGTCTTGAAAACCCTGTAGCAGTATCAGCCCCAGGTTACAAGCCAAGCGAGATCAAAGTTGATGTGACAGGCGGTACAGTTGTGAGATATGACAAGGCAACAGGTGAATACATGATTAAGACCAACGCTGACGTTAAGGAAGTTCATGTGAAGGCAACAGCAACAAAGGATGGCAAGAGCGTTCTTTTACGTGATGAACCTTTCCGCGTGAAACCTCTTCCAAAACCGGAAGCCACTGTCGGTGGTATTTCTGATGGTAAGCTTACAAAAGGTAAGATGTATTCAGCAGGTAAGGTTGTTGCTGAAATGAAGGACTTTGACTTTGGCGACTATGCTTATGAGATTGTATCATACGACGTGTTTACTGTTATCAATAAGGAAAGAAAGACTATCGGTACTGTAAGAGGTGCTGAATTTAACAGTGAAACAAGCAAGTATATTAGTAACGCTGTAAAAGGTCAAGAGTTTAACTTTACCAGTATTATGGCTAAAGGTCCGGATGGTAAGACAAGACCATTGGCTCCTATCAGAATTGTAATTGAATAAATAATATGAAAAAGACTATTGCCATTATCGTTTTTGCAATTGTGGCTTTCGGGTTTACCACACAATTATCAGCCCAAGCTGCTTTGGACAAAAATCCAAACGAGGGATTGTATGAACAAAATGCTACCGGTTTCCAAAGACCTATGGCATATACTTCAATCAGGGAAGCTGATGTGATGTGGAGAAAAAGAATCTGGCGTGAAATTGATTTCAGGCAGAAGATGAACCAGGTGTTCTTCTACCCGACAGAAACCCATTATAATTGGACAAATTTCATCACTATCCTTATGGAAGCCATGAAATCAGGAGAGATTCAGGCTTATCAGGTTGATCCTCAAAAAGACCAATTGGATACTCCATACAGATATGATGCTATTAAAGATCAGTATTTTGAGAAGCCAGAAGTTGATGATGATGGTAATCCCGTTCTTGATAAGGAAACAGGTGAGCCTCTTATTAAAAAGACATACGATGTTGTAAAGAAACTTCGTATTATGGAGGACTGGTATTTTGACAAACAAAGAAGTGAATTGAAAGTTCAGATTCTTGCAATTTGTCCTACAATGGTGGACGAAGGTGGAAACTCTGAAGGTCTGTTCTGGGTGTCATATAACCACAACACCCGTGAGATTTTGGCAAAGTCCAATTTCTTCAACAGTGCCAACCCTGGAGCTCCAAAGAATTACGATGAGATTTTCATGAAACGTATGTTTGACAGTTACATCTATAAAGAGGAGAATCCTTACGATCGTAAGATTAACCATTATGCACAAGGTGAAGCTGCATTGTGGGAGTCAGAACGCATCAAACAGGAAATCATTGATTTCGAACAGAATCTTTGGGAGTACTAATAGAAATAGTCCAGATTTCAAACAAAAAGGACGCATGAAAATGCGTCCTTTTTTTGTGTTTAGTATCTCGCTCTTTTGCCGTATTTCTTTTCGGGGCGTTCTTTTTCTTTGGACTTGCGCTTTTTGTCTTTCTTGTCTTTTTTGTCGCGTTTATCCTTTTTATCTTTTTTGCTTGAGGTTCTGCTCTCTTTTCTGCTTCTTCTCGAGTGCTGCTCCTCTTCGCGGTCACGGCGGCGGCGGTCTTCATGGAAGTTGTCGCGAGAACGCTCTTTGTTTTCGGTCTTAGGCTCGCCAGTGGTTATCTCGACACGTATGCCCTCCTTGTTTTTTTGCGGGTCGGCGAAACAGTCGACGATAAACTGTGCTTTGTCGCCATCAACCGCCACGAAAGAAAAGTTCTCTTTGAGGTCGATATGCCCGATTTCTATGTCTTTTGTGCCAGTCACATCGTTGATTCTGCCAATGAGTGAGTTCGGTTTGATATGGTCGCGCTTGCCCAATCCGAAGAAGAGACGTACTTTGTTGCTGTCGTCGTGCGGTTTCTTTTCCTTTTTCTCCTTTTTGTTGTCTTTGGTGTCGTCGACGTTGAGGTCGCGGGCATCTTTGTAATAGTCGAGAAAACGGTTGAAGTTCAAGGCGACGATACGTGTGATGAGTTCTTCGCGCGTGAGCCAGCTGAGTTTGCGGAACACTATCGGCAGGTAGTCGTCGATGTCGTCGCGCATGATGTCGACTTTCTCGATATTGTCGATATGGCGGAAGAGCTGTTTCTCGCACACCTGGCGTCCTGTCGGGATGAGCGCTCTTTCAAGAGGCTGCCCGAGTTGTTTCTCAATGGCTTTAATCTTATGTTTCTCCTTCACGTGCACAAGGCTGATGCAGATGCCGGTCTTGTCGGCGCGTCCTGTTCTGCCGCTGCGGTGCACGTAAGTGTCGATGTCGTCAGGGAGGTTGTAGTTGATGATGTGTGTCAAGTTGTTGACGTCAAGACCGCGTGCCGCCACGTCGGTGGCGACGAGAATCTGTGTGAATCCTTGGCGGAAATGTGTCATCACGAGGTCGCGCTGTGCCTGTGAGAGGTCGCCGTGAAGCGAGGCGGCGTTATATCCGTCGTGGATGAGATTGTCGGCAACTTCCTGTGTTTCAAGCTTGGTGCGACAGAAAACGATACCGTAAATGGAAGGGTAGTAGTCGATGAGTCGTTTCAGTGCCATATATCTCTCGCTTGCGCGAATGAGATAATAGTTGTGACGCACGTTGGCGGTGCCTGAGTTACGTTGTCCGATGCTGATGCGGACAGGGTCTTTCATGTAGTGGTTGAGGATTTTTTCCACCTCGACAGGCATGGTCGCTGAGAAAAGAAGTATGTTCTTGTTTTTCGGCATGTACTCGAGGATGGCGTCAACGTCTTCCTGGAAACCCATGTCAAGCATCTCGTCGGCTTCGTCGAGAACCATCCACTGCACGTTGCTGAAATCGATGCGGTTTCGGCGTATCATATCCTGCAAACGACCAGGTGTCGCCACTATTATCTGAGGTTTCTTGGCGAGACTCTTGAACTGCAGCTCGATGCTGGCGCCGCCATAAACCGGCACAATCATCATTTCAGGAATGTATTTGGCGTAGCTGAGCAAGTCTTTGGTTATCTGCATGCAAAGCTCGCGTGTCGGACACAAAACCAAAGCCTGAACGCTGCGGTTTTTCGGGTCGATGTTCTGAAGAAGCGGAAGACCGAACGCTGCCGTCTTTCCAGTGCCGGTCTGCGCAAGACCGACCAAATCAGTGCGTTGTGACAACAAAACTGGAAGAACCTCTGCCTGTATCGGCATGGGTTCCTTGAATCCTAATTCATCTATCGCTTTTAGGATTGCCGGGTTTAAATTGAAATCTTGAAACATAGATTATTTTTGAGGGTGCAAAATTACAAAAAATATAGTATATTTGCGCAATATTTTTTGAATATGATGAAAACGAGGTTTTTAGCAGTTATTCTTTCAATATTTTTTGTTTCATGTTCGTCGAATACCGACAAACTGCCGTCGACAGTGGAGGTGGAGAAGTGGCCTGTTGTCAATGTTGACTCGATTTTTCGTGATTTGGGAAAACCCACTTTAGACAGGAAGGCGGCGTATTTGGACAAGACTTTCACCAATTTGAAGAAAAAGACGACATTCAACGGCACGGTTCTTTTTGCGGAGAAGGGCAGGATTGTTCTTGAAAAGTCGTATGGGGTGAAGGATTTGAGCAAGCGCAAAGGTGAGATAAAAACCGATGATGTTTTCCAATTGAGTTCTGTTTCTAAGATGTTTACCGCCGAAGCTGTTATGATACTTTACAGCCGCGGTCTTTTGGATTATGATGTGGATATTAAGGAATATATTCCCGAGTTTCCGTATGAAGGCATCACCACGCGAATGCTGCTGACACATCGCTCAGGATTGTCGAGATATGAGTCGTTGGCTGATAGGAACTGGTCGAACAAGAAGATTCCTTTTACGAACGACGACATGATAAAATGTTATATAAAATACAAGCCAGACCCGTATTTCAAGCCTGACAACGGTTTCCATTACTGCAATGTGAACTACGCCTTGCTTG
Organism: Bacteroidales bacterium; assembly: GCA_017553625.1. Lineage (GTDB taxonomy): Bacteria > Bacteroidota > Bacteroidia > Bacteroidales > F082 > Limimorpha. The sequence continues at coordinate 130,624 of JAFZKP010000016.1, forward strand.
CGAGCATAGTTGAGCGCGTGTCTGGCAAGTCGTTCGTTGATTTCATGCGCGAGGAGCTTTTTGATGTTGTCGGCATGGATGACTCATACATTTACGATATGCCGACCGACACCATGGTGTCGTTGTATCTCCCCAACTGTATTCAGGGTTATTATGTCGGACGCAAACGTCCTCGTAGGGCTCAAAACGAATATCTCAACGGCGTGAAGGGCGACAAGATAATGTTTTCCAATGTTGAGGACATGTATCGGTTTAGGGTTGCAATTGATTACGGGTTGCTAATGCCGGATTCTGTTCAGGCGGAGGCTTTCAAGCCGGGAAGCCCGAAATATTCAAAGCGCAAGGACAATTACGGTTTCGGATGGCGTATCTCACGCAAACATCAGAACTGTTTCTATCATTTCGGATGGTGGAAAGGCTATCGCTCGTTCTTTTTCAGAGACGACACCAACGACCGCACATTGATAGTTTTGACGAACACTGACAAAGGACCGAACTCCGATGTTTTTTGGAAGGTTTTGAGAGACAATACAATAACATTGTCGCCGTCGTCAATCAACATCCCACTGATTGAAGTCGAGCGTAACAGGAAGTTTCCACATTCATCATACAAATACAGGTAGTATTTATGGATAGTTAACCACCAGACGGTATCCGACGCCGTGGACGTTTTCCAGTTTGACGTTCGGGTCTTCGCATAGCATGTTGCGTAGCCGCCCGATGTAAACGTCCATGTTTCGCGCGCTGAAATAATTGTCCTCTTTCCAGACGCGTTTTAATGCCACGGACCGTTCAACGACGCGGTTCATATATTCACAAAACAGAAATAACAAATCCAACTCCTTGGTTGTCAGGCGTTTTTCTCTTCCTTTGTAAATCAAGACATGATGAACCGTGTCGAAAACATAATTGCCAAGTTTGTATATATGCCTGTTAGCCGCCATGATTTTTGCTCTTTTTTTGATTGCCTCGATGCGCAGTCCTATCTCCTCAATGCTGAAAGGACTGATAATGAAGTCGTCAGCGCCGTTTTTAAAACCTTTGATGATTTCCGACTGGTGAGTGTTGCTTCCCATAAGAATTATTGGAATTTCGGTGTCTTTTTTCCTTATTTCCTCGACCAATTCAATACCACCTTTGTTTGGAAGTCTCACGTCGAGAAGCAGGAAATCAAGACAATCATTCTGGTAATGGTTTATCGCCTCAAGTCCGTCGTGGCAAAGAATAACTGTGTAACCGAGTTCAGCGAGATAGTTTTTTGTGATGAGGGAAAAGTCTTTGTTTACTCCTGCCAAAAGAATTTTAAAAGGTTTTAACATAACTAACAGTTTTAGTATTAAATAATAGCACCACAAACAACGGATTTTTAGTTTTTTTCCATAGGCAAAGTTAGAAAACGGAAAAAATTTTAAAAATTTTTGCATCGTAAATGATTCATTATTAAGGATTTTTAACATAATTTTCAAAAATTTGAAATAAATCTTAAAAAATTTTCACCTATGTTAAAAAAAATATGTATTTTTGCAATGCGTAACGATGTACATCCATAGTTACCCAATCGGGTAATTTACATTGTTCGTAAAAGGTTTCATAAATTTTGGTTTTTGGTTCTGGAGACCGTCTCCGCTCAAGAGACGGTCTCTTTTTTTTGTGTTTTTTCTGATATGTTGTCAAAAAATTCGTATCTTCGCAAAAAATTAAAAATTATGGCTATGACGGATATTAAAGTTGAACTGGAACATATCAAGAGGTTTGTTCCTGAAAATCAGACTGATAAGTTTAATGCGAAGATAGCTTCGACATTCAAAACCATTTATTCGCGCACTGGAGCTGGTAATGATTTCCTCGGCTGGGTGGATCTCCCATCGAGCATCACGGCAGAATTCATCAAAGACATAAAGGAGAAGGCCGAGGAATTGCGTAAAAAATCAGAGATTTTCGTGGTGGTTGGCATCGGTGGCTCATATCTTGGCGCCCGTGCTGTGATTGAAGCCCTAACAAATCATTTCTCGCAGATGGTGGAGACGGGAAGCCCGAAAATCATATATGCAGGCCATAACATGAGCGAGGATTATATGTCGGACCTCATCAGTCTTTTGGATAAAAAAGAATATTCGATGACCGTCATTTCAAAGTCTGGAACGACGACGGAACCTGCTGTGGCGTTCAGGATTTTGAAAAACCATATTGAGAAGAAATACGGCAAGGAGGAGGCGAGAAAGCGTATCGTTGCCATCACCGACAAGGTAAAAGGCGCGTTGAAAGTGTTGTCTGACAGCGAGGGCTACAAGACATACGTGGTGCCTGACGACGTCGGCGGACGTTATTCAGTTTTGACTCCTGTGGGCTTGCTTCCTATCGCGGTGGCAGGTGTCGACATCGAGAAATTAGTCGCAGGCGCACAGCTCATGGAGAAGTATTGCATTGACAATCAGAATGAAAACAACGAGGCTGCGAAATATGCCGTGGCACGTCAGACGTTGTATCATGCTGGCAAGACAAACGAAATCCTTGTCAACTACGAGCCACGTCTCTGCTACTTCAGCGAGTGGTGGAAACAGCTCTATGGCGAGAGCGAGGGCAAGGACGGAAAAGGCATCTTCCCGGCAAGCGTCACGTTCACGACAGACTTGCATTCCATGGGACAATACATCCAGGAAGGACTGCGCAACCTTATGGAAACCGTGATAAGCGTTGAGAATCCTGCCAACGAGGTGCGCATTCCTGAAGACAGCGTCAATCTCGACCAGATGAACTACATCGCAGGACGCAGACTCAACGAGGTGAACCAGACGGCGGAGAAAGCCACCATTTTGGCTCACGTCGACGGTGGCGTGCCTAACATCCGCATCGTGGTGCCGAGAATCGACGCATGCGTCATGGGACAGCTGATTTATTTCTTTGAGATCGGATGCGCGCTGAGCGGATACATGCTCGAAGTGAACCCGTTCAACCAGCCAGGAGTGGAGGCGTATAAAAAGAATATGTTCGCTCTTCTCGGTAAACCGGGATATGAAGAATTACGCAGTAAACTTGAAAAACGATAATTTTTAGTTAGTCAGTTAGTCAGTTGATCAGTTAGTCAGTTAAAGGACGGCTGAATAACTGCACAACTGAATAACTGCACAACTGAACAACTAATGTATAGCGATATTGAAATAATGGCGCCGGTGGGCTCGTATGAGGCTCTGGCAGCGGCGATACAGGCGGGTGCAGGAAGCGTGTACTTCGGCATCGGCAAGCTCAACATGCGCTCGAAGTCGACGAAAAACTTCACCCTTGACGACCTGCACACCATCTCGGAGACATGCCATCAGCATGGGGTGAAGAGCTACGTCACGGTGAACACCGTTGTCTTCGACGAGGAGATGGACGAGATGCACGCGCTGCTTGATGCCATAAAAGCCAACAACATCTCTGCTATTATCGCTTCCGACCAGAGCGTGATACAATACGCGCGCAAAATCGGAGTGGAGGTTCACATGTCGACGCAGTGTAACATCACCAACATCGAGGCGGTGAAGTATTACTCGCAGTTTGCCGATGTGATGGTGACGGCGCGTGAGCTCAACATCAACCAGGTGAAGCACATCACCGAGGAGATTGAACGTCAGCGTATTACAGGACCGGGTGGCGAGCTGGTGAGAATCGAGGTGTTTTGCCATGGTGCGTTGTGCATGGCGGTGTCGGGAAAGTGTTATCTCAGCCTCGACAACTTCGGTACGAGCGCGAACCGTGGTGCGTGTGTGCAGCCGTGCAGGCGTGGCTACGAGGTGACAGACCGCGACAAAGAGATAACGTTAGCCATTGAAAACGAGTATATCATGTCGCCGAAAGACCTCTGCACGTTGCCGTTTCTCGACAAAGTGCTGGCAGCAGGCGTGAAGGTTTTGAAGATTGAAGGCAGAGGACGCTCGCCGGAATACACAAAATTGACCGTGGGCGTGTATCGAGAAGCCGTCGACGCGATAAACGAAGGCACGTTTACAGAAGAAAAAATTGCCGCATGGACGGAACGCCTGAGGAGCGTCTACAACCGCGACTTCTGGGACGGCTACTATCTCGGCAGGAAAATGGGCGAGTGGACGAAGAAATACGGCTCGCAAGCCACGAAGACGAAGCTTTTCATCGGCACGATAACAAATTTCTTCGCAAAGATTAATGTGGCTGAAATCAGGATGGAAACGCATGAGCTCAACGTCGGCGACGAAATCATGATAATCGGTCCGACGACGGGTGTTTACGAAGACAAGGTGAAAGAGATTCGCGTTGACTTGCTGCCTGTAAAACAGACGGTTAAAGGCGAGTTGTGCTCCATTCCGGCACATGACATAGTGCGCAGAGGCGACAAGGTTTATAAAATTATTGAAGCGACAGAAGACGATGCAACACTTTAATTTACATACACATAGCACTTATTCCGACGGAAAGTCGCTGATGGAGGAAACTATTGAGGAAGCCATTAAACAGGGCATGCACACACTCGGTTTCTCCGACCATTCCAGCGTGCCTTTCGAGAGTCGCGTTTCGATTCCGGAAGACAAAAACGACGAATATGTCGCACATCTTAAGGAATTGAAAACCAAATACTCTGGTAAAATTGACATTCTTGCTTCGATGGAGATGGAGTTCATTCCCGGCATCGTCGTTGATTTTGAAAAGACAAAAAAAGATTATAATCTCGATTATCTTATCGGGTCGGTGCATCTGGTGGGCAAAAGCCCTGATACTCTTTGGTTTATCGACGGAAAAAGCATTGAGCCATATGACGAGGGACTGAAAAAATATTTTGGCGGCGACATCAAGAAAGGTGTCAGAGCCTATTTCGACCAGGAAAACGAGATGATTGAGACCGAGAAATTCGACATCATCGGGCATTTCGACAAGGTGAAGATGAACGCCCGTGGACGTTATTTCCATGAGGATGAAAAATGGTATCGCGACATGGTTCTTGAGACCCTTGATTTGATAAAACAGCATGATTTGATTGTGGAAATCAACACCAGAGGACTTTACAAGCAGCGTTACAATGGTTTTTACCCTTCGGAATGGCTGTTGCCGCGGATGAAAGAGTTAAATATACCGGTGCTTATCAGCTCCGACGCACATCAATATTGGGAGTTGACGTATTTCTTCAAGGAAGCGGAAGAGGCGTTGAAAAATGTGGGCTATAAAGAGACGATGTGCTTCAAAAACGGCCGTTGGGAGGCGGAAGAATTGTTATGAATATAATTATCTTGGCTTTAGCGGTCTTGCCCGTCATAGTTTTGGCGTGGTATGTCTACAAAAAAGACAAGTACGAGAAGGAGCCGTTTTCGATGCTGCTTTTTGCTTTTTTCCTTGGAATACTTGCAATTCCGATGGATTTGGTGGTTGTCGGAATAATAAATTCTTTATGGAAAGGAAGCACGGTGTTTTACAGTGCCTTTTGGGAAGCGGGAATACCGGAAGAGCTATGCAAATGGGCACTTTTCATGATTGTGATTTGGAAAAACAAGAATTTCAACGAGTATTTCGACGGAATTGTATACGCCTGTTTCATCGGACTTGGCTTTGCATGTGTCGAGAATATCATGTATGTGTTTAACAGTGAATCGTTTGGCTCCGCAATTGGCGTTGGCGTGATGAGAGCCTTGCTTTCGGTTCCGGGTCATTTCTTGTTCGCAGTGATAATGGGATATTTTCTCGGAATGGCGAAATTTAAACCGATGTATCGCAGTAAATATTTGATTTACAGCATAGTATTCCCAGTTGTTGCACATGGTTTGTTTGACTATCTGCTGATGTTATCTTCAGCATTGTCGGAAAGTGAAATGGAATGGGTTGGCGTAGTTTTGTTGCTGGGTTTCATCTATTTTGACATAAGAATGTGGAAATTTGGCGTTAAACGTATTGCAAAAATGCAGGAACGCTCAAGAATTGAGCATAACAATGAAATTTTCAGAAGAATATTTAAATCTTAATAAAATGAAAAGAGTTTTTTTAGTTATCACATTGATTGTTAGTGCTTTATGTGCTAAAGCGGACGAGGGAATGTGGCTTCCTTACAGCCTCAGCAACCAGAGTCTTTACGAGATGCAGAAACTTGGATGCAAGCTCACTGCCGAACAGATTTTCAACCTCAACCAACCGAGTCTGAAAGACGCCATCGTTCAGTTTGGCGGCGGCTGCACTGGTGAACTCATCTCTCCGGAAGGACTTTTGCTCACCAATCATCACTGTGGTTTGAGCTACGTTCAAAAACACGCAACAGTTGAGCATGACTACCTTACCGATGGTTTCTGGGCCTACAGCAAAGAAGAGGAATTGCCGAATCCTGGACTGACAGTGTCGTTTCTTACGATGGTGGAAGACGTGACAGACGCTGTGCTCGAAGGGGTTACAGACGAAGAGACACGCAGCAAAGTCATTTCTGAAAATATCAAAAAAATAACAAAGGAGCGTAAAGGTGAGCGTGATGTGGAAATCGAAATCGTGGAGTTCTACTCTGGTAATCAGTACATTTTGTTTGAATACGATGTGTATAAAGACGTGCGTCTCGTTTGCTGCCCGCCATGGGGAATCGGAAAATACGGTGCCGACACCGACAACTGGACATGGCCACGCCATAAAGGCGACTTCAACGTTTTCAGAGTGTATACTGACAAAGACGGAAAGCCAGCCGAATACAGCAAGGACAACATCCCGATGAAATCGAAACACTACCTGCCGATCAATATAAAAGGTGTGAAACAAGGCGACTATGCCATGATTTTGGGCTATCCTGGCTCAACCGACAGATATTCAACATCATACACCGTTAAAAATTTGATTGAATCGGATTGCCCGTCAATCATTAACTGCAGAACAACAAAACTCAATGAGTACCGCAAGCACATGGATGCCGACCAGGAAGTGTTCATCAAATACGCTTCAAAACAGGCTGGAGTGTCAAATTACTGGAAATATGCCATCGGACAAAAGAAACAGTTGGTGCGTAACCACGTGTACGACAAGCGTTTAGCTCAGGAAGAGGCGTTTGTGGAATGGGTTAATGCCGACCCTGCACGTCAGGCTGAATATGGCAATATCTTTGAGGGAATTCAAGAGAAATGGGAAATCCTTGACGACATCATGATGCCTATGACATATCTTCGCGAGGCTGGCTGGAACGGCGGCGAGGCTGTGGCATTGTCTCGCAGATTTATGAAAATCAATAATTTATTAAACAATAAGGGTTCAAAAGAAGACATCGCAAAGATGGCAGAAGGTCTGAAAGGTCAGGTCGCGACATTCTTCAAAGACTACGACAAAGACCTTGACAAAGACGTGACCATCGCTTTGCTCAACCTTTTCTATAAAGATATCGACAGATATGTCCCTTCGATGATTGCCGAAATCGGTGAGAAAAACGGCGGCGACTTCACTGCTTGGGTCGAGAAGGCCTTTGAGAAATCTATCTTCGTCAACCAGGCGAAACTTGAGAAATGGCTTGCAAAACCCAAGAAACTCGACAAAGACCCGATTTTTGCTTTGGCAATGAACATCATCGATGAATACAACACTGTTGTTATACCGCTGTATGCTAAAGCGGCTCTTGCCGGTAATGCGGGCGAGCGTCTTTACATGAAAGGACTTATGGAGATGCAGACCGAGCGCAACTTCTACCCGGATGCCAACTTCACCATGCGTCTCACATACGGCACCGTGGAGCCTTACAAAGGCGCTGACGCTGTCAACTACAACTACTACACCACTATGGACGGCGTGATGGCTAAATACATCCCTGGCAACTGGGAGTTCGACATCCCGCAGGATGTCCGCGACCTTGCTGAGGCACGCGACTATGGACGTTACGCTGACGAAAACGGTAACCTCATTGTAAACTTCATCACCACCAATGACATCACTGGCGGAAACTCTGGAAGCCCTGTAATCAATGGTGAAGGCGAGCTTATCGGACTTGCTTTTGACGGCAACTGGGAAGCCATGAGCGGCGATATCATGTTCGAACAGAAAGTGCAGCGCACCATCTGCATGGATGCCCGTTATCTCCTCTGGTGCTTCGAAAAAGTGGGTAAAGTGAACAACATTATCAAGGAATTGACCATCATAGAATGAAAAAACTGTCATTTTTAATATTATTAATGAGTTTGTGCTTCTTTCTTAGCGCCCAAAAACCTAAGAAAGAAACACAGACCGACTCGCTCGGTCGTCCGGTAAAGACCGGCTGGAACTTCGGTGCCATCCCAGGTCTGACTTACGATAACGACAAAGGTTTAACATACGGCATCACCGCCAATATTTTCGACTACGGTGATGGCAAAAACTATCCGAACTACCGCCATTTCATCTATGCGGAAGGCTCTTATTCCACTAAACAAGTAGGTACGATACGTCTGTTTTACGAGTCGGATTATGTGATAAAAAGGCATAAGCTGTTAATCGATTTCTCGTATCTTCCCGATGCGATGAACGATTTCTACGGATTCAACGGCGATTTTAGCGTTTTTAACCATAATTTGGAGGATAAAAATGCCACTGATTACCTGAATCATGCGTTTTATCGCCATAAATCGAATCTTTTCCGCACGACGTTTGATATAAGAGGAAAAATTCACGGTGGATTTTACTATTATGCGGGCATCGGAGTGCTTGGTTATGAGGAAGGTCGTGTCAGTCTTGCAAAATCAGAAATGACCGACAATCAGATGGAGCTGTTTGAACTGTATCGTCGTTGGGATTTGATAAGTGACGTGGAGGAAAAAGGCGGCTGGCATCCCTACGTGCGCGGTGGTATCTCTTATGACACTCGTAATCAAAGGGTTAACACTGTCACGGGCTGGTATTTCGACCTTTTCCTGACGTATAACTCTGCTTTCGGCGAACTGAAGGATTTCAACAACCTGAAGCTCAACTTCGACTTCATGCATTTCATCCCGGTTATCGGCGACAGACTTGTCTTTGCCTACCGTGTGGCGACACAGAACACCATCGCGGGCAAGTCGCCGTATTACCTCGACACTTACAAAAACGAGCTTTACATTGACCACAACAGATATTATGCGCTTGGTGGCGTCACTTCTGTAAGAGGCTTGATGCGCGACAGGATTTGGGTGCCGGGATTCGCTTACGGAACTGCTGAATTACGCTCTCGAATCTTGAATTTCGACATGTTCAACCAGCATTTTTACCTTGGAATGAACCTCTTCCTTGATGCAGGAATAGTGACGCAGAAATACGAAATTGACGAGGCTGCAATACGCGAAAAAGTTGATTCCGATGCTTGGGTGGCAGCCAATAATCTTACTTTCGACGATTTCTTTGATACAAAGGCCAATATCCACAACCCGCATTTCGGATTGGGCGCAGGTCTGAAACTCGCCATGAACGAGAATTTCGTGCTTTCCTGTGAGTGGGGTATGCCTTTCAGCAAACAGGACAACTACACCAATTCCAATTTCTACATCGGAATGGGATATATGTTCTAACTATTTCGAAAACCAGGTCTTGAACTCGGCAACCTTAGCCTTGCTGATGATGATTTCTTCTGGAATCTTTACTAACAGATTGATTGACAATTTGTTGCCAAACCATATCGTCATGTCTTTTATCGCTTTGCGCGAAACGATGAACTGACGGTTGGCGCGGAAAAAGTCATCGGGATTGAGCTGTGTCATTATCTCGTCCAAAGTCTGGCTCATGTAATAGGTGTGCCCGTCCAAGGAAATAGCTTTTACCATCTTTGTGTCGATGTAAAAATAGGCTATGTTGTCTGTTGGCAACGGGACGAGCTTGTCGCGTTCCGGCACGAGGAAGCACGATTTGTATTTTTTCGATGCTCCAAAATTTTGCACAAGTTGGACAAGCGCTTGAGTGTCAATGGTTTTATCGCCGACAAAACTATTGTATTTGTTCATCGCGCGTGTCAGGTCGTTGCGGTTTATCGGCTTCAAAAGATAGTCGATGCTGCTGACTTCGAAGGCTTTGAGCGCATATTCGTCGTATGCTGTGGTGAAGATGATTGGGCAGGTTATCTGCGTCTGCTCGAAGATGGCAAATGAAGAGCCGTCGGCGAGGTGGATGTCCATGAAAACCAAGTCGGGCATGGGATTCTCGTCGAACCATGCCACACTTTCCTCTATCGTCTGCAAAATGGCGATGATTTCTGTGTCGGGTGACACTTCTGAAACCAATTTCTTCAGCGATTGAGCCGCTAAAACCTCATCTTCGATTATTAAAGCCTTCATTTTCAATCATTTTCTAACAATGGCAGTTTTACCATAAAGGTGTTGCCGTCGTTGGTGATTTCAACATTTTTATTCCATTTCAAGCGATAGCGCTCCGAAAGATTTGCCAGTCCGATGCCGTTGCTTGTCTCGGGCTTGGTCTTCATCTGAATCGGATTCGACACCGAGACGCAGTCGTCGCCTGTCGCCAAAGTCACCACAAGCGGCTGCTTCGATGAAATGACGTTGTGTTTCACCGAATTTTCTATCAGCGACTGCAAAGATAACGGCAAAACATAGAAATTGTTATATTTTGAATCTATTTTAAACTCGAATCTCAGGTTGTCGCCATAGCGAATCTGCATCATATCGCAAAATGCATGCACACATTTGAGCTCATCTTCAAGGCTTGTAATCTCCTTGTTTTGTAAGGTATGGCGAAGAACCGACGACAGCTGTTGAAGATAATTCTCAGCTTTTTCCGTATCCAAAGATATGAGTGACTGCAGGGTGTTGAGCGAGTTGAAAAGGAAATGCGGGTCAAGTTGGTTTTTCAAAGCCTCATAACGTGTGAGAATATTTTCGCTGCGTAAAGCTTCATTCTCGACGGCTATTGTTTTTTGATAATATTGCGACCTAAGTAATTGAACCACAAGGAGAACTGCTGAGGTCAGGGTTAAATTCCTAACCAGGCTGTCTCTCATGATGAAATACATTGACGCACCCTCGGGATATTGGAATAATGCCGCTCTGGTATAAACAAAGCCGATACCTAAAACACCACCGATAATCAACGAGCCTATCACTATGATTAACAAATCGATATACTTTCTTTTAAACGAAAAACTCAAAATTTTCCGGTTGTAGACAAGAATAATGAAAACCAAGATAAAACTTGCTGAGATGTGAAACAGGAATCTTTCAAAGCTGAAATGCGGTGGATTCACGGCTTTTACTAACTCGCTGGAAAACAATGTATTGCCAAAGAAAAGCGACATCATCATAATCACATGGAAACTGAGACTGATAACTATCGCGACGGAAGCGATTGTTTTATATGAAAGATATTCCGGTACTGTTGTTTTATTCATAACGTAAAGCGTTTATCGGGTCGGTACGGGAGGCTTTCAATGCTGGGAAGAAACCGGCGATGAGACCGAGAACCGCACATGAAACAAATGATATTACCATCCATAACACATTGACAATGAATGGTAAAGACATAATCAAATCGACAAAATACGACAACACGACGCCAAGCACGAGACCTAAAATGCCGCCTATCAAGCTTAAGATGATACTCTCGGTCAGGAACTGCATCAAAATGGCTGCGTTTTTAGCTCCTATTGACATTCTCAATCCGATTTCTTTCGTGCGTTCTGTCACGGTGACGTACATGATATTCATGATGCCGATGCAGCCCACGAGCAAGGAAATCAATGCGATAGCGATAAGCACGGTGGTAATCATACCAGTCATAGAGGTCATCATTTCAAGAAGCTCCTGCTGTGTGCGCACCTCGAAATCGTCGGTGCCGCCTGTTGGGATCTTATGCGAGATGCGGAGCAGGTTTTCAATCTCCTCGACTGCTGCCTCTGCCACGTCTTCCGATGCTGCCGAGCATACGATTTGATGGATGAAATCGACGCCGAGCATACGTTTCTGCACTGTTGAATATGGCATGATGATGATGTCGTCCTGGTCCATACCCATGGCGTTCTCGCCTTTTTCCTTCAGCGTTCCGATGACTTTAAACGGCATGTTGCCCACGCGGATTGTCTTGCCAATCGGGTCTTCGTTCTCGCCAAAAAGATTCTCGACGATAGTCTGGCCGATGAGACCCACTTTAGCGTATTTTTTCACGTCTTCTTCAGTGAAATTGATACCTGTTGCGATCTCGTATTTTCTGATTTGGAGATAATCTGTGGAGCCGCCATAAACCGTTCCCGACCAGTTTTTCGAGCCGTTGACGACCTGTCCGCCACTGTTCACCACAGGGCTTACCATAGTGATGTTTTTCGCGTTTTTCGCAATCATCTCGCAGTCTTTCACCTTGAGTGACTGCACGTTGGAAGAGCCCATGCTCACGCCGCCGCGTCGCTGGTTGGCGCGCATCACCATGATGAGGTTGGTGCCCATGTCCGACAGCTGGTTGGCGGTGCTTTGTTTCAAGCCCTCGCCGAGGTTCACCACCGCTATGACGGCAGCGATGCCAATCACGATGCCGAGCATGGATAACGCCGAGCGTGTCTTGTTGCGCAACAGCGCCTTCACCGATATTCTGATTAAATTTAAAATATCCATATCAATAATCGTTTTCTACAGGTAAGTTTTTAAGTGCCTCAACTGCCGACTTCGTCGCCACGGGTTCGTCACGAAGGATGTGACCGTCGCGCAAAAATATCGTTCTGTTTGTGAAGATGGCGATGTCCGACTCATGAGTGACAAACGCGATGGTCTTGCCTTGCTCATGAAGACTCTGGAAGAGGCTCATAATCTCGTATGATGTGCGGGTGTCGAGGTTGCCTGTCGCTTCGTCGGCAAGCACTATCACCGGGTCGTTGACCAATGCGCGCGCTATGGCAACACGCTGTTGCTGACCGCCCGACAACTGGTTTGGCATATGCGACATGCGGTCTTTCAAGCCCACCATCTCAAGGGCGTGCTCAGCCTTCTCACGACGCTCACGATGTGACACCGAAGGGTTGTAAATCAGAGGAAGCTCCACGTTTTCGAGTGCCGAAGTACGAGGAAGCAGGTTGTACGACTGGAAAACGAACCCGATTTTGCGGTTTCTTATCTCCGAAAGCTCGTTTTTAGTCCTTTCCTTGACGGAAATGCCGTCGATGAGATACTCTCCGGCGGTGGGCTGGTCAAGACATCCGAGTATGTTGAGCAGGGTTGACTTGCCGCTGCCCGACGAGCCCATGATGCTCACAAACTCGCCCTGGAAAATCTCGAAAGAGACGCCTTTGAGAGCATGCACCTCCTCGCTTCCGACGATGAAAGTACGCTTCAGATTCTCAACTTTTATGATAGAATTGTTACTCATATCTCAAAGATTATCTTGGACCCGGACCGCCTTGTGGTGCTCCGCCACGGTTATTGTTCTTGTTGTTTCTGTTACGGCCTGGAGGTCCTGGCATGAACGGGTTCTCACCGGTCTTTTTGGCTGCTTCCTTCACCACATATTGTGCCGACAACACCACTGAATCGCCTTCATTTACTCCGTTTTCAATGATTTTGTATGCGCCGTCGCTCATGCCTGTCTTGACCGGTCGCGGCATGATGTTTGAGCCTTTTTTAATCCAAATCATAGTTGGACGCTCACCTTGTCTCATTTCTGGTTTTCCGCCAAATGGTGGCTCTGGTCTTCCCATGTTGTTATCCGAAGGTCTCTCTGCGTTTTTCATCATCTCTTTCATGATTTGCTCCGATGGTGTGAAGCTGAAAGCCTCAGCAGGTGCTGCCAATCCCGTCTCTTCTTCTGTCACGATGGTGACGCTGGCTGTCATGCCTGGGAACAGCTTCAGGTCTGGGTTCGGGGCGTCGATGATGACGGTGTATGTCACCACGTTGCTTGTGGTGGTCGGCTTCATGCGAATCTGGTTCACAGTGCCGTTGAACACGTCTTCTGGATATGCGTCGACGGTGAACGTGACTCTTTGGTTGAGTTTCACTTGTCCGATATCAGCCTCGTCGACGTTGGCTTCAACCTGCATTCTTGTCAAGTCGTTTGCCAAGGTGAAAAGGGTAGGGGTGCTGAATGATGCGGCGACGGTCTGTCCAACTTCGACAGCTCTGTCCAAAACCACACCGTCGATAGGCGAGAAGATGTCGGCGTATCCGAGGTCTACCTTTGCTTGATCGTACTGAGCTTTCGCGTTTTTCATGCTCATTTGTGCCTGTGTGTATGTGTTTTGTGCCGCTTCGTAGTCAGCAAGAGTGGCTGCGTTTGCCTCATAAAGCTGCTTGGTGCGCTCGTAAGTCAGCTTGGCATATTTCAACTGGCTCTCTGAAGAAGTCAGGTTTGCCTGTGCGCGGCTGACACTCTCATTCAACGTAAGTTTGTCGAGTTCGGCAAGAAGGTCACCTTTTTTCACCACGGAGTTGTAATCAACATAAATTGTCTCCACCTTACCGGAAACCTGCGTTCCGACTTCCACTGTCTCAACAGGTTCGATGGTTCCCGTTGCCGTCACGGTGTTCTCCACGGTGTAGCTGCCCACAACATGCGTGCGAATCACAAGTTCCTTGTTTGCCGATTTTGCGCCTTTAATGAAGAAAACAACGCCTAAAACAACGGCGATTATTATCAAAGCGACAATCCATTTTATGGTTTTCTTTTTCATATCTTATTGAAATTTAATTATTTACAAAGTTATTTCTTTTCCCATATAAACATCCAGAATTTTGCGCTGCAAAACGAGAGTGTATTTGTTCCTGATGAATGTGTTCAGCACGTTGAGGTAGTTGTTTTGCTGCTGCAGAAGCTCAACAGTGGTGATTTTGCCGTATTGGAACTGCACTTCATAGGCGTTGTAGCTCTTGCTGTAGGCGTTTTCCTTCATCTCCGATGACTTGAAAGAATTGTAAGCCGAGACCACATTGCGGTATGCCAACGAAACTGTCTGACGCACACTGAGTTGCGTCTGCTCATAGTTGAGTTGCGCCTGTTCGAGTGCTATCTTGCTTTTCTGCACGTTGGCTTTGTTCTGACCTCTGCTGTAAATCGGGATGTTGAGCGAGATGCCTGCCGACTGGCTGAAACGGTCGCCGAGCTGCTGACCGACGTTGTCGAAATCGATGTGCCCGGTGCCGACACTTGCGCTTGCGGTGAGCGAAGGTCTGCTGCCGCTTTTTGCCATCGAAATGTTGTTTTCGGCAAGCAAAATGTCGTATTCGCTGAGTTTCAGGTTAGGATATGCCTCCATAGCTCTCTCCAAAGCCTCTTCCTCTGTCGGAAGCGATTCCGCCAAATCGTCGAGACGGTCAGTGTTTGGCTGGATTATTTGCAGGTTGTCCATCGGATCCATTGAGAGAAGCACCTTCAGCGACATGATGCTGTTGTCGCGACTGATACGTGTCTCAATGACGTTGCTTGAGTCGCTAATATATTGAGCTTCAAGGAGAAGCATGTCGCTTTCGAGTATTGAGCCCACTTTGTAACGCTCACGACCTTGCTTCATCTGGGCGCGACTTGAATTGAGCATGACTTCCTGGTATTCAAGAAGCTCATTGTTGCTCAAAACTGTAAGAAACGCTTGAAGAATCTGCACCGACAGTTGGTTGTCGTACTGTTGAAGCTGCATGTCGGAACGCTCGACGTTCAAACGGTTCTGCTCGATAGTCTTGTTGATGTTTCCTCCTTGGTAGATTACCACCGAGGCGCCGAGATTGGCGTTGCCGCTAAAACTGCCTCCGTTGGTGTTGTGGGAGTAATTCTCTGATGCTGAAGCGCTTACGTTTGGTAGCCGTGACTGTCTCGATTGGTCGTACGACACCTGTTGCGACTCAGCGCTGAGTTCCATGCTTTTTCTGTCGTAGCTGTTGGCGAAAGCGAAACGCAGGCATTCCTCCAGTGTGAACTGGTAGTTTTTCCCAGAATCCTGTGCAAAAACAGGCTGCATCGTCGCGAGCATCGCCACTGCTATCAGAAAAACCGATTTTAATAGTGTTTTCATAAAAAAATTCATTATCGAGCGCAAAAATAACATTTACTGCTCAATAATGAAATTTTTTTTGTCGAAACGGCAAATTTCAGTGTTGAAATGCCTTATCTGTTTTCCATGAGGAAGCGTTCCACTTCGATTCCTGCCATTGCGCCTGAGCCTGCTGCCACGATAGCTTGGCGGTAGGTGCGGTCTTGGCAGTCGCCGGCGGCGAAGATGCCTTCCACGTTGGTTGCCGTTGATTTCGGCTTGGTGATGATATAGCCCGTTTCGTCCATGTCGAGGATGCCTTTGAACACGTCGGTGTTCGGGATGTGACCGATTGCTTCGAAGAATCCCTCGACGTTCAGCGTGCGTTCCTCGCCAGTCTTGTTGTTGACCACGATGGCACCCTGAAGCGAGCTCATGAATCCTTTCACTTCGCCGAACAGCTCTTTGGTGTTGGTGTTCCAGAGAATCTCAATGTTTGGGGTGTTCATCACGCGGTGTTGCATTGCTTTTGAGGCGCGAAGCACGTCACGGCGCACGATGAGGTACACCTTATTACATAAGTTGGCGAGATAAGTGGCGTCTTCGCAAGCTGTGTCGCCGCCGCCTACCACTGCCACGTCCTTGCCGCGGTAGAAGTAGCCGTCGCATGTGGCACATGCCGACACGCCGCCGCCCTTGAATTGTTCTTCTGTGGGGAGACCGAGGTAACGCGCCGAGGCACCTGTGGCGACAACGATAGTGTCAGCCAAAATCTCGTCGCCGAAATCCGACTTGCAGAGGAACGGGCGTTTCGAGGCATCCACTTCGATTATCGAGCCCATTCGGAACTCGGTGCCGAAGCGTTCCGCCTGACGGCGAATATCGTTCATCATCTGACCACCTTGCACTCCCTCGGGATAGCCCGGGAAATTCTCAATTTCTGTTGTCTGCATGAGCTGACCGCCTGTGAGCGGACCTTCGTAAATAACGGTTTTTATATCGGCGCGGCCAGTGTAAATCGCCGTGGTATAGCCGGCAGGGCCTGAGCCGAGGATTAAACATTGAATGTGTTCCATATATATTAATAAGGTATTGTCGGAGTGGCCCGACTCGAACGGGCGACCGCTTGCACCCCATGCAAGAATGCTAGCCAACTGCACCACACCCCGATTGCATTTCGCGCTGCAAAGATACTAAAAATATTATGTGAAATGATAATGATAAAAAAATATTTAAAGAAGTTAAGCTTAGAAACAGATAATATGTTTAAAAAACTTTCAAAAATTAATCACTTTTTTCGGTTTTATCACCACATTGGCGTAGAAATTTTTCCGGGAGGGGCAAAAAACAGTCTGGAAGCGAGCTTCAAAGGCCTGTTTTTTGCCCCTCCCGGAAAAATTTCCTTCTGCAATCCGTTGATTTTCAGCGTGCAAAAAATATTTTAAATTTTTTTTAAAAAAAGTGTTGCGCGAAAGGAAAAAGTGTGTACTTTTGCATCCGCAATCGACAGAAATGGGGATTGCAGAGTTCTTTGAAAGCAATGAGCCAACAAAAAGTAGTCTGAAAGGTAAGGAACCTTTCAATTCCAAGAGACAAGGAACAGGTGAATCCGC
>JAFZKP010000001.1 GCA_017553625.1 Bacteroidales bacterium
AAAGCAGCGATAGAAACTCTTGCTGCCACTGGGTTGCCGCCGAATGTTGAGCCGTGCTCACCCGGTTTGATGTTCATCATGATGTAGTCGTCGCAAAGAACTGCTGACACCGGCACCACGCCGCCGCCGAGAGCCTTACCGAGGATAAGGATGTCAGGACGAACGCCTTCATGGTCGCAAGCGAGCATCTTACCTGTACGGGCGATACCGCACTGCACCTCGTCGGCCATGAACAACACGTTGTATTTCTTGCAGATGTCGTAGCATTTCTTCAGATAACCTTCATCTGGAACGTAAACGCCAGCCTCACCCTGGATTGGCTCCAACAGGAAACCTGCGATCTTCTTGCCGTCCTTGGCGAGAACCTTCTCCAATGCGTCAGTATCGTTGTAAGGGATGCGGATGAAACCAGGTGTCAGAGGACCATAGTTTGCATATGAGTCAGGGTCGTTCGACATGGTGATGATGGTGATGGTACGGCCGTGGAAGTTGCCTTCGCAGCACACGATGGTCACCTCGTCATTCGGGATGCCTTTGCAGACGGTGCCCCAACGACGTGCGAGCTTCAGAGCTGTCTCGTCAGCCTCAGCGCCTGTGTTCATCGGCAAAACCTTGTCGTAGCCGAAATATTCTGTGACATATTTCTCCCATGGACCGAGAGCATCGTTGTAGAAAGCGCGTGAGCTAAGTGTGAGCTTTTCAGCCTGTTCGTACATAGCCTTGAGGATTGCCGGATGGCAGTGTCCCTGGTTGACAGCTGAATAAGCCGACAAAAAGTCGTAATATTCCTTGCCTTCAACGTCCCAAACTTTGGCACCTTTACCTTTTGCCAAAACAACCGGAAGCGGATGATAGTTATGAGCGCCATAACGGGCTTCCATTTCCATGAAATCTTGTGAAGTCTTTTTTTCTGACATAAAATCCTAATTTTTAATGTTAATATTTTTTGAATTCCTTAATCTGCTAAAGAATCCACAAAGTTACTGATTATTTTATATTGCGAAACATTTTTTGAAAAATAATTTTTGAAACATTTGTCAAAAGCCCAACAAAAACGTCAGGTGTATTCATAAAAAAACTATATTTGCGAAAAATTGACGGTTATGGTTTATCTCAACGAGCACACGGAGTTGCTTGACCTCGAGACGGCACTGGCGACGGTGTCGGGTCAACGGCGTGAGCAGGCGCTGAAGTTCGCCCATGAGAGTGGACGGAGGCTGTCGCTGGCGGTGTATCTTCTTCTGATGGAAGGACTCCGAAAAGAATACGGCATCACCGAACCGCCTGTGTTCGAGTATCTTGAAGGCGGCAAGCCCGTCATCGCGGGACATCCGGAGATTCATTTCAACTTCAGCCATTCGGGCAACGTGGCGTTATGCGCCATCGACAGCCAGCCGGTGGGCGCCGACGTGGAGACATCCCGTAAAATCACGCCATCGCTGATAGCTTATACCATGAACGACGATGAACAGGCACAGATAGCGGCGGCAACAGACCCAGTGAAAGAGTTTTTGGCGTTTTGGACCAAGAAAGAAGCGGTGCTCAAACTCACCGGCGAGGGCATTCGCAACGACCTGAAATCAGTGCTAACACATTCCGAAAACTATGTTTTTGAAACAAAATCAACAGGCAATTTTATCTACACAATAGCGAAATTTAAATAAAACCATAAAAATCCGCGGTTTCTGCAAGATATGCGTTAGATTTTTTTAACTTTGCAAAAATTATTTTTGAAATGATCCGTTCGATGACAGGCTACGGCAAAGCCGAGCAACTTTATAAGAGCAATAATATTTCTGTTGAGATTAAGACCTTGAACAGCAAGCAGTTAGACCTTGTCATAAAGCTCCCGCAAGAGCTAAAGGCTAACGAATTCGACTACCGCAACGAGATTGCGACACGCCTCCTGCGCGGAAAAGTCGATGTGATAATGACCATCACCAACACCGATGTGGCGCAAAACACCCATATCGAGAAGGAAGTCGTGGCGTCTTATCTCGAGCAGATTTGCAATATTTCAAAAGAATACAACATCCCTGAGTCGAAAGACATTGCAGCGATTCTGTTCAGGATGCCAGGCATCTTCGCCTCACCGCAACAGGAATACGACGACGAGTTTCTCGCGAAAATCATGGAGACATTGGTGAAAGCCATTGAAATCACTGACGATTTCAGAATCAAGGAAGGAGCGGTCCTGAAAAAAGACTTGCTGAAACGCGTCGAACTGATTCTCGGTTATCTTGGCGAGGTTGAGCCTTTCGAGAAGAACCGCCACGAGGTGATTAAAGGTCGTCTTCTCAAGAATCTGCAGGACTTCACAAACGGCGACTTTGACGAGAACCGTTTTGAGCAGGAGCTGATTTTCTATCTTGAAAAACTCGACATCACTGAAGAAAAGGTACGCCTCCGCAAACATTGCGACTATTTCAAAGAGAGCATCGACGAAGAAGGCGCAGGCAAGAAACTCGGCTTCATCGCACAGGAGATGGGACGCGAAATAAACACCCTCGGCTCGAAGGCGAACGACGCTGACATTCAACGACTTGTCGTGAAAATGAAGGACGAGCTGGAGAAGATTAAGGAACAGCTATTTAATATCCTGTAACTGCTAAAACAACGAATTCAGAGACGCGATTATCGCGTCTCTACGGTACACCATTGATACTACCAAACATGAAATTGAAAACGAAAATCGGGTTATTTTTCGGGTCATTCAACCCAATCCACAACGGTCACCTGATGCTTGCCAACTATCTGGCGGAGTACAGTAACCTGGATGAGATTTGGTTTGTGGTGTCGCCGCAGAATCCGTTCAAGGACAAGAAATCGCTGCTTGACGACCGTCACCGCATGTACATGGTGGAGATGGCAGTGAAAGGCGACGAGCGTTTTCAGGTTTGCGACATCGAATTCTACATGCCGCAGCCGTCGTATACCATCGACACCCTGACGAGGTTGCAGGAGCGTCATCCGAACACCGATTTTTATCTGATTTGCGGAATGGACAACATCGAAAGCTTCAAGAAATGGAAAAACTACGAGATGATTTTGAAATACCATCACCTTCTCGTCTATCCGCGCAAAGGCTACAGCAGCAATGAGTTAGTCGACCATCCGTCGGTCACAGTGGTGGAAGCGCCCGAGATTGAGGTGTCGTCGACGTTCATCAGAAACGCCATCGCTGAAGGCAAGGATGTGCGTTATTTCGTGCCGAAAGATGTGTATCAGTACATCGCCGACATGCATTTTTACGAGAAAAAATAACTATTTCTCGAGATAAGACTTTCTTTCCGTTTCCGAAAATTTCTCTATCGCATATCGCAGCATCGTGCGAGGCATAGTCTTGTAACGTGTTGACAGCCAAAGTTTAAGACGTTGTTCGTCACGTTTTCCAGCCTCACGAAGCAACCAGCCAACGGCTTTTTGAAGAAGGTCGTGAAGTGGGAGCGGTTTTGCTAAAAATATCTCAGCGATATTGAAAGTATCGTCAAGTTGACCGTGGCGAATGAACTGCATGGTGCTCACCATCCCGATACGTTGTTCCCAGATGGTTTTTCCGTTGCGGGCAAGGTCGTAAAGCAGGGTTCGGTCTTTGTCGAGAAGCCAGCTGCCGAGCAGTTCGTAGCATGACAAATCCACCAAATCCCAGTTGTTAATATATTGAGTGTTAGCGAGATAGAAGCCGATGCATTGTTGTTGCAGCTTCACATCTTTCTTCGCGTGCTTGAAAACCTGCACCAATGCCAGCAGTCCCGCCATTCTCATTTCATGATATTCCGAACTGACGCATTCCTTCAAGTCGTCAAATGATGTCTCGCTCCAGCATTCCTTCACCGCCTCTCTTATCGTCGGCACCTTGATTCCCAGGAACTTGTCACCGTATCCGTAGCCGCCTTTTCCAGTTTTGAAGAAGCGCGATAGACCCTCGACTTGCGAGGGGTCTTGTTTTGAGAGGATTTTGTTATATAAGGTGTTGGTTTTCATTGCTATACAAATTTTATCATATCTGCTAATTGGAGAAAATAATCGTTGGACCAGATATCGAGTTCATGTTGGTTTGTGATAAAATCCACTACATCCAATTTCACCATATTTATGTCCGCCGTTGCCAATCTTTCCCGCAGCTGCTTCAAAAATGTTTCTTTGTCAACATCCTGACCACTAAACTCTTTGATTCGAGCCTGGAGATGATTGAAATCCAATGGTATACCATTGCGAACATACCATTCAAAATCGTACCAGTCACGCCCCTTGATACGCCGTTGCCAAGCTCTATAGACAAGTGCGTGCATCTTGCCGGCATAAAGGTCAGGCAAGGTAAAACAGCGGGTCATAAAAGAATACGGTTGTAGCAACAATTTTTGTTCTGTGTTGAACTGCAATGGAGGGTCTGTATCAAGTTCAATCTTGATTTTCACAGTCTTTTTTGTTTGAAACTTTATCTCGTAAGCTTCAGTATTTTCTTTTAAAAATGCCGATTCCACCCTGCCGAAAATCTTTTTTTCTTTCTTCGTAATAGTAACATCCAATCCAGAAATATTAAACTCCTCAACTATCGATGGAAAATAATTATCGAGATGAATATCATCACGCTTATCAATCAATGAAAAGTCCAAATCCTCCGAAAAGCGAGGCAAACCATGGAAAATACGCAGACACGTTCCGCCATAAAAAGCCGCATGCTTGAAAAATCCTCCTCTATTCAAGCCGGCTAATACCAGTTGTTGCATCACTTCATGAGAGGCATTTGGTGTCGCAGTTCCGTGCTCTTCATTATACTGAGCGAGCATTGTTTCATAAATAGTCATTGCTTCAAAATTTTTATCAAGTTATTAAATATCAATTTCTTACCGCCATATTCGGCACATTCTTCTATTATTTTCACATCAAAATCAGCAAGTGCATCCATATCAAAACGGATATCCTCTTCCAAATACTGCACCAATCGCTTAACTGATTGATTAGGAACGTGTTTATCAAGTAAAATCATATCACAAAGAGCCTTTTCTGGTGTCGCAATCAGGAAAGTGGTATCATTTTCCTGTTGCATTTTAATTCCGATTCCCAAATAATTCCCCGGCACTCTGTGATAATCGAAAACACCTAATGGAGTTTCAAACAGTCTTGCATGTCTCGTTGTCATCGAAGTCATCCTGAAAACACGCTCAGGAATCAATCCATACCATCTCAGCGCCCATCTTAGCGACACGTATGACGGACCATATAAATGATTGGCGCACAATGGTATACAGATTTCTTTCCCGCTAATTTCCTGACTGACAACATAAAGGTCACGCTTAAGGCGAATAATGTCGCCGTTCTTCTCCAAAGCCCGCACCTTCTTGTTTGGTGCATCCAACTCAGGAAAACACGATTCCAGCATCGCAGCAGACACCGGTACATTTCCAAATTGCAATAATGGATTTGTCTTTGCCATATAAAACTATACTTTTAGGTACAGATAAGGAATTTTTTCTTCCTTTTCTGTACCGCAAAAATAGTAAAATTTTGTATACCTAATTGAAAATTTTTCAATTTACTATGTAAAATTATGCTGTTTTTAGGAAATTTGGGTACAGAAAAGGAAGAAAAAGTTCTTTTTATGCACCTAAAATTCTTTCAAAAACCTTTTTTTATAAATAATTTTTCCTATCTTTGCACCTGATTGGTTCGCCAATCATAATCTCTTGAAAAAAAGCGTTATGCTTATTTGTAATTTGGGAACCTGAGAATTTTCAAAGTACTTACTAAGAAGCATGACAGCCTCTCACGTTATGCGTGGGCTGTTTTTCCATATCTAGTAAGTACGGGTTTCTCAGGACCTCCAAATGCAAGTGTGGCATACAGTTCCACGCTTTTTTGTTTAATTGTCCATTTCGGAACTGACGGACTTAAAATTATATAAATGAGCGACGATAGCATATTCAAAAGAGCATTTAAAAGAGAAATGGGCAAAAACACTGGCAAGGTTTTGAGCAATTTCTTATTTGGAGATTCTTGGTCCACTCCATATCGAGCTTCCAAAATAAAAGGAGAAAACGACAGATTAAAAATAGATAGAGAACAAAGACGAAAAGACAATGCACAAGTTTATCAAGTCGATGCTGCCGTTTTAAAAAATATTGACAAAGTTGCCTCTATCCGTTTATCTCATAACAAAGAAGAACTGCTTGATCAAATGGCAGAACTTACTATACAACTGTCGGCAAACAAATACCATGATGTTTCAGAAGGAGATAATCAAGAGGCAAAAGTAAGAAATAAATTTAATGACGCTTTAATGGAAAAATACAAACAAGCGTTAACAATTTTAAAAACCATTGCGCCAACTGAACCAATGCTTGCATATTATAAGAAAGCATACAAAAAAGCGAAACGCAGCAAACTATGGAACAAATACAAGATTTTATATCTCATATTAATAATGATGTTTGTATGTGTATTATTAATCGCTTCTGCTTCTTAATCATTACTAAATGAATATTACACAACGTTTAGACGAAATATGGTCGCAAGATTACATCAAATCTTTGCCGTCAGAATTACAAAGAGGCTATCGTTTTTGTGATAACAAAGAAAGGAAATCTTTCCTGATAACAGGAATCAATCCGTCTTTTCGCAAAAGTTCATCCATTGGAAGCAAACCTTTTTATATTGATTTTTTCGATAATTCACATGACAATTATTTCTCGCCGATTAAGAAAATGTTGTTTGACGAAGAAGCCAATATTGATTTGCGAAATGACACTGCATATGCCGATTTATTCTATTTTCGCGAGAAAAATCAGAACTTTTTACAAAAACAACTTCTTACAACTGAAAATGGCATTCGTTTTATTGTTGATCAACTCAACTTAACACAACATATAATTGAAGACATCATCCAACCCCAAGTCATAGTTGTTAAAAACAAGGAGTCGTGGGCTTATTGGGGGAAATTATTTGAGCAATTTGGGTGGGTTTGGATGGGATACAAATTTGAATTCATTCAAAATATTGAATGCGGTAAGTTATTTAAAATAATAGGTCTCATTGACTCTGACGATAGAATTGCTCCTGAAATAAAAGAAACCAATCTGATTGGGAGTGTCGTGTTGTTTACTCAACACATAAATCAATATACTCCAAGAGAAAAACGCCCAACCGCAAGACAATTGTTGGATATCAAACGACTTGCAAATTAACAAGAAATAGCGTGTCTTCGACACGCTCTGGACTCTCTAGGCAGTCTTTCGTTGCCCCACACTGTGCTGCGCTTGTGCGGGGATATTGAAGTATCGTGCCTCCGGCACGACCAGCGCGTGCCGGAGGCACGCTAC
>JAFZKP010000017.1 GCA_017553625.1 Bacteroidales bacterium
ACTTTGCCAGGCGGCGGCACAACCGACTACGCTGTCGAGATTTACTACGCAGCAGTGAAGGGCGAGAAGTTCTACTGCCCAATCAGCAAAGGCACCTACATGGATATGATGTACATGCCTGACGCTCTCGACGCTATGGTTGACATCATGGAGGCAGATCCTAAGAAGCTGGTGCACCGCAACTCATTCAACGTCACTGCAATGAGCTTCGACCCAGAGATTATCTACAACGCCATCAAGAAGTACTATCCGAAGTTTGAGATGGAGTACAAATTCGACCCTATTCGTCAGGCTATCGCCGACAGCTGGCCGAACAAGATGGATGACAGCTGCGCCCGCGCTGAATGGGGCTGGAGTCCGAAGTATGACCTCGACAAGATGACAGTCGATATGATTGAGACGCTGAAGAAGAAGCTTCTGTAGTATCATCTACTAGACACTCGAAAGCGCGCCTGACGGCGCGCTTTTTTTATCCCCACACGGCGCTACCCACCACCACACGGTGTCTCCCCACTTGGAGCCACCCACCACCACATGGTGTCACCCCACACTGCGCTGCGCTTCGTGAGGGGTTAAGAGGATAGTGTGCCGCTGGCACACGTTGGACATCGCTGCTTTGTCTTGCCCGAGGATGTCTGGAGCGTGTCGGAGACACGCCATTTTATTATCCCCTGACAAGCGCAGCGCAGTCTGGGGATACGAAGTCAAGCCAAGGTAGTCCAAGGCGTGCCGGAGGCACGCTACTACTAATCATCTGAGAAGATATACTTTTCGTCAAAACACTGCATGTTCTCCTTAAGGAACTTGCGATATTCATCTGCATAGGACCTCTTTCGATGATGTTCTTTCTGACGCTTAATGTAATTGACAATCATATCTTTATCGCGAAAACTATAGCTAAAACCAGCATACTCATGACCCCAGCCTTGAAAATCGGGAAAATGAGGATTGGCTTTCAGCCATTTACTGCTACAGGTCTTCACCCGTTGCACAAAAGTTGCAAGAGGCATTGTCGATGGCAAAGAAACAAAGATATGAACATGGTCGGGCATTCCACCTATACGATAGGTCTGGCAATTTAGGTTCTTTGCTATTCCGTAAATGTAAGCGTAAAGCTCACGTTCATGTTCTTCAAGGATTGTCGGTTCGCTACGATATGTTCGTAACACAATGTGATAATAGGATGTAGTGTAACTCATGATTTTGTAATTTGCATTGTTCTAAAAAGTTGATAAATTTCGTTTTTGAGATTCATTATCGATGCAAAATTACAAAAAAAATAAGACCAGATTAAAAATAGCGGAAACAAATTTTTCTGCCATTATTTTGTGCTATTTAAAAATTTTTGTAAATTTGCAGTGACATTAGATTAGTTTAACTAAACATTTGGCTTATGAGATAAACGCATTTTTAGAATGCACATCATAGAATAAGGAAAAGCGAAGTAGCTTACACTGGAATCTTTGAAACTTCGACACTTTCAAAATTCCTCCCAGAGTAAGGCAACGGCGCGCCCGCCACTACAGGCGTGGGCTTTACTCGTTGTAATTGGGAGGAATAGGTAGTCGAAGACCTCAAAGATTCCAATGAAGGCGAAAAAGTGCCACGCTTTTTTTGTGTGCAGATATTTAATGACGGCACAGAAAACAAAAACATTATTAACTAAACACAAAAAAATGAAAAGAGTATTTATCATCTCAGTTTTAGCAATAGTTGCATCTTTATGTTTTTCAAGTTGTACTATACAACAGAAAATGCATATGAAACAATTTACTTCGATTAAAATTAAAGATAAGCCTAAAGAGCATTTCGACAATTTGGATCACGGCACTGAAATTACAGTTATGCCAACACAACCACAGAAAGACCATAATGGGTACACATATCATATGTCTGGAAAAGATTTTTATACAGAGCCCACAATCAAGTATGTACGCTCAATGGGATTTATAGAAAAATCGTCATCTTCTGATTTTGAATTAACAATAAAAATAATTCGTGCAGATGCCAATGGATACTGGGGATTCTCCAATGTAAATCTCGAAGTTAATCTTAATGATGAGAATGGCAATGAAGTTTTTTCTCAAAACAACATTAGTGGCAAAGGCAGATCTCTAATAACCACCAAACATTTTGGTCTTGATAAAGCCTATACAAAAGCTCTCAAGAATGTCGATTGGAATAGAATTGCATCATTATTGAAAGATTCCGAGCAGTCACAAGCCGAGCAAATCAAAAATAACGAAAAGATTGATAACGCACTAGTTGTAAAGCCTAAAGAGACACAATCAGCAAAGCTTAATGAAACTCAATTGGAACAAATCAATATACTTTGGGATATCAAATCTAAACCTGACGATGCTGATGTTTTCTGTAGAGTTGTAAGCGAGATTCCAGAAGTCCAGAATAGCAGCAACAAGTATCTCTCGGCAACTCCATACGAAACGTCTAAAACATTAAATATCAATGGATTAACATCCCAAAATGCTGAAAACGTCAGTATAATTATACGTTGTGAGAAAGAGGGATACATTTCACAAGAAAAAGAATTCGATATTCCGACAATACTGGAACAGGAAGAAATATCTACATTCTTCAGATTGGTAAAAGAATAATAAATTTTAATTAAAATCATTAATAAACTATGAAAAAAGTATTCTTTATTGGATTGATTCTACTTACAATCCTAACATCATGCGCGACTATTTTGTCAGGAACCAAAGCGAAAGTCACTGTATCAACAAACACTGGTGAAACTGTAAATGTTAAAGTAGATGGCAGAACTTACTATGACATAAGTGGCCCGACTAAAATTAAAGTCAAGAGAACATTCACTCCATCAGTAATAGAAGCCGAAAATGCAAATTCCACAGGTTCGGTTGTAGTTGACAAAAGATTCAACCCTATGACTTTAGGTAATATCATTTTAGGAGGTCTTCCAGGATTCATTGTTGACGCTATTGACGGATCTATGGCAAGACCAGTAATGAAATCGTATATAATATACATGCAGGCTAAAAATAACCAGATTAAGATTGAAGAAGTTAAAAAGGAAGAACTTAAAAAGGAAGAGCCTCAAAAGCCAGTCAACAGCATTGCGGAAACAAAGCTAGAGCAGTCAACCATTCAATGGGATATAAAATCAAGACCTCAAGATGCAGAGATTTTCTGGAGAGTAGAGAGTAAGACTCCTGAAGTGAAGAATTCCTACAACAAGTATATTTCTGTTACACCATACGAAGCCTCCAAACAATTAAACATCAAGGGTTTAACACCTTATAATGCTGAAAATGTAAGTATAATTATACGTTGCGAGAAAGAAGGTTATTTGCCGCAAGAACAAAAATTTAATGTTAGCACAGTGATGGAGCAAGAGGAGATTTCAGCATTCTTCAGATTGGTTAAAGAGGAATAGAAATTTAGACTTACAATAGTTTTTTTAGCGCGCCTGACGGCGCGCTTTTTTTCTTCCTTGGCTTTTCTTCGTTGCCCCACACGGCGCTGCGCTTCGTGAGGGGTTAAGAGAGTAGTGTGCCGCTGGCACACGCTGGACAACGTTGCTTTATCTCTCCAAGGACGACTAAGGCGTGTCGAAGATTCGCTATCCCATTAGCCCCAGACAAGCGCAGCGCAGTCTGGGGCGTTTAGGTTAATCATACACATAAAAAAGCGTATTAACATTCGCAATAATTATGTAATTTTGCAATTCAAAAAAAACATATCATGACCGCACTCCTTCCATTATTTCTGCTTATTGTAGGCTTCGTGGCTCTTATCCTCGGCGCCAACTGGCTCGTGAACGGCGCCACTTCTGTAGGCGTCCGTGCCAAGATGTCGCCGCTCATCATCGGTCTGACGATCGTGGCGTTCGGCACGTCGCTGCCTGAGATGATTATCAACGTGTTCTCTTGCATCAAAGGAAGTCCGGGACTGGCAATAGGGAACATAATCGGGAGCAATACGATGAACATTTTGCTCATTTTAGGCGTCAGCTCGATGGTTTTTCCGATAGACGTGAGCAAGGTCTCAATAAGACGCGACATCCCCGCAGGATTCGTTGCTACCTTCGCGATAACGCTGATGGCTAACGACTTTTTTAGAGGGACATCGGCAACAATAAACTGGGTGGAAGGACTGGTGCTGCTGGCAATGGGAGCCGGGTATCTTTGGATTACTTTTAAGAAGAGCACGAATAACCAGGAACACTTGGAGGACTCGGAAACACCAAAGGCTCTGCCTTTGGGCAAGACGATTATTCAGCTCATTTCAGGCGTCATCGGGCTTTATATCGGAGGAGAGCTTGTTTCAAGAAATGCACAGATTCTTGCTTTGAGTTGGGGCATGAGCGAGAGCACTGTAGGCCTCACCGTCGTCGCGACCGCTACTTCCCTTCCCGAACTCATCACATCAGTAGTGGCGGCATTAAAAAAGAACTCCAGCATCGCTATAGGTAACGTGCTGGGTTCCAATATCTTAAACATCTTTATGGTGCTCGGCGTGAGCTCGCTGATAACACCTCTTCCGTTCGACATGAGGATGAACCATCAGCTGATGATTCTGTTCTGCGCCAACGCGATAATGCTTGCCACCGTTTTCACCGGAAAAGGCAGGAAAATATCACGTTTCGAGGGCTCACTCCTGACTCTCGGCTACGTCGCGTTTATGCTATTTAGCCTCTACAACTAACACATTCTCGTTCTTCAAACGCACCTTCAGCCAGCGTTCTATCTGGTTGTGAAGGTCATGGCTAATGTGATGGTTGCTTGATATCAAAGCGATGATACGCTCCGACTCTGTTGACGTCTCCGCATCGACAGCCGAGCCGCGTGTTATGACCACGTTGGTAATCTGCGGATGCTGCGCAAACAGCTCCTGAGCTATCGACTGCACAGGAATGACATTGTCGTCATACGCCTCAAGACGGTCATTAAGCTTGATGATACTGTCGTTCAAAATCTTGATCTGCTTGTCGGTATGCTCATAAATTCCCTTCAGAATCTCAACTTCCGAAAGGTCTTCACGCACAATAGTCGCATCCTCATGGATGATAATCTGGCTTCGCATAATGCCGTAATTGTTGGCTTCTGTCAACAATCTCTCCTTCGCCTCATCTGTTAGCATCTCGCCAGCAACAAAAAGCTCTACCGTGGAAAGTTTTCTTGAATAATTCGTCTTATAGTCATAGACGAAACTCTTTCCCATGTTTTTATTGTTTTTCACGAGCTGAGCGGCGTGTATCTTGAAGTTATTTTCCTTCACGACGTTGAAAGCCGTCCAGATACTCGGCAGGATGATGACGGTAAGGATGATGGCATACCAACTTTTCGACAACCCCTTATGATTTTCATCTTCTTTCTGAATAGCCGGAAATTTGAACAATTTCACCGCGAGGAATGTAGCCAAAGCGATGAAAATCGTGTTAATGAGGAAGAGGTAGAGGGCGCCGAACATGAACGTGATATTCAGCCTTGAGATGCCGTAGCCGATGGTACAGAGCGGCGGCATGAGCGCCGTAGCGATGGCGACACCCGAAATCACCGTGCCTTTTTCCTTGCGCGAGGTCTCGAGAATGCCTGCAAAACCGCCGAATAACGCTATCAAAACATCATAAATCGTAGGGTTGGTACGGGCGAGCAACTCGGAAGGGTTTTCCAATGTCAAAGGACTCAACAAGAAGAAAACCGACGACGCCAAGATGCTGATTGCCACCATGATGGCGAAGTTCTTCAACGATTCCTTCAGCAAATTGCCGTCTTCGGTGCCCAAGCCAAGTCCCAGACCCGTGATGGGACCCATGACCGGGGAAATCAACATGGCGCCGATGATGACCGGGATAGAGTTGACATTCAAGCCGACTGACGCGATGATGATAGCGCACGCCAAAATGATGACGTTAGGACCCTTGAACGCGATATTCTTACGAATTGATGTGTCAGCTGTCTGATAATCAACGTTTTCCCTGATATCTATTAACTCAGAGAGTTTTCTGATAATTTTGTTCATAAAGATTATATTTGATTATTTCACCCAAGTCTGCGACCTGCCAATCCAGCCGCGTTTGTCGAGCGACCCTCTGACTGTCAACGTGTTATCCTTGGCGTTATACGAAATCTTTCCGTAATACTCCTTGTCCTCGTGCGGCTCGTAAAGCATTCCGCCGACCAACATTCCGTCTTCAAGCTTGAAATCCTTAACAACCACCAATCCGATAAATTTGGGGTCGAAAAGCTCTTTTCCGTCCTCAAAAACGCGGGTTGTTTTGGCATAATAAAGCCCGTTGTCTGGATTCTGATAAAACTGGACGTAGCCTGTTGTCTCGCCCGTCTTGTCGTCGATGGTGCGCCACTCTCCTAATATCTTTTCAATTTGTGCATTGGAAATCAATGCGATAGCAAAAAACAATACAGTTAAAAATAATTTTTTCATTTACAAATTTTTTGCAAAAATAGTCATTTTTTGTCAAACAGCAAATTTTCTATTACAACAGGGAAATTCTCCTGTTCCAAAACATGGATTTTCGCCGCCACATCGTCGGGTGTGTCGGTTGCTGAAAGCGCCACTTTCTTCTGGAAAATGATGTCGCCGCTGTCGTAACGCTCATTGACATAATGGATTGTGATTCCTGACTCTTTCTCGTGCGCCGCCACCACCGCTTCGTGGACATGATGACCGTAAAATCCCTTCCCGCCATATTTCGGCAGCAAAGCCGGATGTATGTTGATGATTTTATTTGGAAAAGCGTCGATGAGATGCTGCGGGATAAGCCACAAGAAGCCAGCCAAGACTATCAAATCGACATCCATCGCCTTCAGCTGTTCTGAAAAAGCCTTGTCGTTGAATTTCTGACGGTCAATCAAAATCAACGGGATTCCAAGATTCTCGGCACGCTTGTTGGCATACGCATCCTTGTTGTTGCTGACCACGCATGCAATACCGACTCTCGAATCGTTTGCAAAATACTCGGCAATACGCTGCAAATTGGTGCCTCCGCCAGAGACAAAAATCGCCAGTTTTCTCATAATATTATTGATTATCAACGGTTTTACAATTGCTTATCGTTACAGTTTCATTTGGCTCAATGTCAAACCAAATCATATATTCGCCATTTGACATTCTGCTTTCCACATCTTTTTCCAGCACTTTTATTGGAGATTTTGAAATCAAAGTGATACCACGAACAGCTTCATCATTATCATTTCTCAAAACCGCATTTCCAAGTGTATCAAATTGATATTCAATATTTTGTAGTTGTTCTTGGTATGACAGATATTTATCTATCGTGGTCGGAAGCATCAGGCGTTGCTCTCTAAGATTGGCAATGCGCTCCAAGGCTCTGTTAAAATCCTCTTTCGCGATGACTTTGCCGTCTTCCATATCCCAGAAGCCGCGTGCAGTCGTGACCCAAGCGGAATATATGTGGGTGATAAACGCCGAACGGCTATACACCACCGCGTCAAGATAATGCTGGCTGTAGAAATAATCCCACGCCTCGCCAGGCTCCGTAGTATATTCCGTGGTCCAGAGAATCAAATCGCTGTCGAACGGCGTATGCATAAAACGCGGTTTCGGGAAAGCGTCGCCCCAGAAAGGATACGGACGCTGCAAATTATTGTCGAAAATCCATTTGTCGAATGGTTTTGCCTCCTCATAATAGGCGTTCCAGAGGTATCGCACGCCGTTTTCTTTCCACAAATCGTAAGCGTAATATGGCGATTTCGGGTTCAAGCCGTCGCAAACCAAGTCCTCACGGTTGTTGCCGTAAGTGTTGTTGTAGCCGTGGTCAATCCAAGTCAGGGAACCGAAATTCTCGCTCATAAACGACAGAGCTTCCGACAAGTTGCTGCGCCATGTGGTGTATTGTTCAGGTGTATGGAGGCAAATGTCAAAACCTTTGTCTTTCAGTTGTTTAAGAAAGTCAAAATAGACAGAATCGCCTTTTATTGTCGCATGCGGTGCTGGGAAATCCCTGTTTTTGCACCAATTCACGACATTTGCAGGATTATTATAGAAAACGCTTTTCGTCACTGGGATGCCGTAGTACACGAAACCGCCCACCGCACTGTCTGCACAAGTGATGTCTTCATTGCCAAAACAAACCGCGCGATGTGTCCTGATATCCGTCCAGTCGGCATGCTCCGTCCAGATTATCGACGACTCATAGCCTTCCCATACCGGCATAATCCTCGGCAAATCAATGGCTTTCGTCAAGCTGACATCAAAAGAAGAGTTCATCACCTCTCCTTTTTTCATCACCTTTTTCGACCTGTCAACAAAATACTCAAGCGTATCAATCTTTGCCGGATAATGAATCAGCGGATGGTCTTTTTCATAATCAAAATTCAAGATGGCGGTGCGGTTTTTCTTATCCAACTGCATGGATGACAATTCCTTAGGATGATAAAGATTCAGCTGGTGGTCGTTAAACCTGTACGAAAAACCTTCTTTGTCAAGATAATATTCATCTTGAAAATTCGCCGAATCCGCCCTCATGTTTGCACGATAAACCACAAAATTGTCGCCCAAAAACGGGATTATCAAGGCGTAGCGTGAAATTTCAGTGTCTTCGAGAAACTCGGTATACACCTCAAAATGCACATTCGGGCTTGCCTCGTCAAAAGATATTGTCATCTCCGTTCTCGCCTGCTTATTCTCATTCACGAAAGTGAACAAGTCTTTAACATCCCATTTAAACGACTGATTATCATTAAGATAAACAGAAACAGGATTCGTCATGCAGCCGAAATCATCGCCGAATTTCAACAATTTTTCCTCATCATAATAATATGCGCGGAACATATTTCCCATTTCACCATCATTCCCGTCAATCTTAGGAATGGCTTCAAACGAACCTTTCGAAGCCATAACATTCAGATTTTCAGGAAGATACGACGGAAGTTTTTCTTCAGCGAGGGAATGTTTCACATTTTTAATCTTAATAATGTCCAAATCCTGATTATAGATGTAGCATTTCAGCAGCGTGTTATTCATTACACGGCTGGGAATCAATATGTTAAGATTAAAATCATGCTGCAAGCCGAACGACTGCCAGTACACCGACGAGTTGTCCTTCTCAGCGGAAAGCACCACCACCGCCTTCGTGTCACTGGCATAATCAGCCTTGAAACTGAGATTCAAAGCCAACGGCATATCGCAATGATAGTCGTATTCGGCATTGAACAAGTTGATATACATATCTTGTGATTTCAGCGTTAAGCTACTGAAAATCAACATTAACACGAAAACCGCAAGACGTCTCATATCAGTCGACGTTATCATGGAGGAACGAGTTATCCTCACGTAAACCTGTTTCTTTTCCGACTGTGTAGCGTGACATTCCTTCCTCTTCGTCAGAAATATCCACGCCGAGGCGGGCATAAGCAGGAACGTTTTCAAGCTTCTCGATTCCGGACTGTGACCTGAAATCCATGTTGAAAGAAAGGAAGCGTTTGCGACGAAGCATCTCCTTCTGGTCGAGTTGTTTTGTCTGGGCTGGTTTCGTCTCGACTTTCACAGCCGTAACCGTCTGATTTCCAGACATGTTTTTAAAACCAGGAACATCGATGTCGTCGTTGTCAGACATGAACGGGTTGTCGAATCTTCTCACCGACGGCGTCGGGGTGTTGACAGGACGCGACGGCTCAGAGTCGATTCTTCTTGTCGTGATTCCGCTGTTGTCGTAGCTGACATTATCGTCGTCTCTTTCCTTTGAGTCATTTTTCACCATCTCGTCATCATCATAAAGATTGTGACGTTTTATTGTAGGCTGTTCCTGCGGCTTCTCTTCGTGTTTTACTGGCTGAGGCTCATTTTCCTCATGCTTGATAATCACACGGATTTCCTCTTCCTCAGGCTTCTCCTCAATCTTCTCCTCAAACTTGACCGGTTCTTTGGCTATTTCCTTTGACGGGTCTTTTATTGTATTTACAGGAATCTGATGAACCACAGGCTCCTTGTTCTCAGGCACGTCGCCAAAGCCAGTGGCGATAAGTGTCACGCGGAGTCCGTCGTCGAGCGACATATCCTCGCCGTTGCCCCAGATGACTTCGGAGACCTTGCCTGTGGCATCCTGGACGTACTCGTTGATTTCAGACACCTCGTCGAGCGACACCTCTTCTGTTCCGGAAGTGATGTAAACCAAGATATTCTTTGCTCCTGTGATGTCGGAGTCGTCGAGAAGCGGTGAATGCACTGCCTCTTCCACGGCGCGCAGAGCCCTGTCCTCGCCTGTCGCGTAGCCCGAGCCCATGATAGCCTTGCCGCTGTTGCGCATGACGTTGTTGACATCTTCGAAGTCGACGTTGACGTAGCCTGTCACGGTGATGATCTCCGCGATACCTTTGGCGGCTATTTTCAACACGTCGTCGGCTTTCTTGAACGCCTCGGTGAGTTTCATGTTGCCGTATTCCTCACGCAGTTTGTCGTTGCTTATGACGAGAAGCGCGTCGACGTTCTTACGCAGCTCGGCGATACCATCGGCGGCCTGTTGCTGACGGCGTTTGCCCTCGAAGCTGAACGGGAGTGTCACGATGCCCACCGTGAGGATTCCGAGTTCGCGTGCTATCCTTGCCACCACAGGTGCGGCTCCTGTGCCTGTACCGCCACCCATACCGGCTGTGATAAACAGCATCTTCGTGTCATCCTGAAGCACCTCGCGGATCCTGTCCTCGGTCTGCTCGGCAGCCTTGCGTCCCTCCGACGGCACGTTGCCGGCACCGAGAGCGTGGTCGCCGATATGCAGTTTGTTTTCAACAGGACTTTTCTGCAAAGCCTGGTCGTCGGTGTTGCAAAGGATGAAGTCGACACCGGTGATGCCTTCCGAGAACATGTGCGTCACAGCGTTGCTGCCGCCGCCGCCCACGCCCATCACTTTGATAATATTAGGTTTTTCCTCTGGCGCGTCAAATTTTACTATGTCTGACATATCTTTGAGTATTATAATGTTACACTAAAATAATTAATCACCAAGTCTCTCTTTGGAAATCTCGTCCTCGTTGAAGAATTTCGTGATAATCGACTGTCCCCAGCGGCGGAAGAAGCTCTCTTTAGGCTCTTTTGTCTCGCCAGCGCTGGTGTCTTTCTCTTCTGTGACGTCGAAATCAACGATTTCCTGTCTTCTCGGGTCGTTGTTGGTAACGGCGTTGCCGTGTTTCAAGGCGTTTTCGTAGCGTGCGATACCTTCTATCACGAGACCGACGCCTGTGGAATACATCGGGCTTGCCAGTTCAGGTGCGGTGTCGTTGGCGAGATACTCGTTAGGATAACCGATTCTCACGTCGAGACCTGTCTTGAACGCCGCGAGCTGCTGTATGTGTTTCATCATGGCGCCGCCGCCTGTCAGCACGATGCCCGCGATGAGCTTGTGCTCACTGTTGACTTTCTGAATCTCGCTGTTCACGATGTCGAAAATCTCGCTCAGACGTGCCTGGATGATGCTTGCCAAGGTCTTGAACGATATCTCCTTCGGCTCGCGTCCGCGGATTCCAGGGATGGAGACCACCTCGTCGTCGCGGTTTTCACTTGCCACAGCAGAGCCGTATTTCACCTTGATTTCCTCAGCGTGTTTCTTGATGATTGAACAGCCCTGACGGATGTCTTCTGTTATCACGTTGCCACCGAACGGGATGACAGCGGTGTGATAGATGATGTTGTCGTAGAAAATTGCGATGTCGGTAGTGCCGCCGCCGATGTCCACGAGGGCGACGCCAGCCTCTTTCTCGTCTTCGCCAAGGACAGCCTCAGCCGATGCGATAGGCTCAAGAATCATGTGTTCCATCTCGAGACCCGCCTGGTGGATGCAGGTGATGATGTTGCGAGCAGCCGCCACCTGTCCCACGATGACATGGAAATTAGCCTCGAGCTTGCTTCCGAGCATGCCTTTCGGATGACGGATGCCCATCTCGTCATCGACAATGTATTCCTGCGGAATGACATCGATAATCTCCTCGCCAGGCGACATGTTCAACTTGAACACATCCTGACGCAGTTTCTCGATTTCATCGTCCGTTATCTCCACGTTAGGATTGTCACGCATCAAAACGCCTCGATGCTGCAAACTCTTGATATGATGTCCGGCGATACCGACATTCACTGTCTTGATATCGACATTCGATTGCTCGGATGCCATATCAACAGCTCTGCGGATAGCATTGACGGTATCCTCGATGTTGAACACCATTCCACGTTTTACTCCAGTCGACTCCGTTTTACCATAACCACGGATGACTATTTTTCCATTCTCAACTTTTTCGCCGACAAAACAGGCGATCTTTGTAGTGCCGATGTCAAGGCCTACGATATACACAGGATTACTCATTATTTTTTGTTTTTCGTACAAACAACTTGATTTACATAATTAAAATTTATCTTGCAATAGTCCTTCATGTCAGGAGAACCTTGCATCTGCTCCAAAAAATACTGCATATTCTGAAGTTTCTCATCAACATCGCTACCGTCGCCAAGGACGACTTTCATGTCGACATTGTTCAAGACAAGTTCAAAATTTTTGTTGTCATAATAAACTTGCTTGACGCAACACTTTGAATATGAGTTTTTTAGAACACTTTTCATAACTTCATAAATCTTCGGCAAATCGCTTTTCGCATATTCGTCGTCATAAACATTCGCCGATTTGTTTTTCACAGCCTTGAAATTAAGGTTGCCGCTGCCAATCAGCACCCGAGGCGTGTAATTCGACTTTATCGGATAGATGTTTCCGTTGTCGTCGAGATAAACCGAACGGCCTTCCTTGTTAAAGACACGCATAACAGGCTGACATTCAACAATATTCACAAACATCATCTCGTCAAGAGTCAGGTTAGCCTCGGTGTATATCGCCCACGGAATCGAGCTGATGTAATTTCTCACGCTGTCAATCGGAATCATCGTGATGTCTGTGTTGTTAACAGTGTCACAAATCTTCATAATCTTCTGATATTCAACATCTTTTTCAATGAATCCCTGCGCATTTTCACGCATCAGGGTAAGTTCAACAGCCCTCAAAGGATGCTCCACGTGCTCCTTGTGGGTAAAATACCAGAGGCATACAATCACACCGACTGTAAGCACCCAAACCGATATTTTTATGAACTTATTCATTGTTGAACATCTTTTCTATTTGTGGCACAAAATTGTCGATATTGCCCGCTCCCAACGTCATAACCAACTCAGGATCAATACGTTTTATTGTATCAAGCAGTTCTTCTCTTTTGCACAGCATTTTCTCTTTCGCAGTTATTTTTTCAAGCAGTACCGCCGAAGTGACGCCTTCAATCGGCAGTTCTCTCGCAGGATAGATGTCAAGCAGAATCACGCGGTCGGCAAGCGACAGGCTCTCTGCAAATCCGTCCATGAAATCGCGTGTCCTCGTGAAGAGATGCGGTTGGAACACCACCGTCAACTCCTTGTCGCAGAACACCTTACGCGCCGTTGTCAAAGCGGCTTTTATCTCTTCAGGATGATGTGCGTAATCGTCAACGTAAACGTGCTTCTCGTTTTTCACCCTGATGTCGAAACGTCGCTGCACGCCTTTGAACGTCGCCAGTCCTTTTCGTATATCTTCCTGACTGACACCGACATACGAACACATTATTATAGCAGCGAGGGCATTTTGTATGTTGTGGTTGCCATAAAGGTGCATCCGCAGCTTACCCTGATTTTTAAGATTACTCAGACAACTCGGAATTGCGTAGTCATTTGTAACCACAACATCGAAACACGTTTCGCCATCAATCACTTTTATATTTTTCGCAACTACGTCAGCGTTTTCCAAGCCGTAAGTGATATGTCTTTTCGAAGTCGCAATCGGCAAATCCGAATGATAAATCACGAGGCCGTCGTCGGAAGTCTTGTTAACGAACTCGTTAAAGCTCTCCTCGAGATGCTTGTAGTCGCCGTAGATGTCGAGATGATCGGCATCGACCGAAGTCACGATGCTCACGTAGGGCGAAAGCTGCAGGAACGAATGGTCGAATTCGTCGGCTTCCATCACCACGAGCTCGTCCTGCTCCTCGCCTATCACCACGTTACTGTTGATGTTTCTCGCGATTCCGCCAATAAACGCCGACAGCTTCTTGTCAGCGGTCATGAGTATATGCGTCACGAGGGCTGTCGTGGTTGTTTTTCCGTGCGTCCCCGCCACTGCGAGCGCCTTATGCTGACGAGACAACATTCCAAGCACCTCGGCGCGCTTTATTATCTTGACGTTTCTTTCTTTTAAATAATTAAGTTCCAGCGAGTTAGCAGGGATAGCAGGCGTAAGCACCACAAAATCGATGTCATTCGGAATCATCTTCGGGTCGTCCTCATAATGAATGCTGATGCCCTCTTCCTCCAGACGTTTTGTGAGAGGCGTAGGCGTGCGGTCATAACCCGCCACCGTGTAGCCTTTGGCGTTGAAATAACGTGCCAAGGCGCTCATCCCGATGCCGCCGATGCCTAAAAAATACACGATATGCCTGTTATCCTTTGTCATCACAGTCCTAAAACCTTATCTATTTCGTTTACAATGTCTTCCGCTGCGTTAGGTCTTGCAAATTTAGCAATATTTTCTTGCATTTTGCAAATTTTTTCATCATCTTCCAACAGATTAAAGACCGTCGGAATGAGCTTCTCCTCCGCCTCGCTGTTTTTCACGATTATGGCTGCGTCTTTGTCGGCGAGGCTCTGTGCGTTCTTCGTCTGATGGTCTTCCGCAGCCGTCGGAAGCGGCACGAAAACGACAGCTTTCTTCACCAGCGAAAGCTCTGAAATCGACATCGCACCCGCTCTCGAGATGACGACATCGGCGCAAGCGTAAGCCAAGTCCATCCTGTCGATAAACACCGTCGGCTTCACCCTTTCTTCAAGGCCGAGATTTCTCACCTCGTTCTGTGCCTGCTCGACGTAAAGCTTGCCAGTCTGCCAAATCATCTGATAATCAACGTCTTTAAACTTCGCCAGCTGTGCTGAGATGCCTTTGTTGATGCCGAGAGCGCCCTGGCTGCCGCCGACAAGCAAAATTATCGGCTTATTAGGGTCAAGACCGAAGAACTCAGCGCCTTCGTTTCTCTTCCCTTCTGTCGACACCACGTTGTTTCTCAACGGGTTGCCCGTCATGACAATTCTGTCTTTCGGGAACCAGCGTTCCATATTGTCGTATGCCACGCAAATCTTCGCCGCCTTAGGGGCTACGAGTTTGTTTGTCACACCCGGGAACGAGTTCTGTTCCTGTATTATCACCGGGATGCCGAGTGAGGTCGCCTTGCGCATCGTCGGTCCGCTGGCAAATCCGCCGACGCCCACCACGGCATCAGGCTTGAATCTCTTCAAGATACGTTTAGCCTTGAAGAGACTGCTTATCAGTTTGAACGGAAAACTCAGGTTGTCGAGTGACAGCTCGCGTTTGAATCCGCTAATCCACAGACCTTCAATGGGATAGCCCGCCTTTGGCACGCGTTCCATTTCCATCCTGCCTTTTGCGCCCACAAACATTATCTCCGCATCTGGATGACGTCTCTTGAAGGCGTCGGCGATGGCGATGGCAGGGAAAATATGCCCTCCTGTGCCTCCACCGCTAACTATCAACCTCGGTGATTTCGCTATCTGAGTCTTCATTGTTGTTTATATTTTTAATTTCTTTTGTCACACTAATAATTATTCCTATTGATATGCCTGTAAACAGCAGCGAGGTGCCTCCCATGCTAACAAACGGCAGCGGCTGGCCTGTCACAGGGAATAAACCCACCGCGACACCCATGTTCACCAACGCCTGCATCACCAGGCTGAACGCCAGTCCGACGGCGAGCATAGCCCCGAACGACTGCGGAGCCCGTATCATGATTCTCGTCGCACGATACATCAAAATCAGATACATCAGCATCACAAGGACACCGCCCCAAAGTCCATATTCCTCAAGGATTATTGCATAAATGAAGTCGGAATACGGATGTGGCAAAACATTACGCTGCGTGCTCTTGCCCGAGCCTTTTCCAAGGATTCCGCCACTCGCGATGGCTATCTTCGACTGCGTTATCTGGAAGTCCTTGTCGTCGTTCTTCTCCTCGTCGCTGCTCCCAAAGAAACGCTCTATGCGGTACACCCACGTCGCACTTCTGTTGTCTTTAGAATAAGCCAACGACACAAGCATGAAAATGCCTCCCGCCAGAACTATAATTCCAACAAACTCAAAGATATACTTCATTTTCACCTTGCTAAGGAACATCATCACAATACAAGTGGCAAACAGCATGGCAGCCGTGGAGAAATTCTCTGGGAAGATAAGCCCCACAATCACCACTATCGGC
Source organism: Bacteroidales bacterium (assembly GCA_017553625.1). GTDB lineage: Bacteria > Bacteroidota > Bacteroidia > Bacteroidales > F082 > Limimorpha. Next base: position 16,281 of record JAFZKP010000017.1, read on the forward strand.
AGCATCACCCTGATTGCCAGCTCCTTAAAGTCAGTAAAGCTGTCGTGTCTCAACGTCAAAACCCTGGCGAGGAAGCCTATCAAAGCAATCTTGGCAAGGTCGCTGGTCTGGAATGTCACGCCGGCGATGCCGATGACACGTTGCGCGTGGTTGAGATTCTTTCCGAAGAACAAAGTGTAGACAAGCAACGGTATCGCAATCCAGAACAAAAGCAGCAGGAGACGCGAGTATTTCTTGTAATTGATAAGCGAAGCGCCGAAAACGCCCACCAAGCCGAGAAGCAGCATCGAGGCATGACGCAGCAGCACGAAAGCGTTGTTGCCGTTGTAGCTTCTGTTCGCCACCGACTCCGACGCGCTGTAGACAGCAAGCAACGACACGAGGGTGAGAATCGCCACGACCACCCAGATGACCTTGTCGCCCGTGAACCAGCCCTTGACTTTCTCTATGACAGCTTCCTTATCAATCATGATTTACTATTCTTTTGCCATTTTGACAAAAACTCTCTCCATCTTGTTCAACACCTTGTCTTCTGCAAAGCAGCCAGGCGAAAACAGAACGACATCACCTGAGACAGCCTTCTCCTCCGCCATCTTCATCGCTTCTTCGATATTTGCGACATTAATAATCCCGTCACGGACAAGATAACCGATGGCGTTGCTCATCTTCTCAACATCGTTCCCGATGCTGATAACCGTCTTGACATGCTGACGGACAACAGGTATCATCTCCTCATAGTCCTCATTTCCAGACATGGCAATCCATACTGTTGGCTCCGCGTTGTTCTCTAAAGAAAACCACGTCGCCGACAGGCTCTTGGCACCGCTGTCATTGATAAAACTCACGCCGTTTCGCATCGCCACGAACTCGTTTCTGTGCTTTATGTGCTCACAATCAACAAAGCTGCGCTTCAAATTCTCGTTACGAGCATTGCAGATGCTCTCGTTGATGGTGAATGCAGTAGTGAAAATCTCTTTTCTTCTACCCTGTTTGGCCAATTGTTCTAATGTCATAATATCTGTTTTATCTTATCTTCAAAGTTAATATTGCGAAAGCCACCAAAATGATAGTGACAATCCAGAATCTCACCGTAATCTTCATCTCATGAAGCAGGTCGTGTTTCCCCTTGTAAACCACCGTGGAAGAAGGGTCTGCGTTAAGAACCTGCTCCATCGAAGTCCTGAAGTGGTCGTGAATCGGGGTGCGTTTCCAGACGCGCTGGTGCACGCCTTTTTTCTTTCCCATTTTGAAATATGCCCTCTGCACTATCACCGACACGCTTTCAAGCAAAAACACGCCGCACATTATCGGGAGGAGCAGCTCTTTGTGGATGATGACCGCCGACACCGCTATGATTCCGCCTATCGTAAGACTTCCGGTATCTCCCATGAACACCTGCGCCGGAAATGAGTTATACCAAAGGAAGCCTATCAACGCCCCGACAAATGCCGCGAGGAACACCGCAATCTCTTCACTACCAGGGATATACATTATGTCCAGATAGCCCGAAAGCACGGCGTTACTCGAAAGATATGCAAGTATGCCTATTCCCAATCCGATTATCGCGGAGTTGCCCGCCGCCATGCCGTCCATGCCGTCGTTGAGGTTCGAGCCGTTGCTGACAGCAGCCACGACAAACACCGTCAAGATTACGAAAAACACCCAACCAGCCCAGTATTTGTAAGGCTCGCCAAGGAAATTAAACAAATCGGCATAATTCAAGTTATGATGCTTGAAAAACGGTATCGTCGTACGCGTCGATTTCACATCAGGACTTTTTACCACGATTTCAGTGTTGTCTTCAATTCTTGTCTCAACAGTCTCATTCATAACGACTTGCGGACTGAAACGCAGCATCAGACCCACAAACAGTCCCAGCGCCACCTGACCGAAAATCTTATACCAGCCCTTCAAGCCGTCTTTTTTCTTCTTGAAAGTCTTGATATAGTCGTCGGCAAAGCCAATTCCTCCAAGGATTGCCGTCGTAACAATCATCAGTATCATATAGACATTCAACAGCTTACCGAACAAGAGGCAAGGGATGAGAATCGAGGCGATGATAATCAGTCCGCCCATCGTCGGGACACCTTTCTTGCCCACATTGAACGGGTCGATTTTCGCGTCACGCTGCGTCTCCGTGATGTTGCGTCTCTTCATGAATCTGATGAAGACCTTTCCCAACCAGATGGAGATCACGAGCGAGATAATTATCGCGACGATGGCCCTAACCGTAACATAGTCAAGCACTCCCGCACCCGGAAGCCCGAATCTGACACTGAGATATTTCCAAAGATAGTATAACATTTTTAAACTCCTTATTTCTCGTTAAACGCATTTTCAAGTTCTTCCCTGTCGTCGAAATGATGCTTCACGCCTTTCACGTCCTGGTACGTCTCATGACCTTTGCCAGCCACAAGAATGATGTCGCCTCTCTTCGCCAACGCCACCGCCGTCCTGATAGCTTCGCGTCTGTCGGTGATGCACAACACCTTATTATAATACTCGCCCGGGACGCCCGCCTTCATATGACGAATGATGTCCTCCGGCTCCTCAAAACGCGGATTATCACTCGTGATGATAAGTCTGTCGGACAGCCTCACTGCCGCTGCCGCCATCTTTGGACGTTTGTCGGCGTCGCGGTTGCCACCTGCTCCCGCCACGGTGATTAAAGTCTCGTTGTGCGTCCTGATGTCGTTAATCGTCAGAAGCACATTCTCAAGTGCATCTGGCGTGTGAGCGTAATCCACGATGCCGACGATGCCGTCTTTCGAGTTCACCATCTGGAAACGTCCCGACGCACTGTGAAGCTTGCTGACTTCCTGCAAAACCTCGTCCTCAGGCATTCCGAGAAGCGACGCCGCACCATAAATCGCCAGCAGATTGTATGCGTTGAAACGTCCCACAAGATATGTCGATACCGCTTTGTTGTTGATTTTCAACTCCATGCCGTCGAAATAACTCTCCATCACGAGACCTTTGAAGTCGGCATCATGATTGAGCGAATACGTCTTCTTCGCAGCCTTGGTGTTTTGAAGCATCACCATGCCGTTCTTGTCGTCGAGGTTCGTCAACGCGAACGCCGTAGACGGCAGGTTGTCGAAGAATTTTTTCTTGGCGTCACGATAATTCGCGAGTGTCTTATGATAATCAAGATGATCTTGCGTGAGATTTGTGAAGATGCCTCCAGCGAAATGCAACCCTGCGATTCTGTCTTGGTCGATGGAATGTGAACTCACCTCCATGAAAGCGTACTCGCATCCCGCCTCCACCATCTGCGCAAGCAAAGCGTTGAGCTCGAGCTGGTCGCCGGTGGTATGCGTCGACGGCACCACTCTCTTCCCGATGATGTTCTCTATCGTCGAAAGAAGTCCGCAGACATATCCCGCATCAGTAAAGAGACGGTAAAGCAAGGTCGCGATGGTGGTCTTTCCGTTAGTGCCGGTCACGCCCACGAGATGCAGCTTTTGCGACGGGTTGCCGTAAAACTCCGAGGCGCACAATCCCAAGGCCTTGGCGCTGTTCTCAACCACGAAATATCTCACGCCCTCAGCCTGTTTCTCTGGCATCTTCTCGCACACCACGCTCTTCGCGCCGTTCTCAATCGCTTTCGCGATGTAGTCGTGTCCATCGACCTGCGTGCCGCGCACCGCAAAGAAAACGCTGCCGTCATTGCACTTCCTCGAATCGAACTGCAAATCCTTCGCACCTTTCAAAATCTCTTTAATATCCATCATAAAAATATTATTCATCCAGTACGGACAAGCTTTGTCCCTACGTATTTAATTTCAAAACAATCGTATTTCCTTTTTCCAATCTCGTCCCTGCCTTCACGCTCTGGCTCTCCACCAGACCTCTGCCGCTGAAACTCGCTTTCCATCCCATCGACTCGAGGAGAAACACTGCGTCCGTCACGTTCATGCCTTTCAAATCCGGCACCGTCTGCTTGTCGACTTCCACGTTTTTCAGCACCACGCCACCGTTTTTCGACGGCATCACCTTCACCCATTCGGAACTCAGCTCGCTGTCGACCATCCTCACGCCCGCCATGGTGCAATATTCGTTCACGTCGTCGTAATACGCCATCGATGCCTTGGTGTATTTGTCGCAATTAGCTTTGTGACCTCCGTTCTCATCTTTGATGCCGAGCTCCGTGGCGTAGACCTTCTCCGCTATCTCCTTGAACACTGGTGCCGACACCGACGCGCCATAGTAGTTCTTTCCCATCGGGTTGCTCACCACCACTATGCACGTGTATTTCGGGTCGTCGGCAGGGAAATAACCTACAAACGAGGCGGTGTAATTCTTCTTGTTGTATCCACCGTTGCTCGAAATCTGTGCCGTTCCCGTCTTGCCAGCCACAGGGAAAGCGCATTTGTTGAGTGCCTTGGCAGTACCGTTTTCCACCACGCCACGCAGAAGCTTCTGCAACGTCTTTATCGTCCTGTCTGAAGCAATCTTCTCGTTTATCACGATGGTGTCAAACGTCTTGACAACCTCATTGCCGCGCCTAATCTCCTTCACAAACTGAGGCTTCACCATCTTTCCGTTGTTAGCTATGGCGTTGTAATATGTGAGAAGCGTTATCGGAGTCACTGTAAGCTCATAACCTATTGACATCCAAGGCAATGAAACCTTCGACCAGGTTTTGTTCTTGGTGGTTTTTATAAACGGCTTGCCCTCGCCTTTTATGTCGAGATTCAGCGGCTCGTTGATTTTTGTCTTGTAAATCAAGTCGATGAATTGCTGCGGATTGTTCTCAAAAGCCTCTGTCGTGAGGAATCCGAAAGCGATGTTCGACGATTCCCAGAACGCCTGTTTCACAGTTGGATTACCTTCTCCAACCACATGCGAATCCGTCATGACACGGTTGTGGAACTTCATCCTTCCCGTCTTGCCCAAGTCCAGCTTCCTCTCGATGCTGAACTTCGGGTTGTTCTCAAGCAACGCCGTCATGGTGATGGCTTTAAACGTCGAGCCAGGCTCCACATTCTCCGCTATGGCGAAATTATACGACTCCTCGTATCTTCTCTTTTTCTCGTTATATTTCAACGACGCCATCACCTCTATAAACCCCGACTTCACGTCCATCATGATGACGCAGCCCTGCTGTGCCTCATTATCCGTCAGGCAACGACGCAGCGCCTCTTCAGCCACGTCCTGAATCTTGGCGTCGATGGAGGTGTAAATGTCCTTGCCGTTTTTCGGCGTGATATTCGACGACGAAGGCACGTCGATGAACCTTCCGCCGTTGATACGACGACGCATCTGCTTTCCGTCGATGCCTCTCAGACACGTGTCGTATGCTCCTTCAAGACCCACTCTCACAGGTTTCAAGGTGTCGTTATAGTTGACATATCCTATCACACGCATCGCGATGTCTCCATACGGGCGCTCTCTAACCAACTGTTTCTCAGCGATTAAGCCGTTACCAAGCCTCTCCCTGAAAATCGGGAACGTCTTTATGCGCTCATATTCATCCATCTTCAGCTTGCGCGCAATCCTGACATATCTGTTGTTGTTCTTACGCGCTTTCTTAAACATGCCTTTATACTCTGAACTCGAGTGTTTCTTCAGCATAACAGCAAGACTGTCAGACAGTTTGCCGATGTTTTTATTGAAAACAGAGTCCTGCACCGCCACCGGGTCGAAGTAAATGTCAAAAACAGGTATCGTGGTAGCGAGAAGCGTCCCGTTCTTCGAGAAGACGTTTCCTCTCACGGCTGGAACGTCGACGATTCTGAGGTCAGCCTTTCTCGCCATCTCGAGCAATTCCTCACGCTCGCCGAGTTGTATGGTCAAAATTTTGATGATAATAGCAGCCCCGACTACAAGCATCAGCAAGTAGACAAGAAAAACGCGCCATGCATCACCAAAATTTATCTTGTTCATTTCTTTTTGTTTTTACCCGTTTCCTTAACGACTGTTATCTTTTTAAGCGGCTCAACCGACTCTTTTATCCCCTTGTTTTTCAATATCTTAGCAAGTTCCGACTGTTTCGTCATCCTTGTGATTTCCGACTTGTTGTAGACATACTCCACATGACGGTCTTCAAGAATCTTGTTCTTCGTAAGAATCTCACGGTTCACGTCTTCTGCAATGTAAGTGTTTGTTATATAAAGCATTAGAAGAAACACCACATACAGCACAAACGGCAGCTGCTTCACCACCGACTGTCTTGAAAACACATCGCCGCCAAGATATTTGTTAAAAAATGAACCTTTTTTCTCTTTCATATTAATTTATTTCTCATCCCGTACGGACAAGGCAGCCTTGTCCCTACCGAAGTTCCGCTATCCTCAATTTCGCGCTCCTTGCCCTGCCGTTCTCCGTCACCTCTTCATCACTCGGCACTATAGGCTTGCGCGTTATTAATATATAAGGTGTGTTTTGCCTTCCAAAGAAATCCTTCTCGATCTCGCCGCTCGCATTGCCGCTTCTCATGAAATTCTTCACCAGCCTGTCCTCCAAAGAATGATACGACATCACCACGAGACGGCCGCCCGGCTTCAGCACTTCGGCGCACTGCCCGAGAAACGTCTCCAAGACCTCCATCTCATTGTTGACCTCAATCCTCAAAGCCTGGAATATCTGTGCCAGCACCTTGTTTTCCATGCCTTTCGGCAGATGCGCAGCAACAGCGTTCTTCAGATCCGTTGTCGTCTCCAAAGGCTGCGCTTCACGCGCCTGCTCGATGTCACGCGCTATCGCCATGGCGTTCTTCAACTCGCCATAACGCGAGAAAACACTAGCCAAAGCCGCGACCTCGTACGTGTTCACGACGTTTGCCGCGTCAACGGGGGCGTTCTGGTTCATGCGCATGTCAAGACGACCCTCGAAACGTGTCGAGAAACCCTTCTCCGGAGTGTCGAACTGATACGACGAAACACCCAAATCCGCCAAGATTCCGTCGACTTTAGTGCCAGCGTACAGCTGGACGAAGTTCTTCATGTAACGGAAGTTCTGCGGGATGAAGGTGAAACGCTCGTCATCGAAAGCGTTCTTCGCCGCGTCCGCATCCTGGTCGAAAGCGTACAGGTGACCGCCCTTGAGATGCTCAAGGATGGCACGCGAATGACCGCCACCGCCGAAGGTCACGTCAACATAAACGCCCTCCGGATTGATGTTCAGCCCGTCGATACACTCTTTCAACATTACAGGATTATGGTACATCTCAAAAAACTTTACTCAAAATCAATATTTCCCAGTCTGTCCTCAAGCAGCTGCGAGAACTCCTCGTCCGTCATCAGCGCGTTGCTCTCGTCCATCTTCTCCTTCGCCCAGATCTGCATCCTGTCCGGCAACGAAGTGATGACAACCTCTTTCACCATGGCGCATTTCTCCACCAGGTTCTTCGGAATCTGCAGACGGCCGCTCGCATCCATCTTCACCACCCTCGCGCCCGCGTTGATGCGGCGCATCATCATCAGATTCTCCTTCTTGAACGGATTCAGCTTGCCGAGTTTGTCTTGCAATTTACGCCAGTCGTCCATCCCGTACACGTCGAGGCACGTCTCAAACAGCCCCGGACGCAGCACGAAACCCGCCTCAAGCGCCTCACCCAGCTGTTCCTTGAAACCACTGGGCAAGAGCAATCTTCCCTTAGCGTCTAATTTACAATAATATTCACCTATCGGATAATCCATTTGTATACAAATTTTTCAGCTTGCTAAATTATACATTTTTTCCCACTTATTCCCACTTTACAACAAAATTTTTTAAAAAAATTATCAACAGAGTTATCAACAATTTTGTTATCTTTGCAAAAATTATCAACAATGCAAATTAAGACCGCATCATTCCTGCAATCCAACACAAGTCCGGCGAAATTGCCGAAGCCTGACAAACCCGAATACGCCTTCATCGGACGCTCCAACGTCGGGAAATCGTCGCTCATCAACATGCTGACCGGAAACGGCAAACTGGCGAAGGTCTCGGCGACACCAGGCAAGACAATAACGATTAACCATTTCATTATCAACAACGAATGGTATCTCGTCGACCTGCCCGGATACGGCTTCGCCAAACGCTCTCAGAAAGAACGCGAGAAATGGAAAGAGATGCTCGATGAATATATTTTGAACCGCCAAAACCTCGTGACGACATTCGTCCTGGTCGACAGCCGCATCGAGCCGCAAAAAATAGACTTGGATTTCATCTCAAACTTGGGTGAGAACCAGATTCCTTTCGTGATAGTATTCACCAAAGCCGACAAACTGAGCGGTCGCCAGCTCTCAGAAAACATCGAAAACTACAAGAAACGCCTTCTTGAAGATTGGGAAGAACTACCCACAATGGTCGTCACCTCGTCCGAAAAGAGAACAGGTAAAGATGAGATTTTGAATTTAATAGAAGAATACAATAAAACGATGTAGAGACGTCACAGTGTGGCATCTCTACAATTTATCTTCTGTTTTTCTTATTCGGGAAAATCATCTTGTAATCGACATCGACATTGCCTTCAGAAATATTGCGCAACTTGTTCTTCAGCAACATCTTACGCATTGAGCTGATTCTATCGACATAGCATTTTCCTTCGAGATGGTCGTATTCATGTTGTATAACACGTGCCACGATGCCGTCAAACTCCTCTTCGTGCTCCACGAAATTCTCGTCCATGTAATACAGCTTCACCTTGCTCGGGCGCTCAACGTCCTCGCCCATGTCGGGAAGACTCAGGCAGCCTTCCTTGAACGTCCACGGCTCGCCGCCGAGCTCAAGAATCTCAGCGTTGACGAACACTTTCTTCACGCCCGCGCCATCCGGATACTTGTCCTTAAACGGGTCGCAGTCAATCACAAAAAGACGTATCGACTTGTTGACCTGCGGAGCAGCAAGCCCGACGCCCTCGGTGTGATACATCGTCTCAAACATATCGGCGATAAGTTGCTGTATCTCAGGACTGTTTTCTTCAATATCTTCGGCCACGTGCTTTAAAACAGGATGACCGTATGCCACAACTGGTAATACCATTTTTATAATTTTTGTTTTATCGATGTCATATATGACTGAAGGATTATCGTCGCACTAATCGTATCAACAAGCTCCTTGTTTTGCCTTTGTTTGCGACCCAAACCCGCGTCAATCATGGTCTGATGCGCCATCACAGAGGTGAAACGCTCGTCAAAACGCTTTACCACCATGTCGGGCAAGGCTTTTTTCAATTGTTTCAGGAATGGCTCGATGTACTGCGCCGATTCCGAAGGGTTGTTGTGCATATCCTTCGGCTCGCCCACCACAATCTCATCGACGGCCTCTTTCTTCACGTAATCCTGAATAAAAGCAAGCAGATCGCACGCCCTCACCGTCGTCAGTCCGTTGGCGATGATACGCAAGGGATCGGTCACGGCTATGCCGCAACGCTTTCTGCCATAATCGATTGCCATTATCCTGCCCATGCCCGAAAAATTTTTTGCAAAAATAATGAAAATTTTGCTGGTGTATTAAAAAAATTTGTACTTTTGCACCCGCAAACCCAGATGGTAGATGTAGCTCAGCTGGTTAGAGTACCGGATTGTGGTTCCGTGGGTCGTGGGTTCGAATCCCACCTTCTACCCTCAAACTTGAACATCTCTTAACGCCTCGTTGAGAGATGTTTTTTTGTCCGTCGACTCGTTTCTCTTCTTTATTATCAACGCACAAGCAACCTGGAAGTCGCCTGCCGGGAAGTGTTTCGTGTAAGAGCCAGGCACCACCACCGAACGCGCCGGCACCACGCCTTTGTACTCCTTAATCTCAGGTCCCGTCACATCTAAAATCTTCGTCGACTGTGTGATGACGGTATTCGCGCCAAGCACGGCTTCTTCTTCAATCCTCACGCCTTCCACCACTATGCATCTCGACCCGATGAAGCAGTTATCCTCTATGATTACAGGTGCCGCCTGCACCGGTTCAAGCACGCCTCCGATGCCCACGCCGCCGCTGAGATGCACGTTCTTGCCTATCTGTGCGCACGAGCCCACCGTCGCCCATGTATCAACCATCGTTCCGCTGTCGACGTAAGCACCTATATTAATATACGACGGCATCAGTACCGCGCCTTTGTTGATGAAAGCGCCGTAACGCACCGTCGCCGGAGGCACCACGCGCACACCCGCCTGCTCGAAACCGCCCTTCAGCGGAATCTTGTCGTAATATTCAAAGATGCCGCTCTTCGACACCTCCATGTCGTTTATCGGGAAAAACATGATGACGGCTTTTTTCAGCCATTCGTTCACAACCCATTGACCCTCAACCTTTTCAGCGATACGAATCTCGCCTTTATCCAACAATCTAACAACCTCACGAATGGCGTCTTTCGTCTCATTCTTTGCCAACAACGAGCGGTCATCCCATGCTTTCTCGATTATATTTTGCAAATTATTCATATCTGAAATTTTCTATGTTATCAATTATTGCACATTGCGAACCAAACGGACAGAGCACCCATAATGCCGATTCCATGTTTGATCCGTAACAAAATTGTTTGAGCGGAATGTCATGCTGAACGCATATCCTGCATCAGATGGAGAAGAAGTACTAGACCAGTAATTCCCATCGGCATTCGAAAGAAGGCACTCAACACCAGTTCGAAAGCCTGCGGCAGGCAAGAATACCGCACCGTTCCATTCCATCTGCTCCCATTGGGCGATATCATATACATTATTCCAGTCACTGGTGCCTGTAATAAAACTCAAACCTTCAGGAAGAGTCCAATCGTCAGGCAATACTATCATGCCTTTCACACCGTTTACAATGCCAAGACCATATTTCTGGCTGTGATTGGTTCTTCCGTTGAACAGATACCCCCATTCATCTTTTGTCAAAGTGCGCCAGTTAGTGCCTTCCGATTGGTAGCCCGTATAGCCGTCTATGGTCATACCAGGACCCCATTCACTCCTAAGGGATTCGCCAGCGGTTTTACCATACTTCGAGTCGTCAGTCTCATTGCAAATTCCCTGGTTAGCCATAGTTGAACCTGAAGATTTTCCAACCCATCCGAAAAGGTCAACAGTACCGGCAGTTGTGACTTGATTGTTGCCGATGCAGTTATTGGCAACAGCGTCACCGATCATGTCATACTGATGGGGAGCAGCCTGATAATACTTGCCGGGGGTAGTGTTGGCTTGGGGGAACACAGCTTGAAGGTTACCTGAAGAGAACGCAACCTTAGTGCTCGCCCCGACAGAGAATTGTCTTGCCGTCAACGCGATATTCACGCCAGTGGTATAGTACATATTGTTCGTAACTGCAGGCACTTCACAGGTGACATTTTCAAATCCAAACATCTTACACAGAGCGTCATCAACGGCCTCTTGTGGAAGAAGAATAGCCCATCTGGTTTGATAGTTACTGCTACCGCTTTCCTGATAAAGGGTTATTGCACCCGTCTCATCCGTCGGAGTGATGCCAGGAGTGGCAAAGTCGATTGTGGCGGTGGTCTTCATGCCAAAAACAGTAATGGGTTTTGTTATCTTCTCCGAAATTATAAACTTCACCAGTCCGCACTTGTTCTCCAACATGCAGGAATAGGTGGAGGTTGCCGTAGTGTATTTTTGATTTGAATGTGCGTAAGAGAGCACCGGAAGTTTATCGCTCTGGTCGGCGATGTTCACAGTAAAACTCGTAGTCGGGGTTGCGCCGCCTTGAGCAGTAATAGGAGTGACACTCGGCACCTCGTCGCCAGTAAAATAGAAATGCAGGTAGTCGTCAGTGCTGGGTTCATAGATATTGCCACTGAACCTGCCTTGGGAGTAGGTCAGCGTACCCACATACTTGCCGTTGTTGCCCACATAGAGCTTGTCGCCGTTCTCAAAGACGTAAGCCCCTGTGTTTGGATACAAGATGTACTTGTCGCCCCGACCGGCATTCACACTGATATGGACCATCTTGCCATCATCTACAGGTGTAACAGTCGGTGTTTCCTTTTTCTTGCACTGGCTCAAACCTAAAATCAAGGCTACTGCTATGATAAATATGCTAATTTTCTTCATATATCTAAAGTCTAAGGTCTAACGTCTCATGACGCAAGCAATAATAAAAAAAGTTGTATTCTTACACATAAGAGTGCAAAAATACAACTTTTTATTAAAAGAAAAAAACTTATTTAAAAACAAGCACTATTTCTTATCCGCGACACGCACCGCCCTCACTGGACGTCCTTGGTTGCGAATAAATTCAATTACATCATCGCCCCCAGTGTTATGAAACACGATGTTGCTTCCTACAACACCATTTGGGTAAGTTCCCGGATCTTGTGTATGATCTTTGTCATCGAAATATAGTATATACGCTCGGTACGGGTAGTCTGCGTCGATTTCGTTCGACCAGTATTCACCATGGGGCTGATTTCCACAACCGAAATAAAACGAGTGCATAGGACCGCCGTAAACACCGGCAAAAGGCAGGAAGATACTATTGCCATTCTGTCCGGTGAACCGCACGCCTCCTACTCCGTTCACAACTTCCCTTGTTTGGGTTGTTTCATCGATAAGCGTATTCCATTCTTCTCTTGTAGGTACATGCCAACCATTGCCCCACTCGGCCACAGCCACGTCATCATTATTAAATTCAGTATCCAGGATGGTAACTCCGTCGGGTCCATCCACCATTTCTCCGTTTGGCCCAGTCACATCTCCTCCCTCATAGGCGAAATAGGCAGCTTGGGTGTTATATTTGAAAAACCCCAGATTTGGCAAACCATTACTAAGTTCGTGGTGAAGCGTATCATCAGAATTAGGAATGGCTTCAGAAGGAGGGTTCTCCGGATAAAACTTAGGGTTGAAGGCATACTTATAGGAATGCCAGCAGTATGTAGACTTGGGTTCGGTTTCTGCCCAAGCGAAGAAGGTGCCGAAGCCCTCATGCGTGCATGAGCCTATGTTGCAGGCAGCCCACAAGCGCTCGCTCGAAAGTCCGAGATCAACCCATTCAATCCCCACCGATATGCCGTGATATCCACCATAGTAGGTATTGGGTTTTATTTCAGGCAGAGTAATGGTCTGTTCAATGGGATTATCAGTGGCGCCGTTTATGTAAGAAACGGTGACATCCTTCTCATCCTGCGGCAGCAGTATGGCCCACCTCTCGGCAGGATCCGAGCCACTAATTTTATAGAGTGTCATATCGCCAGTGGCATCGGTGGGTGTGATACCGGCATTTTCAGCGGCAAAGCTGATGGTGGCAGTGGTCTTCATCCCCGAAATCGTGACAGTATTATTAGTTGTAGATGGCGTTGGCCAAGCCATGAATTTCACCAAGCCGCACTTGTTCTCGAGCATACACGTGTAGACTGAGATTCCGTCGCTGTACTTTGTGGTTGAGTGTCCGTATGATAGAACCTCGAGTCCGCCAGTCTGATTGGCAATACTAACGGTGAAAGATGTAGTTTCGTTTATTGCAGGTAGTGGACTTGGCGTTAATTTACCCAGATAGTAAAAATGCAGGTAGTCTGATGGCTCCGGGTCGCAGACGAGACCGCTGAACGCGCCGTTATGGTACTCCAGTTTGCCTCTGTATAGGCCGTTGTTGCCCACATATATGATGTCGCCGGTTTTATAAACGACCGCACCCGTGCCCGGATACACGGTATCCATATCGCGACCACCTCCTCCTACTCTCATAGTGATGTGAACCCAATTGCCATCGACGACAGGTGTGTCGTGCGTAGCAGGGGTTTCATGTTTCTTGCATTGGCTCACACTGAGCACCATTGCTATTGCTACAAAAAATATAATGAGCTTTTTCATATTATATTAAGATTTTTTCCTTATTTGTCATTCCGAGCGAAGCGAGGAATCTCATCTTCGTTTACGTTTTCGAATAACGTAGCAAGCTCCCGCGCCCATCATTATCAACAGCCCTTCGCCAAGCGGCGCCGTCTGTCCGAACTGCTGGTTATAAAGGTAGTAAGTAACGTTGTCTTCGTCACCGAAATGTTGGTTTGTGAGGTTGTAAAAGATACTTCCTTCGTTACGGTTGTCATACGATGCTTCAGGACGGAAAAAGATGTCGCTTTTCTGAGCGGATGCTGGCAATTCAAGACATGTAACAAACAACACAAAAACCAGCAAAGTCTTCCAATTTGACAGCTTAGTCATTATTTAAGTTTTAGAATTCAATACTCATTATCAAGGGTGCTAAAACGCCGTCTCACGCACAGCCCTCACAGGACGTCCTTCGTAGCGAGCGTATTCAATTGGATCTGAGAAAAATGTGATCGTACTTGCTACTGTACCGTATGTCGTAAATGGTTCTTGTGTCCAGTCTGGGTCATCGAAATAAAGTATATATGCTCTGTACGGGTAGTCTGAATCGATTTGGTTCGACCAGTATTGACCCTGTGGCTGATTTCCACAATTGTAATAGGAGGAGTGCATATTACCACTGTAAGAACCGGCAAAGGGCAGGAAGATACTGTTGCCATTCGATCCAGTGAACCGTATGCCTCCTATGCCGTTAACCACATCCCTTGTTGGGGTCGTTTCTGTTATCAGCTCATTCCATTCCTCTACTGTGGGCGTACGCCAACCATTGCCCATAATGGCCAAAGCCGCATCGTCATAGGAATACAAAATGGTATCACCGTCGGGGCCACCATCTATATTAAGAATATTCCACTCCTCTTTGGTGTTATACTTGGTAAGTCCAAGATTTGGCCCATTATCGCCATATTCAAAGTGAATCGTATCTGCATCACCGCCTGGACCAGGGCATTCTGGATAATACTTAGGGTTGTAGGCATACTTGTATTTGCTCCAACAGTATGCTGTCTTAGGTGCGGTATCGGCCCAAGCGAAGAATTTGCCGTAACCCTCATGTGTGCATGAACCCACGTTGCAGGCAGCCCACAAAAGTCCGCTCTCAAGTCCGAGGTCAACATATTCGAGTCCAACCGAAATACCATTGTATCCGCCATAGTAAGTGTTGGCTTTTATGGCAGGCATGTAGATGTTCTGGGCAATGTTATTGTTGCCTTCGTCTTTGTATGAGACCGTGGCTGCTGGCACCGAACTTTGTGGCAGCAGGATAGCCCACCTCTCGGCGGGATCAGAGCCACTAATCTTATGGAGCTTCACCGCGCCAATGGCATCGGTGGAGGTTATACCAGGATTGGCAAAGTCGATGAGAGCTGTGGTTTTCATCCCCGAAATCGTGACAAGAGTATTCGATGTGGATGGCGCCGGCCAAGCCCAGAATTTCACCAAGCCACACTTGTTTTCAAGCATGCATGAATAGGCAGTTGTTTGGTTAGTGAATTTTCGTGTGGAATGACCATATGAAAGAATAGGAAGCTTACTACCAGTTTGGTCAGCGATGCTCCATTCAAACGATGTTGTTGCATTTGCCCCTGACGTCAACAGTTCGCCATCATAAGAACCGCCAATGAAATAGAAATGCAGATAATCATGGTAAGTAGTTGTATCGGTTTCGATGTCGCCACTGAAAGCACCGTCATAGTATTCCAAAGTGCCGATATAATGACCATTGTTGCCCACATAGAGTTTGTCGCCGTTCTCAAAGACGTAGGCACCTGATTCAGGATACACGATATGCTTGTCACCATGTCCGGCATTCACCCTGATGTGAACTAAATTTCCGTTGACTTCAGGTGTAGCAGCAGGAGTGATTTCCGCCACCTTTTTCTTGCATTGGCTTAATCCTAAAACCAAAGCCAATGATATGATAATTATACTGAGCTTTTTCATATTATATTTAATTTTTATTCCTTATTTGTCATTCCGAGCGCAGCGAGGAATCCCCCTTTGCGTTTGTGTTTCTTTACAGCGTAAACAGTTCCTGCGCCGAGCATTATCAGCAGCCCACTGCCGAGTGGCGCTTCCTGTCCGAAGTGTTGTGTTGTAATGTTGAAGCCGCCATAGACATCCGAGCCGAAACCCTGTGTACCTATATTATAGCCCCCGATGGTGCCGTTACGGTCGTTATAAAGTTCGTCGTTGTGGAAAAAACCATCACAATTTTGCGCTTTCATCGGCAAAACAAAGCACACCACCAGCACTAATAAAATCAGCAAAGCCCTACTATTTGTTAGCTTTTTCATCATACTATCAATAATGATTAGAATCTCGTTTTCAAGGGCGCAAAAATACACTATTTTTTAAATGATGAATCAATTTTTTAAAAAAAATTTATGGCAACGAAAACCTATGTTTCCCCTTAGCTTCTACAATTTCAGCGCAAACTCAAAAAAGAATATAACATTATAATAATGAAAGGATTACCTCTTTGTCAATTCCCATTTTCGAAAACGCGAACACACTCTTCCCCAAGTCTTTTAATGATGCCCCAATGTGATACAAATCGTCATCAACCATCAAAAATCTTTCCGTCGCAGAAAATGCCCTCATCGGGTTTGTTTACATCCATTTTTTTAAAAATGTTATCAATGCGTTTATCTGTCTCAATTTGATGATATTCAATATTTAATATCCTTTGCGACAAACTCGTATTGATTGACATCATGTGGCTTACTGCTGTAAAAGCTCGCATGATTTTGATATTCACATCTACTGCTTTCCCTGAATTAAGTACCCCGCTTAGCATTGCCACTCCGTTTTTTGTTAAAGCAAACGGCAAATATCTCTCACCTCTCCATCTTGAGGTGCCAAATTGGCACCTCAAGATTGACATTTCATCTCTGGTCAATTGAAACATAAAGTCATCGGGGAACCTCTCCATGTTCCTTTTCACTTGACGTTTTAGGTATTTTGTTTCCACCTCATAAAGCGCAGCCAGGTCTCGATCAATCATAACAAGCACTCCACGAATTGTAATAATTTTCGACCTCAAATCATCTTCATTGTAAAGTATTAATTCATTGTTATCCATTGTAGTAAATTTTAAAGGTCTCACAATATTTTTGAAACTTTCCGCAAAAATATACTAAAAAATCTTTGGTTTCCGGTTTTTAACAATTTTTAACATAATTTGCAGCAAAATGAAATTAATGTTAAATTTTTTTAACAAAAAAGCCCTTCAGCAACAATGCCGAAGGGCGTAAAAAAAATTATTAAAAAAAATGAAATGTCAAAATACGAATGAGAACATGAGATAGAACGGACGACCAATACTTGCCTTATAATCCTTATATTTACTAACATCAGTAATTCTCAAACTTGTTCCAAGTGTAAGTTTCATGAATTTGTAAGCCACTCCACCTTTTAAATTCCAGTAGAACCATGTAGATTTGTATATGTCAGATGTCGTATATGATTCACCATAACCATAATGTGTATTATAAATATCTTCCTTTATGGTATAATCAACGCAATAATCTAACGCAGGTCCTGTGGCTGCAAAAACTGCAAAAGAGCTTGGCATCTCATAACGGTACTGGAATTTTACAGGTGACACATAAATATTTAAACTGGTAGCTTTAGCGGTATAAGTATAATAACCATCTGTCTCTTTGTAACTGCCAGAATAATAAGCAAATCCCAAGTCAGCAAATTCTATTCCCAAACCATATTTGAATGTCATGTCCCAAGATACGCCCAAATACAAGCCTTTTGTCGTTGCGTCTTTTTCAAGAGAAAGAGAGTATTTATCTGTCTGCCCATGACCTGTTCTTTCCACATTCATGGTTGTAAGGCCGAGATTAATGTTGAAGTGGGTCTTGCTTTTTGTTTTGACTGGAGGTAATGGCTTGGGAGTCTCAACTATAGGTTGTTCGTCGCAATTCAAAACCCAGCGAACTTTTCCGTATTGAGATTCACCAACATACATATTTATGGTTTCCCAACGCTCAGTTAATTTTTTTGCAATGTCAGCAAAATATCTTTCGACATCTTCAAATTTATCAGCAAATATAAAATGTTCCGAGTCAGGAGTCGTTTGTATTAACACATCTTTAAAGAAATCTTTATCTTCCTGAGTAAAATCTTCCGAACCAGTAAACCCTATTTCAAAATTTTCTACTGGAATACCCTTAATATATTTGCGTGAAGATCCTTTTAATTGTTTGCTTATATATGCAAGATATTCATTCTTTTTACCTCTGTGCATTGAAACTGATATATCATCGTTAATAGAAGCATTATCAAGACCATCTGTAAATGTAATCATACAAGTTCCATTAAAATTATCTTCTGGAAAATCCTTTAAATTAACATAGTCTTCCATCATATTCATGGCTTTATCCATGGCGAAATACAATGCTGTTTCTTTTCCTTTATTTGAGTTACGTATAAAATTCACGAAACGATCTTTGTTGCTTTTGTCAAGCGGAGTAATTGGGAAAATTTGGTTTTTTGCCAAATCCATACCTGAAAATGCAATAATTCCAATATGGACATTGCCGTTTGACACATTGCTAATTGAATTAATAAAATTGATGGCACTTGATTGTAATCGTGGAATATTATCTTTCATTGAAAAGCTATAATCCAAAACAAGCATCATGACCATGTCTTTTTTTGAAAAACCTGTAGATTCTCCTTTGCATGCCTCCACATCGGTTTTCCATTTGTAATTGTCTTCGTCCCAATATTGGAAGTAAAAACCATTTTTCCACTTGTTAAGACAGTCAGTTGTCGCCTTATCAAATCTAAACTCCACCATTGTCGCTGGAACTCCATCACATATAATATTCTCTTTTGTTCCATAAAGAGTATATGATAGATTTGTCATACCGTCAAGATAAATTCCTTGTGTATGAACATCTTTCAAGGTGTATTTTCCATCTCCATGTCTTTCATAGAAACCTTCTATCCAGTATTCTTGTGCTTTGGTCATGAGTGAGACCATCAGAAACATTGTTGCTAATAATAAAAATCTTTTCTTCATAGTTGTTAATTTTACGATTAATACTTTAAGCACCCCAAAAACCAACCGCACACAAAAAAAGCGTGGTGCTCTTTCGCTTCATCTGAATTTCTGAGGAATCTGGACTACCTATCAAGTCAAATTAATCGAACAAAGCCCACGCTAAAAAAGCGTGAGCGCCATCGGCCTTATTCTTGACTTGATATTCTCGAAAATGTCCAGTTTTCAGAAATTCAAGATTTAGCTTCTAACGCTTTTCCCATTATGTCTTTAAAGTGTGCGCAAACAAGTTGCGTTTTATATCATAGGCAAATATTTTTGTTACTATTCCGTGAATTAGTTTTGCAAAATTACATATTTTTTAATACAAAAACAAATTTTTCCGGAAAAAATCTTATCTTTGCCTGATTTTATGACAAAATGAAAAACAACGATTTCCTCTCCCCTTCGCAAATTGCATGGCGACGCTACAAAAAAAACATCGCCGGAATGATTTCGTTGGTTTTCATCATCTTATGCGCGATGATGGCGGTCTTTGCCTACTTCATAATTCCGGACAATACACCCGACGCCAACACCCAGATTCTCGAAATCAGCACTCAAAAACCCGGATTCAAAGTCGATATCCTGCTCGTCAACAAGCCTACAAATGTTAAGAAAGTCGGATTTTGGCACAAGCTGATGAACGGACAGCCCTCGCCTTATCGCCAAATCCCGTTCGACTCCTTGAAAATAGAAGAGAAGACGACCACCGTTTACATTTTCAACCCAGAGCATTCCGGCGCAGTCCAGGAAGAGGTCATTGACAACACGCTTCTGCCTGAAAACCCTGTCATCCACCGCAAATATCGTCTCGGCACCGACCAGTTCGGGCGCGACTTCCTGAGCCGCCTCGTCCTCGGCACCAGAATCAGCTTCAGCGTCGGCTTCATAGCCGTGCTCCTCTCTGTGGTCATAGGTCTCTTCATAGGAGGACTCGGCGGCTTCTTCCGCGGTCGCGTCGACGATGTCACAATGTGGCTCATCAACGTGGTATGGTCGCTGCCCACATTGCTGATTGTCATAGCCATAACGTTCGCCCTCGGCAAAGGCGTCGTCCAAGTCTTCATCGCCGTCGGCCTCACCATGTGGGTCGAGGTGGCGCGCGTCACAAGAGGACAGATCCTCTCCATCCGCGAGACGACTTTCGTGGAAGCAGGTCGCGCCCTCGGCTTCAAAAACGCGAGAATCATAATCAGGCATATCATCCCTAACATCCTCAACCCCATCATCGTCATCTCGGCGGCAAACTTCGCCACGGCGATACTCCTTGAAGCCGGCTTGAGCTTCCTCGGAATCGGAGTGCAGCCGCCCATGCCGTCGTGGGGCTCCATGATAAAGGAAAACTACGCCTACATCATCCTCGACAACGCCTACCTCGCCATCCTCCCTGGCATCGCCATCATGCTGCTCGTGCTCGCTTTCATGCTCATGGGCAACGCCCTCCGCGAGGCTCTCAACGTCAAAAAATAAGCGTTTTAAAAAAGTTTTTATTATTAATATAAGGTATTCAAAAATTTTGTATTTTTGCACCCTCAAAAAAATCAAGCGGATGTGGCGTAATTGGTAGCCGCGCCAGACTTAGGATCTGGTTCCGTAAGGAGTATGGGTTCGAGTCCCTTCATCCGCACGAAATTATATATATTATTGATAATGAAGACAATACAGACAGCAAAGGGCGACCTTCTCGCCACAATCCAAATCGACATCGAAAAAGCCGATTACGCAGAAGATGTTAAAAAAGAATTAAAGAACTATCAGCACAAAGCGGTCCTCCCAGGCTTCCGTCAGGGAAAAGTGCCGTTCGGAATGATTGAAAAGATGTACGGTTCATCAGTGTCATTCGACCAGCTGAACAAGAAGGTCTCCGAAGCTCTCAACAACCATATCGTCGAAAACAAACTCGACATCATGGGCTACCCTCTCAACGACCCTGAGAAACAGCAGCCTATCGACCCGATGACAGACGACACAAAGAGCTTCTTCTTTGAAGTCGGTCTGAAACCGGAAATCAAAGTCAACCTTGGCGAAATCAAGATGGAAGACTATAACATCAAGGCTTCCGACAAGGAAATCGACGCAACAATCACTCGTATCCAGGAAGGCAACAAGAAAGACGACAAACCTGCAGAGCTCAACGAAGAACTCTTCAAACTCATCTTCCCTTCAAAGGACATCAAAGACGTGGAGACATTCCGCAAGGAAGTGGCAGCTGAGATGGAACGCCAGTATGTCGTTGAGGCTGAGAGAATGTTCTTCAACAACGCCATCGACAAACTCGTGAGCGAGGTGAAGTTCGACATGCCTGACAGCTTCCTGAAACGCTGGGTCGTCGCCAACAGCGAAGGCAAAGTCACAGAGGAAGATGTCGAGAAGAACTACGACAACATGTACTCAAAGACCTTCAGATGGCAGCTCATCGAGGAAAGCATCGTCAAAGCCAACCCTGAACTCATCCTTAAAGAAGAAGAACTCCGCGACTTCGTCACAAAGATGTACTTCGGCAACCTCGACCTCGCAGGCATGGACGACGACATGAAGAAACGTCTCGACGGCATCGTCGACTCAGTGCTGAAAGACGAGAACCAGCGTCAGAACATCCAGAACCAGGTGGCTGACAACAAACTCACCGCTTTCCTGAAGAAAGCCATGAAGGTGAAGGTCGTCGACACCGACTACGAAGGCTTCGTCCAGGCCGTCCTCCCAAAAGAAGAGAAGGAAAAGGCAAAGAAACCGCGCGCCAAGAAAGCCGCGAAAAAAGACGAAGAGGCTGAAACAAAATAAGAAAACAAACGTTCATTGATATCGTAGAGACGCGCCATGGCACGTCTCTACGTTTATCTGAAACAAAATACGTTAAAAACATACATTATGAACACAAACAACGAATTCTACAAATACGCCACCAAACACAAAGGCATCAACGGTTTAGGACTTGAGAAATACGCCAACAAAATCGTCGACTACATCTCACCTACCATCATCGAGGAACGCCAGCTCAACGTGGCTCAGATGGACGTGTTCTCACGCCTCATGATGGACCGCATCATCTTCCTGGGAGACCAGATCGACGACTACGTCGCCAACATCATCCAGGCGCAGCTGCTCTTCCTCGAGTCAGCCGACCCGAAACGCGACATCCAGATTTATCTCAACTCCCCTGGCGGCTCAGTATATGCAGGTCTCGGCATCTACGACACCATGCAGTTCATCCAGCCTGACGTGGCTACAATATGCACTGGCATGGCGGCATCAATGGCGGCAGTCCTTCTGTGCGCCGGCGCCGACGGAAAACGCTCAGCCCTAAAACACTCCCGCATAATGATACACCAGCCAATGGGCGGAATGCAGGGACAGGCTTCAGACATTGAAATCACCGCACGTGAGATTCAGAAACTGAAAAAAGAACTCTACGAAATCATCGCCGAACATTCAAAACAGCCTTACGACAAGGTGTGGGCGGACTCCGACCGCGACTACTGGATGACAGCGCAAGAAGCCAAGGATTACGGAATGATTGACGAGGTTTTAATCAAGAACAAATAGATTCCTCGCCGCTTCGCGGCTCGGAATGACAATTAAGACGTTTACGATATAGCGCGGCTTTGACGGAACCTGCTAATTCGCGATAACCTAAATGCCGCGCTAAAAATCTATAAAAAGGCATGTCATTCCGAACATAGTGAGGAAACTAATAAATAAAACATCATGTCGAAAAAACAAGAAAACAACTGCTCTTTCTGCGGACGTCCTGAAAGTCAGGTCAATCTGTTAATCTCAGGCATCAACGGCTTCATCTGCGATGAATGCGTGAGCCGCGCCCATCAGCTGTTAAACGAAGAGATGGCACACCGCAGCAAATCGCAAGTTCCAGACTTCAAGCTTCTCAAACCTTTGGAAATCAAGAATTTCCTCGACCAGTACGTCATCGGGCAGGAAGCCGCGAAACGTGTGCTGTCAGTGGCGGTCTACAACCACTACAAACGTCTCAACCAGAAAGAGACGAGCGATGAAGTCGAAATCGAGAAGTCAAACATCGTCCTCGTGGGCGAGACCGGAACCGGCAAGACATTGTTAGCCAAGACGATAGCGCGCATGCTCAACGTGCCGTTCGCCATCGCCGACGCCACAGTGCTAACCGAAGCCGGTTATGTGGGAGAAGACGTCGAGAACATCCTCGTGAAGCTGCTTCAGGCGGCAGACTACGACGTGGCGGCGGCGGAAAAAGGCATCGTTTTCATTGACGAGATCGACAAGATAGCGCGCAAGGGCGACAACCCGAGCATCACCCGCGACGTGTCGGGCGAAGGCGTGCAACAGGCGATGCTCAAACTCCTCGAAGGCACAGTGGTCAACGTGCCACCACAAGGCGGACGCAAGCACCCTGAGCAGAAGATGATTCAGATCAACACCAAGGACATCCTGTTCATAGCAGGCGGTGCCTTCGACGGCATCGACAAAATCATCGCCAACCGCGTGGGAACCAACGCCATAGGATACGGCTCCGAGATTAAGAAGGAAATCGACCGCGACAACCTGCTGCAGTATATCGCACCGTCAGACTTGAAGAAGTTCGGTCTCATACCCGAAATCATCGGACGTTTCCCGATTCTAACCTACCTCAACCCTCTTGACCGCGACACGTTGAAACGAATCCTCACCGAACCGAAAAACGCCATCACGAAGCAGTTCACAAAACTGTTCGGCATGGACGACATATCATTGGTCATCAAAGACGAAGTGCTTGATTTCATCGTCGACAAAAGCATAGAGTTCAAACTCGGCGCCCGCGGACTGCGCTCCATCCTGGAAGCTATCCTGAACGACGACATGTTCGAAATGCCTTCCAGCGACGCCAAACAACTCGTCGTGGATTTAAAATACGCAAAAGAAAAGTTTGAAAAATCGAAAATAAACGAACTAAACGTTTAATGTGTGCCCTTCGGGCTAATGTAATGCTCCCTGTGGTCGCAATGTGCAGCTTTAGGGCTGAATATGTCGGCTTCCAGCCGATGGGCGCAGCCCCACACTCCGCGCAGCGGCACATTATTTCCCTCGTCCCTGTATCACAATCAACGCTGTGTAAATCAAAATCTTGATATCGACAGCGAGGTTCATGTTCTCAATGTAAAGGATATCGTATTTAAGGCGCTCCACCATCTCGTCGACGGTCGACGCATAGCCGAATTTCACCTCACCCCAACTCGTGATGCCGGGTTTGATTCTGAGAAGCAGCCTGTAATGCGGTGCCTTCTGCACAATCTGGTCGATATAATACTGACGCTCTGGACGATAGCCGACAATAGACATCTTTCCGCCAAGCACCGTGAAGAACTGCGGAATCTCATCAAGACGCACCTTCCTCATGAACTTGCCCCATTTCGTGATTCGCGGGTCGTCGTCTTTCGACAGCTGCGGTCCCATATCCTCCGCGTTGACATACATGCTCCTGAATTTCAACATCTTAAATGGAATTCCATGCTGCCCGATACGTTCCTGCTTGTAGAAAATCGGTCCAGGCGAAGAACGTTTCACCATTATCGCCGTGAAGATGTATACCGGTGACAACAATATTATTACGAGTACGGACACGATTATGTCGAACATCCTTTTCGCCACCTGCTGCCATACAGGCATAGGCTCCGGCGTGACCTGAATGAGCGAGGCGTGCCAGATACCTTCCTGCTTGACGGCGCCGAACACGAACTCATGCATCAACGGGATGATTTTCACCACCACGTCGGTGCTCTCAAGCATAACCAGAATCCTGTCGATAGTCTCAGTCTCCGAACGCTCAATGGCAATGATGACCTCTTTAATATCATGCTCTTTTATGACATTCACCACGTCTTTGTAGTTGCCGAGATGCGGGATATACTTCTCCACTTTATAAACATCATAATTGAAGACATTAACAAAACCAACGATTATGCTTCCAGATGAGAATTTCTGTCCTGAAATCTCTTTGTAAATGGAGCATGCATTGCCGTTGCTGCCTATAATCAACGTGTTAAAGCCGATTTTGCCGTTGTGTATCTTCTTGGCGGTGGAGGTCGTTATGACAAGTCTGCCCAGATAGGTAATCGTAAACTGAAGGATGAAAAGTATCGCGAACAAGGTGTAATAGGTCTTGTAATTCACAATGACATCATCCAGAATAATGGCGAAAAACAGGACAATAGTTCCGATAAGCGTCGTCAGAATCGTCTGCCCAAGCTCCCTGACACGCGACTTGAAATAAACATTGCTGTAAGCCCCCGACATCATGTAGAGGAAAAGCCAGCAAAATGGAATGACAACTATCCCAATCCAGAAATATTTGTCATCGGCGACAACACTGAAATCCTCAAAGATATCTACAGCCTCTATCTTTTTGCGGTAGCAAAAAAAGATGAACCAGGTCACAACAGATGCGATCCAGTCCCAAAGGACATATCTAAAAATCTGCCTGCGCTTATTGATTTTCTTAGTCAAGATAAATAAGTTTTATATTGTCAAAATAAAAGTCAGCCGTTTCGTCACCATCAACAGCTCCGCTAAAATAAAACTTCAAATATGAAGCGTTGTAATTCTCAGTCACAGTAGGGCTGAAGTTAACATAAGCCTTTTTCCAAGTGTCTGTCTTCTTCAGATAAATGAGTTCCTTGTCCATGATTCCATCCTGAGGTGTTCTGATAAACATCCCAATCATGAAATTTTCGGTGCACTTGTAATCCAACTCAAGAAGGACATAGTTACCGAGAGTCGGCAGCCCGACAAGCCTGTCGCTTGCCACGCAGAAACGTTTCAAGCTGTCGCCGACATGAATGTGTCCTGAACGGTAATGATTCAAAGTGTCGTTAGGATCCACCCATGCGTTTGGGTTGTTCCTGTGACTAATCTGAACCAAATCGGCATACGTTGAATCAAGTTTGTAAAGCCTGATATTGTTGACTTCCTCAAAATCCTCCATCATCTTGAATCGCACCAAAGTGCTATCAACACTGTAATACTTTGTAAACGGATTTATTGTCTCAATCACACCTGGCGTGAAAGAACGATGATAAACACACGGCTTGTAAAAAGGATATTGGATTCTCGTGGAAGAAATGCCGTTCAGCTTGACTCCAGGATAAACCTGCATGGTGTGATTGCCTTGCTTGAGAACCGGAATCATCGCATAAACGCCGTCGTCGTGAGATTTCATCTCGAAGCAGCCCAACAAGCTTCCGTCGATATAAATCCAGGCGTCGGTGATGGCATGTGTCGCCGCCCCCTCATATTGGTAATCAGTGGTAAAAGTCCAGGGATTTATCTTGATGTAGGCTGGTATCTCCTGACTTCCCTTGAATTTGTTGCAAGAGAACAGACTCAAAACGATACCGAGAAATAACAAATAGCGAAGACCTCTCATAAGCCCTTTTTTGTTTCAACGTTTGTTTTTAATTTTTATTGTGTTATTTCAGATGTTTTTGCAATTGTCCTTTATGATTGTTAATTTCGTCAAGAATCATATACGCGACTTTGAGCACTTCAACGCCATCCTCAATAGTCACAGGCGGTTCCGTGTTCTCGACGATAGCGTCGTGGAAACGTTCAAGCTCTGTCTTGATGGCGTTTATCTGGTTTGTCTCCAACTCCTCGATGGAAATCTTCTTGCTGCTGCCGTTCGGGAGGTCGATTGTCATGTCAAATGGTCCGAGGTCGCCGTTCACGTCCTCCACCTTCACCACTTCCGCCTTCTTCTCCATGAAATCCATCGTGATATAAGCCCCGTTCTGGAAGATACGGAACTTGCGCATGTTCTTCAAAGATATACGGCTTGTGGTGAGATTTGCCACCGCGCCATTCTCAAACTCTATCCTCGCCGTGATGATGTCCGGCGTCGGGCTGACGATAGACACACCGCTCGCATTTATTGATTTTATTGGCGATTTGACAATTGTCAGAAGGATGTCGATGTCATGAACTGTGAGGTCGAGGACGACTGGCACGTCGCAGCCACGAGGGTTGTACAACGCAAGACGGTGAGCCTCGATGAAAACGGGGTCGTCGATATGCGGCTGTGCTGCAATGAAAGCAGGGTTGAAACGCTCCACATGCCCCACCTGGACCTTCACATTGGCGCTCTTGGCAAGCCCGATAAGCTTGTTGGCCTCGTCAACGGTGGCGACGATAGGCTTCTCGATAAACACGTTCTTGCCTTTCGCGATGGCTTTCGAGGCACAGGCAAAATGAGCAATCGTCGGCGTGACGATATCCACAACATCAACATTGTCAATAAGTTCGTCAATGGAGGTGTAATTCTTCACGCACAAGTCTTCCGCCACTCTTTTTGCTGTATTCTCATCCTGGTCATAAAAGCCGACCAGCTCATATTTTTCAATTTGTTTGATGCAGTTGATATGGATCTTTCCAAGATGTCCCGCACCTAAAACTCCGATTTTTAACATATCTAAAATTTTTGCAAATATAGGAATTTTTTGTAATTTTGTATCAGAAAATTTTATCATGCAGGAAGATAATTATCGTCACAAGGGGATGCGCCAACAGCTCATGCAAGTGCTTAAGGATAAAGGCATTACCGATGTCGCCGTGCTCAACGCCATCGGGACGGTGCCGCGCCATGTGTTCCTCGAGTCGTCGTTTGTGGAGTTCGCCTATCAGGACAAGCCGTTTCCCATCGGCTCGGGCCAGACAATATCGCAGCCATTTACCGTGGCGATGCAGAGTCAGCTTCTAAACGTGTCAAGAGGCATGAAAGTTCTTGAAATCGGGACAGGCTCCGGCTATCAGGCATGCATACTCGCCGAGATGGGCGCGAAAGTGTTCACCGTGGAACGACAACGCAACCTCTACAACAAGACGAAACCGTTCCTCGCAGAGTTCCCCTACCACATCAAGACATTTCTCGGTGACGGCAACAAAGGACTCCCGACATATGGTCCTTTCGACAGAATCATCATCACGGCTGCAGCGCCGGAGATCCCGGAAGCTCTTGTAAACCAACTGAAAATCGGCGGCATCATGGTTATCCCGCTCAACGATGAAGCCGATGCCACAAAACAACGGATGCTTCGTCTCACCAAGCGACAAGACGGCACGATGGCACGCGAAGAGTTCGGCGACTGCCGCTTCGTCCCTATGCTTAAAGAAATTGGAAACGACTGATTTCTATTTAACCTTGAATTTCAGATACTTGATAGTCAAGCCCTGCTTCAGCCACATCGACTCGTAATAAGTCCTAATCGACTTCACTTCAAGCTCGTCGTCGTTGGCGTAAAGGTCGGTATAATTGTAAACTATCGGATAATTCGCCTCTTTCACCACTTCCAAAGTGAAGTCATACAGCAAGTCGCTGTCAGTCTTGAGGTTGATGTAGCTGTCTTTTTTCAGGAAAGTCTTATATCTCTCGAGATATATTGGAGCCGTGAGACGTTTTCTCGCCTTAAGAATCTGAGGGTCTGGGAAGGTAATCCAAATCTCATCGACTTCGTTCTCGCCGAAGAAATTCTCTATCAGCTCGATGCGTGTGCGCACAAACGCCACGTTTTTCAAGCCTTCTGAGATGCCCTGTTTCAGTCCGACCCACATCCTTGCGCCTTTGATGTCGACACCTATATAATTAATCTCCGGATGCGCCTTTGCCAGACCTATGGTGTACTCGCCCTTGCCGCATCCAAGTTCAAGCACGATAGGGTTGTCGTTTCCGAAAAACTCATGCCAACGGCCTTTCAAAGGGAAGCCCTCCTCCTTGATGCGTTCAAACGAATATTCAAAGAGATTGTCAAATGTCTTGCACTCGGCAAAACGTTCGAGTTTGTTTTTCTTTCCCACGGCACTATTTTTTACGTAACAGCCAAGCGGCTTCGTTATACTCTTTCTTTATGATTTCCAACCGTTTGACAGCGGCGTCCTTGCCCATCACCACCTCGTATGCCACACGCACATTGCCTTTGCCGTTTCTCGGAAGTGCAACAGCATGGTCAAAGCCTTGGTTTTTCATCGCTTTAAGACTTCTTTTTGCGTCTTTCTCATTTTTAAGAGATGCGCCAATCACATAATAAAATCTATTATCGACAGGCTTAAGCGATTCATTGTCAAGAGGCTGGATATAATCAGCATCATGTTTGCAAGTCGGCAAAGTGAAACTCAAAGCAGGGAGAAGCTCAACGTCAAACACCTCGCGAGCCTCCATCATCACGTCAAGATGACGCGCCACATACTCGTTTGGCGAAGCATAGAAAAACGGATTCCATGACGCGATTTTCGAATCGCTCTTGTCGGCGCCCCATCCCAGAAGCACCATTACCATCGCCACCATCATCGAATATGCGGCGGCACGGAACCACTTGTAATTATGACGTGTCACGTGATGCGGCTTCGGCTCTTCATTCTCCTCATAAACGCTCATGAGGGTGTTTTTCGCCTTCTGCTCGGTGGCGATTTTCTTTGCCAGCTCGTGATAAGTCTCTCTTCTGTAAATCGGCTGCACCGTGAACGACGGCAGACCGAAAGCGTCGCCGAGAAGGTTAACGTCCTTATCAAGAACCAAAGCGTAATCCTTGCTGTTGATTCGCTGCAGTTCACCGATGCCTTCCAGTTTCAGCGAGCCTTCCGTTTCAAGAACAGCGAGCGAACGCATGGCGAAACCATGAATCATCCGAGTCGCGTTTTCTTTGGTAACGCCTTCTTTCTCAGCGACATACGCTGACAATACGCCGTCGTCAGCCACAAGCTGGCTGTTGAACGCCACCTCTTTTGACGGAGGCGCAAAACGATGGTTGGCATAATCAAGCGTCGCAGGACATTCCTTGGAGATAAACGCCCCGAACTCAGGAACGATTACGCATTCATGGTCAAAAAGCAGTTCCGAAATATACTTTATTATCATTTTATCAGTTAATCAGTTAGTCAGTTAATCAGTTAGTCAGTTAGTCAGTTTTTAAAAATCGATTCTATTTTAATAATATCCTCCGGCACGTCAACGGAATAGGTGTCAAACTCTGTCACCCCCATCTTTATCGTGTAGCCGTTTTCAAGCCAACGCAGCTGTTCCAGCGACTCCGCTATCTCCAATCCCGACTGCGGAAGAGCCGCAACCTCTTTCAAAACATCAGTTTTGTAGGCGTAAATGCCGACATGCTTGTAAAAAGTGCGTTTCTCCATCCATTTTGTGTCATCCGCCTCGTTTCTCATAAACGGGATGGCATATCTGCTGAAATACAAAGCCTTGCCGTTCTTGTCGAACACCACCTTCACAGCGTTGTGGCTCATCAGCTCGTCGTAGTCGCGAATCGGCTTGCACAACGAAGCCAATGGTGTGTCCTCATCAGAAATCAGTTCCGCTATCTGATTGATTTCCATCGGGTTGATATAAGGCTCGTCACCTTGGATATTGATGACAGCATCATATTTCCCGTTCAATTTCTCAATCACCTCGCAGCATCTGTCGGTTCCGCTTTTATGATTCGTCGACGTCATGACCGCCTCGCCACCAAAGCCGACAACCGCGTCGTAAATGCGCTGGTCATCGGTAGCGACCACAACGGCGGCGAGTTTATCGGCTTTTTTAGCCTGCTCATAAACACGCTGAATCATCATCTTTCCGTTAATCAAAGCCAAAGGCTTGCCCTCAAAACGAGTCGAGCCGTATCTTGCAGGAATAATCCCTAATATATTCATAATCAGAACAATCCGTTTAACGATGCGTTGATGTTTTCAATAATTCCGCTCAAATCCTCAGGATTCTCAAGCTCAATGTTGTCGCTCTCGATGATGAGGAGCTTGCCCTTGTCGTAGTTAGAAATCCAGTTCTCGTAGCGTTTGTTCAGTGCCTTGAGGTAATCGAGACGAATCGACTGCTCATAGTCACGGTTACGTTTCTGAATCTGGCGCACCAAGGTCGGGACGCTGGCACGCAGATAAATCAGCAGGTCGGGAGCCTGGAGGAACGAACTCATCAGCTCGAAAAGCGACTGATAGTTCTGGTAGTCCCGCGTCTCCATCAAACCCATATCATAGAGGTTAGCTGCAAAGATATACGCATCCTCGTAAATCGTCCTGTCCTGAATGATGTCCTCGCCACTTCTGCGGATGTCCATCACCTGACGGAACCTGCTGTTGAGAAAATAAACCTGCAAGTTGAACGACCAACGCTTCATATCTTCGTAAAAACTCTCGAGATACGGGTTGTTGTCAACTTCCTCGAAATGAGGCTTCCATCCGAAATGCTTTGATAACAAACGAGTTAACGTCGTCTTACCAGAGCCTATATTTCCAGCTATAGCAATATGCATAATACACCAAATTTTTGGCTAAAATACGATTTTTTTCAATATTAATTATAATATTTCAAAAAAAATGTGTTGCTTCGCAAAATCTGTTTGCTTCGCACAATGTGCTGCTTTGCAGAATGTGCATAGCACCACATTCCCGAATGGAGTGAGAGCACATTGCACGACCGAAAGGAGTGCCACATTTATTTAGGCGCTTTTGCCAAGAAATAAATACCGATTATTGCGAAGATGATATTCGGCAGCCATCCAGCGAAGAACGGCGAGATGACGCCCGAGATGGCGAAAACCCTGAAGAATTCGAGGAAAAGAATGTACGCAAACGTTATTGTGATGCCTATTCCGAGGTTTATTCCCATGCCGCCGCGCGTTTTCCTACTCGATAGCGACGCCCCTATGATAGTCAGGATGATGATGGCTGCCGGCGACGCCAAGCGCTTGTGTTTCTCGATTTCATACGGCAGGATGTTGTCCGCGCCCTTCGCCCTCGACTCCTCAATATAATTCGTCAACTCGATGAGGTTCATCTCCTCAAAATCCTCCTTGACGAAATAAAAATCAGAAGGTTTCATCATCAAAACGGTGTCTTTGGTCTTGCCTCGCCCGATTGTCTCTTCCGGAACAAAAGTATGCTCAAAATAATTGTACATGGTCCATTTGTTCCTCATGGTGTCATACACAATTTTATCGGCACTTATTTTATACTCAAGTGTATGATTGTCAAACTTTTCCAAAGTGAATCTGTATCCCGTCGAGCGTTTCAGGTCGTAGTTCGACATGTAGGCGTAAACACCTTTTTCTATCTGAACGTGGATGTTCGAGCCAGAGCTTTTCATCAGATTCTCCATGTAGGTGTTTTTAAAGTTCCTTCTCACCGTATCCATCCTGGGAATCAAGAAGTTACCGAGATAAAACGAGCTTCCGGCAAGGAGCAGAGCCGCCATCATGTAAGGCCACAAAAACCTCCTGAAGCTGATGCCACTGCTGAGAATCGCTATGATTTCGGTGTGACCCGCCATCTTCGAGGTGAAGAAAATCACCGAGATAAAGGTGAACAGATATATGAAAAGGTTAATAAAATAAGGGATAAACGGGATGTAGAAATGAAACACCACCTCATAAAGCGAGGCGTGGTTTTTGATGAAGCTGTCGACGTTTTCCGAGACATCGAAAACTATCACCACGACAATAAGAAGACTGATGGCAAAGAAAAACGTGCCAATGAATTTTTTGAAAATATACCAGTCTATCTTTCTCATCACATTTATTGTCAATCAGTTATGAAATACGATTCGTCACTTTTGGAAGAATCATGTCGCGCCACTCGGCAAAGTCCCCTTCGACGATGTGTTTTCTCGCCTCCCTCACCAGCCAGAGGTAGAATCCGAGGTTATGAACCGTCGCAATCATCGGGCCGAGAATCTCTTTCGAGATGATGAGATGTCTCAGATATGCCTTTGAATACTGATGGTCCACAAAGACAGAGCCGTTTTCGTCTACTGGCGAAAAGTCGTATTTCCAACGTTCGTTTTTGATGTTTATTATACCTTCCGACGTGAAAATCATGCCGTTACGTCCGTTTCTCGTCGGCATCACGCAGTCGAACATGTCGACGCCGCGTGAAATCGCCTCAAGAATGTTTGCCGGAGTGCCCACGCCCATCAAATATCGTGGTTTGTCTTTAGGCAGGATGGCATTGACAACCTCTATCATCTCGTACATCACCTCAGTAGGCTCGCCCACTGCAAGTCCACCGATAGCGTGTCCGTCACAGTTTTTCGAGGCGATAAATTCAGCCGACTCCTCGCGCAGGTCGCGGTAAGTGCAGCCCTGCACAATCGGGAAAAGCGACTGATAATATCCGTATTGCGGTTCCGTCTCGTTGAAACGTTTCAAGCATCTGTCAAGCCAGCGGTGTGTGCGTCCCATGGCTTCTTTCGCATATTTATAATCGGAAGTGCCAGGCGCGCACTCGTCGAATGCCATCATAATATCCGCGCCGATGGTCCTTTCGATATCCATGACGCGCTCAGGAGTAAAAAGATGCTTCGAACCGTCGATATGAGAGCGGAACTCCACGCCTTCCTCCTTCATTTTGCGGATGTCGGTCAAGGAGAACACCTGGAAACCGCCGCTGTCGGTCAGAATAGGATGGTTCCAGCCGTTGAACTTATGCAGTCCGCCGCACTCATGCAGCACATCCAAGCCTGGACGAAGATAGAGATGATAGGTGTTTCCAAGGATAATCTGCGCCTTGATCTCTTCCTCCAAGTCTCTGATATGCACAGCCTTAACGCTGCCGACTGTTCCCACAGGCATGAAAATAGGGGTCTCGATGTCACCATGGTCGGTAGTCAGAACGCCAGCACGAGCATTGCTTTTCGCATCATTTTTTACTAATGAGAATTTCATCTGAAAATTTTGTGCAAAAATACTAATTTTTTTGATTATTATTCTTTTTTAATACCCTTTTCGAAATACTCTCAGCACCCTGTGGTAAGTCGTATTACTGCAAATGGCATTAAAAATGTCAAAAAAAACGAATAGCTAATGGCTTTTTTGTATTTTTGCATATTGTAAATATTGATTGTGATGGAAGTTATTTTTAATTATAACTCTTTGAGTTTTATCGTTTTATGCGTTTTCTGCCTCGCGTGGCTGATACAGATGTGCTATATTTGGGGTCTTTTCAGCCGTCTGGCGTTTTTCAAGAAGAAAAAATACGACAACGACCGCCCGAGCTACGAGCCTGTCTCCGTAATCGTCTGTGCCAAAGACGCTTACGAGTATCTCATCGACCTTGTACCAAGGATTCTCACGCAGGACTATCCCGATTTCGAGCTTGTCATCGTCAACGACTGCTCCACCGATGAAACCACGGATTATCTCAAAGAACTCGTCCGCCAGCGTCCAGACATCAACGTGGTGACACTGACCCAAAGCCTTAACTTCTTTCACGGAAAGAAATTCCCGCTCAGCATGGGTATAAAATCAGCGAAACACGACCTGCTTCTCCTCACCGACGCCGACTGCCTTCCTGAAAACGACCAGTGGATAAAAGGCATGGTGAGCGCTTACAAAAACAAGACGGAAGTGGTTCTCGGTTACAGCCCGTATTTCACACGTAAAGGCTTGTTAAACAAGCTCATACGCTTCGACACTCTTTACACCGCAATACAATATCTCTCGATGGCTTTGGCAAAACGCCCGTACATGGGAGTGGGCAGAAACCTGTCATATCGCCGCGAGCTTTTTTACAAAAACAAAGGTTTCACATCGCATTACACCATCCCGTCGGGCGACGACGACATCTTCATCAGCCAGGTGGCGAACAAGAAAAACACCCGCATCTTCATCGACCCGAAATGCCGCGTGGAATCGGAGCCGAAACACTCGTTCAGCAGCTGGATTCACCAGAAAAGACGCCATTATTCGACAGTCAACATGTACAAACGCTCCACCAACTTGATTCTCGGCACGCTGCTTTCGAGCCGTTTGTTCTATTACACCTCAATGATTGCGCTGTTTATCATGCCGCAAGCGTTCACCATCAACCCAAACGAATACATTTATTACATTGCGATAGGATTATTTGGTGTGATACATTACGCCAGCATGGATTTCATCTATATAAAATCAGCTAAACAATTAGGAGAGAAGAAGTTGTATCTTTTCTTCTCTCCTTTTTACGATGTCTTTTTCACCTTATTCACTATGTTGCTTGGAGTCAGAAACATATTCTCCAAGCCTAAAGGCTGGTGATTTCAAACGTTACTTTATGACTTTCTTTGTCGTGCCGTTGACTTTCACGAAGTAAACGCCACTCTCCCACTCTGTTGTGTTTAAAGCCATCTCATCATGCGCTTCCGCAGATACGATTTTCTGTCCCAAGAAGTCGTAAACCTCCACGTGCATGAATCCTTCTTTAACGACAACCAATTGGTTTTCAACAGGATTTGGATAAATCATGAATGAATCGGCAAGCACGTCGTCCACAGAAGCAATTGTCTGGCACTCGATAGCTCCGATATCAATCTGACCGTTCACAATACGTGGATTTCCAAGATAATCAGGGTTGGAGACACCCGCTACGGTCTTGTCGCCAGCATCGACGCACACTGAATTTTTGTTCAATGCGTAATTGCCGTCTTCAGGATTCTCGAAGCGCGGATATTGCTGATTATCAGCACCTTCGTTTTCTGATGCAAGGTTTATATTGTTTGTTCCATCAAATCCGCCCTGGATAGCGCAATAGTTGAATTTCGAAGTGCCTGCGATCTGATTGGCGACGTTGTCGGCCATATTACCCCAGACGATGGTGTTGTAGAATTTGCTGTATTGTGTCTCGTTAAACAATCCTCCGCCATCATTGGTGGCATTATTCGCAATGAAATCACAGTTTACGACAATAATCTTCCCTTTATTATACATCGCGCCGCCAAGCGATGCGTTGTTATTGTCGAAAATGCTGTTTATGATTTTGCTTTCCTTGTTGGCGAAAATGTAATAACCGCCGCCTTTTGTCGTCGCGGTGTTGTTTGTGATTCGGCAATTCTTAATCATCGCACCCGTCATGTCGCACAAAGCGCCGCCAAGAGCACCTCTGTTGCCGTCAAAGACGCAATTCTCAAAACTTACCACCGCATTATCATAAAATGGCGTAATGATATATGCGCCTCCACCGAAGCCAGTAGCCCTGTTATTCAAGAACTTGCAATTTTTAAAATAGCTGTTACTGCACAGATACGCGCCTCCACCGGCACCAACATTGCCATTTTGAATCACGAAACCATCCCAGACCGAATAATCGGCATTTGAGAAATGGTCTGTCTGATAGACGACCCTGCGCGCATCCTGACCGTCAAGAATCGTTGGATTAGCCTCAAAGTCACGGTCATCGAGATCGAAATCAGGAGTCTCATTACCGGCAAAACCGCCATAAATGCGGTTGTTTTTGTAAATCACGAAAGCGCCGTTGATGTTATTCATATCGCCGTAATAAGTACCGGTTTTCACCCAAACTTTATTAACCCTGTCGGTCGAGCGTGCCGAGGCATATTCTAAATAAGGTGTGGCGTTTGCCCATGACGAACCGTCGCCGGTACCGTCAGCGGAAACATAAATGATGTTATTCGAGTCGGCATTGATCTCCAACGGGACGATATTCATCACGATAGCCTCGTTATTATGAAAACCAGCCACGTCATTGATGCTATAGAAATCGTTGCCAGAGCCACTCCATCCGAGGTTGAAGCTGAAATAATCGTTGCTGTCGTAGCCGTCACAAACTATGGCATGACCGCTGCCCGAATCGCTGCTTCCAGAGAAATACATCGGCTGTGACTTGTCGAGTTCGCTCTTCAAAAGCGCGATCCAATCGGCTTCCGATTCAAATTTGCTGCGTTCAAGATACAAAGCGCCGCCATAGCCGAAATACTGTCGCATGGCAGTCTCCACACTTTTCGACTGCGCACCGCTGCCGTCAGGACCGAAGTTCATATCGACACTCACGCCGCAGTGATACATCAGCAACGCCACCGCCTTTGCCGCGTCATTTGCCTGAGAGCCAAGTGAGTTCGGCATGATCGCCCAATTATACGTCGTAGCGCCGAAATCGGCAGACTGCACGCCGTAGGTGCTGTGTGTGTATGAATGCGAGCCTTGCCCGTGAGCCGGATGATTCCAGAATTTCATAATCTGCGACATAGCGCAAGCCACACAACCTGCATAGCAGTGACCGCCCGGACCGCCCCACCAGCCGCCTCCTGTTTCAGGAGCATAATAATTATAAGGATAATCCTGATTCCACAAAGTCTGAATCATCGGGTCAACGGTTCTGGCGTTTTTAGCAGAAGGCAACTCGTTGTTTTCCAACGACTTCCATTCCTTTTCAACATCTTCATTCATAAAAACACCATGCTCTTCGCAATAATCGATGTTTTTGCTGTAATTCTCAATAAAATACCAAGCCGGCTCCGGAATCTCACCCTCATAACTGTTCCTTACGGAATAAGCGAGGACAGGTCTCACATATTTTGAAGCCGAGACAATCACGAAACCACCGCCTTCCACGTTATAAATGTAAAGATTCGCCTGGTTGTCGGCACCTTTTTCAACATGGAAAAGATTCAACTGCGGATTGTCAGACCTTGTCTTATTCGAGATGAAATTCTCTCCGATTTTCTTTGCAAACGATTCATTTACAAAGTTTTGTGCATTCGCAACATTTATAGTCAGCGATAATCCAAAAATGACAATTATCAGTCTGATGAAATAATTTTTATTCATTTTTTGTTAATTTGATGGTGCAAAGATATAAATTTCTTATATTTGCAAGTTAAAAATATTGAATTTTACAAAAAATTATATTTAAATGAATGATTTTCAAAAAGAAATACTTGCTGGCATTCCGGAACAGCTGCCAGAAGTAAAAGAATACGACAAGAGCATCAACCATGCCCCGAAACGTAAGGACATTTTGACGAAGGAGCAGAAAAGACTGGCTTTGAAAAACGCTTTGCGTTATTTCCCAGAGAGACTTCACGCCCAGCTCGCACCTGAGTTTTATGAGGAACTTGAAAAATACGGTCGCATCTACATGTACCGTTATCGTCCTTCATACAAGATGTACGCCCGTCCGATTGACGAATATCCGGCAAAATGCCGTCAGGCGGCTGCCATCATGCTGATGATTCAGAACAACTTGGACCCAGCGGTGGCACAGCATCCACATGAGCTCATCATCTACGGCGGCAATGGTGCCATCTTCCAAAACTGGGCACAGTATCGTCTCGTGATGCAATACCTCGCCAACATGACCGACGAGCAGACTCTGGTGATGTATTCGGGTCACCCAATGGGACTTTTCCCGTCACATAAAGAGGCTCCGCGTGTCATCGTGACAAACGGTATGATGATTCCAAACTATTCAAAACCAGACGATTGGGAGCGTTACAACGCACTTGGCGTAACACAATACGGCCAGATGACAGCAGGTTCGTACATGTACATCGGACCACAAGGCATCGTCCACGGCACCACAATCACTGTCTTGAACGCGTCGCGTAAGCAAGGCGGCACACCGGCTGGCAAGCTGTTCATCACAGCGGGTCTCGGCGGCATGTCAGGCGCTCAGCCAAAGGCAGGTAACATAGCAGGCGTGGTGTCAATCACAGCGGAAATCAACCCGGCAGCGGCACAGAAACGCTACAATCAGGGCTGGGTCGATGAGATTCACGAGAATCTTGACGAATTGTTTGAAAAAGTGAACGACGCCCGCGCAAAGAAAATCGCACGTTCGTTCGCATATCAGGGCAATGTGGTCGATCTCTGGGAATATGCAGCAGAAAAAGGCATCCAGGTTGACCTTGGTTCCGACCAGACATCGTTGCACAACCCATTTGCCGGCGGTTATTATCCAGTAGGTTATTCACTTGAAGAGTCAAAGAAGATGATGGCAGAAGAGCCGGCGAAGTTCAAAGAGGCAGTTTACGCTTCTTTGCGCCGTCATGTGGCAGCCATCAACAAGCTGACAGCCAAGGGAATGTATTTCTTCGACTACGGCAACGCCTTCCTCCTTGAAAGCAGCCGCGCTGGAGCAGACATCCTGAAAGAAGACGGCAAGTTCCGTTATCCATCATACGTCCAGGACATCATGGGCCCGATGTATTTCGACTACGGCTTCGGTCCGTTCAGATGGGTCTGCACATCAGGAAAACCTGAAGATCTGCAGGTCACTGACGACATAGCGTGCAAGGTGTTGGAAGACATCGCCAAGTCATCGCCAAAGGAGATTCAGCAGCAGATGCACGACAACATCCAGTGGATCAAGGGCGCACAGGCGAATCACCTCGTCGTGGGCTCGCAGGCTCGTATCCTTTATGCCGACTGCGAAGGCCGCACCAAGATCGCTGCCGAGTTCAACAAAGCCATCGCTGACGGCCGCCTGACAGCACCAGTCGTGTTAGGTCGCGACCACCACGACGTGTCCGGCACCGACTCACCGTTCCGTGAGACATCCAACATCTACGACGGCTCAAGCTTCACAGCTGACATGGCAGTCCAGAACGTCATCGGTGACGGTTTCCGCGGCGCCACATGGGTCTCTATCCACAACGGCGGCGGCGTAGGCTGGGGCGAGGTCATCAACGGAGGCTTCGGCATGGTTCTCGACGGCACTCCAGAGGCTGACAGACGTCTGCACTGCATGCTCCACTGGGATGTGAACAACGGCATCGCGCGCCGCAGCTGGGCTCGCAACGAACCCGCCATGTTCGCCATCAAACGCGCCATGGAGGTCGAGCCGAGACTGAAGGTCACAATGCCAAACATCGCAAGTGACGAAATGATTGCAAATATTATCAAATAATCATAAAAATAATCGCGTTATGAAAAAGTTATTCTTATCATTAGCATTAATCGTGTCGGTGATGGCATTATCGGCACAGAGTTACACTGTAACTGAAAAAGAAACCGGCAACGCAGTCGAAAACGGCGCCACTTATTACATTTTCGGTGACGGCTCTGAATTATATGGAGTGCCAGGTGGCGAGATGCAAATAGAATTTGATGTCACAGCCAACGAAAATGTCAGACTTATTGGAAAAAAGACTCCTGTAAATTATGTCGAAGGCACATCAACCTGGATTTGCTTCGGCTTTTGCCTCGCTCCTACCACAGGCGCACAACAAACCGAGCCAAACAACATGGCAGAAGGTGAGACATTGGTGTTAAGCGGCCATTATATGGCTGATGACTACATGACAGTGCTCGGAGAGGAGCAGCACTTGACATTAGAAATCGTGGATGCAGCCAATCCGGAAGAATCATTTGTCATCAACGTCATCTTCAAGTATTCTTTGGATGGTGTCAACGACATCAACGCTGTTGAGGAATTCAGCAACGCTTACCCAATGCCGGCAAGCAGCGTCGTCAACTTCGACTACAGCTTCAATTCAAGCGTGAACAGCGCAATGGTTGCCATTTACAACATGATGGGACAAGAGGTTTTGCGCAGCGAAATCAGCGGAATGAGCGGCAAACACAGCCTTAACATCAGCGACCTCACTGACGGAGTTTATTTCTACAGCCTCATCGTGAACGGCGTTGTGGAGAAATCCAACAAACTGATTGTCAGACGTTAGTCTAATCGTAAAGGTTTATTTCACTAAACGGACGAGGCGAACACTTCGTCCGTTTTTTCGTACATACCACGTGGCAGGCATGATGTTGCCTTCAGTGAAAAACATATAGTACGCACCTGTTCCACTGACTGACGTGGATGACCAATAATGACCGTCGTAACCCACATATTTTATTGACGTTCCGCGACGCATACCAGCAGAAGGGAGGAACACCGCGCCATTTGCCTCGAGTTTCTCATTCCACGATATTTGAGAAACCTTGTTATCGCTGAAACTCGCCTCGTAACTGTTCACATTTTTTAAGAAAAACTTACCCGGATCCCAGTCGTCCGGAAAGAGTATCACACCCTTCACTCCGTTCACGGTAGCTTTCACAAATCTCATCGCAAAACGAGTGTTTCGCTCGTCAAACAAATAAGTCCACTCATCACCAGAGAGCGTGTACCAACTCCTACCCTCTTCATCTGGAAGATTGTTTCCCCAATCGTTGAAAGGGCTGTAATCGCTGTTTTCATCAGAAGTTTTTGTCGGCTCGTCGCCCGTGCCATATCCGAAAAGGTCAATCCAGCCACTGTAACTCGAAGAAATGTTTCCGTTGTCCTTGCCAATGAAGTCCCACTGATGTTCAGCGAAACGCCATGTGTTCGTCGAAGCCTGATATTGCAGATTGCCTTTTGAAAACTGTACTTTGGTATTTGGGTCTACAGAAAAAACGCCTTTGCACGCCTGAATCGTTGTCGCAGCAGGAACAGTTTGGTTTTTAGGAGTTTGATTATCTGGCTTTTGCGAAATCACAGGTTCAACATAGTTTTTATCTTTTACAAGATTCACATTTTCAAGGTTTTTATTCACTTCGCCAGTTTTTATCGTAACCATCTCCGCGAAGTTCTCATAACCCGTTTTTCTCAGTTCAACGACATGCGTTCCCGGTTTTATCTTTTTCATCTGGTACGGAGTGACGCCTGTTTTCATTTCATCAATAAAAATATCAGCGCCAGATGGTTCGGTTTTTATTGTGATATATCCAAAATTCGGTTTCAATTCAACAAATTTTTCAATCTTTTCGGTTTTGTCGGTCTTAATCATGTCCTCTTCGGGGATGTAATCTTCACAAACCACCTTGTAACGATGCTCGGTGCCCACTGACACGGCGGCGCTACCATATCCTGTGCCGACTTTCTTGCCATCGATAAAAATCTCGGCTGTCGTAGGAACGGCGTTTATCACCAAGGTGGCGGTTTCCATTCCCAAAGTCAGTTCATAAACCTTGCCAGCCTCGAGCTGATACGGCAGTCTAAAGACGTAGTCGCCCATATATTTTATTGTCAGTTCGCCGTTTTTCCTTGAAGAGACGTGCAGAAGCCATTGCCCGTTTTTGAAAACCATGTGTGTTATCTCGATTCCGTTTGGCACAAAAATGAATTTCTGCATCAAATCCTCCTCAAAGCCGACGGCTTTAACCTTGATACGGCAAATCGGGTTGCTGTCAAAGTCGGTCCACGACTTTTTCGGAATCTGCTCCATGTCAATAAGCTCGTTCGATTTCTGCATGAAATCCTTATAAACCAAAGGCGATGTGTTCTGCGAAAACGCTGATAATGCAAGGAATAACGTTAAAAATGGCAATAATAATCTTTTCATAATTCAATAATAATGCCTGCAAAAATATGAAATTCTCATCAGAACAACAAATTTTTACGTGTAAAAACGTAGAGACGCCACAATGTGACGTCTCTACTTGGTTCGATTTTAGATGTCGCGGTTGTTATTTTGCGAACTGCACCGCTCTTGTCTCTCTGATGACGGTGATTTTTATCTGTCCCGGGTACGTCATCTCGGTCTGGATCTGACGTGAGAGGTCGTATGCTATGCTGTCGGCTTCCTGGTCGCTGACCTTGTCGGCACCCACGATGACGCGGAGCTCACGACCTGCCTGAATAGCGTATGTCTTCACGACGCCAGGATACGACATCGCCATCTTCTCGAGTTTGTTCAGACGCTGGATGTAAGCCTCCACGACCTCACGGCGTGCGCCTGGACGTGCACCGGAGATAGCGTCGCACACCTGAACGATAGGCGCGATAAGCGATTCCATCTCTATCTCGTCGTGGTGAGCACCGATAGCGTTGCAGACATCGGCTTTCTCCTTATATTTCTCAGCGGTCTTCATACCGAGGATTGCATGTGGAAGCTCCTCCTCGTTGTCAGCCACCTTGCCGATATCGTGAAGCAGACCAGCACGTTTTGCGACTTTGGTGTTGAGACCGAGCTCAGCTGCCATTGTTGCGCAAAGTCTTGCTGTCTCGATAGAGTGCTGCAGCAGGTTCTGTCCGTATGACGAACGGTATTTCATCCTACCAATCATCTTGATAAGCTCAGGTGCGAGGTTATGGATGCCGAGGTCGATGACAGTGCGTTTACCTGTCTCGATAATCTCCTGTTCAACTTGTTTCTCGACTTTCTTCACCACTTCCTCGATACGTGCCGGATGGATACGACCGTCGGTCACGAGTTTCTGAAGTGACAGACGTGCTATCTCACGGCGAATCGGGTCAAAGCCCGAGAGAAGGATAGCGTCAGGGCTGTCGTCGATGATGATTTCAACGCCTGTGAGTGATTCGAGGGCGCGGATGTTACGGCCTTCACGACCGATGATACGACCCTTAATCTCGTCATTTTCAATGTTAAACACCGAAACCGTGTTTTCGATTGCGTGTTCAGACGCTGTTCTCTGGATAGTCTCAAGAACGATTTTCTTCGCGTCCTGGTTTGCCGAC
Source organism: Bacteroidales bacterium (assembly GCA_017553625.1). Lineage (GTDB taxonomy): Bacteria > Bacteroidota > Bacteroidia > Bacteroidales > F082 > Limimorpha. Next base: position 59,274 of record JAFZKP010000017.1, read on the forward strand.
ATCTTGGCTTCCTCCACGATTTCCTTTGCGAGAACCATCGCCTCTGCTCGTGCCTCGTCTTTTACGGCTTCCTTAAGTTGTTCTTTTGCCTCGCTCACTGTAAGACCTGAGATGGATTCAAGCATCTTTTTCTGTTCTTCGTGAATCTTGTCGAGTTCTGCCTGGCGTTTCGTGAGGTTTTCCTGCTGTGTCGTGAGATTCTGCTGCTGTTTGTTCAGCTCGTTTGCCTTACGGTTCAGTTCCTCGTTGCGTTGGTTCACCTGTTGTTGCTGCTGTTGAACCCTTGTCTCCACCTTTTGCAGCTCGCGTTTCTTCTCGTTTGTCTCCTTCTCGTAATCCGATTTCATCTGAAGGAACTTCTCTTTTGCTTGAAGAATCTTGTCTTTCTTGATAACTTCGCCTTTTTCTTTTGCTTCCTCAAGCAGCTGATGGCTTTTTCTTGTCAAAGCTTTACGCATAATGGTTGTCGCCAACAGCACACCGATACCAGCGCCCACCAGGACGCCGATTACTGCGTAAATGATAATGCTCGTTGTGGTTAATTCTAGTAAAACCATTTTTTAATTAAAGATTTTACTCTTCCGCGAAAAGAAAAAAATCTGTCTGTCCAAAGGGATCGTAAACCCTTGTATATCACGCTTATGGCTGCCACGATACGCAAACGTCCACTGGCGTTGAAGCTCCTCTTTCGAGGATGAGGCCTGTTTTTGTACCCATGAGTCAACCGGTTAAATTGTTATTATTGTTAAGGTTACATCATGCGACGGACAGACAGATAATTCTTACAAGTTTTCAGTCAACAATTCATCGATAACATCAAGTTGTTTGTCAAGATATTGATCTTTGAAGGCGGAGTCTTTCTCATATTTCACCACGGTTGTCGCGAACTGGATACACGCCATCGAGACCAGCGACAGATAATCCTTATCTGTGTATACGCTCTTATACTCCTTTACCCGTTCGTTTATCAGCTCGGCGGCTCTTCGGACCTTCTCCTCATCAGCCTTGTCAATAGTCAGACGGTAATTGCGTTCAGCAACATTGATATTAATTCTTATCTCATCACTTTCGCTCATCATCGTCTGTTTTTATTACTGTTCAGCGTTCAATATCGCAACACATTGATCTATTTCCTTTACCAATGCCTTGATCAACTGCCTACTATTTTCTATTTCCTTCTCGTTTCCGAGTGCGTTAACAATAGTTGTTTTATTTATTTTATCTTTCAATTCCGTGTTCTCCTCCTGAAGAATCTCGATTTTCAACTGAAGTTCCTCATTCTGTCGAACAAGCTCGCTGTTTTTCTCAATAAGTTGATTCTTAAGCGATATGAGCTTTCTTAACTTCAACTCGATTTCCGAAAGTCTAACACTTAAATCAGCCATTTCCTTTTACAGTTTGCCTTAGAATTTTGCCACAAAGATAAGAATAATTATCGCATCGCGCAAACTTTTTTTTAAAAAATTTTCGAAGCAGTGAAAATACGGCATTTCAAGCACTTACGTTTTTTGCAATAATTGTTGTAAAGATGCAGCAACGCCTGTGTTTGCTGGGCATTCTCAACATTAACCCCCATTTTCCCGAATTGTCTTATAACAAGATTATCCTCAGGTTCCATAATATCAAGCAGTCCAAGGCTTCTGTTTTTCAGTTCCTGATTGTCGCGATAAATGCCATAGCTGAACAGCGCAGGAACTACCGCATTGATAATCAGTGAATCAACAGCAGTGGTGCCGAGCGATTTATTACTCTCTTTTGACGGCTTGTCGAACAGATAATGCGTCCTCCAATACTCATTGACCTCCACATTAAAAAACTGTCTAAAAGACGACAAGTCTTTGAGTTCCAACAACTTTGAAAAAACGGGTTCACGACATCTTACCAACGATGCCGTCTGCGCCAGTCGTATTGTAGGGAAATTTGGCGGTCGAAGCCTCAAAAACTTCCAATACGCCATTGGCATCGTCACAAGATTAAACTTCGACTTCAATATCTTGTATTCTCTCTGGAGAAGAACAGGGTAGCCGTCAACAAAATCCTGCTCCAGGAACCCCGCGCAGCCGAAAAACATCGCCTCGATCTGCACAGCATTGTCGACATGCTTCCGCAAAATCCGAAGCGGCAGTATCTTCGACAAACGCTCAAAGGCCTCATTGTTGACCTTCAATCCTGAATAGCGCATAAGTCGTTGATACATGGTCTCTTCCCAGTCATAATTGTTCACCGCAAGTTTCGCAAAGACATCTTTCACTTCCGCCTCGAGACGTTCAACCACAATACGCTCAAGCCACGAAAGCCACGTGAATTGCTGTATCTCAGCAATCAACTTCTCACACGGCACCCATAACCTTGACTTCAAGAAACCCTCATACTTCTCGTAAATGCCCCAGTCAAATTTCCCGGATACCTCAACCGTAGGCAAAGAAAGACGTTTATCATCATTGTGATACACGACATGCAGAATCACATTTTTGTACGCCTCATCATCCTGATGTCCATGACGGAACCAGTCAGACGCGTTAACATGAATCTCCACATGCCCCACCCACAATGTGTGACCAATACGGATGCGCGCATCAAGAAAATCTGGACCGGAATCGTAATTACGATTACCAACAGCTATCACACAAACAGGATCTCCATCGCTTGTCACAAGATTCTTCGACAGCAACCTGTTCTCCCAGAGATAATATAAAAACTCTTCTTTCATAAAACAATGATTTTGGTTCTGCAAAAATATAGCTATAATAAAAAGGTGTCAAGAAAACACATGAGAATTTTCTTGATTTTGACACTTTTTAACACAAATTTCAGGATTCTGAAATAAATGTTAAGAAATTTTAAGATAATGTCGCTATTTCAGCCCTTTGCACATGTAAACAAAGACATATTTTGCCGGTTTTCCGCAGCGTTCAACAGTTATTGTGTCGCAAGGAACGACCTCGTCGAAGAGATGTTCGAGATATTTTTCGGGAGCATAATAATCAGAGCTCTCATTTAAAAACCAGTAATCCGAGCCTTTTTTGAGTCCTCCCCTATATTCGTTTATCCACGTATACTTATGGATTTTATCAGTGCCACGCAATCCGTACATGTTGATTCCCAACGGATTAGCAACATAATAATCGAAATTCGCCATCGGGAACCACTGCAATCCGACCATTCCGTCGCTTTCCTTCATCACGCCTTCGTCAATCTTTTTCTGACGGATTTCCTGAAAATCGTCTTTGATGGAACGCCAACCGTAGATTGTAGTTGTGAAATCGCCTTCGCCATAATAACGTGTAGAATTTGCACGTTCACCAAAACGAAGCGGCACGACACCTGTTTTTATCTCCAGAACCCCGAAAATCAAGACCAAAATGAGCAAAGATAACGTTGCGATTATCGGCTTAGGAAGTTTAATTATTTCATCTGCAACTGATTGTTTATCAGCAAGATATGATGCCGGAAACAACAGAAGCAACGAGAACGCTGGTGCCGACCAATGAGGCAGAATCGGACGCGTCAGAGAGAAGAACCAAAACACTGCGATGAACGGCAACGCGAAACAAAGCAGAACACGTCCGCTCGTTTTGCCAATATACTTCTTCCTTTTGAAAAATACCACTAACGCAATGATTATCAACACATAATTGACAGGATTATTATATCCAAGCTCGCCAAAAATCTCAGCGATGAAGTCAAGAGGCTGCAATTTTCCGAAAAGGCTCACCCTGTCGCCATGGAATGTAAAACTGATGAAATCGTTCTGAATATTCCAAATCAAGACTGGAAGCATACAGACGGCAGAAATCAAAGCTGAAAGATACAAGTATTTGTTTTTCAATTGTTTGCGGTCAAAAAGCAGCACATACAAACCGACACCCGACCAGATGAAAACGGCAGAATATTTTGACAGAAGTGCCAAACCTGCGAAGAGACCTGCAAGCACATAATGCTTAGCAGATTCCTCGGCTTCGCCTTGGAATGACAAGAGAAAACAATAAATTGAAAGCAATGTGAACATCATCAGCGGCGTGTCCGGCATGATGAAAATGCCAGTAATTATGAAGCAATACAGCGATGCGGTGTAAAGCAACGCGGCGTAAAAGCCTGTCAGTTTGTTTTTCACCAAACAGCCGATCCTATATATAATATAGGTGTCGATTGTCATAAACACTACTGACGACAATCGCAGAGCAAACTCGCTGTCAAACAACAGGTTAAGACTAAAAAGCTGCATCATCCAGCCAACCATGTTGGGATGGTCAAACTGGCTCCAGTCGGGATACATCGCGAAGGTCCAATAATACACCTCATCATTGCCGAACTCGATGAAAGCGGCAAGGAATCCTCGCACTAAAGCACTGATTATCAACAGCCAGACAATGTATTTTTCTATTTTATTTTCCTGAATCCTCATTTTTTCTTGTAATAAACATTCTTACCAAAAACACAGCAACAATGATATAAACCGCCCACATCAGATAGGTGCGGCCTTTCATCACGGAAGCCTTGTTCAAATCAAAGAAATATTGATACTGATGACGCACTATCGGATTTAGATACAATGTGTTACCATCATTAAACTCCACCTCAACCCTGATATATGTATCTTCTTTTTGAATCGGGTAAAACCCTTTCGTTACATTTTTCGCCACACTCTTGACCTCAGCATTCTGCCCTATGAAACGCATCTCCTTTGCCCCTTCAGAAACAGTCACAAAAAGATTCTCATTTTTAACTGTAACATCAACAAGCTGAGGCACTTGCGCCAAATTTCCATTATAGGATACAGCGTAAGAATTACCAGTTTCCAGCGATTTTAAAATCGATTCCGCATCATTTTCACCGATACAAGCGGTAGTAAAATTCTCACCTGTCGCGATGATATTCACACGATGCCCGTTTGAAAGTGCTATATCCCAGTAAAACAACGAGTTATCGTTTGGAGAAAGTGCCTCCATCACACGATAATGATCAAGACGCGTCATCTGACCTTGATTGAATCCCTTTGAAGGATGCGCCAGAGCCAAAAGACGGCATTTTTTATTCAGTTTGTCGATGTTAAACTGTTTATAATGAATGCTTTGGAAAAAAGGATAGTCAATCAGACTCTTTTCCTTATATCCCAGACATAGATAACGCGTGCCAGTCAGCGCATATCCAAATTCATAAACATCAATACCTTGATTTTCAATTGATTCCGAACGAAAATCAACATAATTGATGCGGTTAATCTCAGAATACGGATTATAGATAAAATCACCTTTGAAAGGCTCTATATCCGAAAAAGTGTAAGACGGCACCGCAAGATATAACACTAAGAAAAACAACAAGATAGCCCCGATTATCGTCGTCAAGGCAAGATAAAACTTGTTGTTTTTTATTCTATTCCAAAACTTTTTCTCAGACATAAGAAATCATGCTTGTTTAATAAGACGTTTGATTTTCATTCGCAAATCCCAAGGCAACCCCTGAATCACAAACTGGATAAAATTATATTTCCAATATAATAAACTCATTCTCAATCGCTTAGCAAAAGAAAAACTTGAAAATGACTGCTGCAGCAACGCTTCTGCAAGCACTCTTTTGTCATTTTTGTCGCCGAGCAAATCATACGGAACATCAGATTTCTTTGTAATTATCGCAATCACATGCCCGGATTCCGCCGTTGCTGTCTCAACTTCAGCAAAAACATGCAGAAGCTCAGCAATATCATAACGTTCCGACTTGTTCCAAATTGTCAGTTTTTCATTTTCAGCGCAAATATTAAACTGATGGAAGCCCTTGTAATGTTCCATCTCGGCCTCATTCGGATGGTGATTCAGGTAAAGTTTACCACCAACTCTCAGAGTATCAACAGCTTCGTAGATGCCTTTCAATGGATTCGACGAATGGTCGAGCGCATTTTGAATAATCACCAAATCGACATTATGGTCGGGATAAAACGCCGAAAGATACTCCATCATTCCGAAATCAATTTCCGGCAGATTCTTCTTGTATTTTTTCAGAATTTTATTGAAAAACGGGGCAAGCGGGTCGACATAATGTATATCAAGCGGAGTTTTTTCACCACCTTTATTAATATAATTGCCAGTGGCATAACTCATTCCCGCGCCCACATCAAGAACCAACGGATTCTCTTGATTTTCAAGAAATTGCGATGCATTAAAACACTCCAATTCAATAAAATTCCCGTAATGCGACCATTTCATCAGGCCGTCAAACGGGCGTTTCCAACGATAAACATTGTTCCAAAATGCAATCTCGTAAGGAATCCCCTCAATCCATTTTTGAATATTTGAACTGTCTTTCGTCATCTTTAAAATAGTTTTGCAAAGTTAATTTTTTTTGAGATGTAATTGAAAAATATTCGTAAAATCCCAAAGATTTTTAACATATTATCTCCACTTCGATAAAATTTTGTATTTTTGCAAATTAATATTTTTGAAAAAGTTTTGTTATGGAGTCAAATCCAAAGGAAAATATAATTGAAGAAGTAACGAACAAGGACTACGAGTTCGGTTTTGTGACCGACATCGAGACCGATTTGATACCGAAGGGGCTGAGCGAGGACATTATCCGCCTGATTTCGAGGAAGAAAGAGGAGCCGGAATGGCTGTTGGAGTTCCGTTTGAAAGCATATCGTCACTGGCTCACTCTGAAGATGCCTACTTGGGCACACCTCACCATTCCACCAATTGATTATCAAGACATTATATATTACGCTGCGCCAAAACAGCGCAAGGCGAAAAGTTTGGATGAGGTCGATCCTGAGCTTCTTGCAACTTTCGACAAGCTTGGAATCTCGCTCGACGAGCAGAAAAAACTCTCGGGAGTGGCTGTCGACGCTGTCATGGACTCGACTTCGGTGAAGACCACGTTCCAAGAAACACTTTCTAAGCACGGCATCATCTTCATGTCGTTCAGCGAGGCGGTGAAACAGCATCCTGACTTGGTGAAAAAATATCTCGGAAAGGTAGTGCCTTACACCGACAACTTTTTTGCGGCTTTGAACTCGGCAGTCTTCAGCGACGGCTCGTTCTGCTACGTGCCTAAAGGCGTGCGCTGCCCAATAGAATTGTCAACTTATTTCCGTATAAATGCTGCAAATACTGGACAATTTGAAAGAACTTTAATTGTTGCGGACGAAGGCGCTTATGTAAGCTACATGGAAGGCTGCACCGCTCCACAACGCGATGAGAATCAATTGCATGCGGCTATTGTGGAAATCATTTCAGAGAAAGACGCCGAAGTAAAATATTCCACCGTTCAGAACTGGTATCCGGGCGATAAAGACGGCAAAGGAGGAATTTATAACTTCGTCACGAAACGAGGCATCTGCCGTGGTGACAACGCGAAAATCTCGTGGACGCAAGTCGAGACAGGCTCTGCAATCACTTGGAAATACCCTAGCTGTATCTTGAAAGGCGACAACACCGTGGCTGAATTCTATTCTGTGGCAGTTACAAACAACTACCAACAGGCGGATACGGGCACAAAGATGATTCACATCGGCAAAAACAGCCGCTCAACCATCATCTCGAAAGGTATCTCGGCTGGTCACAGTCAGAACGGATACCGTGGCTTGGTGAAAGTGGTGCCGGAAGCTTCTAATTGCCGTAATTTCTCACAATGCGACTCGTTGCTGTTGGGCGACCAATGCGGCGCTCACACCTGGCCTTACGTGGAATGCGGCAACGACAGCAGCATTCTCGAACACGAGGCGACGACATCGAAGATTTCTGAAGACCAGCTGTTTTACTGCAACCAACGCGGCATCCCGACAGAAAAAGCTATAGGCTTGATTGTCAACGGATACGCAAAGGATGTGCTGAACAAGCTGCCGATGGAATTTGCTGTGGAAGCGCAGAAATTGCTGTCGATAACATTAGAAGGATCCGTAGGATAACCCGCAGGGGACAAGGCATACCTTGTCCCAACAGGATGAGATAAAAGAATAAAAAATTATATAAAATGTTACTGAATATTAAGAATTTACATGTCTCAATCGGAGGCAAAGAAATATTAAAAGGCTTCAACCTCGGAGTGAATGAGGGCGAGATTCACGCCATCATGGGACCTAACGGAACCGGCAAGAGCACATGGGCAGCCGCCGTTACAGGTCGCGAAGGCTACGAAATCACTGAAGGCGAAATCTGGTACAAAGGTCAGAATATCGTCGGGATGCCGCCTGAGGAGCGCGCAAACCTCGGCATCTTTTTGAGTTTCCAGTATCCAGTGGAGATTCCAGGCGTCTCAATGCAGAACTTCATGCGCACAGCTGTCAACGCGAAACGTGAATATCAAGGACTTCCGCCGATGTCGATGATTGAATTCACCAAGATGATGAAGCAGAAACAGGCGATGGTGGAAATCACTGAGAAGTTGCAGAACCGCTACGTCAACGTGGGCTTTTCAGGTGGCGAGAAGAAGAAAAACGAGATTTTCCAGATGGCAATGCTCGAACCCGACCTCTCCATCCTCGATGAGACCGACTCAGGCTTGGACATTGACGCCTTAAGAATTGTGGCAAACGGTGTGAACCAGCTTCACAACGAGCACAACGCCTTTGTGGTAATCACTCACTATCAGCGACTTCTTGATTATATCGTGCCGGATTTCGTGCACGTGATGTACGACGGCCGCATCGTGAAGTCGGGCGACAAGAAACTCGCACTCGAACTCGAAGAGAAAGGTTACGAATGGGTTAAGGAACTGAATCTGTAAAATCATGGCTTATCTCGAAAACAACATAACGGTCGGTAAGAATCAGAGTCGGAAACTTGTGCTTTTGGACGACAGCAGTCACCTGCAGTCGAACGAGGAGCAGTGCGACATCGTGATGGAGGAAAACTCCACGCTTGAATTGTACAGGATCCAGAACCTCAACGACGATTCCCATCTGACCACGCACATCAACATCAAGCAGGCAGCCAACAGCAGCGTGCACTTCGTGATTGTGACATTCAACACCGGTTGGGTACAAAACAACATCAACGTCGACTTGAATGGCGAGGGCGCAGATTTACAGATTTACGGTCTGTACATCCTCGACAAGAAACAACACGTCGAAAACCTCATGAAAATCAACCACAACGTGCCAAACTGCAGTAGCAACGAGAAGTTCAAGGGCATCTTGGATGACGAGGCTTCGGCGGTGTTCAACGGTCACGTGATGGTGGCTCCACACGCACAGAAAACCAACGCATATCAGAACAACAGCAACATAATTCTCACCGACAAGGCGAAGATCAACACCATGCCTTTCCTTGAGATTTATGCCGACGACGTGAAATGTTCGCATGGCACATCAACCGGACAGCTCGACCAGGATGCGATGTTCTACATGCGCCAGCGCGGCATCAAGAAAGCTGATGCGAGAATGCTTCTGATGTACGCTTTCGCAGCGGAAATCAGCAATCACATCAAGATTGAGAGCGTCCACGACAGCATAGACGACATGATAAAACGCCGTTTGAAAGGCGAGCTCTCGAGTTGCGACACCTGCATTTTCCAGTGCAGCAACAAAGAGAAAGTTTTTAAGATTGATATGAGTAAGATATAATTATTATCTTTGCAAAAAATTAAACACAAATCATTGATTGACAAATAGAAAAAGTAATAAATAACTAAATAACAGAGCTGAGCTCTTATTCTCTACCCTTCAAAATCTGGAAAATTTTAAGCAGGAGAATAAGTTTGAATTTCGTTCACGTCAATTAGGCGTGAATTGTGTAAACTTATTAATGCTAATGGTTATTCCAGAGCCTGAAGGGTGTAATAAGCAAAGCAATTCAACGCCTTTTTTATGAATGATGAAATACACATAGGGAAGCTGATACAACGAAAACTGAAAGAGCAGGAACGCAGCGGAGCATGGCTTGCAAGAAAACTATTCACCGACCCTTCAAATGTGTCAAAGATAATACGCAAGCAGCACATTGACACAGAGTTACTGATGCGAATCTCTTTGATTCTCAATTTCGATTTCTTCAATTATTTATCAGAATCATACCAGACAAACCGACAAAACATGGCGGATTAGTCATTGTTTTAATGAATTTACAGACCTGTTTCATTGACTTATCGTCACGGCGTTTATAATTGATTTACAACACTTTTCCATAAATTTGCGATGTATTATTAACAAATGTCCAAAAAAGGATTGGACTTTAAAATTAATGTAATATGAACAAAAAAATTTTACTTATTGCAGTTATGATGCTCACAAGCATCGGTGCATTTGCACAGACACAATTCTCAATCTATGCTGGTGGCGCATTCCCAATGGGAAAATTCAAAGAAGGAGAATTGAAAAACAAGATGCCAAACAAATGGGTTCTTATGGATGAAAAAGGAACGAATGGATTCGCGGGAATCGGCTTCAATGTTGGTATGGATCTTATGTTCCCAATTGCTTCAGTGGACGGACTTGGAATTATTGTCGGTGCCGACTTTTTCTATAACGGATACAATTCAGAATTAAAAGACTGGTTCAATGATTTAAGCGACAATGACGATGATGATGACGACAAAGATGGTTCTGAAATAACAGTATCTCACAAACCAAGATTCATGAATATACCTTTAATGGTCGGGGCAAGATACAACTATGAAATCAACGATGGTTTCGGTATCTTCGCAGAAGCCGGAGTTGGTGCAAACCTCAGAATGATATCATCGTTCAAGGTGGATTATTCATATTCGGATCCATGGTATGGATATGAAGAGAGTATGAGCATAGAATATACATATAATAAGTCTGTTACTTTTTCTTTTAAACTTGGTGCTGGTGTAATGTTTGCAGAGCATTTTAGTGTTGGTTTGGATTACTATGCTTTAGGAAGTGCCAAAGTCACAGGAAAAATTAAATCATCATCAGATTCTGACGATGACGACTATTACAAAGGAGATGATTCTGGAAAATTTAAAGGTAAGAATGCCTTCAGTTGCTCGGAATTGGTTTTAAGAATCGGATACCACTTTTAATTAGAACATTTTTTTAATAATTTTAATTTTCGTTCTCCCCAGCGGCTTCCGCCACTGGGGTACTTTTTTTAAAATTATTTTAAACAATCAAAATAAAAATACTTATTTTTGCAAGCTAAAATATACGAATTTTGAATCATCTCGATATAGATAAAATCAGGAAGCAGTTCCCGGTGCTGGATCAGCAGGTTTACGGCAAGCAGTTGGTGTATTTCGACAACGCCGCGACCACGCAGAAACCGCTTTGTGTTATTGAACGCGAGCGCGATTATTATCTGCACGAGAACTGCAACATCCACCGCGGAGTGCACTACCTCAGCCAGATGGCGACAGAGGCTTACGAAAACGCCCGCAAAACAGTGGCGCAGTTTGTAAATGCCCGTCAGCCTCAGGAGATTGTGTTCACAAGAGGTACCACCGAATCGCTGAATCTGTTGGCGACTTCGTTGGGGCAACTGCTTGTTAATGAAGGCGATAAAGTGGTTGTAAGCGCTATGGAGCATCATTCAAACATGGTACCGTGGCAGCAGATGCTGATGCGCTCAAAAGGCGAATTGCTTGTCATCCGCATGGACAAAAAAGGCGTCCTCGACCTGAATCATTACGAAGAACTGCTTAAACAGCGCCCGAAAATCGTTTCTATAGCTCACATTTCCAACACTTTAGGCACAGTGAATCCTATCAAGGAAATGATAGCGATGGCTCATAAATACAACATTCCTGTAGTTGTTGACGGCGCACAGTCGATGGCGCATCAAGTGATTGACGTTCAAGACCTTGACTGTGACTTTTACGTGTTTTCGGGTCATAAGATGTACGCCCCGATGGGTATCGGCGGCTTGTATGGCAAGATGGAATGGCTCGAGAAGATGCCTCCTTATCAGTTTGGCGGCGAGATGGTCGATACCGTGAGCTTCGAGAAGACAACTTTCAACAAAGTGCCGTTCAAATTTGAAGCTGGAACACCGAATGTTGGTGCTGCTTTAGGTCTTGAGGCAGCCGTCAAGTTCATTCAAAGTTTTGAGCGCAAGGAAATTGAGGCTTATGAGGACGAGCTTTTGGAATATGCCACCGAAGAGCTTGCAAATATCGAAGGCACGATATTTATCGGACAGGCTCCGAAGCGTAACGGATTGATTTCGTTTGTGATGGACGGCATACACCCTTACGATTTGGGCACCATCATCGACAAAATGGGCGTTGCAGTGCGCACCGGACATCATTGCGCCGAGCCGGTGATGACGTTCTTCGGCATTCCGGGAACGGTGAGAGCCTCGTTTGCAATGTACAACACGAAAGAAGAAATTGATATTTTTGTAAAAGCTGTTGAAAGGGCAGCGAATATGTTAAGATAATGACTATCAAAGAAATACAGGATTCAATAGTCGAGGAGTTCTCGATGTTCGACGACTGGATGGACCGCTATGCGATGCTCATTGAGATGGGTAAGGAATGCCCGATCATCGACCCACAGTACAGGAACGACAATTACCTCATAAACGGCTGTCAGTCAAGAGTTTGGCTTCACGCCGAGTTGAAAGACGGCAAGATTTATTTCACTGCCGACAGCGACGCCGTCATCACCAAAGGCATCATCAACTTATTAATCAAGGTGTTTTCGGGACAGACTCCAGCCGATATCTTGGCAGCGGATATGGGATTTTTGGATGAGATTGGCTTGAAGGAGCATCTGTCACCGACAAGATCGAATGGCTTGTTGAGCATGGTGAAACAAATGATGCTTTATGCAGAAATTATGAATAATCAGGGATAAGACATGTCTTATCCCCACAGGATGTAAAAAATAACACGTAGGAACAAGGCATGCCTTGTTCAATGATGATATGACAGAAACAGAAAAAAATGAATTAAAAGAAAGGGTGATTGCCGTTTTAAGTGGTATTTACGACCCTGAGATACCAGTTGACATCTACAAACTGGGCTTGATTTATGAAATCAACATCGACGATGAGGGTGCGGTGAGCATTCTGATGACCGTAACGGCACCTAACTGCCCTGTCGCCGACTATCTCCCTAATTTCGTTAAGGAGAAAGTCAGCGCTATAATGGGCGTTAAGTCGTGTGATGTGGAGCTGACCTTCGAGCCGGCATGGAGTCCTGCGAGCCTCTCCGAAGAGGTGCGCGCCGAACTCGGTCTCGACGAAGGTTTCGGCTTCAGCGATATGATGTATTAGTTTTTACTGCAATTTCCAATCAGATCCTTCGCCATGCCTAAGAACATGAAGGCAACGGCGTTGAAATCCATATTCAGATCTTTGCTCAAGCCGACTTTATCTTTGAAGATGGCGACGTTGAACCACTGCAGGCACTGGAATGCGCGGTGGAAATACAGACGGTTCAGCTCTTCCTGTGTCGGTTTGTGACCAACGTAAGCCTCCAACAACGACAAAGCCTTGTCGAAACCGGCGTTTCCGTAACATGCGATGTCGTAGAACGGGTCGTTCATTCCTGCAAATTCCCAGTCCAAAACATAGAACTTATCCTTTGCGATGACGAGGTTTGTTGGCTGATAGTCGCAGTGGCACGGCACTTTTTTCACTTCTTTGTAAAGCTTGCGCATCTCGTCGAGGGTGTGACGAAGCTCAACATATTCCTTAGGATGCTTGAAACCGAGGTCGGTGCAGTATTTCTCGTAGGTGTCGAGACGACCGAAAGCATTGTAGTCGCTGAACTTAAGGTCGCTGTTGTGCAGTTTTTTCAAAGCCTTCACCGACATCTCGTTGTAAGAAACCACGTCGGTTGTCGACATGATGGTACCGTCAACGTATTTTGCTAATTTCTCGCCTGAGCGGATCTCAACATAAACCGTCTCGTTATTGAGGTCGAGTTTCTCAACTTCCTTAATGTTGGCATCTTCTTCAGCGCGGTCAACGAAACGTTCGGCGAATTTACCTGGCACGCGGTATGTATATAATTCTCCTTGACACTCAACGACATAAGTGTAATTACTCATTCCGCCTTCGAGGCGTTTCACTATTTTAGCGTCGGTTGCTTGCAGCAAGGCGTTAACTCTTCTGATGATATAAAGTTCAATTTCCATTGCATTAAATGTTTAATTATTTCGTTTTCAAAATTGTGTGCAAAGATATACATAATTTTTCAAAAAAAATGTGTTTGCAATAACAAAATTTTTGTATTTTTGCAGCCGTAAAAGTTGGGGGTTTAGCTCATCTGGTAGAGCGTTAGGTTCGCAATCTAAAGGTGGCCGGTTCGAGTCCGGTATCCTCCACAAGGAAACGACAACACATTGATAATCATAGCGTTGTCGTTTTTTAGTATTAAGATATTCTAATTTTAAATAACAAAAACATGAAAACAACATTCAAGAAAAGCTTTTTATTCATTGCATTGTTCACCGCATTCGCAATGATTATCGCAAGCTGCAGTAAAAGCAAGGACTCGGCAGCAAACTCAACACCTGAACCAACACCGACACCAAGTACAACAACAGTGTATTACCAGGTTGGTAACACCTATGGCGATCACACCGGAAACGCATGCTTCCATTTCAACATCTCGTACACAGAGGCTGACGGCAGCACAGTAACCATTGAAGATGCCACATTGCCGTGGAACAAATCTATCACCGTCGAAGCTCCTTTCGAAGCCAAGATTGAAGGCAACATCTATTATAACGAAGACGATATGCCTAATGAAGGTGTTTTCTGTTTCTGCAGAACCTTTGACGTTTCCAACACCATAAACCCTTATCCAAGCTGGTATCATCAGGACTTAACGAAAGACAAATATATCCAATTGTTCGCCGCTCATCCAGAGAGACTACATTTCGAAAAAACTTACAAAGTAGAATAGCAGGACTTTATCAATAAAAACGCCCGGTTTCTTATGAAATTCGGGCTTTTTTATTATAAAGCAAAATTCCTTTTGTCGTCAAAAGATATTTCTGGCGAGGATGATGGGGCTTGTCGGGATAAAGCATGCGAACAAAACCTTCGTTAATAGCAGGAATTAAATAAACATTTAGAAAATTATCTCGCCCCTTAAGATTCAACCCATTCATCATATCTTTAACAGATAATTGGTTTTTCCCAATTACTTTTACAAGATTTTTGACATCATAATTGTTCGTATGGAACTTGTCCTGTACTTGAGTGGGTACTTGTCCCGAGCTTGTCCCGAGCTTGTCCTGTACTTGTACGGGTACTTGTTCGCTATCAGACATCTTCCACTCCTCAGGCGGGTTAATCATCATGTAGCGGTTTTTCAACGTATTATTCTCACCCATCAAGAGATTACGGAGGAATCGAATAAGAAAGATAGGTTCATAATTGACGCCTTTCTTCAAATTACGATAATTGGCGCGAACCAAGGCATTGCGGAAATACCACGAATGCTCGGCAAACAACTCGTTGTTAACTTCAAATCCTTGCGAACGCAAATATTTTATTGTAAAAATGGCAGTTGTTCGGGTGTTTCCCTCTCTGAAAGGATGAATCTGCCACAATCCTGCAACGAAATTCGCAAGATGCTCAACCATCTGCTCTTGATTCAATCCGGAATAATCAAACTGACGCTCCTGTTCGAGGTCATATTTAATTGACATCTGCAAATCTTGCCAACGTCCGTAAAGCACCGAATCGCCTCGCAACACCCATTCTTTCTTAGAGATATCATACTCGCGGAATTTGCCCGCATGCTTGAATACTCCTTCAAAAATGGCTTTATGGATAGCCGCTAAACCTCCCACGCTATAAGTAAACGCATCAGTCTGAAGCAGTTTTGAAATATTGCCAGAAACCTTGTCGGCCTCTTCTTTATCATCATCATCCTTATCGTGCGTAGTCTTTGTGATGTAATATTGCTTAACGAGTTCACGGGCCTCATCAATGCTAATCTCGCCTTCAATATTGCGGCGAGCTGTTTCCTGCAGATATTCCGAAGTCTTCAATCCGTCAACGGCCTGCAAACCGATAGCCACACGCCAAGCATCAGCGCGCGCTCTTTGAGCAGGCTCCCCTTGACGGATATACTCGTCAAAGTTGATATACGTTTGTTTGGCATCGTGATCTGACATACAGAATAAATTAGACTGCAAATATAGTGATTTTTGTCGATATAAGCAAAAAAATTCAATTCCTCAAGCCACCGAATTGTATCTAAACACCTTCCTCTGCGAAAGCAACAACACCAGCGCAAGCGCCGCACCGAAAACATCTGATACCGTGCAAGATGCGAAAACGCCTTGAAGACTATCGATTCCTAAATCTTCGAAAATTATCGGCATAATGAACATCATCGGGATTAGGAAGATGACCTGGCGCGAGAGGCTGGTGACAATGGCAATCCACGGCTTGTCGATGCTTTGGAAAAAGTTGGAGTTGACAATGGTGAAGGCGATGAGAGGTGTCATCAGGGTGATATAAGGCAACGCCATCTGCGAGATGTCAAGCAAAACCTGGTCGCTGGTGAACGCCATCGAGATGATGCGAGGCATGGTGCAACCGATGACGGCAGTGACAATGCCTAACAAAACACAAACTTTCATCGTCAAAACATAGACGCGCTTGAGTCTCTCGGGGTGACCTGCACCGTAGTTGTACCCAGCAATTGGCTGCATTCCCATGCACACTCCGAGGATTATCATTATCATGATGAGGATGTAGCTATTGGCGATGCCGTAAGCGCCCACTGCCATATCGCCGCCGTATTTTATGAGTTGTTTGTTCAGAATAGCAACCACTCCTGCAGCCGCCACGTTCATCAGGAACGGGCTCAATCCTATCAACAGAATGTTTTTGAAGATATAGCCTTTCGGCTGGAATCCGTGACGACGGAAACGGATGAACGAGTCACGTTTCAAGAAATGCAGCATCGCAAGGAAAGAGGCGAACGCCATTGAGATGGTAGTAGCCCAAGCCGCACCTGCTATTCCCATGTGGAAGACGAAGATAAACAAGGCGTCGAGACCGATGTTGAGCACCGCACCCGACACGAGCACTATCATCGACTGGTTTGGATAACCCGACGAACGCATCAGCGAGACGAGGTTGAACGCCAAGGTGGTAAGAAACATTCCCGGAAGCACTATGACCATGTATTCGCGGGCGTAGGCAACGGTTTCGGCTGTTGCGCCAAAGGCGAACAGTATCCTATCAAGGAAGATATACGAAAACAGCATCACCAATCCGCTTAAAATGACAGTGAAAATGACGCTGTTACCGAGGATATTCTCAGCCCAGTTGATGTCTTTCTTGCCCAAAACTATCGACATTCTCGCTCCTGCTCCCACTCCTATCAACGCTCCGAAAGCGTGGATGATGTTGATAATCGGCAAAGTGATGGCTAATCCAGCTATTGCGAGTGCGCCTACTCCGTGTCCGATGAAGATACGGTCACAAATGTTGTAAACCGATGAGATAACCTGGCTCACCACCGACGGCAAGGCGTACATAAGTAACAGAGTACCAATGCCTTTCGTCTCCAATTCCCTTGTTCTATCTGTCTGCATTTTGCTTTTCAATATTTTTAGCTATGCTAATCCCATATTCGTATAAAATGTAAAACGGCACAAAAATAAGCAGCTGACTGATGATGTCGGGCGGCGTGATGAGTGCCGAAAGCGCCAAGATGACAACGATGGCGATTTTGCGGTTTTTCCTTAGCCAGCCCGATGTAACGATGCCGATTGACGCCAACAGTCTTATCAGTAGCGGCAGCTGAAACACCAGTCCAGCGGCGAGACAAACACCTAAAACAGTGCTCACATACGAGCTCACATCGATGATGTTTTGTATGCTACCGTTAGCCTCGTAATTTGCAAGGAAGTTGATTCCAAGAGGCGCGATGATGAAGTAGCTGAACGCCACTCCGAGGAAGAACCAAAACACTATCTTCCAGACTATCAAGCGAGTACGGCGTTTCATCGTTGTCGAAAGAGCCGGCTTCACGAAGCCCCACAGCTGCCCGATGATGTAAGGAAATGCAATGACTAATGCGCCTACTGCCGATGCTTTGATATGAAGCATAAACTGTCCCGCAATCTTGGTGTTATAAATCTGCAGCGGATTTGCGTTGATTCTCAGCGCTTCAGTGCCGGTCAAATCGGCCAGTTTCGCAAAAAGTCGGTTAGTAATGAAATCGCTTTCGGAAGGAAAGAATACAATATTGATTATATCGCCTTTGAAAAAAGTGAAGAGCACGATGAAGAGTAAAACAAAAGCAATCCCGATGTGCATCAACACTTTACGAAGCTCATCGAGATGCGCGCCGAAGGTCATCTGGATGTCTTCGGATTCATCTTCACTCCTTCGGAATGCCATTTTCGGCTATTTCTCCTCTGGTTTTTCTTCTTTTTTCTCGCCTTTATCGCCACTCGGCTCGTTCATGGCATCTTTGAATTCCTTGACGCCCTTGCCCATTCCGCGCATCAGTTCAGGGAGTTTCTTGCCGCCGAAAAGCAGCAAAATCGCCAGCACGATAAGAATTATTTCACCAGTTCCGATACCGCCTAAAAATAATGTTGTCATAACTTTTTCGCTTTATCAAGATGCAAAAATACAAAATTTAACGATGTAGCGTGCCTCCGGCACGCATTTTTTTTGCTCTGCGAGGCCCCCACACGGCGCTACGCTTGTGCGGGGCTAATAGAATAGTGTGCCTTCAGCACACGCTGGACTTCCACAAGGACATCCGACGCGTATCGAAGATACGCTATCCTAATATCCCCTGACAGCTCTGCTGTCTGGGGCATCGAGTGTAAGGCAACGTAGTACAGCCAAGGTAGTCCAAGGCGTGCCGGAGGCACGCTACTATATCTCGCGCAATAAATCCAAAGCGTCCTTAACTCTGTCAACAACTTTGAAAATCAATATGTTTTTGCCGTTTTGCTCCTTAAACTGGCAGCGTTTCAGATAGTCGGAAGCATAACGAATGATTTTTTGGAAAGTCTGCGTGTTGAAGTATTCCGACTCCTGGTCTTGCAGGAAATAGCAGGTCATATCGCCTTTTTTGAGGACTATTTTCTCGAAGCCGAGATCGCGGGCAATCCAACGTAAACGCACCGTATTCAAAAGATCGTTAGCTTGAGGCGGAAGTTCTCCGAAACGATCGATGAGGTTGTCGGTAAACCGCATCAAACCTTCTTCATTTTCAATGTGATCGAGCTCATTGTAGAGGCTGATACGTTCAGCGGATGAATCGACATATTCGTTCGGCAGAAGTATCTCCAAATCGGACTCGATGGCGCACTCGCGGACGTATTTCTTCTCCTCTTCGGGTTTCTCGAACAGGTCTTTGAACTCGTTTTCCTTGAGTTCCATGATGGCTTCGTCGAGAATTTTATGATAGGTCTCGAATCCGATATCGTTGATAAAACCGCTCTGTTCGGCACCCAGCAGGTTGCCGGCTCCACGGATGTCGAGGTCGCGCATTGCGATGTTGAAACCACTGCCTAAATCGGAGAATTCCTCCAGAGCCCGCAGACGTTTTTGCGCTTCGTCGCTGAGCATTGCCAACGGAGGTGTCAAAAGATAGCAGAACGCCTTTTTGTTGGAACGTCCCACCCTGCCACGCAGCTGGTGCAAATCGCTCAGTCCGTATTTGTGTGCATCGTTGATAATGATGGTGTTAGCGTTCGGAATATCCAGTCCCGCCTCGATAATCGTGGTGCACAGCAGCACGTCGTACTTGCCGTCGATGAAGTCGAGCATTATCTGTTCGAGCTTGTCGCCCTCCATCTGACCGTGACCCACAGCCACCTTCGCGCCCGGCACGCAACTGATAATCATGTCGTAAACATCCATGATGTTTTGGATGCGGTTGTGCACGAAAAACACCTGTCCGTCGCGCGCAAGCTCATATTGGATGGCGTCGCGAATAACGTCGGGAGAGAACGAACGCAGCTCCGTTTCGACAGGATACCGGTTCGGTGGCGGAGTAGTGATGATGCTCATATCGCGAGCGCCCATCATCGAAAATTGCAGCGTTCTCGGGATTGGAGTTGCCGTCAAAGTAAGCGTATCGACGTTGGTTTTCATCTGTTTCAGCTTCTCCTTGGCGGAAACGCCGAACTTTTGTTCCTCGTCGATAATCAGCAGACCCAAGTCCTTGAACTCCACGTCTTTACTGATGATGCGGTGAGTACCAATCAATATATCGATGCGACCGTTTTTGACATCTTCGAGGGTCTTTTTCTGTTCTTTAGCGGTCTTGAAACGATTCATATAATCGATGGTGACAGGGAAGCCTTTCAAACGGCTCGAAAACGTGTGAAAATGCTGCAAAGCGAGCACCGTGGTAGGCACCAACACAGCCACTTGTTTCGAGTCGCTGACAGCCTTGAAAGCCGCACGGATTGCCACCTCAGTCTTGCCGAAACCGACATCGCCGCAAACGAGACGGTCCATCGGCGACTCCTTCTCCATGTCGCGTTTCACATCGATGGTCGCCTTAAGCTGATCAGGAGTGTCTTCGTACATAAATGACGCCTCGAGTTCGGTCTGCAAATAAGTATCCGGCATGAACTGGAATCCTTGCGAGTTCTTACGCTCAGCGTAGAGTTTTATAAGCTCACGTGCGATATCCTTAACCTTGCTCTTTGTCTTTGCTTTCAGTTTGTTCCAAGCGTTGGAACCGAGTTTACTCAACGAAGGCTCAGCACCGTCTTTGCTCGAATATTTCGAAATTCTATGCAGCGAATGAATGCTCACATAAAGCAAGTCGCCGTTCTGATAGATGAGTCTTAACGCCTCCTGCTGTTTTCCGTTGTGGTCGATGATTTCCAGACCGTCGAAACGTCCGATTCCGTGGTCGATATGCGTGACGTAATCGCCAGGTTTTAAGTCGTACAATTCTTTGATTGTCAGCGCCTGACTGCTTGCAAAACCTTCACGGAGATGGAAACGGTGGTAACGCTCAAAAATCTGATGGTCGGTGAAACAGCAGAGTTTCTGGTCGTTGTCGACAAAACCCGCCTGGATGGAATATAATATAGGTGTGAAATCGTGGTTCGACTCGTCCTTCTGCTGCAAATCGTTCAAAATACTCTGAATTCTCTCCAGCTGACGCTTGCTTTCGGAGAAGAAAAGTATGCGGTAGTCTCTGTCTTTCAATGAGTTAATGGTGTTTTGCAGCATCTCGAAGTTCTTGTTGAACACCGGCTGAGTAGTGATGTTGAACTCCACAATCTCCTTCCCCACCGAATCGGAATATGTTTCAAACGTAACCGATTTAAAATCATCGAGTTGCGTCAAAAGTTCATCGCTTTGCGCAAATAAAGTCTCAGGTGATTTCAGATTATCATTTTCTTCAGTTGACTCGTAAGCATCGACAGCTTTTTTATACTCGGCATCGATTCTCTCTTTCAGAAAATCGGTCTCATCGAGCCACATAACCGTCTGATTCTGAAGATATTGGAATATCGTCTCACGTTCTTCCGAAAGGTTATGGTCCTGAAGATTCGGCAACAAAACTATGCGTTGCAGCTTCTCAATCGAGAGCTGGTCAACAGGATTGAACGAGCGAATCGACTCCACTTCATCAAAATCGAAAACGATACGATACGGATAGTCGTTGGCAAACGAAAACACATCGACTATGCCGCCACGAATTGCAAACTGACCCGGCTCAACCACAAAATCGACATGCTCGAAGTTATATTCAAGCAAAGCGTCGGTGATGAAATCCATATCAATCTTCTCTCCCACCACAATCTTTAAAGTATTCTTGCTCAATATCTTACGAGTGACAATCTTCTCACTCAAAGCTTCAGGGTAAGAAACGATTATCGTCTTGCGCTCAGATGTCGAAACCCTTTGAAGAACCTCAGTTCGCGATAATATATAGGTGTTATCTGGCTTCTCGGGCTCATACGGACGTTTGTACGAGGTTGGATAGAACAGAATCATTTTTTTAGCGTAATCCTGCTCACGTTCGCCGAAGATATTCTCAAGGTCGTTATAGAAATAAGCCGCGCTCTCCTTGTCGGGACACACCACAAAATGCTGTCCGCCGAGCTTTTCAAACGCACTCGCCACAGCAAAAGCCTTTGCTGAACCGACGATTCCCTTGCAAAACACGCTCTTCTTATCATTGAGATAATCAATGAGTTGCTGGATTCGGGCATCGTCTTTATAATATGAAATAGGGTTTTCTTTCACGGATGCAAAAGTACGAAAAATTTCTTCATGTCAAACATATGAACTCATCCAGATTTTTGTATCTTTGCAGCAAGAACCGAAACGAAAAACGTTTCAGGTTTAGGATTATTTTATATAAAATATTTCACTTTTAAGTGAAGTTGTGAAAATTATTTGTATATTTGCAAACTAAAATTTGTGAAGCTATGACTAAAAAAATGACATTAAAAACAATTGAACAAAACGAAATAGTCTGTTTGTATTCTATTTGTTTTGAAGAAAATGACAAAAGCGAATTTGAAAGATTTCTTGCGGAATTTAAGGACAATGCAAGGTTGAACAAGGATTTTCAGACAATTATTTTCGCTTTGAAAAAGATTATTGAACAAGGTGCCTTGGAAAGGTTTTTCAGAACTGAAGGTAAAATGAATGACAATCTTTGTGCATTATCAATTGATTCGAGAAGTTTGAGGTTGTATTGTCTTAGGATCTCCGACCAAATACTGATTTTAGGCAATGGCGGAGAAAAAACGACAAGGACATATCAAGAAGATGAAAAACTGAGCGGCTATGTATTAGACCTACAGAAGTTTGACAAATTGTTGAAAGAAGCAAGAAAATCAGGCAATGTGAAAGTTGAGAACAATATAATTACCGGAATTGACAAAACAGTGTTTGAGATATGATACAGAATAAGTTATTCAGAGAGTGTTTGGCTGCTATTCCTGAAGACAGGATAGCTGAATTCGAGCTGTCGTTTGCTATTGCCGAGCGTATTGTGGATGTGTTGAAACAAAAAGGCATGACACGTCGTGATTTGGCCAACAAACTTGGCAAACGAGAATCGGAGATAAGCAAATGGCTTACCGGGAGACATAATTTCACGATAAGCACTATTTCACACATAAGCTCAGCTCTTGGTGAAGATATTATAATGGTAGCTCGAAAGCAATATGATTTTGCCAATAAAGAATGTCTCAAAGTTGCTGAAGAACAACAGCCTTATGGCTTTTAAACCCCAACACTCCTCTCAAATAGATACTTCGATGGTGTCTTTCCGTACTTGCTCTTAAACGAGCGCAAAAATGTGGAGTATGAGTTGAAGCCTACCATAGCGGCAATGTCCTCCATGGATTGTTGGCTTTCAGAGTTCTTGCTTTCCAGAATAACCTTCGCCTCTTCCAAGCGGAAATCATTTATGTACTCGTAAAAAGTCTTATTGCGCTCTCGGTTGATGTAGTTGCTCATGTACTGTCGGTTTGTGCCCAACTGTTGCGCCAACTTCTGCAATGTCAGCGTGCTGTCGCGATAATATTGCTTTTCACGAATCATTTGTTCAATGTCTTTGGCAAACAAGGTTTTATAATAAGCGTCCACCGGCTCCTTTTCCACCTGATTTATCAAGACAAACACCTTCTGGGTGATGATTTTATGCATGACATACAGCACAATAGCAATGGAAATGAGGCAATAAACCGAGTCAAAAATCAAGCTGTAACCGCCTTCCTGCCCGTCGAACCAATCTTGCTGCGACAGGCTATCGGCATACCATAACAGTTGGTAAACAAAAAATAATGTAACCAATATGTTACTCCAACGAAGATCGAAATACTCCAAGTTGCTCACATTGTTGTTAAGCATATCGGTGTATTTTTTGATGGAAAACTGCAAATACACCATGATAATCAAGCAAGTTACCAAGGTGAAAATCTGCGTGGCAAGAAATATTTTAGGACTTCCGGTGATGGCAAACAACGCCATAGCCACGACATATGGGATTTCAACTATAAGCAGTTGCGACAATTTATAGCGATTGGGAAACACCAACGAGATGCCAAAAGCGATGTAGCCTCCCACAATCACATAGTCGAATAACAGAAACAGTGTATTGAGATAATCGGCACACGACAAATCGCCGCAAGCCACCACCAGAAAATTGTTGAAAAATCCGATAGAGTGCAGAAACAAGGTTATCGCGAAAACCTTTTGGAACTGGTAGGTGGAATGATGACGGAGCATATATATTCCGCACCCCATCAGGGCGAATTGCGCTATGCCAGAGACAAAACAAAGCAATGCGATATACAACGACTCACTATTCATATTTGCAAAATTAAACTTTTTCCACATAGTTTTTCCAAAATTTTTATCATCAGATGCCATTTTTTTACGTATTGCAACCTGATTTTTACGCTTTGCTAACTTGTCACCACCTATTTTTTTACGCAATGCAGAGCACTTTTTACACAACGAAAGGTCAATTAAATAAATAATCAGGAATTTTGGGTATCATATTCAATAATTTAAAAAATGGGACTTTTTAGCAAGAAAAAAAACGAAAAACCCACTGGCGACAAGGCTTGTCAGCAGGGCTATCTGTCGTTTTCACCAGACGACGTGAAAAAACAGGAAGAAGCGAGTAAGGACAACAGCGCAGCCTACGACCTTTTATGGCAGGCTATGACCACTTCTTCGCACATCTCAAAGAGAGACAAAAAAGGCAACGAGGTGCCTATCGACGACGTTTATCCGGTCAGTTTGGAAGAGACTCTGGAGATGGAACGTCTGCTCAACGAGGCGGAGGAAAAAATCCAAGACCACAACGACGAGCCTCTTAACAACCAAATCGGCGAGCTTCGCTACATCATCGACTGGTCGAAGAAACGCCATTTCAACTTCTCATGGATTGTCATTTTAGGTGTGATTCTGGGATTGTTCGTATTGAATCATTTCAGGACTTATCCGCGCGAACAAGCAATGAAATGGAAAGCGATAGTCAATAAAATTGACAATTGGGTTGAGCAGGACACAACGATAACTTGGGAAAACACACAAGCGCGTTATTACTCCAGCGTAGAAGATTTCCGTTTCAAGTCAGCAAATGTGTACAAAGCCGCCATCGTCGGAAGACAAAAGAGCAGTTACAACTATGATTTGAATAGAATTGATGAAATCAAAGGTCAATTGGACACTGTAAAATCAAAAGACAAGAAAAAACGGTTGACCAAAGAGATGAAGTCATACGAGGAAAACGCCGAAGGATTTAAAAAAGATGGAGAAGAGTATTCAAAACTCGAATTCAAAGAGATCAAGAAAATGGCGGAACAGGATTGTAAAAAAATCTACAAGCGCTACAGAAAAGAGGCTCGCAAATACACATTCTGGATCTGGGTGTTCATCATAATGATACCTTTATATATCATCGCCGACCGTCCATACGGCTGGATGGAGACACGACATCGTTTAGAGTCGAAGATTCTCGGAGGCATCAAGAAAATCGGATATGCGTTGGCGGCGGGAATGTTCTCGGCAGGCGTCGGGATGCAGTTCCTACCTGACGTTTTGGTCAAATACACCTATTCCAATGGTCGCACGGAGACAAGAAGCGAAGAAAATACGGATAACTATTTTATCATGATGATGAAAATTTTATTGTTAATTGGAGCGATATTCGTCGCAGCCATCACGAGTGCGTTCCTGATGACATACTCCACCGTCACAGGTTTGATTCGCAACTACAACTGGGAGTCGATTTTAGCCACGGCAAAGACCAAAGTCGGGAAGAAATAATACTTAAATTTATTCTTGATTGAATAACATCAAGAAGAGACGGTCATCTGGCCGTCTCTTTGCATATCATTGAAATTATTTTTAAGGTCTAATGTCTTTTTTGTAACTTTGCAGCATGAAAATCGCGAATCTTTCTTTCGACCATTATCCGTTGCTTCTGGCACCAATGGAGGGTGTCACCGACCCGCCGTTTAGGCATGTGTGCAAAATGTACGGCGCCGACATCGTTTACTCCGAGTTCATTTCGTCGGATGGTCTTATTCGCGATGCGGTCAAGAGCATCAACAAGTTACGATACACAGAAAGCGAGCAACCGTTTGGAGTGCAGATCTTCGGAAACGCGGTGCAACCAATGGTTGAGGCGGCGCAATATGCCGAGCGTTATAACCCAGACATCATCGACATCAACTTCGGATGTCCTGTGAAAAAAGTGGCATCGAAAGGTGCTGGCTCAGGAATCATGAACGATATTCCGAAGATGGTCGCCATCACCGAAGCCGTGGTGAAAGCAGTAAAAACGCCTGTCACAGTGAAGACACGATTGGGTTACGACAGCGAGCATAAAGACATAGTTGAAATCGCCGAACGACTTCAAGACGTTGGCATTCAGGCGCTTACCATCCACGGACGACTTCGCACCACCAAATGGGGCGAGCCAGCCGACTGGACGCTCATCGGAGCAGTGAAAAACAACCCTCGCATGACTATTCCAATCATCGGAAACGGCGACGTGGTTGATGGCAAATCAGCGAAATATTTCAAAGACACCTTCGGCGTAGATGGTCTCATGATCGGTCGCGCCACCTACGGAAACCCCTGGATTTTCAAGGAGATTCACGATTATCTTGAAAAGGGTATCGAAGACGAGAAACCTTCCGTCGAAGAACGTGTTAAAGTGGCGAAAATGCACCTCAACGACTCGTTAAACTACAAAGACGAACACTACGCCGTAATTGAGATGCGAAAACACTGGGGCTTGTACTTCAAAGGGTTTCCGAACTTCAAACAGTTCAAAATGAAGTTAATGGAAGTGCCGACAGTAGCGGAAGTGACAGAGATTCTCGATGAAATTGAGCACTACTATTAATATGCCACTTCGTGGAATGTGTTGCCTTCGGCAAATATGCTGCTTCGCAGAATGTGCGGGCTTCGCCCATTGGACGCAGTCCACACATTGGAGCGTAACGACCACATTGCGACCGCAGGGAGCATTACATTACTCACAAAGTGAGTATCACATTTATAAATAATTTTGCAAAAATTATTCTAACATTTAAAAAATTTTGTAATTTTGCAGCCGGAAATTTTTCCAGCTCCTATAGCTCAGTCGGTTAGAGTAGCTGACTCATAATCAGTTGGTCCTAGGTTCAAGTCCTAGTGGGAGCACAATCAATCATCCCAATCGGTTACAAATCAATCGGTTGGGATTTTCTTTTATATCATTTTAAATGCCATAGTGACAACTTGTCGCTTTTTATGCCATTTTGTCACAAAACACCCTTCGGCACGCATTTTGTACAATACCATGTCGAAAG
This sequence comes from Bacteroidales bacterium, assembly GCA_017553625.1. Classification (GTDB taxonomy): domain Bacteria; phylum Bacteroidota; class Bacteroidia; order Bacteroidales; family F082; genus Limimorpha. Next base: position 86,473 of record JAFZKP010000017.1, read on the forward strand.
CCGATGCGAAAGCAAAGGCGATCAAATTAACAATTTGTTTAACAAAATTTTGGAGGTATAAATTATGTTACCAGTATTTAAAAACAGTTGGTTCCCAACAGTATTTGACGAATTCTTTGACAATGATTTAATGCCTCGTGCCAATACAACAGCACCGGCAGTGAACGTGAAAGAGGACGAGAAGGCCTACACAATGGAGCTTGCAGCCCCTGGCATCAGAAAAGAGTTTTGCCGCGTGAACATCAACGAAGACGGTAATTTGAACATCGCCATCGAAAACAAGACAGAACACAAAGACGAAGACCGCAAACATCATTATCTGCGCCGCGAGTTCTCATACGCAAACTACGAACAGAACTACTCTCTGCCAGACGATGTGGATCGCGAGAAGATCTCAGCTAAGGTCGAACACGGCATCCTGACCGTTGTTTTGCCGAAGAAGACAAAGACAGAGATGAAAATATCAAAGAACATCGACGTCCTATAATTGAGAATTGACAAATAGGAATCGTGTAGGGGCGAATCATTATTCGCCCCTACATTTTTTTTGGTTTCTGCCTAAAAAAATATTATTTTTGCATAAAATTTCATTCAGGATATGGCAGAAAAGGAAAACATCACCAACCTCTCGGAACTCGGCGAGTTCGCGCTCATCGACAAACTCGTGCAAAATGTCAAGATTTACAACGACTCGACACTCAAAGCCGTCGGCGACGACGCTGCAGTCATCGACAACAAAGACGAACAGACGCTTGTCTCCGTTGACATTCTCTGCGAAGGCGTTCACTTCGACATGACATATTGTCCGTTGAAACATCTCGGCTACAAGGCAGCAGTTGTCAATTTCTCGGATATTTATGCTATGAACGGCATCCCGACACAAATCGTGGTCGGACTCGGCATCAGCAGCAAATATTCCGTCGAGGCTATTGAAGAGATTTACCGCGGAATACGCCTCGCCTGCGACCGCTATCACGTCGACCTCGTCGGTGGTGACACAACTGCCTCAAAATCAGGACTTTTCATCTCGGTGACGGTGATTGGTAAAGCTAAAAAAGAAGACATTGTCTATCGTTGCGGCGCAAAACCGAACGACTTGCTTTGCGTGAGCGGAAACCTCGGTGCAGCTTACACTGGTTTGCTTATCCTCGAACGTGAAAAAGCCGCTTTCATGGCCGACCCGAACATGCAACCTGAATTTGCAGGATACGATTATATCTTGGAACGTCAGCTGAAACCTGAAGCTCGTCGCGACATCATTGAAAAACTCAAAGAAATAAAGGTGAAACCGACTTCAATGATTGACATTTCCGACGGACTTGCGTCAGAAGTGCTGCATCTCTGCAAAGAGTCAAAGGTGGGATGCAACGTATACGAAGACCGTATCCCGATGAACCAGAAGACGATACAGACGGCGAAGGACTTCAACATCGTGCCAAGCATCGCAGCTCTCAACGGCGGTGAAGACTACGAACTGCTGTTCACAATCGCGCAAAGCGACTACGAAAAAGTAAAAGACATGGACGACGTCCGCATCATCGGCTACATGACCGCCGACGAAGGCCAAGCCAACCTCATAACGCCCGATAATCATCAGATTCCGATTGAAGCTCAAGGATTTAAACACTTTTAAATAGTTAGTCAGTTAATCAGTTAGTCAGTTGTTCAGTTAAACTGACTAACTGAACAACTGAACAACTGAATAACTAAAAAATGTCTGTTTCCGAAAAGATAACCTCGATATTAAAAACCATCCCGACTTCTCCGGGAGTTTACCAGTATTTTGACGATTCTGGCGAGATTATTTATGTCGGCAAGGCAAAGAACCTAAAACGCAGAGTTTCAAGCTACTTCAACAAGGAACAAACGGGCAAGACACGCCTTCTCGTGAGCAAAATCGCCGACATCCGCTTTACGGTCGTTGGCAGCGAGGCGGAGGCGTTCCTGCTTGAAAACAACTTCATCAAGCAATACAAGCCGCGATACAACATCATGCTCAAGGACGACAAGACCTATCCTTGGATTTGCATTAAAAACGAGCGTTTCCCGCGTGTTTTCCTCACCCGCAAAAAGGTCAACGACGGCTCGCTTTATTATGGTCCCTACCCTTCCGTGATGACTGCCCGAACGCTTCTTGACATTCTGAAACAGGTTTATCCTCTAAGAACCTGCAAACATTTTCTCAACCGTCCGTGCCTCGCATATCATATCGGAAACTGCAAGGCACCTTGCGCCAATCTCATCTCCGAAGACGATTACAACTCCATGATTTTCAATGTAAAAGAAGTCATCAAAGGTAGCATCTCGGGTGTTTTGAAGGACTTGAAGACGCAGATGATGGACCATGCCTCGCGTCTCGAATTTGAGCAGGCACAGCTTGTAAAACAGAAATACGACCTTCTCGAAAACTATCACGCACGTTCCATCGTGAGTAGCAACACTCTACATGACATGGAGGTTTTCTCTTTCGACGATGCAGACAACTCATTCTACGTCAATTACATGCGCATCATCCAGGGAGCGATAATACAATCGTTCTCAATTGAGATGAAACGTCGTCTTGAAGAAACACCAGAAGAGCTTTTATCGTTGGCAATCATCGAGTTACGCCAAAGATTCGAGAGTTTTGTCAAAGAGATAATCGTGCCGATTAAACTCGAAATGGAACTTGAAAACGTGAAGTTCACCATCCCGAAAAAAGGTGAGAAATTCGAGATTTTGGCACTGTCAACACGAAACGCGAAGCAATATCGCGCCGAGACCGAGAAATTACGTTCACTCGTCGACCCCGAGCGTCATTCAAAACGTATTTTGACGGAGCTTCAAAAAGACTTGCATCTTCCCGAACCACCAGCAGTCATTGAATGTTTCGACAACTCCAACTTCCAAGGTGACTACGCTGTGGCTGGCATGGTGCAGTTCGTCAACGGCAAGCCAAACAAAGCCGGCTATCGTCACTTCAACATCAAGACGGTGGAAGGTCCCGACGACTACGCCTCGATGCGCGAGGTGGTGCGCCGCCGTTATTCACGCCTTGTGGAAGAAGGCAAAGAACTGCCAAACCTTATCATCACCGACGGCGGCAAAGGTCAGATGGAGGCCGTTCGTCAAGTGATTGAAGATGAGCTGCATCTCGAAATTCCTATTGCGGGTTTGGCAAAAAACGACAGTCACCGCACTAACGAACTTTTATTTGGTTTCCCTCCCAAAACGGTGCAAATCAAGCCTAACTCAGAGGTTTTCAGGCTGCTTGCCAACATTCAGGAAGAAGTACACCGCTTCGCAATAAGTTTCCACCGCAAAAAGTTTGAAAAAGGATTCGTACACTCTGAACTCAACGACATCAAAGGAATAGGAAAAACCACAGCCGAGAAACTTCTTCTCGAACTGAAATCAGTTAAAAACATTAAAGAAGCTGATTTACAAAGGCTTAGCGAGATAATCGGTCAAGCCAAAGCAAAGATAGTGTACGAACATTTTCACTAATTCTTTAGCAGCAGCAAACGTGCCTCCACCGAATCCATGACCCTAATAAGTAATTGAGGATCAACGTCGTTGTAATATCTCAGGTTTTCTTTAAAAAGAGAATCGGTGATGCCGTAGTGTGAAAAAAGCGTGTCGTAGCCCTCAGTTTTATAAATCGTCGTTTTCTGATTCACATTCTTCTTATAGCTGATGATTCCCTCCATGATATAAACGTCGGTCATAACGTCAACTAATTGAGGCTCAGTGAGAAGCACTTCGGGCGCTTGCCTCTCTTCCACGCTACTGCAGCTGAAAAAGAAGCAAATTACAAACAATAAAAGAAACGACTTTTTCATTAATTTCCAACTTCAGACAAGAACTGAATCCTCATCAGTCGCACCTCTTCCTCTTCATATTCATTCTCGCCAAGGGTCTTCATCGCCGTCTCAAGGTCGTCGGACTCAGCCTCTTTGAAGTACTGGATGATGTCCTCCTGATGGTATTCGTCGATGTTGTCGCGGGTGTAATAGCTTATATCGAGATGCGTTCCGCTTGCCACGATGCTCTCAATTTCAGTCAGAAGCTCGTCAAATTCAAGATTCTTCGAATAAGCAATGTCTTCAAGTGGAATTTCCTTGTCAATATTTTGTATGATGCTGATTTTCAATGCCGATTTATTGACAACCGACTTCACGACCATATCATTCGGACGTGTGATGTCGTTTTCCTCGACGTATTCTTTGATAAGCTCGATAAACGGCTGACCGAATTTCTGCGCCTTTCCTGCACCAACGCCGGCAATCTGCGTCAGCTCTTCCATCGTGATAGGATACTGAATCGCCATGTCTTCCAGCGACGGGTCTTGGAAAATCACAAACGGAGGCAGGTTTTTCTTCTTGGCGATAGTCTTGCGAAGGTCTTTCAGCATCGAGAACAGCGTCTTGTCGGTGCCAGAATCCTTCGAGAGAGCCACTCTTTCCTCATCAAAATCATCCTCATCACCCTTGTCGTAATCATGATCCATGGCGACCATCACCGGATAAGGTTTCTTCAGGAAGTCCTTGCCTTCTTTCGGCACTTTCAAAATACCGTAGTTGTCAATATCCTTTGTAAGTAATTTATTTACAAGGGCTTGACGAATTATCGAAGTCCAATATTTCTCATCATGGTCGTCACCGGCACCAAAATACTCGCTTGTATCATGCTTTGCCGTCTTGATGTCGCCAGTCTCCTTGCCTGCAAGAAGCTCCGAGATATGCTTGGTTTTGAACAGCTGTTTGGTTGCCAAGACCGCCTCGATGACGAGTTTTATATCCTCCTGTCCGTCGAAACGCACCTTCGGGTTGAGGCAGTTGTCGCAAGCGCCGCAGTTCTCCTTGTCGTATTCCTCGCCGAAATAATGCAGCAGCAGCTTGTGGCGGCACACCGGCGATTCGGCGTATGTCACCGTCTCGTTGAGAAGCTCGCGCGCAATCTCCTGCTCGGCGACATTCTTGCCTTTATTGAATTTCTCAAGCTTATGAATATCTTCATAATCATAAAACGCGATGCAATTGCCTTCGCCGCCGTCACGACCGGCACGTCCCGTCTCCTGATAGTAGCCTTCAAGGCTCTTAGGGATGTCGTGGTGTATCACGAAACGCACGTCAGGCTTGTCGATACCCATTCCGAAAGCTATCGTCGCCACAATAACGTCAACTTCCTCCATGAGGAACTTGTCCTGGTTTTCCTTACGCGTCTGGCTGTCGAGACCGGCATGGTATGGCAACGCCTTGATTCCGTTAACTTGAAGAGTCTCTGCGAGTTCCTCAACCTTCTTACGGCTAAGGGTGTAAACGATTCCCGATTTTCCCGGATTGTTTTTTATATATTTGATAATGTCTTTTACGACATCTTTTGTCTTAGGTCTTACCTCGTAATAAAGATTCGGGCGGTCGAACGACGACTTGAAAATCTTCGCATCGGTGATTTCAAGGTTCTTCATGATGTCGTTCTGCACCTTCACCGTTGCTGTGGCGGTGAGAGCTATGACCGGCAGTTTAGGATTGATGGCATTGATAATCGGACGCAGACGGCGGTATTCCGGACGGAAGTCATGACCCCACTCCGATATACAGTGCGCCTCGTCGATGGCGAAAAATGAAATATCCAGTCCGCGCAAGAACTCCAGCGTCTCCTCTTTCGTCAACGATTCAGGAGCCACGTACAGCAGCTTCGTCTTCTTGCTGACAAGGTCTTCGCGCACCTGCATCAGCTCCGCTTTCGACAGCGACGAGTTCATCACATGGGCGATGCCGGTGTCGGTGCCGAAGTTCCGAAGCATGTCAACCTGGTTCTTCATCAAGGCAATAAGAGGTGAAACCACTATTGTTGTCCCCTCACTTATCAGGGCTGGCAGCTGATAGCACAATGACTTACCACCACCCGTAGGCATGAGAACAAAGGTGTTGTTGCCTGAGAGGATGCTCTTGATGATGGCTTTCTGATTGCCTTTGAACTGGTCAAATCCAAAGACATTCTTCAACAAATCATATAAACTTTTTTCATCAATTTTTGCCATAGTTAACGCATTTAAAAATAATCCTTATCTTTGCATCGTTATTTTTACAAAGTTATAACTTTTAGTTTTAAATAAACAAGAAAATTTTAAAAAAATTTTTGATGATGGAAAATTTACGCGATATTGCACTACAAGTCATTGATAATGAAGCAAATTCCATTTTAGGATTAAAGGAGCTTCTCACCGATGATTTCGAAAAAGTGGTCGAATTAATATATAATTCGAAGGGCAATGTCATTGTCACCGGCATTGGAAAAAGTGCAAATATAGCGCAAAAAATCGTCGCGACGCTCAATTCGACCGGCACCACTGCTGTCTTCATGCACGCCGCCGACGCGATACACGGCGACCTCGGCATCATTCGCGACAACGACGTGGTGATTGCGGTGTCGAAAAGTGGCGAAACGCCTGAAATCAAAGTCCTCATACCTTTAATAAAAATAAGGAAAAACAGACTTGTCGCCATAGTCGGCAACAGGAAATCATATCTGGCGAGTCAGGCGGACTACGTGCTTGACACCACAGTGCCTCGCGAAGCTTGTCCAAACAACCTCGCCCCGACAAGCAGCACCACAGCCCAACTCGTGATGGGCGACGCCATGGCGGTGGCGTTACTGAAAATGCGCGGCTTCACCGCGGAAGACTTCGCCAAGTTCCATCCTGGCGGCTCACTCGGCAAACGCCTCTACCTCACCGTCGGCGACATCTGCGTCAAAAACGGACTGCCACTGGTGAAACCTGACGACATTATGACTCAAGCCATCATCGAGATTTCAGAGAAGATGCTCGGCGCAGCCGCAGTGATTGACAACAACCACCTCGTGGGCATCGTCACCGACGGCGACCTGCGACGTATGCTCATGCGCCATCCCAACATCGAAGCCGTGCACGTCAACGAAATAATGACGAAAAACCCAACCACGATAGAGAAAACGGCACACGTCGCCGACGCGCTCAACATCATGCAAAGCAAGGAGATATCAGTGCTTCCAGTGATGGAAAACGACAAATACGTGGGGATGATTCATATTCACGACATTATCAAGGAAGGAATTTTATAATGTTACTCAGAACCGACACATTAGTAAAGAAATACAAACAGCGCACCGTCGTCAAAGGCGTGAGCATCGAGGTGAACCAAGGCGAGATAGTCGGACTTTTGGGACCTAACGGTGCCGGCAAGACGACCACGTTTTACATGATTGTGGGTCTCATCAAGCCTTTCTCAGGTCATGTCTACCTTGATAACAATGAGATTACGAAATTCCCCATGTACAAACGCGCCCAGCTCGGCATCGGCTATCTGGCACAAGAAGCGTCGGTGTTCCGCCAGATGTCGGTGGAGGACAACATATATTCGGTGATGCAGTTCAAGAAAGACTTCACGAAGGAGCAGCGTGCCGCAAAGCTCGAGTCGCTTCTCGACGAGTTCGGACTGCAGCACATCCGCAAGAGCAAAGGCATACAGCTCTCAGGCGGTGAGCGCCGTCGCTGCGAGATAGCACGCGCCCTTGCCATCGACCCGAAATTCATCCTCCTCGACGAGCCTTTCGCCGGCGTCGACCCTATCGCCGTAGAAGACATCCAGCGCGTGGTGGCAAAACTCAAGACAAAGAACATCGGCGTGCTCATCACCGACCACAACGCCAACGAGACGCTGTCAATCACCGACCGCGCCTATCTCGTTTTTGAAGGTCAGCTTCTAAAAGCAGGCACGCCAGAAGAACTCGCCAGTGACCCCGTCGTGCGCAGCCATTATCTTGGCTCTAACTTCGAATTAAGAAAAAAGGAATTCTAAAATATTATTCCACACTCCTGAATATCAACAGGTTAACTTTTTCCCTGTCATAAACTTCATTCGCCACCTCAAGAAGGTCGGATGATGTTATCTTTTCCAGTTTCGCGATAGTTTCAGGCAAAGTCTCAATATGCTCTTCATAAAAACCTGCCCTAACCATACCGAGAAGGTCGTTCATTCCCGACTCGTTGCTCAACGCCACCTGCCCTATCAGCTGTTTCTTGGCGTTCGAAAGCTGCAAAGTGCCGAGTTTCTGGGTCATAAGCTTGTTCAGCTCCTTGTAAACCAACTCCACTGAACGTTCCTGCGAATGCGGATCAACACCTATATAGACAGTGTAATTACCAGTATCTGAATACGCATTATATTGAGACTCAATGGTATACGCAAAGCCATATTTCTCACGGATGTTGAGATTAAGCCTTGAATTCATAGCAGGACCGCCAAGAATATTATTCAAAAGAATCATTTTCAATTTCCTGCTGTCATTGTAATGATAAGCGAGCCCGCCCATAATGACGTGCGTCAGATGGTTGTTGCGCACCTCAGTCCTTGAAGCCGTCGGGTTAGGGACAAACGGAATCCTCTCGTAAGGGATTGCATCACCTTGATAATCAGCGAAATACTTGTATGCGAGCTTTGAGAACTCTTCAAAAGAAATATTCCCGATACACGCCAGCACCATCCTGTCAGGAGCGTAATGCTGTTTTTGGAACTTCACGATGTCGTTGCGGGTATAACTGCTCACCAAGTCAATGGTTCCCAATATGTTCCGTCCCAGCTGATGACCGCTGTAAAGAAGATTCTCAAACTCGTCGTAAATCTCATCGGCAGGCGAATCGCGGTATGAGTTTATCTCGTCGAGGATGACTTCTTTCTCCTTTTCCATCTCGTTTTCCGGAAAAGTGCTGTTGAACATGACATCAGCGAAAAGGTCCATCGCCTTGTTGATATGTTCTTTGAGAAACGATGCGTGTATGCATGTTTCCTCCTTGGTAGTGAACGCGTTAAGGTCGCCGCCGACGTTTTCGAGGCAGCTCAAGATATGATAAGCCTTGCGGCGTTTGGTGCCTTTAAAAGCCATGTGCTCAATGAAATGGGCGAGGCCGTTCTCGTTTTCTTTCTCATCGCGCATTCCCGCGTTGACCATGAGCGCCAGATGCGACAATTCACCAGCGCGGTGCCGGTGAATTATCTTTATTCCATTAGGTAAAACTGCCTGTGAAATTATCTTTTCTTCTGACATTTTAGTGTTTTCTGAACATTTTGAACGCGTCCTCTCCCGACACAATAATATCCTCATCAAGCCAGTCTCTCTTGCCCATCCAAGCGGTGTCTTGCGATATGCCGTCGTAGTCGCCGAGGACGCGGAACGAATTGACTGGAGCAAGGTCAGGGTTGCCGCTCGTCTCAAGCAAAATCACAGCCACCTTGAAATCGCGAACACATGGAGTGCCGCCTTCAACGTCCCATCTTCCAGTGAAAATCGTCGATTGCTCTGCATAATATCCGTTAGGATAAGCCTTTGTAAGATAATAACATGCGAACTCATCTCCATTTCCAACCACATTGATTTTTCTTCTCACTTCCTCATAATAGTCTTCTTCTTCGTCATCCCATTGTTTACCGTAAAAATCCACAATATGCTTGCCGTTGTCAGTCTTAAAATTGAGAAAAGCCACATAACGGTCATTATAAAAATGCACTGTGTCGTTAGCAATTGTTGAATGAAGCAAAGCATGAGGATGCGACACGAAGCGACCAGTCACCGCAGGAGGATTCTCACCTGATGGGATATCAATCCATTGTGTTACGCTCGAAACCAAAGAGTCTGGAAGGACACTCTCAGGCAAAACGCCACCCACTTCCGGATCTGGTGAAATAATCTCCGTTGGAGGATAAGGATTCGGTTGCGGCTCCGGATCCGGGTCTTTGCCTTTGCAAGAAACAAAAGCCATTGTTACAACACATAATAAAGCCAATACATTCAACAAATAAGCGTTATTTTTTCTTTTCATAAAGCCTGTATTTTTAATATTCAATTTGCAAAATTAGCACTATTTTTTAAATAAAGAAACATTTTTTAAAAATAATAAACGAAAAACCAAAACGTTTAGTATATTTGCAGTTAATAATAATGATTCGCTCATGAAGTGTAAAAGTCTGATTTTCACAATATTACTGATAGCTCCATTTCTGGCAAATGCCCAGCAGGACATAAAAAGCGAGCCTATTCACACATGGATGTTTGAGGTCACATACGCATATCAGTTCCCTGGCAAGGACACAAAAGTGCTTTACGACAACAACAACACCATCGGTGGCAGCGTCATTTACAAGTCGAAAAGCAACTGGCTCTTCAGCTTCAACGGCAATTTCATCTCCGGCAACAACGTGAACATCACGAGGGAGGAGCTTTTTGGCGACATCCTCGACAACAACGGTGAGATTATCACTGGCGACGGCATATACGGAAGCTACGCTCTTTTTGAGAGAGGAGCCCATTTCCAGGCAAGAGTCGGAAAGATTTTCCCGGTGCTTTCGCCAAATCCAAACTGCGGTTTCTTCGTGCAAGGCGGGCTGGGATATTTGTTCAACAGAGTCAGATGCGAGTTCGGCTCATACGCCTCGCCACCACCGGCATTGGCAGACGACTATCTTTACGGCTACGACAGGATGCGCGGCGGATTCGCATGGTCGGGAGAAATAGGTTATATCTTCCTGAGCAACTCGCGCATTTTCAACTTCTCGCTTTCCCTTGAATTCACTCAGGCTTACACAAAATCATTGCGCCAATGGGATTTCAAACTGATGGAAAAAGACAACAATCTCTATATTGACCAATATGTTGGAATCAGAGCTGCAATCTACATCCCGACATACAAGAGAAAACCTGCAGAGTTTTATTACTACTAAATTTGACTCATGAGAACATTATACACTTTTTTTGTAAGATGCTATACGGGATTGATCCTCATAGCTGCATTTTTTGGAAATAAAAAGGCAATATTATGGCGCGACGGCCGTAAAAACCAATGGGACAAACTGAAATCAGACAACCCTAACGAAAAATGGATTTGGATGCACGTGTCGTCACTTGGCGAGTTTGAGCAAGGACTTCCTATCATCGAGGCGCTAAAACGCGACTATCCGCAATACAAACTTCTTCTCACCTTCTTCTCACCTTCAGGTTATGAGGTAAAAAAAGACTTTCCACTCGCTGATAAAGTGGCGTATCTGCCACAAGACACAATGGAAAACGCAAGACGCTTCGTGAAAAGCTTCAAATTCAAGGCGGCGTTTTTCGTCAAATACGAGTTCTGGTTCAATTACATTGCGGCATTGAAAGACAGACACATACCTCTGTTTTACATTTCAACGCTGTTGCGTCCGAACCAGTATTTATTCAAACCTTGGGGCTCATGGTTCAGAAAGCATTTCCGCAAGGTGAAATTTTTCTTCACTCAAAACAATGAGACCGCCTACCTCCTTGACAAAATGGGCATCGACAACGTGACAATTGCTGGCGACACCCGTTTCGACAGGGTTTATTCCATCGCACAGCAGGCTCAACGTTTCCCTGATATCGAAGAGTTTATCGGCGACAGAAAATGTATCATCGCAGGAAGCAGCTGGCCGTCAGACGAACGACTTCTTTACCCGTTCATCGAAGAGATGCCCGACGACTATTGCTTCATAATGGTGCCGCACGACATTTCCGACACACATATCAAACAAATCGAGTCGCACCTTAAAGACTATCAGCTTTATACCAACCTGGACAACAATATCAAATCCAAAACTTTGGTAATCAACAAAATAGGCATCTTGTCAAAGATTTACAGATACGCCCGATTCGCATACATCGGTGCAGGTTTCTATGACGGAATCCACAACATCCAGGAAGCCATTGTCTTTGATGTCCCTGTTGTCTTCGGTCCGAAATACCATGATTTTGAGGAGGCAGTCGACCTTGTCAAACTGAAAGGCGCGTTTGTGATAAACAACCAGCACGAGCTTGAAAACGTATTTTACAAGTTCATCAACGACGAAGAGTTCTATGAAAAAGCATCGAAAATATGCCACAACTACGTTGAAAAGAAAATCGGTGCCACAGAAAAAATCATGAGGGTTTTGGAGGGATTTTTGTCATGACAACATTAAAATTTAGAAATGACGACAAGGTGAACGCCAAGGTTTTCATCTTGGATTCGATAGAGAATATTGACAAAATCGGACTTCGTGAAGACGAGGCGAACCATGTCAGGAAATCATACGATGACGACAAGGGCAAAACTGTCGTAATCAACAGATACACAGAGTGTTATCACATATTTTTCATTGACAGCGAAGAACCGGAGAACAAATTCATGGAACAATGCCGCAGAAAAGGCGCTTCGATATGCAAATGGCTGAACGCCAACAAATATAAAGAAGTCCTGATTCAGAATATCGGCGGCAAACGTTGCGTGAAAATGGGCACAGCCGAAGGCTTGATGCTCGCCAACTACGAGTTCAACAAATACAAGACCGATGCTAAGGCTAACACCTTGAAAACCATCTATTTCCTCGAAGGCACAGCTTGCGACGACTGCGTCGAGATGCTCAACATCACGGTTGAAGCCACTTTGATGGCACGCGACCTCGTGAACGAGCCTGTCAATAAGCTCAACGCCGAGAAACTCGCCGAGTTCATAAGCGAAAAAGTGCGCTCAGTGGGCGGAAACGCTGAGGTCTTCAATAAAAAGAAGATAGAAGCGCTGAAGATGGGCGGTCTTCTCGCCGTAAACGCTGGAAGCATCGACGAGCCGACATTCACGATTCTCGAATGGAAACCTGAGAATCCTGTCAATGAGAAACCTATTGTTTTGGTTGGCAAAGGCATCGTCTTTGACACTGGCGGCTACAACCTGAAGCCATCGTCGGTGATGAACGACATGAAAGACGACATGTCGGGCGCCGCTACGGTGGCATGCACCGTTTATGCTGTGGCGAAGGCTAAACTGCCTGTTCACGTCATCGCTCTCGTGCCTGCCACCGACAACCGTATTGACGGCAACGCACGCGTCACCGGCGACATCATCACGATGTATGACGGCACCACGGTGGAGGTTCTGAACACCGACGCCGAAGGTCGTCTCATCCTCGCCGACGCTCTCGCCTACGCCAAGAAATACGACCCGATGATGGTATTCGACTTCGCGACGCTGACAGGAGCAGCGTCCTACGCCATCGGTCCGGTCGCAACAGTGGCGATGGAGCACGACGCGGAAGAAATATACAGACAGCTTGAAGCCGTCGGCGAACGCGTCTACGAACGCCTCGTCAAGTTCCCGATGTTTGAGGAATATGGCGAACTGATAAAGTCAGACCTTGCCGATATCAAGAATATAGGCGGGAAATACGGCGGTGCCATCACAGCGGGCAAGTTCCTGGAGCACTTCACCGGCTATCCGTGGGTGCATTTCGACATCGCAGGGACAGCGTTCCTTGAGAAACCAGAACATTACAAACCGTCAGGCGGCACCGGAATCCACGTGCGTCTGCTTATGCGGTTTTTCAGAGATATGGTGAAAAAAGACTAACGTTTCTTTTTAAAGAAATCTGTAAGCATTTCAAGGCATTCTTCTTTGAGGATGCCTTTTTTTATTTCGGTTTTCGGATGCAAGAGGTTGCCGAAACGCTGGAATCCGTTTTTCGGGTCGTCGCACGCCCAAACGACCTTTTTTATATGGCAGTGCTCCAACGCGCCCGCGCACATCACACAAGGCTCCAAGGTGACATAAAGCGTGCAGTCATCCAAATATTTGGTTCCAAGCGCGTTACAAGCAGCTGTGATGGCGAGAATCTCGGCATGAGCCGTGACATCTGTCAGCAGCTCCACCTGATTGTGCGCCCTTGCAATGATTTTGTCGTTAACAACTACGACAGCGCCCACCGGCACCTCGTCGGCATCGGCGGCAGCTCTCGCCTCGTTCATGGCCTGCCGCATGTAGTTTTCATCTGAAAAAACTGATAACATCAATAATCTTTTATGTCCATCAAATTGCCTTCTTCATCAAAATATTTCCAAACTCCGTAAGGTTTACCGTCGCGATACTCATTCTCAACATTCACTTTGCCATTCTCATAATAAATCTTGCCCTTGCCTTCCCTTTTGCCTTTTTTAAACTCGCCAACGCTCATCAGTTCTCCTGAAGGATAATAGCCTTTAAACAGCCCTTCCCGTTTATTATCAACGATTTTACCTTCAAGACTGAGATTGCCATTCTCGTGAAACCATTTTTCCTCCACCCATATTGAATCATTGCCAACGACATCATAGTAATAAATTATCCATGGAATATCAGTCTCCGCGTAAGTGTATGCCACCTTTTGGACATGTCTCACCTCTTCCTTACATGCCACAAAAGCTATTATCAAGCAAAAAACAACTAATATTTTCTTCATGTTTTTCTAACGACTAAATTCCAGTTTCATTGCGTTCGATTCGTTTTCCACAATTCCGTCATGATAAACGAGCTTGCCATTCACGAAAGTATGCGTGACCTTTGATTTCACCGTCATGCCGTCGTATGGTGTCCAACCACATTTGTAAAGCATGTCATCGTTCTTGATAACTCTTTCATGACTCAAATCGACTAAGACAAGGTCGGCGTAATAGCCTTCGCGAATAAATCCCCTGTCCTTGATTTGATAAAGCTCCGCAGGATTATGGCACATCAGTTTCACGATTTGAGGCAGTGAAATCAAACCCTGATGATACAGATTCAACATCATGTCGAGGCTGTTTTGTATTGACGGGAAGCCCGATTTTGCTGTAAAATAATCGTCGGTAAACTTCTCGTGCCACAGATGCGGCGCGTGGTCGGTCCCGATGGTGTCGATATGCCCGTCGATTATCGCTTGGCGCAAAACAGCCCTGTCGGAAGCCATTTTGATTGCCGGATTGCATTTTATCGCAAAGCCTTTTTCCTCGTAATCCTTGTCGCAAAACGTGAGATAATGCGGACACGTCTCTGCCGTTATCTTTTTGTCTTTCAATGGAATATCATTTCTGAACAAAGTTAGCTCTGACTTCGTGGAGATATGCATCACGTGCAATCTTGCACCGAATTTAGTCGCCATGTCAACGGCTTTCGCTGTCGATTTGTAGCACGCCTCCGTTGTACGCACAAAAGGATGTATTCCGGCATCGGCGACAACCTCGCCTTTTGATGCCAAGTCCTTGCAGCACACCGTGTTTTCATGAATTATTTTCTCGTCCTCGCAATGCGCTGCTATCAGGCACGGCGACTCGTTGAACAGACGCACCAAGGCGTCATCTTCGTTCACCAGCATGTTGCCGGTGCTCGAGCCCATAAACAGTTTGATGCCGCACACCTTCTTCGGGTCGACTTTCTTTATCTCGTCGATGTTTTCGTTGGTTGCACCGAGGTAAAACGAGTAATTCGCCACCGATTTCTCCGCTGCGAGGTCGAATTTCTGTTGCAACAGATCCTGCGTCGTCGTCTGCGGGCTGGTGTTCGGCATGTCCATGAATGATGTCACGCCCCCTGCGACGGCAGCACGGCTCTCGGTATAAATATCCGCCTTCTGCGTCAATCCGGGTTCACGAAAATGCACGTGCTCGTCAATGATTCCTGGGATTAGATATAATCCCTCGGCATCAATGACATTTCCTTCGAAAAAATCATTTTTTCCAAAAATGATTTTTTCGATTTTATCCCCATTTATGACGACACTTGCCAACGTGGTCGTCCCTTCGTTGACAAGTGTCGCGTTTTTGATTATGTACCTCATTATTTTTGTCTTGGTTTTATTTTACCCGTCATGCCTCTCCATCTCAGGTTGATGACACCGAAAATGGCTTCCCTGAAGATGCCGCCTGACATCTTGGAGGTACCTTCGCGCCTGTCGGTGAAGATAATCGACACTTCATCAATCTTGAATCCGAGCTTCCATGCGGTATATTTCATCTCAATCTGGAAGGCGTAACCAATAAATTTGATTCTATCAAAGTCAATGGTTTCCAACACTTTACGTGTGTAGCAAACAAAGCCTGCGGTGGTGTCTCTTACTTTCATTCCAGTCACGAAACGAACGTATGCTGAGGCGTAATACGACATCAAGACTCTTCCCATCGGCCAGTTCACCACGTTGACGCCACATTTGTAACGCGAACCGACAGCGAGGTCGGCACCGTTGGCACAGGCGTCATGCAGACGAATGAGGTCGTCAGGGTTATGCGAAAAGTCAGCATCCATCTCAAAAATATATTGATAGTCACGTGCCAACGCCCATTTGAAACCATGGATGTAAGCTGTGCCGAGACCGAGTTTGCCCTTCCTCTCCTCAATGAAAAGCCTGTCAGGAAACTCCTGCATCAAACGTTTTACAATGTCAGCAGTGCCATCCGGACTGTTGTCCTCGATGACCAAAATATGGAATGTCATCGGGAGATTGAAAACATAACGGATGATTTTCTCAATATTCTCTTTCTCGTTATAAGTTGGGATGATTACTAAGTTTTCAGCCATAACGCCTTAAATATCAATTAGTTTAACGAATATTCGTTTGAATCCTTCATACCTGGTTTGCCAAGATAGGTCTTCAGGTTTCCTTTAACCTTCAAAGTCTTTCCAAGATTCCCAGGATGGTCTTTCAGATTTATCTCACGGATGCCTGACGCGGCATTGCTCGGCAGATAAACCACCACGCAGTTGTTGATGTCTCTCTCGTTCGGATTATCGGCGAGAATCAAATTGGCTGCATTGGCAGCATCATTGAATGGAGCATTCCATGAAATCTGCGAATCGTTCTCAATATTTCCTGAGGCGATATTTGCAGAACCGACGATATAACCCTTAATCCATTGAGCTTCAACACCTTGGTTGATAATTGCCGCTGCAATGTTATATGGGTCGTCTTGTGTTCCTGATCCTTCAGGATTGATTACGATTACGTTTTCTTCGCAAGGGTCGTTGTTCATGTTAACCTCAGACAACGAACGGATTGTGAACTGCCATGCGCTTCCGGTGCTGTAATAAGTGAGAATACCGACTATCGAGCCATTACCCTGAGGAAGCTGGGTCTTGGCGAAACTTGCATAATTGCTTGTTCTAACTATGATGCTTCCATCGACAAGATTGCAATTCTCATCATACTGGTTCAGTATAAACTGGCCGTATGCGTCAGTTGGAGCGTAGGTTTTGTTGCGGTCGGCGGCAGCAAACTCCACATGATTGAATTTCACCAAATGGCAGATGTAGCTGCTGTTGACATCAAGAGTGCTGATTTCTTCCGGCTCTATGTTGATATTATTCGCCAGAATCGTGATGTTATTAGGGTTGAGATCCTGAATCTGAGGTGTGCCGCTGTATTCGGACAATGTTGCGCCTTTCAGATACACTCTCACCGAGTCGCCGATACGCAAACCGCTGGTGCTCTTCATGTAAAGCTCTATCGCGTTGTTGCCGTCCTGGATGAACGAAGCCTTGTAGAGATTTCCCGAAGTCTCGTCAGCGATAACTACACCATAAACAGAGGCATCCTGTGTGAATTTGTGCGTGCCTTCAAGCTTCCACATGGTGAGAAGCGTGTCGATAGTGTAAACCTGACCAACAGGAAGGGTGAAATCGACACCTGGAACAGGATAGTTGTTCTTTCTTGCGTTCTTATCCATACATGATGATAAAACCACCATAGCCACAAGAACCAATATACCGTATTTTCTTATTGACTTTAACATTTCTTTAATATTTTGATTATCAATAATTTATTCTTTAATCAACACATTCTTGATTTCCCAAGAGCCTGAATTTCCGTCTTCGCTCGTATATTTGAATGCGAAGTGGACATTGTCATTGCCAAGATATGCGCTCATGTCGATGTCACCTGAAGCGACGAAGGTCCAGTTGTTTCCTGGAGGATAGTTCGGCACTACCAATGGAGTCCATGTTGCCGTTTCTGGCAAGCCCTCATTATAATCCGTTGAAACCCAAACGGTATAGTACTGGGCTGGTGTGCCTGAGCTGAGTTTATTTGCTGCATGGTCGAATGACAAGACTGCCGATGTATAACCGTTGAGGTCGATTGCCGGCGAGATGAGCCAGCTTTCCGACTGGTAGCTTGTATTGTTGGTGAATGCGCTCGCCACCATTCCATAATCTGAGTTGAACTTCCACACGAAGCTTAACCCCTGTGACAAGAACACATTCTGAACCGTAAACTCACCTTGGCCTTGGCTGAACGGCTCACTGAAAATCACCGCAGGAGGCGGTGTTGGAACGCCGTTTTCAACCTTTATTGACTTGATTTCGATTGTTCCGCAAGAACCTGCCTGCGACACATATTTCACAGCCACTGTGATATTCTTTCCGATGTATTCGTCAAGTACGATTTCCGGTGTGAGGAAGGTGTTCCAGTCTGACACATTCTCCCATTCAACAGGGATGTTCGTCCAAGTGTAACCAGAAGGATCCTCACCATACTCATAGTCTTCAGAAACCATCAGATTAAGCTCTGATGAGAAGTTGGTGAAGTATCTTGCAAGATATTCCAACTTCATCACGACGTTGTCTCCAGTCATGTTGATTGGTGAAGAAAGCAACCAGTCTTCATTTGCGAAGATGTCACTGCCGACCTTGGCTGTCATCTTGGCTGTGTTATGGTCGATTGTCCAGACCTGGTCGCCGAGAACACTATATGTCGTATATGTTCCGAATGACGACGCGAAGCTCTGACCATAAGGAAGATCCATCAAATCACCGCCTTCACCGCATCTGCCCTCATTCAATTTCACATCAGTAGTGTTACGAACAAGCAACTGCCATGTGGTGTTATATAACGACACAATGCTTGTAAATGTTCCTCTTCCTTCAGGAAGCGGCTCGGCTGCAAAATTGGCATAACCGCTTGTTCTTACAATAATCGAATTGCCGTCACAGCTCACCAAAGTTCTGTTGGTATTGCTCTGACCGTCAGCGTATGTCAAGCCTTCGTATTGTTCAAACTGCACGTCGCTCAGCTTCACGAGGTCGCAAAGATGCTCGCCCGCATTGATTCTTTCAATAGTCGTGTTGATTGGCTTCACCTTGTCGGTGCAATTCCTTTCATAAATCACGATAAGCTTGTTAACGTCATGCTCCTGAACCTGAATCTGCGGAAGATTGCTGTATTCGGAAACGATTGAGCCTTCGAGCTTATAGCCGATATAGTCACCGGTTTTCACATTGTAACTGTCACTTCCGCCATCGCTTGAGCCTTTTCTGTAAACAGCGATACATCTGCCGTCCTCGCCTCTCAGATAGAAAGTGCGGTAGATGTTTCCACCAGTCTCGTCAGCAATTACATAGCCTTTGACAATGGCGTCTTTGTTCCATTCCTTG
The DNA here is from genome assembly GCA_017553625.1 of Bacteroidales bacterium. GTDB lineage: Bacteria > Bacteroidota > Bacteroidia > Bacteroidales > F082 > Limimorpha. The sequence continues at coordinate 105,686 of JAFZKP010000017.1, forward strand.
TCAAACTGGTATGTTCCCATTGTTAAAGTGTCGAGAATCTGTCCGACAGTCCAGACATTTCCGTCAGGGAAATGAGTGATTTCAGGCTGGTCAAAGTCTTTTTTCTTGCAACCAAAAAGCACCAGCGTTACACCTATTAATAATATAGCGAGTTTTTTCATGATATTTCTCCTTTCAAATTAGTGTCTGACTGTTAAACTGATGAAATAATTTAGACCATAGAGGTATGAATATTTCTCTGGGAAACGCTCCGGGTCGTCGTAGTCTGAACGAAGCTGCTCATAACCGTAGAGAATGATGTTCTTGTTGTTGAGCACATTGTTGACGCTCACGTTCAGGAGAATCGAGTAGCCTTTCACGTTCCATGACTTGCCTGCGTAGAGGTCGAGGGTGAAGGCGTTGTCGAGTTTCTTCTGTTCGAGAAGCATCTTCGTGCGATAGTCTTCATCATAAAGTCCCTCGAATGCGTCTTTCACGTGGTTTGTCGGGTTCACCGCGAGGTAGTAGTCAGCGAAATAGTTGGCGTTGACGCTGATCCACCAGTATTTCGGCGAGTTGTATTTCAAACCGACTGAACCTGCTGTCTGCGGCATCTCGCCTACGTAGTAGTTTTCAAGGTAAACGGTCTCGCCCTCGTAAATCGGGTTGGCGTTGTTGTCCTCATAGACATACACTTTCGGACGATTTGAATAGAAATGCTCGCCCATTGTTCCTGCCAGCTGTGCGCTGATGGTCGGAGTGATGTTGATGTCAGCGCCGAGCTCGATACCCTGTGACACCTGGTTGATGTCGTTCATGATGTAGTTGACGAACTTACCTGTCGACTCGTAGTAGAACGAGCGGTTCCACGTGAGGTCGTAGAACTGTGTGCGGTATGCGCTCAGACGTGCCTTCATGAATGGTGAACGGTATTCATATCCGAGGTCGAATGAGAAAATCTTCTCGTTGTCGACATCGTCGATGATAGTGTTACGAACACGTGGTGCCACGAAAACGCTTCTGAACTCAGGAGCCTGGCTCTTAAGCATAGCGTTGAGTACGATGTAGTTACGTCCGTTGATGGCGTAGCTGCCACCTGCTTTCAAGCTACCGTTGACTTGGTTGAGTTTCTTTGAGTCTCCGTATGACTGGTCGCCAAGGAAACGACCGTTCTCGAAGTTACCAGTGCGGTACATCTGTGTGTAATCAGCCTCGAGACCCAAGAATGTCGACCAGTGGCTCTTCACGTATGTAAGCTCACTCCACAACGTCACTTTGTTGACGTTGGCGATGTAGTCGTAGCCGATGACGTCGCCGACTGTAGCAACATGATTCTTGTTGCGGATGTTCACCTGCTGCTCGTCGGAGATGTCGAACGCCTCGCCGTCGGCGTATTTGTCGATGTCAAGATAATACTCACCGCCAAGGAGGTCTGCGACAAGTTTATAATAATGTGTCTTCGATACACCTGCCTTCAAACCACCATAGAGATGGAGATTTGGGTTAAAATCATATTTGAAATTGCTCACCAGACCGTATTGCTGCTTGTCCTGACGGCGTTCCTCGATGATATATTTCGAGAAAATTCCTTGGATAGTGCCTGCTCCGTTGTTAGCATTATTGATGGTCTTGAGGTTTCTCGAGTTAGCCGCATAAAGGTTATCCCAGTTGATTTGGTGCAGCGATTCGTCTTCAACCCACTGTTTCATATATTCTTCATAACCTTCCAGAGTATATCCGTCCTTGCCAAGGTCGAGCATGTATTTGTAATAGCTCGGGAGGTTGCGGTAGTAGTCCGGACGCGGGTCTGCCGCCTCACCCCATTCCAGGGAAGTGGAGCCGCCTTTGCCAAACCAATAATATGCCGTGGTGTTGATTTTCAGTCTGTCGTTTGGAGTCCAGTAATGCTGCAGCTGGAACATCGGCTGGTGGTATGAGCTCACACGCGCGTTACGCATGAAACGGCTACCGTTTTTGTCGGTCTGCCAGCCCCAGTTCGGGTTGTAGTAGTTGGTGCCGAGGAGGTCAAAGGCTTCCTGCACTGCCGGTGACGACGCGGCGCGTTCCGATGGAGAGCCGAACACGAGGAATCCCAGAGAGTGTTTATCGTTAAGTCTCTTTTCAGCCGAGAGGAAATAGCTTGTTCCTGCATACCAAGTGCCTTCCTGCCACATCAGTGAATTGTTCATCGGGATGTAACGTCCTGATATCGAGACGCTGAACGCCCATCCGTTGTCCATCATTCCCGTGCCGTAGCTCGCCATGACACGATGCTGGTATGAACGGTTGGAGAACGAGTAGCTCAACGACGCCTGTTTGCGGTAGTTGCTAGCTCTTGTCGAGATGGCTGTCACGCCGCCTGGACCGCCGAAGCTCTCAAAGGTGATGCCCGTGTTCATAGTGATGACAGAGTTGCGCATCACATCGTTCAAGCCTCCCCAGTTGGAGTAGTACGGACGACCGCCGTCAGGGTCATTCATCGTCACACCGTTTATCATCACGTCGGTGTATTTTGAGTCGTAGGCGCGGACGCGGAAACGTCTCGAACTAAGGTTGTAAGCCGCGATGTTGTTGAAGGCGTCACGTGACGACTGCAAGAAACTCGAGATGTCAGTCGAGCTGTTGGTCTCGTCGTAATCCGTGTCAATCATGATGATCGTTGGCATTGTGGTGTTATCACTGACTGTGTCAGTAACGACCTCCTGCGCAATCAGATTAATGCTGAATGCGACAGATAGAATTAACAGTAGATATTTTTTCATTTAACAAAATTTAATCGCACAAATTTACGAAACTTTTTCCATTTAAATTAAAATAAGGTGAAAATTAATTATTAATCTTTTTCCAATGCAATTGAAAATTTTTACATAACTTTGTACCCAAATTTTTAAATCATGGCAAAAAGATTAAACATTCTGGCTATTGTGATGTTGTTTTTCATCACTTCAATCGCTGCACAACAGAACAAACAGCAGTATAAGATGGGTCTTGTGGGTTTCTACAACCTTGAAAATCTTTACGATACAATCAACGACCCGAACAAGAATGATGAAGAGTTCCTTCCTGAAGGCAAAAACGCATGGAACACTCACAAATACGTGACGAAACTGCACAACATGGCTTATGCCATATCGACGATAGGCACCGACAAGAACGACAAGTTCAACACTCCTGAAGGGCTGTGGGTGCTTGGCGTTTCAGAAATCGAGAACCGCACCGTGCTCGAAGACCTCGTGGCACAGCCTGAAATCGCCGACCGCAACTACCAGATAGTGCATTACGACTCGCCAGACCGCCGTGGTGTAGACGTGGCCTTGCTTTACAACCCGAAGTTTTTCAGGGTGACAAACCATAAATCATACCGCTTGGTGGTTCCCAACCAACCAGACTTCATCTCCCGCGACCAGCTCGTGGTGTCGGGCATCCTCGACGATGAGGAGTTCAGCTTCATCGTGATGCACTGGCCTTCACGCTATGGCGGCGAGAAACGCTCACTTCCAGGACGTATGGCTGCCGCTCACCTTTGCCGTCATATCGCCGACTCCATCCTTGCGGAAAAACCTAACGCGAAAATTGTGATGATGGGCGACTACAACGACTATCCTACTAATAAGAGCATCATCGACGGACTGCGTGCCAAGGGTCGTGTTGAGGATATGAAAGGCGACGATTTCTTCAACCCTATGTGGAAGATGCACAAAAACGGCGAAGGCACCAACTACTACCGCGACGTGAAAGGCGTCCTCGACCAATGTATCATAACACCTGCATTGCTCAAAGACGAGAACGACCCGTTCGCGACATACCAGATGTACAAACCGATGGTTCACTCGAAGGAATTCCTGAAACAACACGACGGACGTTACAACGGCTACCCGTGGCGTTCATTTGCAGGCGGTGTGTGGCAGGGAGGATACAGCGACCATTTTCCGGTTTATTTGATTTTATTGAAAAAAATGTAAGGGCGAATAATGATTCGCCCCTACGTTATTCCTTTACGTAGATTCGTTTAACACGTTGTGAGATTCGTGTCATGATTTCGTATGGAATCGTGTCGCAGGCTTCCGCTATGACCTCAATAGGATGGTTGTCATCGAACAGCACTGCTGTGTCGTCCTCCAGACAATCAATGCCGGTGACATCAATCATGGTGAGGTCCATGCAGATGTTACCGATGATTGGTGCAGGTTTGCCGTTGACCCAGAAACATGCCTTTCCGTTGCCAAGCTGACGGCGCAGTCCATCAGCATAACCGATAGGAATTACTGCTATTCTTGAAGGTTTCGTTATCTTTCCATGACGACCGTAGCCGATGGTCTCGCCTGGTCCGTATTCCTTAATCTGCTTGATTGTCGTCTTCAATGACATCACGTTATGCAGCTTGCCTCGGTCTTCGTCGCAAATCGCAACGCCGTAAACACCGATGCCCAAGCGCACCATATCATATTGATACTCTGTGAATCGCGAGATGCCAGCGGTGTTCAGAATATGACGAATGATTTTGTATGGGAACGACGCAACAATCTTCGAGCTCATCAGCTCAAACTGTTTAATCTGATGCATCACGAAATCATCTTCCTCTGGCATGTCGCTTGTAGCGAAATGCGAGAAAACGCTCATGATTTTAAGCTTCGGATTGGACTTCACACGCTCAATCAGCGCGTCAATCTCATCAGGAAGGAATCCCAAGCGATGCATGCCTGTATCCACTTTGATATGAATACCGACAGGCTTGTCAAGAGGTTTATCCAATTGATTTATAGCGTCTTCCAGCTGCGACAGGCAACGGAAACTGTAAATGTCAGGCTCAAGATTGTTAAGAATGATGGTGTCGAAAGTGTTGGTCTCCGGCGTCATCACCATGATTGGCAGTTTTATGCCTCTGTTACGCAGCTCCACGCCTTCGTCGGCATACGCAACAGTAAGATAATCAACATGATGGAAAGCGAGAGCATTTGAGACCTCGTAATTACCGCTGCCGTAAGCAAAAGCCTTGACCATCACCATCATCTTGGTGTCTTTTTTCAGCTTTCCGCGATAATAATTCAGGTTTTTCACAAGGTTGTCGAGATTGATTTCAAGCACCGTCTCATGAGATTTCTGCTGCAGAACCTTCATGATACGCTCAAACTCGAAGCTACGCGCACCTTTAAGCAAAACAATCTGATTCTCAAACATTTTCATCGGGTGGCTGGCGAGAAAATCGGTCGTTGTCGGATAATAGTAGGAGGTTCCTCGCTGCGCTCGGAATGACAGGCATTGTTGCATGTTTCGACAAATTGCTTCACCAATGCCGATAAAGGTGTCAACGCCCTTGTTTTCAATAAGTTGCGCGATGTATTTATAGAGGTCTTCTTCTTTCAGTTCGCTTTGCAGGATGTCGGAAAGAATCAGCACCTTGTTATCGTGATGCTGCGCGTTCATGAAGTCGAGGGCGATGGCGAGAGCGTTTCTGTCGTTGTTATACGAATCGTTGATAATCAGACAATTACGCACACCTGCTTTCAGTTCCATTCGCATCTCCACAGATTCGAGATTTGCCATCCGTTTCGCGATGACATCATTCGGCACATTCAGCAGCAACGCCACACACCAGCAGTTGATAGCGTTTTCGACGGATGCATCGTCGATGAACGGGATAGTGATGGCAATGGTATTATTGTGGAATTCCCCGACAATTCGTGTATAAACGCGATTAATTGCGTCCGCACCACCGTTTTCATCATGTATTATCGTTGAAACAAACAAATCAACATTTTTATCCTTTGTTCCCCATGAAAATGCAGGAATCCCATGTTTTTCGACAACATTTTTAATCTCAACATTATCCTTACAATAAATCAAATGTCCAATTCCATCAAACAATTTAATCTTCTCTTCGATTTTCTGCTCTATGCTATCGAAATTTTTGCCGTGTGCCGATCCTATATTCGTGAAAACGCCTATTGTTGGTTTTATTATCTCACGCAGTTTGTCCATCTCGCCCGGGCGTGAGATGCCTGCTTCGAAAACCGCCACATCATGAGTGGAATTCATCTGCCACACCGAGAGCGGCACGCCAATCTGGGAATTATAACTCTTCGGGCTTCTGCACACCGACATCGAAGGCGACAAAATCTGGTAAAGCCACTCCTTCACCACCGTTTTGCCGTTGCTTCCGGTGATGCCAACAACAGGAATGTCGAATTGCATACGATGATATGCCGCAAGCATCTGCAATGCCGCAAAAGTGTCATTGACAACAATATACGCCGCATTTGGACATGGAATAGACGCAATTAATCGCGTCTCCACGTAGTTTTCAATAAAATTCCTGCTAACAACAAAGGCTTTTACGCCTTTTTCATACAATTCGGCAATATATTTATGACCGTCATTTCTTCCGCTGCTAAGTGCAAAAAACAAAGTGTTCTCAGCATCTATCAGCAACCGGCTGTCAAAAAGAATATCCTTTATAATATATTCATCTGATTGATTACCAATCACTTCTCCTCCAACAACGGAAGCAATTTTCCTTATCGTATAAATCTCATTTTGCATATTGCAAAGTTAATAAAATTTCATGCACGCACCTTGTTTTTTATTTTTTTAAAAATTAATTTGCAATTTTAAAATTGTTTTTGTATCTTTGACGCTTCAAAACGAGCTTTTCTAATGATGATCCAAAGTAAAATATCTGAACTTCCTAAAATAGGCATCACTCAAGGTGATATCAATGGTATTGGTTATGAGGTGATTCTCAAATCTTTGTCCGACTCACGCATTTTCGACTCTTTCATCCCAGTCATTTACGGACAATCGAAAGTCTTTTCTTATTACAAGAAAAATTTCGGCATGGAGGAGATGTCATACACCTTGATTCGCAATGCTTCGCAGGCTTTGCCGAAACGCATCAACATCATCAACCACACTGACGAAGAGCTTAAAATTGAACCTGGTTTTTCGACTTCCATTGCTGGAAAAGCCTCTTTCGCCGCCTTGAAAATGGCGACAAACGACCTGAAAAGCGGTCTCATAGACGCGATGGTCACAGCTCCTATCAACAAAGGGAACATACAGTCGGAGAACTTCCGTTTCAATGGTCAGACCGATTACATCAAGACGTTATTTCCTGAAAGTGAATACATTACGTTACTCGTAAGCGACAAACTACGCATCGGGTTAGTCACCAACCACATATCGCTGAAAGACGTTCCGGGAGCCATCAGCAAAGAGCTTATCATCAAGAAACTGAAACTCATCAACAAGACGCTTGTCAACGACTTCAACATCGTGGCACCAAGGATTGCCGTTCTCGGTCTGAACCCGCATGCGGGCGAAAACGGCGTGATGGGCAACGAAGAGAAAGACATCATCAGTCCTGCCATTGAGGTCGCCAAGAGCAACGGAGCTCTCGTTTTCGGTCCGTTCCCTGCCGACAGCTTCTTCGGCTCAGGCGCATGGGTTAAATACGACGGCGTGCTCAGCATGTACCACGACCAGGGTCTCACCCCGTTCCGCACCCTCGCCGCCGACGGTGGCGTCAGCTTCACAGCAGGACTGCCCGTCGTGAGAACATCCACAATTCACGGCACCGGATATGACATCGCAAACAAAAATATCGCAGACCCGGATTCATTCAGGCATGCGATATTTTTGGCAATTGACATTCTAAATAATCGTAGGGGCGAATAATCATTCGCCCGAAAATCGTAATGGGCGAAAAAATTTCGCCCCTACATATCATTGTCTTTCGTAGGTTTGCACCTCGTCGTACACGTATTCCAATTTGATTCCCGCCTGGCGGAACATCTCCTCTGACTCTGCTCCGTCGTGATATTTGCGCTGGCACACCACACGCACGATACCGCAGTTTATTATCAGCATCGCGCACGTCCTGCACGGTGTCATGCGGCAATACAAGGTGCTGCCTTCCAATGCGATGCCGCGTCGTGCCGCCTGAGCGATGGCGTTCTGTTCTGCATGCACCGTCCTCACACAATGCTCCGTGATACGGCCGTCAGCATGAATCATCTTACGGAAAAGATGCCCCACCTCGTCGCAGTGCGGGAGTCCCCGAGGCGAGCCGACGTAACCTGTCACCAAAATCTGACGGTCTTTCACAATGACGCAGCCGCTACGACCACGGTCACAGGTGGCGCGCTCAGCCACTGTGTCAGCCATATTCATGAAATACTCATCCCATGAAGGACGTTTATATTTCTGATTCTCAATATCTTGAAGCACCTCTTCCACCCTCTTGTGAAGGTCTTCGATGCTGCCGTTGTTCTGGAACACATAATCCGCCTGATGGATGCACTCGCCGAGGTTCTGCTTGTTGGGGTCGGAGTTGCTCATCTCACGCTCCTCATTGGCGACGAAAGTCTCATAACTCACCGAGTCCGTTTCAGACTTACGCTCCGTGATGCGCTCGTAACGCACTTTGCGGTCAGCATCGACGGCAAAGAGATGGAAGTTGCCTTTGGCGCGCAAAGCCTGAATCTCACCGGGAGTGCGGATGCTCTCGATGACGGCGTCCTTGCCGTTGTTGTAGGCTCGGTCGTAAAGCTGTTCGGCGATGTAACTCGGACTGTTGTTGGCACGCAAATCGTTAGCCACCGATGTCAGAGTGTCGCGATTTACTTCGAGACCACGGCGTTTCACCTCTTCAGACAAAAACGCACGCACCGAATAGTGAACGTAGCCTTTTTTCTCAATGAGATATTCAACAATTGTGCCTTTGCCAGCACCAAGAGTTCCTGTAATTCCTATTATATTCATGATTTTTTTTATTTTTGAGATGCGATGAATCGCATCTTTACTGTATTCTATTAAACGTAAACTGCTAAGACGGACGGCTGTCTGTCTCTACCCTTATATCGTTAATCCATTTCTCAATCTTGACTGGACTGTATTCCTTCATCCTATCGAATAACTCCTTCGGGTCGTCGGTAACGATGATATTTTTATTGTGATCTCCGCGAATGAAACCGTCGCGCACTCCCCTGTCAATCCATCTCACGAGGTCATCGTAATAGCCCAATGTATTATACAATGCGACAGGCTTCTCCATAAGTCGAAGTTGGTCAGCGACAACGACTTCCGAAAACTCATCGAGGGTACCGAAACCGCCCGGCATCGCAATGAAGGCGTCCGATTCGCGCATCAGGATATCCTTACGCTCAGCCATAGTCTTGGTCGGAATCATCTTGGTGATTGTAGGATGACCGATCTCGTGAGCGAGCAGGAAATCAGGCATCACGCCGACTACTTCGCAGCCGCGTTCAAGCATCTTGTCGGCGATGACATTCATCAGACCGACGCTGCCGCCGCCGTAATAAAGGGTGCAGCCGTTGTCGGCGAGAACCTCGCCAAGCCGTGCAGCCGCCTCAGCGTAACGATTGTCGAAGCCCATGCTGCTTCCGCAGAAAACACAAATGTTTTTCATTATCAATTTTTTGCAAAAATACGAAATTTTTAATATGCTGCTTCGCAGTATTTGAAAAATGTGCTGCTTCGCAGAATCTGTGGGCTTCACCCAATGACCGAAGGTCACACATTTAGTCGAAGACTACACATTTCAACATATTTTTAACACATTATTAAATACATTTATTCCTGTTTCAATAATCTCATCTTCGAAAATATATTCTGGGTTATGCAGCGGCAAATGATCTTCTCCGCAGCCAAGTCCGAAGAGGCAAATCGGGCACACATCGGCAAAACGGCCGAAGTCCTCCGACCAGCGGAAAGGCTCTTCAAGATATTGATAATCAAGGTTTAATAATTTTGCTGCATTTTCAACCATTGCGATAGCTTCGTCGTTGTTCATCGTGGCAGAAAACGCCTCGTGGATGCTGCTTCCGAACTGAAAATCCTGTTTCTCGGCGACCATGGCGCAAAGTTGAACCACGTCGGCGGTGAGATGCTGCAGCTTTTCGTTGTCGTAAGAACGCAAAGTGAGCCAGATCTCGGCATGAGCAGGTGCAACGCCAAACGTCTCTTCGCCCAAAACAGCGTGAGTCATGGTCATCATGGTAAGAGGTTTTTCATCGCGAAGCATCTCCGCTTTCTTGCCGAAAATGTCAATCAATGCTGACAACACGTGCTGCGGGCTGTGACCTGTCTCAGGCTGCGACGCGTGTGCCGTGATGCCATCAAAAATCAGTTTTAAGCCCAGAGAACCCGCCGCGAAACAGCCTTTGCGCAGCAAAATCTTGTTTTTCGCATATCCCGGGATGTTGTGCAGCGCAAACGCCATATCAGGTTTTATCTGTTCGAACTGAGGGTCGGCGATGACAGCTTTCGCCCCTTGACCGGTTTCCTCTGCAGGCTGGAAAAGCAGCACCGCTTCGCCATTTTCAGGACGTTTTTCGCTCAATCTCTGTGCCAACCCCGCAATAATGGAAGCATGTCCGTCGTGGCCGCAGCGGTGCGAGCAGTGACGGTCGCCTTCAGGGATGTTCAACGCGTCAATATCGCCACGAACAAGAATTCGTTTTCCTTTGTTTTTTCCTTTGAAAACCACAGCGATTCCGTTGCCTCCGATGTTGCGGATGTGAACATCGGGATTCAGTTTCTCAAGAAACTCGTTTAAAATGGAGTTCGTTTTCACCTCCTTGCCCGAAAGCTCGGCGTTTTCATGAAGAATGTGACGAAGTTCAATGATGTTTTTCATATTTCTGCTTAATTTATGAGATTCCTCACTTCGTTCGGAATGACAGGAACCGGAATGCAAAAGTAAAGTTTTTTTTGAATTTTTGAATAAAAATTTCTATATTTGCAGGCTAATTCAACTGCACATGTCAGATCACGATGTTATACAAACGTATATAAACTTCGACGAGTATATCCGTCAAGGGGAGCCGTCGCAACGCGAAGCTGCGTACGCTTGGAGTACTGCTATTGGACTTCAGGCTGTTGACGGGCTGAAGACATCGGACTATCTGAACGATTTGGCCCGTCGTAATATTGAGGGCGAAATTACCATCGATGAGGTCGGAAAGTTGCTTGACAGCTATTATGAGAGCAAGACGGTGCGTGAAAATGGTGATATTGACAAGGAAGAAGCCGACAAAGCGTCTAAAAATATTAAAAAAATTCTGTCTGTAAAGACCATAGATTTCTCAACAAAAGGATATATTTCAGTTCATCGCAGAATTTTTGAAGGTGTGATGAAACATGCAGGAAAATTGCGTGAATATGACATTTCGAAAAGAGAATGGATCCTTGAGGGCGATACCGTTGATTATTTGAATTGGGAGGATTTGCATCGCGCTTTGGATTATGACATTGAACAAGAACGCAACTTCAGCTATAAAGGCATCACTAACGACCAGTTGGTTGCCCACATCACTAAATTCGTCTCGGGTTTGTGGCAGATTCATCCTTTTGGAGAGGGTAATACACGTACAACAGCGGTATTTACAATTCAGTATCTGCGCTTATTGGGTTTTGATGTTGAAAACGACCTTTTTGCCAAGCATTCCTGGTATTTCCGCAATGCGTTGGTGAGAGCTAATTACAAGAATGCCAAAAAAGGAATCGATTTCAGTCCAGTTTATTTGGAGAGATTTTTCCGTAATTTGTTATTTGGTGAACAATGGGTTTTGCGGAATCGCTATTTGCATATTCATCCTCCAAAGGAATGGAGTATACAGCCAAATTTGGCAGTACAGGACAAGTACCGAACAACCACCCCCACAAGTACCCGAACAAGTACCGAACAAGTACCCGACAAGTACCCGACAAGTACCCGACAAGTACCCGACAAGTTACATACTAACAATCTGAATATTATAAAGTTGGTGCAATTAGTTGGTGAGCATGAAATGTCTGTAAAAGAGATGATTACATTAGTTGGACTTAAAGATCGTGAAAATTTTTTGAATGTATTCTTAACTCCTGCTATTAACGAAGGGTATATTCGTTTGCTCCATCCCGACAAGCCCCATCATCCTCGCCAGAAGTATCTTTTGACTACAAAAGGCATCTTGCTTAATAACGACATCAAGAGTTAATGTGTCAGGCAGGCTCACACTAGCAATTCAATAAGTAAAGGTGGAAAAATCAAAAAACTTCACACTCCAAACTTGTAACTCCAAACTTTTTTGTATTTTTGCAGTTTGGAAAAATCTGAACTGACAAATAATGAACGTACTATATCCATTGAAGTTTCAGCCCATTTATCTGGAGAAGATATGGGGCGGACATAACGTCAAGACATTGCTGCACAAGGACTTCGGTAAGATTCCGAACTGCGGTGAGATGTGGCTGCTTTCTGGCGTCGAAGGCCAAAACAGCGTGGTCTGCAACGGCAATTTCACTGGCGACGAACTCAACGACCTCGTCGAGACTTTCATGGGCGACCTCGTCGGCGACAACGTTTTCGACCGTTATGGCGAGACTTTCCCTCTGTTGATCAAGGTCATAGACCCGCTGACATGGCTCTCGGTGCAGGTGCATCCCGACGATGAGATTGCGCAGAAAATCGGGCTGGAAAATGGCAAGACCGAGATGTGGTATGTGATGCATGCCGAAAACGACGCCGAACTCGTCTCAGGCTTCAACCGTGAGGTGACAAAAGCCGAGGTCGAGAAGCTGATTTACGACAAAAAGATTTCGGAAGTACTTAACTATGAACAAGTTAACGACGGCGATGTGTTTTTCATCCCGGCAAGACGCATTCATGCATTAGGTCCAGGCTGCATGGTGGCTGAGATTCAGCAGACCAGCGACACCACCTATCGTGTTTACGACTGGGATCGCCTCGACCAGCACGGAATGTACCGCGAGCTTCATATCCCGCAGTCGCTGTTTACCTTGAACTACAAACACGAGGACAACTACCGCACCGAGTACGACCGCGACAAGAAAAATGCCACCGTCCAAATGGTGGAATGCCCATATTTCACTACTAATTTCATCAATTTGGAAAAAGGAATGACGTTGGCAAAAGACTACTCCGAACTCGATTCTTTCGTGGTTTTGATGAGTGTCGGTGGCAGCTTCACCTTGAAATACGACGGCGGCGAGGAAATCGTCAACATCGGCGAGTGCATATTGATTCCAAACGTCATTAACAAAGTGGAAATCAACGCATTAGAAGATTGTAAAATATTAGAAACTTATATTGTTTAACCTTTAAAATTTATACCATGAAAAAATTGTTAGCAACCTTACTTTTCGGCTTCATGTTCTTCGGCTTGAGCGCCCAAAACAAATCTGATTTGCCGAATATCACATTGAAAAACCTTGACGGTGAGTCAGTTAACATCGCCGAACTGAATAACGACGGCAAGCCGTTCGTGATGACCTTCTGGGCAACCTGGTGCGGTCCGTGCGTGAAAGAACACAACGCCCTCACCGAGGTTTACGACGACTGGGTAGAGGAAACCGGCATCAAGATTTTCTCAGTGTCTATCGACGACGCGCGTTCAACGGCAAAAATCAGACCTTTCGTCGATGGCAAAGGCTGGCCTTTCGATATTTTACTCGACGTGAACAAAGATCTTGCTCGTGCGATGAACGTCAACAACCCGCCTCACACTTTCCTTTTTGACGGCGACGGCAAGATTGTGTGGCAGCATACCGGATATTTGGATGGTGGCGAAGAGGATTTGTATCAGGAAATTTTGAAGATTTCTAAATAAAAAGGTAGAGACGGTCAGCCGACCGTCTGTACAATCAAATATTGAAATAAAAAAATCATGAAGAAATTATCATTATTAATTGCCTTAATGCTCGGAACCACTGCGATGTATGGTCAAGGATTTTTCAACGGATCGAAGGTCAGCGGCAGCTTCCAGATTGACGGAAACTACTATTGGGAGGACAAAGGCATCGGCATCAGCAAAGAAGACATCAACGGTGAAAGCTTCGGTGCATACGGCTTCGGCAAACTCCAGTACCAGCTCGGCGACTTCAGCGCCGGTATGAGATTCGAGGCATACCAGACCACCCCGATGTCAGGCTTCGACACCCGTGTCAAGGGAATGGGCGTCGCCAACTTCTTTGCCACCTACGACAACGGCACTATCGGCGTGACCGTCGGCGACATCTACGACCAATTCGGCAACGGATTGATTTACAGAAGTTACGAGGAATGGACTTTGGGCTACGACAACTCGTTGAGAGGCGTCCGCGCCGTATTCCGTCCGACATTAGGTGTCACAATCAAAGGAATCTACGGAAAACAGCGTTTTTACTGGGCAAAATACGATGAAAACGTGTCGACATCTGAAGACAGAGGTCTTGTCCGCGGTATCGACGGCGAATGGGACATCAACCAAAGCATTAAAGCATGGAACATCAGCAAGTTCCACGCCACTTTAGGAGCCAGCTTCGTCAGCAAATACGAGTCTGACACAAGAATGATGGTCGGGGAATCAGAGCTGATATTGCCACAAAACGTTGCTGCATACGCTGGAAGAATGAACCTCGGATACGGCAGATTCGGTCTCTCTGCCGAGTACGCGAGAAAGATTAACGACCCGTCGGTGTTCAACAACTTCATCTACCGTGAAGGTCAGGAATTACTGGCATCCTTGTCATATTCACAGAAAGGTCTCGGTGTGGTTTTGCAGGTGAAACGTGTCGACAACATGAGTTTCAAGTCGAAACGTCTTGCCACACAAAACGACCTCGACCTCGGTTTCATCCCGCCTATCAACTACACGCACACACACAGCCTGCCGTCGATGTTCTCGTACGCGACACAGCCGTTGGGCGAGATGGGAATCCAGTTCCAGGTCAACTACACCATTCCAAAGAAGACCTTCCTTGGCGGAAAATACGGCACAAAACTCGCATTCAACTACAGCCAGGTCAACGACATAAAACGCGACTCCATCATGGTCAACGGCGTGAACACCCTGAATCAAGCAGGAACGAAAGGCTATGACTCACCGTTCTTTGCTGTTGGCGACCGTATGTTTTATCGAGACTTGAATTTCGAAATCGAGAAGAAGATAAGCACCAAATGGAATCTCACATTGATGTACATCAACCTGTACTACGACATGGAGACCATTGAGAATCATCCGGGTGCGGAAGCTGTTGAGGCAAACATCGCTTTCGGCGAAGTCATTTACAAAATCAACAGGAAACACAGTCTGCGCTTAGAGTTGCAGCACATGTGGGACAACGTTGGTTCTGACCACGAGATTGAGGCGGGACACGAAGCCTACTACACCAAACGCGGCAACTGGTTCGCATTCCTTTTGGAATACACCATCGCACCAAAGTGGTTCGTCTCGGTTGCTGACAAATACAACTACGGCAACCCTATCGAGGACAACCGCGACCATTATTTCACGGGCTCGTTCGGTTACATCAAAGACCAGACACGTATCGCCATCAGCGGTGGCCGCCAGAGCGAAGGGTTGGTTTGCGTGGGAGGAGTTTGCAGAACCGTACCTGCATCAAGTGGAGTATCCATAACCATCACGACCTCGTTTTAAACAGTGAGATTCCTCACTACGTTCGGAATGACAAATAGAAAAAAGTATTAAAAATGAAAAGAATATCAATTATAATAGCAAGTTTGGCGGTTGTTTTCGCGATGTCATCGTGTGACAAACTGGAAGAGCCGTATGTCATTGAACCTGTTGTGGCTAAAAGCGACACCATTGCTTTGGAAGCAGCCGACACCATCAATTTCGACGGAAAAATCGTGGTTCTTTTGGAAGACTACACTGGCGTGAAATGCAACAACTGCCCTGAAGCAGGCGCATTGGCTCTTCAGCTTCAAGAGCAAAACGAGGGACATCTCGTGGTGTTGGGCGTGCATCCTAAATCATTGTTGCAAAACCCTGTTGGCGGCTTCCCTGATTTCAGGACAGATGACGGCAACGAATGGAACAACTATTTCAATATCGGCGCTTATCCTAACGGTTTGATTAACCGCAGTGGCGTTCTCGGCTCGGCAGAATGGTCATCGGCAGTGAATAACATCATAGGCAGCGACGCACCTGTCAGACTTGTCATCAAATCTGAATTCGATGAAGCGACAAGAGAGCTGAAGCTCAGCATCCACTCGAAGTTCCTGCAAGATGTAGCGAGCAATGACGTGCGTCTCACCACCTGCTTGATGGAAGACAAAATCATTGGCAAACAGGTGACTTCAAACGGTATTGACGAGAACTACGTGCACCGCCATGTGTTCAGAGGCACTGCCGACGGCTTGACATGGGGAAGAGTTTTGAGCAGCGCTGAAAGCATTTCAGCAGGAAGCAACTTCATCACAAACATGAAGTTCACGTTAAGTGGCGATTACAACGCCGACGAGTTTTATATCGTTGCTTTCGTCAGCGACAACGAGACCAAACAGGTTTTGATGGCGGCTGAGAAGAAGATAAAATAAAAAAAGGAGGCCTTTTGACCTCCTTTAGTAGCGGGGGGCGGATTTGAACCACCGACCTTTGGGTTATGAGCCCAACGAGCTACCGGACTGCTCCACCCCGCATCGTGATTTGAGGGTGCAAAATTACAACATTTTTGCTCTCGTGTCAAGGGTTTTTTGAAAAAAATTTGAAATATTTGAAAAATATGGATCACAAAGCAGGTTACGTCAACATTATTGGCAAGCCAAATGTCGGAAAATCAACGCTTATGAACGACTTGGTGGGCGAGAAAATCAGCATCATCACATCGAAAGCGCAGACGACACGACACCGTATTTTGGGCATCGTCAACGGCGATGACTTCCAAATCGTGTTCTCCGACACCCCGGGAATCATCAAAAATCCCGCCTACAAGATGCACGAAATCATGAATCAGTACATCAACGTGGCGTTCATCGACGCCGACTTGATACTGTACGTGGTCGACATCACCGACAAGAAAATCGACGAAGACACGGTGGAACGCATAAAGAAAATGGAGGTTCCGGTATTCGTTTTGCTGAACAAAATCGACCTCTCGACGCAGGAAGAAGTGGAGAAAGCCGTTGAATACTGGCGCAACGCACTCCCGGCAGCCACGGTGTTCCCGATTTCGGCAATGCATCAGGCAAACATTCAGTTTGTATTTGAAAGCATCATCGAGAAACTGCCAGTTTGTCCGCCTTACTTCCCGAAAGACGAGCTCACCGACCGCTCAATGCGTTTCTTCGTGACAGAGATCATCCGCGAGAAGATTTTGCTGAATTATCAGCAGGAAATCCCTTATTCTGTTGAGGTTGTGGTTGATGCATACGAGGAAAGCCAGAAGCTCATAAACATCAAGGCGACGATTTTCGCTTCACGAGAGTCGCAGAAGGCGATATTAATAGGTAAGGGCGGTGCAGCCATCAAGAAAGTGGGAATACAGTCGCGCGCCGACATCGAAGAATTCACCGGAAAGAAAATTTTCTTGGATTTACGGGTGAAAGTAGATAAGGATTGGAGAGATAATGAAGAAGAATTAAAACATTTTGGATACGAGGCATAACCCCGTAGGGCGCAAGGCATGTCTTGCGCCAACGGGATGTTAAATAAAACACGTAGGGCATAAGGCTGGCCTTATGCCAATAGAATGAAAAAAAATTGAATTATGTCAAATATTGTAGCAATAGTAGGAAGACCGAACGTCGGAAAGTCGACGTTATTTAACCGTTTGGTGCAAAAACGTCAGGCCATCGTTGAGGAAAGCAGCGGCGTGACCCGCGACCGCCATTATGGTCACAGCGACTGGAACGGCAAAGCGTTCACCGTCATCGACACCGGCGGTTATGTGGTCGGATCAGACGACATTTTTGAAGAAGAAATCAGGAAACAAGTCGATTTGGCAATTGATGAGGCGGATGTCATCATCTTTGTCGTCGACGGACAGACAGGAGTACACGTCCTTGATGAAGACGTGGCGCTGATTCTGCGCAAATGCAAGAAAAAAGTGATTCTCGGCGTGAACAAGACCGACATCCCGAGCAAATTCGGCGAGGCTGCTGAGTTTTACGCTCTCGGACTTGGTGAGATTTTCCCGTTCTCAGCCATGACAGGCACAGGCACTGGCGAGCTTCTTGATGAGGTAGTGAAATATCTGCCGAGCGACACCACCGAAGACTATTCGGATCTGCCGAAATTCGCATTGGTAGGCCGCCCTAACGTCGGAAAGTCGTCGATGATTAACGCGTTTTTGGGTCAGGAGAGAAACATCGTCACCGACATCGCGGGCACCACGAGAGACAGCAACAACACGCATTTCAACGCTTTCGGCATGGACTTCATGCTCGTTGACACCGCCGGATTGCGCAAGAAGAGCAAGGTTTACGAAAACATCGAGTTCTATTCTGTCATGCGTTCCATCAGAGCCATCGAGGAATGCGACGTCGCGATTCTCATCATCGACGCCACAGAAGGCTTCGAGGCGCAGGACATGAACATCTTACGACTCATCGAGAGAAACAAAAAAGGCTTGGTTTTGGTGGTGAACAAATGGGATTTGGTGGAAAAAGACAGCAACACGCACCTCGCTTTCGAGAACATGATTCGCGAGAGGACCGCGCCGTTCACCGACTTCCCTATCATCTTCACCTCGGCAATCAACCGCCAGCGCACGTTCAAGGTGCTTGAGATGGCGCATAAAGTGTACGAAAACCGTGAGAGAAAAGTCTCGGTGCGCGAGCTCAACGACACGATGCTTGAAATCATCAACAGCCAACCACCGCAAATCGCTTCACGTGGTCGTTATCTGAAAATCAAGTACATCACCCAGCTGAAGAGCCCTACACCGCAGTTCATCTTCTTCTGCAACCTGCCAAAGGACGTGAAGGACAATTACGTGCGATTCCTGGAGAACAAGATTCGCAGCATCTGGGACTTCCACGGAGTTCCGATTCAGCTGTTTTTCAGAGAGAAATAATGGACGAGTTAAGAATCGACAAATGGCTTTGGTGCGCAAGGTTGTTTAAGACCAGGACACTCGCTGCGGATGCCTGCAAGGGCGGCAAGGTGAAGGTCAACGAGGTCTCGATGAAGCCGTCGCATGACGTGAAAGCGGGCGAGGTGATAACCGTGCAGCTCGGGCAGCTGCATAAAAGTGTGGAGGTGCTGAGCATCCCGAAGAGCCGCGTGTCGCCGAAAGACGTGCCTAACATTTACATCGACCGCACTCCGACCGAGGAATACGAACGCATTGAGTTCATGCACGCCTACAAAGCCGAGTATCGCGACCGCGGCACAGGACGTCCTACGAAGAAAGACCGCCGAATCCTCGACAGGCTGAAAGGGGAAGACTGAAAAACAAAAAAAAGCCGAGTCAAATGACCCGGCTTTATTTTTCATGTTTCAACTATTAGAATGTGTAGAAGAAACCGATCTGGATTGGAGTAGCTCTGTTGACACCAAAACCAAATGAAGTCTCCGTGTACTCATAGTCGCTAGCCTCAACCTTTGTCTTATTCTGCTCGAAGCTGAGAGCCAAAATGTTGAGTGTGCAGTTCATTGAGATGTTGTCTGTGAGCATGTAAGCCATACCCGGAACAACGCCTACGCCAAGGTATGATACCTTTGGACCATCAACTGTTTCACCATCTGCTGTTGACTTGATTTTGCCACCGCCTAAACCGAGTTTAGCGTCTGCATAGAACTTGAAGTTGTCAACTTCTGCGAAAACATAACGGAAATAAGGAGCAACTGCCCAAGTTGTGGTCTTGTCCTTAATCTCAGGAGTAACATCTTCTTAGGTGTTGTAACTGTTGTCATACCAAAGCCGAAGTCGATACCAGCGCCCATGTTTTCAGCGAACATGTAACCGACTGATGGAGTGATGTCCCATGCAAATGTCTTAGGGTTGTCAACTGTCACTGAACCAGTTTTTGTCTTGCTCTTCTGGAAATCCATTCCGAGGCTACCGCCAACGAAAAGACCCTGTGCTGAGGCAAACAAACCTGCTGCCACGAAAGCGATTGTGATAAATAATTTTTTCATTTTTTTAATAATTTTAATTACGCCTACTCTTTAGAGATTTTCGGCATCCTCTCTTATTCTTAAAACAAATCACCGCAAAGATAAGTAATATATCTATTGCGGTGACATTTTTTTATCAACAATGAAAATAGTTATCAACAATAGATATTGCTGATTCCGCTATTTTTTAGAAGTGATAACCGACTCTTACTACGAACTCTGAAGCTGAAATTGCATTCTCGCCTTTGAAGTTGTTCGTAACATCCGTATAACCACCTGTAAGCGTTGGCATGTTTTCAATTTTTTCTGTGCCGTTAATCTTAGCACTTCCAAGTGAATAGAAGTCAGCAACGATGCTCATACGGTTCCACATCATGACACCAGCGCCAACCTTGAATCCTAAAGTTGTTGCTGCATCGTATGAGTAGGTCACTTTCATATCAGGATTACTGCCTGTGTATTTGAGTGTTGATTCATGATCAGATATAAGTCTGAAGTTAGGGCCAACACCAGCTTCGCAGTAAAGACCGACTATATGGTTGAAATCATGCTGATAGTTCACACCAAAAAGAATCGGAATGTTCATGAAATTAGGCAACACGTAATTCAATTCTGAAATACCAGGAGTTTTAACAACCTCTTGTGCATAGTTTTCCATAGCGTCTTTAACGTATGAGCTATTGCTGTTATAGAAGAAATCAATGCCACCAAATACGCCGAGACCTTCAACAGGAAGACAAACTGTAACGTCAAAACCGGCGTTTACACCAGTGCTTGCATATCCCTGTTTACCAGAATCGCTAAACAAAGCCCAATTAGACAAATCAGAATAAGGCGGAACATTAATTTTTTTAAGTTCATCACCTTCTCCCATTTGGCCAAAAGGAGCGGCACCACCTACATAAACACCAAATTTAACTGGTTTCTGTGCGAAAGCGAGAACGCTTACAAGCAGCAAAGCTGCAACTAAAGTAAATTTTTTCATGGTATAATAATTTTAAAGTTTGTTTTCCAATCAGCAAAGTTATACATTATTTTTTTATGCTCGACAATTTTTTTGAAAAAACACTATTTTTCAACTTGATAAACCGCCACTGTCCTTGCCACGTTGTAGATTTTCATGGTGATTTCATCGCCGTTTCTCTCCGATGGGAAAACTGCGCTTTCATCAATGTTTTCAAAGCCTCCAAAGCATTTTTCATCGCTGCTGAACACGATTTTGTAGTCGCCGGTCTGCCTTACATGTATCTTGTAATCGGGCAGCGACTTTTGTCCCCAGTTGAACACGAAAATGAGGTTGTTGCGTTCAAAAACGATGGTTTTGTTGTCTTCGTCGGCATCCAAAAGCCATGCAGGAGCCGCCTGCATCACCTTTGTCTTTTTCACAAAATCAAGCATCGCCTTGTCAAAATCGCCCAGCCAATGGTATTTCAGATAGCCGTTATCCGCCAATGACCACTGACGTTTCGCGTATTTATAGCTCCAGCCGTTATCATATCTCGGGAAGTCAATCCATTCGGGATGTCCGAACTCGTTGCCCATGAAGTTGAGCCATGCGTCACCGCCGAGACAGATGGTGAAAAACCTTATCATCTTATGCAACGCAATGCCTCTGTCGATGATGAGATTTTGCTGGTCTTTTGCCATCGCCGTGTACATCTCCTTGTCCATGAGCCTGAACGCCAATGTCTTATCGCCGACAAGCGCCTGGTCGTGAGATTCAGCGTAAGCGATGGTTTTAACGTCGGAAAGCCTGTTCGTCATGGTGAAGAAAAACTCGTGCATGTTCCACTGCTCGTCGGTCTGGTCTTTCAGCACCTTTATCCAGAAATCAGGCAGCCCCATGCCGAGGCGGTAATCGAAGCCGATGCCGCCATCGCCAATCTTGGCGCAGATGCCAGGCATGCCGCTCACATCTTCCGCAATCGTAACATTCTGATCGTCAATATCATGAATCAATTTATTGGCAAGCTGCAGATATGTCACGGCCTCGTTGTCAATACTGTCGCCGAAATATTTCCATGGGCTGTCAAACGTCTCCCCTATCCCATGGTTCTTATACAACATCGAAGTCACGCCATCGAAGCGGTAGCCGTCAAAATGATATTCTTCAAGCCAATATTTCACGTTGGAAAGAAGAAGCTGCAATGTCTCTGTCTTTCCGTAATCGAAAAGCTTGGAATCCCATTGCGGGTGAATGCCATCTTTTCCCGCCTTAAGATATTGATATTCAGTGCCATCGAACAGGTTTATTCCTTCGCGGACGTTTTTCACAGTATGAGAATGCACCAGATCCATGATTACACGCAGCCCCATGCCGTGAGCGGTATCGATAAGTTTTTTCAGTTCCTCCGGCGTGCCGAAACGTGAGCTGGCGGCGAAGAAATTCGAAACGTGGTATCCGAACGAGCCGTAGTAAGGATGTTCGGCGATAGCCATGAGCTGCACCGCATTGTAACCGTCTGCTTTTATACGAGGCAACACATTGTCAATGAACTCGTTATACGTCCCGACATCCTCTTTTTCCTGCGCCATTCCGACGTGCGACTCATAAATCAGAAGAGGCTCATCATCAATTTTTGGTGATTTGTTTTCAAAAACATATTGTTTTTCAGGATTCCAGAACTGCGCCGAGAAGTCTTTCGTATTATCATCTTGAACCACTCTGGTGATATAAACCGGAATCCTCTCCTGCTCGCCAATGCTCGACTGCACAAGCACCTTGAGCAGGCTTTCGTGCACGAGTCTGTCTTTGTACTCGGCATCAGGCAAAAATATCTCCCAGATGCCGTTCCCGACGTTTTCGAGAGGGTTGGCATAGCGGTCCCAGCCGTCAAAATCGCCGTACAATGACAGATAATGAGCCGCAGGGGCGTATTCACGATACCACCAGCCTCGGCGAATACGGTCGTAGTGGAAACCGAAGAACTCGTAAGCCGAGGCAAACGAGGACAGGCTTCCGAAACGCTGTTCAATGGTTTTCAAGCGGTTACAGAAACGGTCATAACGTTTTTGCACCTCGTCAGCCACTGGGTTCAACCAATTGTCATTGTCAACGATTTTCATAATGGTATCATTTTTTGACGGACTGCGTCCGTTGGGGAGACGGATGCAAATCCGTCTCTACACCTATATTTCTAAAATTTTATATTCTCCTTTTTGCAATTGAATCTCATATTTCGATTCGCAACCTCCAATTAACTGTCGGGCGTCATCAGGTATCGTCACTGTCACATTTCGACCTTCATTCAAATTGAAATTTATGACAATCAATAATTTATCATCGCCATGATAACGCAGGAACGCGTAAACAAATTGCGGGTCGAAATTGTTATACCACGGATTCGCCCACATCAGGTCGTAAAACGCGCCGTGCAGGATGGCGGGATGGGATTCGCGAAAATGCAACAATTTTTTATACCAATCATATATTCGGGCGAATGATGATTCGCCCCTACGAATCATGGATGGCATGTACGCGTAATCAAAAATGGACGTTTTCCCATTATCGGAATCTGCGGCATCCTCACCATATTCCTGGCCATTGTAAATCATGAACGGGCCGCGGTTCATCAAGGCCGACAGGGCAACAAACGGAAACGCGTTTTCGGGTTTCTGCATAAAAAACCGTGACGCCAAACGAAGCTCGTCGTGGTTTTCCATGAATCGTAACATATTGTCATCCAATCCGTTGAGATTTTTCCACACATCGGAAATGCTGTCGGCACGCTGACCATAACGATAGATGTTATCCAAGGTGTTGTACAGCCCGACCTTGTCGTAAAGATAATCGAAACCTGCTTCCACATAGCGGCGATACAGATTCGGTTGGTAAATCTCCGCTATCATAATGACATTGAACGACTTACGCAGCTCGGCAATAGCCCAGCGCCAGAATTCCACCTGCACCATCTCCGCCATGTCACAACGGAAGCCGTCAACGCCTTTCCCACACCAGAACTGCATGATTTTCAGCATTTTATCCCATGTATCATGATTGGTGTAGTTCAGTTTCACGGTGTCGTACCAGTCGTTCAACGAAGGCGTTGGTGAGAACACGTCATTGCCAGTGGCTTTTGCCGGAAACTCATGATAATTGTCACCGTTTTCAGTCGGGGCAACGAACTTCTGATTCGGTAAAACATAGAAGTTTTCGTCCGTGAAATCGCCTTTATATTCGCGTGCCAGATGATTCGGAACGAAGTCGATAATCACTTTAAGTTCATGAGAATGAATACGTTCTACGGTCTTTTCAAACTCCTCCATCCTATTCGCCTCGTTATCAGCCAAGTCGGGATCGATGTCGTAGTAGTCGACGATGGCGTAAGGCGAGCCAGCGTTTCCTTTTGTCACGGCAGGATTGGTGTCGCGCCAGCCCGAGTGACGTATCACGCCAGTAAGCCATATATGGCTGACGCTCAACGACTTGATTCTTTCAATCTCATCATCGCTGATGTCGCTGAACGTGCCGCAACGCTTGTCTGGCGTGGCACCGTAAACCCGTGGAAAAAGCTGGTATATTATCATTTCTCAAGCAAATCTATCATAAAAGCATATTCCATCGCCACCTCGTGATAAGGCTCGAACCTCCCCGACGCTCCGCCATGACCGAAATCCATCTCAGTGCGCAGGTACAATGGGTTGTCGTCGGTCTTGAGTTCGCGCAGCTTCGCCACCCATTTCGCAGGCTCCCAATATTGCACCTGACTGTCGTGAAGCCCAGTGGTCACAAGCATTGCGGGATAATCCTTCGCCTCCACGTTGTCGTAAGGCGAGTACGATAGAATATAATCGTAATACTCTTTCTCGTTCGGATTTCCCCATTCGTCGTATTCGCCCGTCGTGAGCGGAATGGTGTCGTCAAGCATTGTTGTCACGACATCGACAAACGGCACCTGCGCGATGATGCCACGGAACAGCTGCGGTGCCATATTAGCCACTGCGCCCACAAGCAGTCCGCCCGCGCTCCCGCCCATGGCAAACATCTTCTTACTGTTCGTAAATCCTTGTTTTACAAGATATTCCGCACAAGCGATAAAATCGGTAAACGTGTTTTTCTTTTTCAGTAGCTTGCCGTCCTCATACCACCAGCGTCCCATCTCCTCGCCTCCGCGGATATGAGCTATCGCCCACACAAAGCCTCGGTTCAACAAGCTGAGACGCGCCGTCGAGAAATAAGCATCGACGCTGTTGCCATACGAGCCGTAGCCGAATAAAACCAACGGATTATCTCCGTTTTTCACTAATCCTTTCTTGTAAACCAGCGAAATAGGTACTAAAACGCCGTCTTTGGCAGGTGCGTAAAGCCTCTCCGTGATATAATCGGAAGGCTCATATCCTCCAACGATCTCCTGCCGCTTCAGCAATTCCGCTGTTTTTTTCTCCATATCATATTGATACACAGAGGCTGGCGTAGTCATTGAGGTATAAACGTATCTCACCTGATGTGTGTCGAACTCCGGATTTGCCGATGTCTCGACAGTGTAAGCCGGTTCTCCAAAGTTTATATAATAGTCAGTCTTGCCGTCATGCGACATAACTCTAAGATTCACAAGACCTTTCGAGCGTTCCTCCACGACCATGAAATCAGCGAAAAGGTCGAAATCCTCAATCAAAACATCCTCACGATGCGCGATTACTTCTTCCCAGTTCTCTTTTTCGGTAGCGTTTACTGGTGTTCGCATCAGCTTGTAATTCTTAGCTCCGTCGGCATTGGTGAGCACATAAAAATAATCTTCATAATGACCGACACCATAAAGCAAGTCGTGCTGGCGTTTATGAAAAACCTTAAACTCATCATTTGGATGGTCCGCGTCGATGAAACGTATCTCAGAAGTAAGCGTGCTTTCCAAAATTATCAGGATATATCTCTCTGATTTAGTTTTACTTACGAAAGCGTAAAAAGTAGCATCGGCTTCATAATAAACCTCGACATCGTCTTTCGGGTCAGTACCGATTTCATGACGCATAATCCGGCATGAACGCAGCGACTCGTCCTTCACTGAATAGAAAATCGTCTTGTTGTCGTTGGCCCACACCATGTTTCCAGAAGTGTTTTCTATCACTTCCGTGAACATCTTACCGGTGGAAATCTCTTTGATGAAAATCTTATACTGACGGCGGCTTACCGTATCTATGCTATAGGCTATCAATGAGTTATCGGGGCTGATGCTGTAGCCGCCGACATCGAAAAAGGTGTAGCCTTTCGACATTTCGTAGCCGTCGAGAAGGATTTGCTCAACAACATGAGGTTCCTCGCTCGGCTTCGCCTCGCTCGGAATGACGACGGGTTTTCTGCAGTACAGCGGATATTCCATTCCCTCCTCGTAGCGAGAATAATACCAATATCCTTTATGCTTTACCGGCACCGACATGTCATTCTGCTTGATTCTTCCCACAATTTCATCAAACAATTGTTTCTGTAGCGGCTCGGTATGCCTCATCATCTCTTCCTGATACTCATTTTCGGCTTTCAGATAATCCAAAACCTCAGGATTTTCACGCTCATTGAGCCAAAAATAGTTATCCACACGAGTATGACCGTGTATCGTCATCTCGTGCGGTACTTTCTTCAAAGAAGGTTTGTTCATAATTAGAATGTTAGAGTCAATCCCAAACTCGGCATCAGCGGAAGCTGATAAATCTCTTCGTTCGTGATTATGTCAACATAAAAGATATTGCTTCTGTTATAGACGTTTGTGACGCTGAAATCTGCTTCAAGGACCATGTTTTCACCAAACCAGAACTTACGTTTCACATCAAGGTCAAGTCGATGATACATAGGCAATTGTCCTTTATTCAACTCGCCGTAAATGATGCCAAGCTCGCCATTGACACCGATTATGCTGAGGTCCATATTCTCCATCTGGTAGCCCTCGTAGAATCCGCTGACCTGGGTGAACGGGAAGCCTGAACCAAGATTCCAACGTCCGCTGAACTCCCATTGTTTTCTGGCGCCTCCAGTGTATGTCACGATGACATTCACATTATGACGGCGGTCATAGTGGGTGCGGTAATTGACAAGATTTCTTGCTGAATTCTCAAAATTCTTGTTGACGTAAGCCAAAGAATATGCAGCCCACACATACCATCTCAAGAAATCATATTTCACTGAGAAATCGATACCGTAAGCCTTGCCGTTTTCAATCATGAAGTCACGCCATTCAATCTCAGAGACATCATCAGGATGGTTTGTCTCAGGATAAAGCTGGTTGCGGTTCATGCTTGTAAGTTGTTTGAAATCCTTGTAATAAGCCTCGACATTCAAAGTGACATTGTCAAGAACGTCAAACTCTGTTCCGACGATGTAATGGTTGGCTTTCTGCAACTTCGTATCAACTTCCTTGCCGTTGAATTTCTTTGGGATGTTGTCCTGTCCCGAAAGGAATCCGTAGAACAAGTTCACCACGTCGCGGTCGCTGTTGGCGGCGATGAGGTTTTGCGAATACATACCGGCAGCGGCTTTCAGGCGGAACCAGTCATTAACATTGTATTTGACAGCGATACGAGGCTCTGGAGAAACCTCAGCCAGAGAAGCATACCACTGGATACGCATGCTCGGCTCGATGATGAGCTTGTCGAGTTGCCATTTGTATTTGATGAAAGCTCCAAGCTCCGTGGTGTTTTCCGTCTGGTTGATTCTGATGCCGTTAGACTTTGTGTAGTCGAAAACGGTTTTAAAACCAAGAAGCTCAACACCATATTTCAAGGTGTTTTTTCCAAGGAAATATGAGAAAGTGAAACCCGCGTTGAAGCCGTCGATAGAGCTCGACCTTCCCGGATTGTTGGCTTCCGAAAGATTGGCTTCATATTTCGAATAAGCCACATTACCTTCAATAAGTACCGGTGATTTTCCAGGAATGAGAACGAAGTTGGAGCCTCCTCCATACGATTTCCAGCTGAAATCGGAAATCGACTTATAGTTGTTAACCTGATCGTTGAAGTTGAATCCGAAAAGGTTAATCTTGCTGCCATTAGGAGCATTCATTGACACTTTTCCATAAACATCCTGGAAGTTATAAGGCAGTATCTCATTGTTTAGAAACGATTTATAAACCGTCTGGCTTGTCTGTTCAAGATACGAGTTCTTTGCCGACAACACGAAAGAGACTGTCATGTCGTTGTCATTCTTGGCTTTTTTGAGAGGACCTTCCACCATCACCTTGGCGCCGAAGGTTGAGCCTCCGATTTTGCCAGAGATGCGTTTCTTGTTACCGTCGCGGGTGGTGATGTCCATTATTGATGAGACTCTTCCACCGTATTCAGCGCCGAAGCCGCCGGTAAACACCTCGGCATTTCTTATGATGTCGGTGTCAAAAACAGAGAACAATCCGATGCTGTGGAACGGGTTATACACTATCATACCGTCGAGGAGCACCTTGTTTTGTATCGGCGCGCCGCCACGGATATAGAGCTGACCACCCTGGTCGCCGGTAAACACCACGCCCGGGATGACCTGCAGATACTGCGCCAGGTCAGCCTGACCGCCCACCGAAGGGATCTTGGTGATGGTCTTAGGGGTGATATTCACAACAGAGGTCTTGGTCTCAGTCCTTGCCTCAATCTTGTCAGCGGTGATATTGACAGCCTGAAGCTGAATAGCGGCTTCCACAAGGCTGTATTTCTTGTTTACAATCTGATTTCCTATCAGGTTAATAAGATCGGAGATGGTGTCGTAGCCCATCATCGTCACCAAAAGGGTGTAGTTTCCGTCAGGGATTCGCGTGATGCTGAAATATCCGTTGATATCTGTCGTGGAGCCGAGAGTCGTACCTTTCAGATAGACGTTGGCGAACATCACCGGCTCGCCGTTCGACTTCTCATACACAAAACCTTTAATCGAATTGTCGCCCTGGGCGAAGACGACAAAGCTGGTCATCAGCATGAAAACCAGCAGGAATATATTCTTTGTTTTAGTCGTAACAAGCTTCATTTTCAAGCAGTTTTAAACAATTATCTTAAAAAACGTGCAAAGATAATGAAATTTTTATTACGACCAAAACAAATTAATAAGATTTTACGCTTCTTTTGCCTGTTTTATCAGCTCCAATTCCTTGTCGGAAAAATGGTTTGGAAGCATGATTTGGACTTTGAGCAGCAATGCGCCGCTGCCCTCCTTGCCGTAGTGAGGCATGCCGAGGCCTTTCAGTCGCAGCATGCTGTTGTTTTGCGTCTGCGGTTTTATCGGCACGCTGACGTTGCCTTTCATGGTGTCGATTTCTATTTTTCCGCCGAGTATTGCGGTGTAGACATCGATATTGACATTACGTATGAGGTCGTCGCCATCACGTTGATACACTGGGTCTTGCAAGACGTTTATCTTCAACAGAAGGTCGCCGTTCTCGCCCCCGTTGACACCAGGGTTGCCCTTGCCTTTGACACGCAGCGTCTGACCGTCTTTCACGCCAGGTTTGATGCTGATTTTTATTGTGTCGCCGCCCACTTTAAACACTCTTTGCGAGCCGAAATACGCTTCCCGCAGCGTCATGTCGATGGAGGCGCTTAGGTCCTTGCCTTTCATCGCCCTTGTGCGTGAGCGGCTACCGCCGAACCCGCCGATATTGCTGAAGTCGAATCCAGACCCTTGACCGCCAAAGAACATGTCGAAGAAGTCGGAGAAGCCGCTGCCACCGAAGCCCTGGAATCCCTCAAAGCCCTGGAATCCATCGCCGCCGTAGCCCATGTTCTCGTACTGCTTCCAGTTGGCACCAAGCTCGTCGTATTTCTTACGCGACTCCTCGTTGCCGAGCACCTGATAAGCCTCCGAAATCTCCTTGAATTTCTCTTCCGCCGCCTTGTCACCCGGATTCTTGTCAGGATGATATTTCACGGCAAGCTTACGATACGCTTTCTTGATTTCGTCCTGCTTTGCAGAACGATCAACACCTAAAACTTTGTAATAATCTTTATATTCCATAATGCAATTTTTTGTTTAAATATATCAAAAGAGACGCGATAAATCGCGTCTGTAAAAGAAAATTTATATTGTTTTTTAAAAAAATCAGTCGTCATCAACATCGTCGTCATCGTCGAAGATGATTCTCGAATGCGTTTTCGTTTTTAACTCAACTTTTTTAACCACTGTCGTGCCATCTGCTTTCTGCTGGTAGGCGACAATGCCGACCGCCAACAGCACCAGTGTTACCACCAACTTAATCCATCTGTTGATAGGCATGATGCACACTCCAATGATTATCAGCAGCAAAGGCCACATTTCCGTTAGCACATGCCAGTCGATTTCAAAATCGAAGAATGTCACCATCAGAGCTACAACGCCAATGAGAATCAAAGTCACGCCATTGACGAAGCCGTCGTTTTTCTTTTTTTCCTCGTTATTCATTTTTATTGTTTTTTTGACTGTTAATAAGAACAACAACACCTATAATAATAAGTATAACAGGCCATGTTTTCCAAATCCATGCTATCGGCGTGAAGTTGTTGACCAGAGCCACCAAGCCTATGAAAATCAGTATCAAGCCGGCAATCATGGCGCCGCTCAAGGGTTTCCTCTCCGCTTTTTCCTCTTTCGGCGTTATGTCGATTGTTTCGCCATAGCTTCTCTCGTTGCTTCCGTGTCCGAGGATGTTTTCTTCAGGCACCACAATCCAGAGAATCACATACATCCAGAATCCGAAGCTGCCGCACATTGCTGCCACGACGAAAAGCACACGCATCAACGCGATGTCGATGTTAAAATACGACGCCATACCGGCGCAAACACCAGCAATCACGCGGTTGCTGCGGGAACGTTCAAGTCTTTTGTTTTCCATTGTCAATCTGTTTTTAATACGACCATCAAAATCCATACCAAATCGGTATTTTCGATTATAGAACGAAATTTTTTCGGTTTTGCTGCATGACATTGTGAAAAAATGACAAAATGTCATTTTTAAATGTGCAACCTTCGGTTGAATGTGTCGCGATGCGAAATGTGCAACCTTCGGCTGAATGTGTCGCAAAGCGAAATGTGCAGCCTTCGGCTGAATGTGCCGCAAAGCGAAATGTGCAGCCTTCGGCTGAATGTGTCGCAAAGCGAAATGTGCAGCTTCGGCTGAATGTGTCGCAAAGCGAAATGTGCAGCCTTCGGCTGAATGTGTCGCAAAGCGAAATGTGCAGCCTTCGGCTGAATGTGGTTCGCTTCGATTGTTGGAAAGTTATGCTTTCCCAAATCTTTTATAGTAAGCAGGACGGTCTGCCTCTGGGATGTCTTTGAGCATCATGTCAAGCTCGTCTTTCGGGTAGTCGGTGAATTTCAACAGCAACAGTCCGTCGAGGGTGTCGTTGAAGTCAGGGTCGACGTTGAAGCACAAGAACTTAGAGTTGATTTTCAGGTATTTCTTAAACAAAGTCGGCATGCGGTAGTCGCCGTTGCTGAGCTTCATGATATAACGGTCGAACTTATCGACTGTCTCCATGTTTTTCTCCATAAGCACCTGGATGTCACACTTGTTGAAGTTCGGCACGAACGGAGTTTTAGGATGGAACAGCTTCGTCATCTCCTCGTTGGTGTGTTTTGTGGTGACGTAATACACCATGAGGCTCTGGTAGAACTTAGGATACCAGCTGCTGATGCTCACCGGTCCGATGAAATAATTCATCTTAGGATATCTCATGATTGTCTCCATCAGACCTTTAAGGAGAAGCATGAGAGGAAGTATATCCTTTTGATAATCAACGGAAACGAATGAGCGTCCGAGTTCGATAGTCTCTTTGAGATAAGGCTCGAATTTCGGGTCGATATTGAACAGCGAGTCGACGTAGAAGCCGCGTGCGCCGTATTTCTCATAAATCTCGTCGCCGATGCCTATACGGTATCCGCCGGCGATGGTCTGCTCCTTGGTGTCCCAAAGGATGAGATGTTTATAATAGGTGTCGTAGTTGTCGGTGTCGATGCTCTTACCGGTGCCCTCGCCTATTGCGCGGAACGCCTCTTCACGGCGGCGTCCCATCTCGTGCATCACGTGTGGGATGTCGTCATAATCAGCGAGATAGCACTCGAAGTCGGCGG
Source organism: Bacteroidales bacterium (assembly GCA_017553625.1). Taxonomy (GTDB): domain Bacteria; phylum Bacteroidota; class Bacteroidia; order Bacteroidales; family F082; genus Limimorpha. The sequence continues at coordinate 137,537 of JAFZKP010000017.1, forward strand.
TGGTGAACAGCAGCGACTTCTTGCGAATGGCGTTCAACTCGCGTGCCAACGACGATGCTCTGAACGGGGCGTCGATAGGGTCGGAGACGCGTGAGCGGAAACGTTTCTTCTCGTCGGTGATGTTAGCCTGAAGCGCGTAGCTCCGGTTTTTGAGATACGCCGCCAATGCTTCAGGTGTTTCATATTGCGCCACCTCGGCTGGAAGGATAGGCTTGCCTATCTTCATGATTATCTTCTTGTTGCGTTTGTTGAGAAGTTCTCTCACAAGACGCACGGTGGCGAGCATGGAATATATCTTTGCCCAGAAATAGAATTTATGGGAGTTGTTGCCGTCGAAATAAACCGGGATTACCGGCACATTAGTCTTCTGGATAATCTTTGCTATCGAAGGCGACCAGTCGATGTCTTCAGGGTAGCTATGACCGTGGTAACGCGCCACTTCGCCAGCTGGAAAGACGCCAAGTCCGTGTCCTTCTTTAAGTTGCAACAGAGAAGCCCTCATGCCGCCAGTGCTTCCGCCGAACTCAGGATTATTCTCGAAAGGGTTGACGGAGAAGAACACCTCTTTGAGATTCGGGATGAACCCGAGGATGAAGTTAGCCATTATCTTGAAGTCGGGACGCACCTTTGCTACGGCGTCGTAAAGGATGATGCCTTCTATCGCGCCGAACGGATGATTGCACACGAGCATGAACGGACCCTCCTTCGGGATGCAGTTCATCTCGTTTTCGTTGACATCATACGTGGTGTTATAACGGCGCAGCATATCCTCTGTAAACTCCTTGTTTTTGAGGTCGGCAGAAGGAGAATACAGGCGGTTTATCTTACGGAATCCCATGATATTCAACGCCAAAGCCACGAGAGGCTTGGTCAGCGGGCTCCATTTGAAGTACCGTATAAGATCGTCACTTGTAATAAGCTTTTTCATCACTTCCTTTTAAACTGCAAATATACACTTTTTTTGAATACGACAAGAATATTTTATTTTATTAAAAATAACGAAAGGGTGTTGCCATGTAAAAATTTTTTAATATATTTGCCGAATATAATTTTTTGAATTTCAAACTAAAAATATATCATAATGAAGAAAATCTTATTACTTGGAGATGAGGCTATTGCACAGGGCTTTATTGATGCCGGAGGCAGTGCCATCAACAGTTATCCGGGCACTCCTTCCACACAGATTACGGAGTATGTCATAAACTCTAAACAGGCCAAGGAACAGGGCGTTATCGCCAACTGGTGTGCCAATGAGAAGACGGCTCTCGAGGCTTCTTTAGGTGTGGCATACGCCGGGAAACGTGCCATGACATGTATGAAGCACGTCGGTCTTAACGTGTGTGGCGACCCGTTTATGAATGCCGCCATCATTGGAACCAAGGGCGTTTTGATTGTTGTTGCAGACGATCCGAGCATGTTCTCGTCGCAGGACGAGCAGGACAGCCGTTTTTACGGTCACTGGGCGATGATACCAATGTTGGAGCCTTCAAACCAGCAAGAGGCTTACGACATGGTACATTATGGTTATGAGTTGAGCGAAAAGCTTGGCACTCCGGTGCTTTACCGTATTCCTACCCGTTTAGCACACAGCCGCGCCGGTGTTGAACTGAAACCTGCCCGCAAGCAGAACGAGCTCACCGAACCAGCCGACGCAAAGTCGTTCGTGCTCCTTCCAGCCAATGCAAAACGTCTTTACAGAGAGTTGATAGACAAACAGCCTGCATTCACAAAGATGTCTGAGGAGTCAGGATTCAACAAATTCATTGAAGGCACTGACAAGAAAATCGGTATCATCACAACAGGTATAGCATACAACTACCTCATGGAGAACTTCCCTGGCGGAAAATGCCCATATCCGGTGGTGAAGATTACTCAATATCCGTTGCCATACAACATGATTAACCGTCTTTATGACGAATGCGACGAGATTCTCGTTCTCGAAGACGGACAGCCATTCGTGGAGGAGCAGATTAAAGGCTTCCTCGGCAAGGGAAAGAAAGTGAGAGGCCGTCTTGACGAGACCATCCGCCGTGACGGAGAACTCAACGCCGAGAAAGTTGCCAAGGCATTGGGAATGAAGGCAGAGGCAACTTTAGCTGTGCCGGAAGTCGTTACCAACCGTCCTCCAGCGTTGTGCCAGGGCTGCCCTCACGTCGACAGCTACACCGCATTGAACGAGGTGATGGCAAACCACAAAGGCGGCAAGGTGTTTGGCGACATCGGCTGCTATACCTTGGGCTTCAATATGGGCGCTATCAACACGACAGTGTGCATGGGTGCTTCAATCACAATGGCTAAGGGAGCCAGCGAGGTAGGCATCTTCCCGAGCGTGGCAGTCATCGGTGACGGCACATTCGGACACAGCGGCTTGACAGGCCTCATGGACTGCGTCAACGAGAAGGCCAACGTCGTCGTCATGATTCTTGACAATGACATCACCGCCATGACAGGTGGTCAGCCATCTTCGGCACACAACAAGATCCGCCGCATCTGCGAAGGTCTCGGTGTCGAGCCCGAGCATATCCGCGACATCATCCCGTTGCCAAAGAACCACGAGGAAAACGTGAGAATCATAGAAGAAGAAGTAAATTACAACGGTGTTTCTGTGATCATCCCTCACCGCACCTGCATCGTCGAGTTGAAAAAACATTTGAAGAAATAAATGTAGAGACGTTTCATGAAACGTCTGTACAGACCGAATTTTAAATTTTGAATATTAAATCAAGAGAAATATGAAAAAAGATATCGTTTTGTGTGGTGTTGGTGGTGACGGCATTGTGTCAGTTGCCAAAATCATCTCAGATGCCGCCCTCAACATGGGCATGAACCTGAAACAATCGGAAATCCACGGCATGTCGCAGCGTGGCGGCTCGGTGTTCTCGCACCTGCGTCTGTCGGACGAGCCTATCTTCGCCGATGTCATTCCTGAAGGAAAGGCCGATATTATCCTGTCGAGCGAGCCTATGGAGGCATTGCGCTATCTGCCATGGCTCAGCAAGGAAGGCTGGGTGATTACCAACTCCGACCCGTTCATCAATATCAGCAACTACCCTGACATTGAGAAGGTGTATGCCGAGTTGAAGAAACTCAAACACGTGGTGTCGTTCGATGCCAGCGAGATTGCAAAACAACTCAAGGCTCGTTCCAACATGGTGCTTCTCGGAGCTACAGTGCCTTATCTCGGCATCTCCATAGAGAAGGTAGAAGAAGCAATCGCACATATCTTCGGCAAGAAAGGCCAGGATGTGGTTGACCTGAACATCAAGGCTGTGAGAGCGGGGTACGAGCAGGCAGTTAACAGTTAATCAGTTAATCAGTTAATCAGTTAATCAGTTAATCAGTTGGTCAGTTAATCAGTTGGTCAGTTAATCATTGGGACAAGGCAGGCCTTGTCCCAACAGGATGAGAAATAAAACCCGTAGGGCGGAAGGCATGCCTTCCGCCAACGGGATGAGAGATTAAAACACGTAGGGAGAAGGCAAGCCTTCTCCCTATTTAAAATATTGAAAAATAAAAAATTATGAGAAATTTCACACCGTTTTTGATTTTATTGTTGTTTTTGTTTTCCTGCAAAGGAGGTGACGAAAACACCACGACCAGAAAGGAGTCGAGGAGGAAGCCGGAGCCGAAGTATTTGTACGGCATCTGCATTGATTCCCTTGACGTTGTTGAAGGCAATGTCAAGAAAAACGAGTTTCTGGCGAACATCCTGCAAAAAGAAGGTGTGAGTTACAATACCATTAATTATATCGACAGGAACCAACGCAAGGTTTTTGACGTGCGGAAGATAAAAGTCGGGAACAAGTACACGTTTCTGATGTCGCGCGACAGCGTTCCGCAGGCGAAATACTGGATTTATGAAATCGACAGGACAAACTACGCCGTTTTCAAGCTAACCGATTCATTGTCAGCATGGAGAGGCGAAAAAGAAGTCATCACCGAGATTGAGCATGTCGGCGTTGAGATAAAATCGAGCCTATGGAACGCCATGGCTGAAGCAGGCTGCGACGCGAGTCTGATTCTCGAATTGTCGGACATATACGCCTGGACCATCGACTTCTTCGGCATTCAGGAAGGCGACTCGTGCAAGGCGGTCTTCGAGAAGAAATACATCGCGGGCGACAGCGTGTCATTTGGCATCGGCAATGTCCTGGCGGCGTATTTCAAGAACAACGGCGAAGGGAAATATGCTTTCAGCTATGAGCAAAACGGCAGGAAAGAGTATTTCGACGAGAACGGCGACAACATGCGCAAGGCGTTCTTGAAGGCGCCTCTGAACTACCGTCGTATCAGCTCAAAGTTCTCCAACGGCAGGATGCACCCAGTATATCATGTGGTACGTCCGCATCACGGGGTTGACTATGCGGCACCAACAGGCACGCCAGTCCAATCCATCGGCGACGGCACCGTGATAGCGAAGGGATGGGACAAGAAAGGCGGCGGCAACTACGTGAAAATCAAACATAACAGCACTTACACCACCACTTACATGCACCTGAGCAAGTTCGGCAAGGGAATCTCGCAGGGATGCAAAGTGAAGCAGGGACAGACAATTGGATATGTCGGGAGTACCGGCGCATCCACGGGACCGCATCTCGACTTCAGGTTGCAGAAAAACGGCACGTACATCGACCCGTTGAAGTTCAAGTCGCCGAGTGCGGAGCCTGTGAAGAAGGAAAACCGCGAAGAATACAAGAAGCACATTGAAAATCTGATGAAGATTTTAAAGGAGCATTGATTGTTTTCATTTGCGGAAACGCAAACATCTTCTTTCCGAGGTCTTTCAACGAAGCCCCGATGTGATAAACGTCATCATCGATTATTAAAAATATGTCGTGAGACTTGTTGAAAACCTCAATGTTTATTGGCTGATACTGTGAATATGTTTTTCCAAGTAGAGACGCGCCATGGCACGTCTCTACAAGATGGTTAATCCTTCACAATTCTTTCGGTGTATTCCTTGCCGTCGGTTGTTTTCACCTTTAGAATATAAATGCCAGGGGTGAGGTTTGAGATGTCGATTGACGTTTCAGGATACGTCTCTACGAGGCGGCCGTCGATGGAATGGATTTCAATGAGTTGACAATCCGCTTCTTTAGCAAAATGGATGATGAAGATTTCTTTTACCGGGTTCGGAAAGACACTTGCCTCTATATCGTTTTCCTCAATTCCTTGTATCGGGCTGTCATCATATTTATATAATCTGCCCTGCTGTGAGGCGATTAAAAATGTGGAGTTTGTGGCAGCGACAGAATATAAGAACATCCTATTATTAAATCCGAAAGGGACTTCTGTCCATGACATTCCGTAATCATCTGTGATATATGCATGGCTGTCATTATAAAGTTCGTCAATATTTGAACTATTGATAAAACAACCGCGTTCTTGTGATATGAAATCAACATCAGAATATTGATGCCAGCAATCAAATCCATCTGATTTTGACATGGTGACATGTTCAAAGCCGTCATTCGTCTCTATCATATTATAAGAAATTTTCGAGCCATTATAACCAATGAACTCTCCATATATTTTTGCGCATCTGCCGTCACCGTGATACGCAGCTATTTTGCATTCTAAAAACTCGTAGTTCCCAATGTTCTCCCAATTATTTCCGCAATCTTCTGTTCTCATCACCCTTAAAGTATTTTGGTTTCCTTCGTCATAGCCTATCACCCAACCATAGTTGTCTTCAAAATACTCGCCTCTTATACCTTCATTATCTCCCATCCCTCCAGTGTATGGTGAGTAGCCCAATTCATAATTGTCGAATGTTAATCCACCGTCTATACTTCTACTTATCACTTCGTATAGTCTCACATATATGGTGTCTGCATTCAGAACAAATAATTCAGCTGGTTTGCCTGCTGTAAACAACTCTAACGGATCATTGTCGCGGCTTGCTGATGTATTTACACACTGCCAAGACTCTCCTGAGTCAATGGTTTTTATTTGGAGTATTTCATATCCGTTTTTTAATGCCAGTCCATAACCGACATTCTCGTCCGCGAACTTCATGCTGAAAATCTCCCAATTTGGATTTCTGTATTTTTCCTGCCAAGTTGCCCCACCATCCTCTGATTTAAGAACAACTCCGTTCTGCCCGCAGACAAATATGGTGTTTTCATCAATGCAGCAAATGTTATACAAATCATCCGTGACACCCGTTTGAAGTGTTTGCCATTGTTGGGCGTTCATCATTTCAACAAATAGAAATGTTGCAACCAACAACAAGGATTTTAGAATAATCTTTTTCATGGTTATATTTTTTTAAGGTTAATAATCAATACAAAATTATGAAGAAAGTGGATTCTTGTCAAGAAAAAAAGTGTGCGGTTTTGTGCGGTTGGAGATAAGATACTGGTTATCAATGATGTGATTGTTTGTCATGTTATTAAGAAAATTGTTGACAGCGCCTTTAGTCTTAAAAACACCTTTTAACTTGTTCTTTCGGTCACAAACCACCGACATGCTTGTATAATCATCCCCGAACTCACAAACGTTCTCGCCTGTTATTTCAAGATTCTCGTCAAACTCGACAAATGCGAGGCTGTTCTGCACGTTGGTGTCATGTTTCGTGATGACCGCCACAGCCAGGCATCTCCATTCCTCCCCAGGCATTTTAAACAGTCCGATATAATTCAGATTGTTATCGCTGATTTGGTGTTTTAGCTCTTTTATGGTCTCACCATCCGATGATGTTATCATCTTCTCGAAATAATTCTGGTTCCTCCCGATGAATAACACGCAAAGAAACGCAATTAGAGTTAGGAACTTTTTCTTGGTTTTAATTTTTTAAGGTTAATAATTATTTTGTTGATTTTAAGGTTTATTGTTTCGCAAAATCTCCTTCAGCTTCGCCGTTGGCGTTGTCAAGCACCAGCGTGTAGTTACCGCTTGGGATTCCGGCTATTGGGATGTAGACTGTATGCTGCACCGCGGTGTTGACATTCCCGCTGTAAACCATATTGCCTGTCTCACCTATTAATGTAAGGTTAACATATCCGAAATTCTGGTGGAAGTTCACTTGCACATAGCTACGGCATAGGAATGCCTCAACGGAGTCTGGTCCTGCACTTAAAACCAAATCTCCAAACAAATCTATTTTATTTGTTGCCGGAGGATCATCTGGTGTTTCGATTTGTAGTATTGTTTTACTACTAAATGATTTCGCCTCTATAACATATGTGCTCAAGAAGCATACTAAAACTAATGGTAAAAACTTTTTCATGTTGGAATACTTTTAATAATTAGAAATCTTTTTTTGTGGAATTCCGATGCAAAAGTATTCCGACATTGCCCCATGCAAACTGCCATCCAAAAAATAAGCCGCCCAGAATTTTCCAAGCGGCTGATTTTTAATAAGATATGATTTTAGCTATCCAAACTTTTTTTGGAAAATACAAAATTAGTTGGGGGAGATTTCTCCACTCCGCTTCGCTTCGGTCGAAATGACATCGTCTTGTTCAATGAGCTTTTTCACTTTGCCTCGGGCTTTGTCAAGCACACTGGTGCTCACATCGAGAAGCAACGCCTCATCAATGCGCGACAGTTTGAAGTCGCTGAGCATGTAAACCCTCCGCTCAAGCTCGCTCATATCAGGATATTTTTCTTTTAAAGTATCATAAAGACCGGGATGAATGGTGTTGAACAAATCGGTCATCACCTCCCAGTGGTTTTTGTCGCCAAACATCTCTTTTTCGAGATTGCCTAACAGATATTTGTCTTTCTGGTCTTTTGTCAGAATCTCGAGACGCTGCATCGACCTCAATTTTTCAGAAAGATTGTCGGATTTGTCCTTGATGAGACTCTCATTATCTTTCATAACCCTCAAAAGAGTGGCTTTCATCTCGGCTTCCTTCTTGTTTTTCTGAATAATACGATAATACAGAACAAGAGCTACCACCAAAACAACGATTATCAGCACAGCCATCATCATTTCAATACGATAATTTGAGATTATCCGGCGGTTCATGTTGTTTTGCAATGTCTCGTAATCGTATTTTTGATTGATATGATATATATTGTCTTTTCTTAACTTTTCTTGGATTTTATATTGTAAGTTTTCATGTTTTTGCCGATAAAACAAAGCTGACTCATAATTATTATTCAGCACTTCAAAAACAGAGAAAGCCCCATAGGCAGACGCAACCGTTTCATCTTTTACCCTTGCCAAAGGCAAAATATCCTTTACTTTTTTAAAATAATATGCAGCAGAATCATATTGATGACATTTAACAAACGTCTTACCAAAGTTTAAATAATGAATCAACATTTTTGTTGTATCAGACCCATCATCAAGTCGTTTCAAACAATCAATAGCTTCTTCAATTCTGCCCTGCTCACGATAACAAACAGAATAATTGTTCAGAATTTTCCAACAAGCTTGTTCAGAATTAGTTTCCTGTGCATACTTCAAAGCTTTTTCCAAACACTTTTCAGCTTTTTCATAATCATCAATCATCATACATGCCACAGCTTCAATATTGTTAACCATAGAACATTCTTTGGCATAACGATCAACAAATCCATCAATCTCCATAAGCAATGGGAGTGACTCCTTAAAATTATGTACTTCCTGAAAAGTTTTCGCGACGTTATATTGCGCTCTGACAAAAGCAAGCGAGTCGCCGGAGAGCTCGGCATATTTTGTGGCATCTTTAAAAAACAGCATAGCCTCGTCGTCGTTTCGCAGCTCGTGCAGCACATATCCGCTGTAAAGCGCGGCGTAAGAGGCTTTCAGATAATCTCCTTTTTCGGCGAAATAGCCGGCAGAGCGTTCCAGTTCGGGCATGGTGTAAATCTTATTCGCTTTAATCCTGCGTGACAGTTCACGACGCTCGCCGTCGGGATGTTCATAAAGTGCCTCAGCCTGCATCAGCGACATGTTCATCCTGATGTCGTCGTCGAGAAACACAAGGATATTCAGCACGCTGTCGATGAGGATGAGCGCACTGTCGGGGTCGGTTGCCGCAACTTCCTGTGCCTGGCGGTAATAGCGTTTTGCCCGACGCAGGTCGGTGTTGCACGACGAGAGCGCAAACAGAAACGCGACAACTATGGCAATTTGCTTTTTCATAATACTAAAAATCAACTGTTCTTTTTCAGTTCGTCGAGGTAGCTCGCTGTGATGACACCTGAAGGCAGTGCGATAACAGCCACGCCGAAGATTGACGAAATCATGCTGACGACGCGCCCGATGTCGGAGACAGGATAGATGTCGCCATATCCTACTGTTGTCAAAGTGGTTGTTGCCCAATACAACGCATCGAAAAACGTCGCGAAGACCACCTCGCCGTCTTCCGTCATATTGTTCATTTCCACGTTGTACATCAACAAAGCCGTCGTCATGATATAAAAGATTGCGATGCCCAACACCGTCAACAACACCACCCGTTCTTTCTTCAAAACCAGAAGCAGAGTGTCGATACGGCTGGAATAACGCAAGAACTTCAACATCCTCAACAACTTAAACAATCTGATGATACGAAGTATCTTCAACGTGCGGTCAAACATGGCGAATGACGGCAGTATTGACAGCAAATCGATTATCGCCATGAAAGTGAACGGATAGGTCAAAAACGCCTTAACCCTTCCCTTTCCCGAATCCCTGATATCGGCGGTAATCCAGCGGAAGATATAATCCATGATAAAAGCCGTGACGGATATCCTGTCGAACCATATCAGGACTGGCGTTTCGGTGGTAAACATCAGCGGGATGATGCTGAGAACAATCATTATCAGCATAAAATAATCATAAATCATGCTTGGAGCCCAATGCAGATGGTCTTTTTCTATTACGACATATAACTGTTTCCTTTTCATAACTTACATTATATCTGATTCGTCAACTAAATTATTAAGCAAAGCGTAGACAGTAAGGCCCGAGACGGACTTGATGCCTGTTTTTCTAACGATGTTTTTCCTGTGGGTGATGACGGTGTGCACCGAGATGAAGAGATGGTCGCTTATCTCCTTGTTAGTCAAGCCTTTGGCGAGTGCGACAAGTACATCAATTTCGCGATTTGACAACTCGACGTTTTCTGTCTTTTCCTGAGATAAATTATTGTCATTCAACAAGTTGAATATCTTTAAAACGACTTTCTGCTTGCTGTCGGTCATCTCAATGACTTCCTTGAACTGCCTGAGGATGTTTTTGTCGATGAAAGAGCTCACCAAAGCCACCGGCACGACATTCGGAAAGTCACGTAGTAGTTTCTGAAACGCCTCATTGGCATCGAACGACACCAACAAAGGATTGATTATCAATATTTCAGGGTTATACGAAGCAAGTTTCTCCTCCAGACGGTCGATGCTTTCGAGCTGCGACACCACGGAGACCTGCCTGATGTCGTCGAAATACTGGGCGAGACCGCCACTGAGCATCGGCGACGGCTCCACAATGATGATTTTGTTGTCGGATTTCATCGTCTAAGCCTCCAGATTTTTGACAAAAGGAATAAGGATACGCTCCTCAATGAGTGCATGGCTCATCAAATCGGCAGACAAGTCGTTTATATCCAACGCTATTTCAATGCGTTCCTTCGGAAACACGTCGGCGGGAAGGTATTTTATCAGGATGTTCATGAGGTCGAGAAGTTTGTCCTCGATGTTGGTGTGGTTTTCATGAAACACCTTGATTTTGTAGTCGGATTTGACATTTTTCTCCACAATCTGCTGCAAGTACGGGAACACGTTTTTCTCCTCGTAGATGAAATGGTCTACCACCTCGTTTTTGTATTCCTCGAAGAAGCGGCGCAAGGTGTTGCCGTACTTCGGTATGCACGCCTCGATGATATGGTTGAGATGCTCTTCAATATGTGGAATACGCTCGTTAAGATAGTATTTGTGCGACTCCAACAGATAGCTAATCAACGCTTTATGGTCGACGGAAGCGATGTCGGCGGCAGATGGCGTGAAGTCGTCGTTACAATAGACGTTGCAAATCATGAGGAAAAACTGCGGCGAGACGTTGCTCTTCCTGCACACCTCGGCGATGCTGTGGTCGCCGAAGCCAAGATCCATGCCGAAACGCGGAAGCATCAGCAGAAGCTTGGAGTTACCGAGAATGAGATCCGCCATTTTCATATTTTCGGAGAAGGTTTTTTGCATACTAATTCGTTTTTATATGAGCGAATGATGATATGGGTGAATAATGATTCACCCTTACAATCCGCAAAAATAATAAAAATTCCAAATAATTGGAAATAATCATTTTTAGGTATCAAATTTCTGAAAAATCATCAATTATGGGGAGATGCCATGTGATGTTTTCGCGATATTTTTGCAATCAGAATGAATGACAAAAACAGGCCATATTTTTAGTTTAGGAACGTAGAGACGTCACAGTGTGGCGTCTCTATTGTTATTTCTGATTTTGAACAGCAGTCTGCGGCGCGTGCTCGCTTTTTTGTTGATTTTGAACAATTTACGCCTCATCAGTAACGGGTTGCGGGTGATATACGATTTAAAATAGCGTTCCAATTTGTCCGGATAGATGTCGGCTACTGACACGAGGATGCCTGTCTCGTCGGTCTCGCCGAAAGCATGGTTGTAGGCTGTCCCGAACGAAACCATAGTGGACGAGAGTTTCATGTAAGCGTTGACGAGAGGCGGCACGTATGAGCCGAGTTCGCGCACCGAGTGTTGAAGAATCTGATAGTCTTCCTTGTAGTTTCTACCGTTGAAAATCTCATGGAGCTTGTTGTAATCAGTCTCGATTTTGAGAGGCTCGTTAGGCCACACCAGACCGTTTTTGTCAGGGAAATGTTTCTGATAGAAATAAAGAATCAAGTCCTTCGCCTGGCGGTTCATCTGCGGATACATGGTGATTTTTCCGAAATAATACTTGGTGTTGCGTATCTCCAACGCCAGTGTTGCAAGACCGTCCCAGAGGTTGTCGAGAGAATACATGCCCTTGCGGATGTCGGTGCTCGGCTGGTAGGCGGGCTGCACAAAAGAACGTCCCAGTTCGAGTGTGTACGGCAGATAGTCATTGATGAATTCGTCGGTGAAATGGAACAATTCCGCCGTCGGGGTGTAGATGGAGCCGTCGACGGAGCGGAACATGTTTGTGCCGTGGATGAAACGGTAGCCGCCCACTATCTCCTCTTCTACAGGGTCCCACACGAAGAGCTGCTTGAAGCAATACGGTTCCTGCAAGGTGTCGAACTCGTCGATATCGACCGGTTTCCCGGTGCCTCCTCCCTCAGTGGCAAACGACAGTTCGCGCAGACGGCCTATCTCCTGCATGATGTTAGGTGTGAGGCTCGCTGTGGTGATGTAAATCTCCTTGTCGCCGTGGTTGGTGCGGCGCAGGAAAAGCCTTTTCGAAAGCTCTTGTTTGATAAGCTCGCGTGGAACCGGAGGGATGATATATGACAAGTCCATAGTATTTCTTTATTTAATCTGATAAATCTGGTCGTGAAGACGTTGTGCCCAGACCTTTGCGGGAGTGCCGTCGTCGAAGGTCTGCCACGGGATAGGCTCTCCCACCGTCATGCGGAATGTCTTGCCGCGCTGGGCGAACATCTCGCCAGGAAGCAACGCCATCTCGAAATTGAATTTTATCCCCAGACGCTTGCGCAGATTCGCTATCGTGTAGAAACGGCGGCGGTTTTGTGCCTCGATATACACTGGAATGAGGTCGCGATGATGCTGGACAGCTTTTTTCACGACGGTGGACTTCCATTCGAGGTCCATAATTTTGCCCTTGATGCGTCGTGAGCAGAGACCTGCGGGGAAATACAGAAGCATGTTCTGACCCGCAAAAGCCGCGTTGATGCCTTCCGACGTGTTGCGGTTGCCGTGAACCTTGTCGATAGGCACGAAGACAGGCTCCAAACGCTTGACATACATCAGGAAGTCGTTGACGGGGAACAGGATGTCTTTGCGCACCTTGCCCACAGCGGCGATGAGCGCCAGTCCATCGGGACCGCCAAGAGGATGGTTCGCGATGATGATAGGGTTACCGTCCTTCGGGATGCGCTCTGCGTTACGCAACTCAACGGTGATTTGAAGGTAGTCGATGATGCCCTGGGCAAACTCCGCCCCTTCCTTGTCGTCGTTTAACGCAAGAGCCTCGTTAATTTCATCGACATGGAGAATCCTGTTAAGAAGACGCACAATCCAACGGCGCGGCTTGATACCCTTTGCCGCCAAGACCTTGGCAATGTCAATTTGTTTCTGCTCTGTGTTTTCCACTTTCTAACGTCTTTGAAACCTGTAGGTGATTTCTTTCAAGTCGCCATCGACAACTTTATAAAACTTCTGGTTGGTGTCGGGAGATTTCAGTCCGCCTTTGTCTGTGAGATACGGACCGAATTTGATATAGTCAAAATCGCCGATATTCGACGGTTTGTCATATCTGCCGGAATACCATGCGACTTTAAGGTTCAATGAATTTTTGATGTAATGCGCCAAAGCCTCCACCTCGTTTTTCGAGGCGTCACCACCCATGATGCACACGCAGGTGATGTCGCCACGATAAATCGCAACGAGTCTATTCAGTTCGTCTTCAGTAAGTTCCTCGCCAATATCTTCCCAAAGATGAGGGCTGTGGCAGTCCGGACAATGATTCGGGCAGTTTGTAAGGTTTATCGCCAGACTCACCTCGTCCGGTACTTCCTGAAATACGACGTCATAGTTGTAATACTTCAGCATTTCCTGTCGTCCTAAAATTTGGCGTAGTAGCGTTTGCCTGCCTCCACCTGACGTGCCTGTGAGAAGTTGCTGACGCGTTTCATATAACCGATGACACGTGTGAGGTAGTCGAGATGCTCGCTTCCGCACTTCGGGCATTTCTTGAGATAACGTTTGTCGATATGTCCGCAGTCGTTGCACACCGTGTTAGGGATGTTGAAGGTGAAGTAGTTGCAGCCTTCTTTTGAAGCCACCTTCAGAAGCTGGCGGTACTGTTCCTGTGTGAGATGTTCCTCGAGGTTGCAGTGCAATGCCGAGCCGCCTGTGAGGTGTTTGATGTAACGCTCGCCGTGGAGTTTGAACTTATCAATAACGTTTGTGTTTTGATTTTCAACGATGTAGAAGTAGCTGTTATAGCAGTCGCGAGGCACTTTGTAGCCGTCTTCCTTGTCCCATTTGGCATGTTTCACGCCCACATTCTCGGCAGGAATCATCTCGCAGTTGAACATCAGACCAGGCTTCTTGTATTGTTTGTTGTATTTCTCGATGAGGCTGAGAATCTCTTCCACAAAATGCTGATATTCAGGATTGTCGCTGATTTCAATGCCTTTAAACTCGGCAGCTTCGACGATGCCGTTGACACCTATCGTGAGGTACTGGCGGTCGATGGCTATGTAACCTGCGTCGAACAGCGGGAGCATGCCTTTGTCGCGGAGGTAGCGCAAGTTGGTGTCGTAAGCCATCTGCACCTTGTGCATAAGGTCGATGACTTCTTCCACGAAGCTGAGGAATGGCAGGTGGTTCTGCTCCTCGTACTGGATGCAGCGGTTCATGTTGATGGTGAGCACGCTCTTGGAGCCTGTTGACACGCCACCGGCACCGAGGGTGTAGCTGAACTCGTTGTCCTGAATCTCGTTACGGAGACGGCAGCATGAGCTGAGTGAGTCGGCATTGTCGCTGACGTAGGTGAAGAATGAGTGCCCTTCAGCGTACATCTCAGATGTGAAGTCGGCGTATTCCTTGTCGGCGATGTCGCCATTTTCCGAAAGGAGAGCCATGGTCTCGACAGGGAAAGTCAAGACGGTCTTGAGACGCTCGGCGTTGAACCATTTCATGAAGCGTTTCTGGAGCCAGTTGAGCGAGTCCCAGTCAGGCTGGCTGCCGTCCGGGAAGTAGAAATTGCCGAAGAGGCTCTTGAAATAATACTTGTCGTAGTATGAGATGTTCCAGAACACCGACTGGTAGTTGCGCGCGCCGGTAGGCTGGTTGATGGAGTAAACTATCTGTTCGAAGCAGTCGGTGATGACCTTGTCGAGAGTGCGTTTGCGGTTCGAGAGGTCGACGACTTCGTTAGCGCGGAGATGATAGTCTTTGCCGTATTCCATCCCGATGAAGTAGTTGAGGTACATCAGGAACTCAGGTGTTGCGCAGGCGCCGCTCAGCATACTCGACACCATGAACACCATGTTGATGAAGCCGCCGCAGAACGACTTGAGGTTGGTCGGGCGCGTGGCGTTGCCGCCTATCGACTTGGTGCCTTCGAGAAGCCATGGATACATGGTGATGCTGGCGCAGTAGTTGGCGATGCTCGTCTCATCGTTCTTGTAGATGAAGTGATGGTTGAGCAGGTCGATATATTTGTCGGCCACTTCCTTGCCGTACATGTCCTTGATTCTGTCGCAGAGCATACGGCGGTTGAGGCGGATGAAGTTCGACTTCGGAAGCTCACCGATGAGTGTCGCAATATTCTTCTTCTCGACGTTGGCGTTGGCGTCGTACTTGCTGCCTGTCGCCGCGTTCTGGGCGTTGCAGTAGTTGATGAGGAAGTCGAGTTTGTCTTTCACCTCGCGGTCTTCGTAATGACGCTGACGATAGAGGATATACGACTTTGCGACGTTGTAGTAACGTTCAGCCATGAGAGCGTTTTCCACTTGATTCTGAATCTCTTCCACAGAAATTCCGTCGTGGATGCTGACACGGCTCATGATGTTGGTAAGAACCTCCTGCGAAGCGAAACTTCCGACCGACAGGAAGGCCTTCTGAATAGCATTTTTAATCTTATCTACCGAGAATGGCTCGCGCTTACCATTCCTCTTAATGATGAACACCTGGTTAAACTCCATAAAATCAATTATATAAAAATTTGTAAAAGCTCGTTTATTGACTTCACAAAAGTATACAAAAGTTTGGAGTTCGAAAAGTAATTTTAGGGGTTTTTATTAACAAAATTATCAACAATTCACAATGTCAACAGCCACAAGGGATTCGCAATTTTTGAGTGCTTTTTTCACCTTCGAAAAGCCTTTTTCGACCACAAAACGACCGTCTTTTTTGTTGATAATTAGTTTTTCGCCGTCGTCGTCCGGCTCATCACCTTTAATAATTAATGACTTTGGCGAAAGCCATATCCTAGTATATTCCCTGCCTTCGTCAAAAGCCTTGAAGCTATTGAAAACCAATTCGTTAATCTCTTCACGGGTAGCGTGGCTGGTGTCGACGATAAGGTCGTAATTGCTGTAGTCGTCGAGGTTGCAGTGGTAGAAACTCTGGTAGCGGAGCAGCTCGCTCTTGCGGCGGTCGATGATTTCCTGACGGGCTGTCTCCTTGTCGGAATACGACTCGCTCACGCGACCCTTGTCGTTGAAGATTCTTTCGGTCGCGGTGTCGACGTCGACGTAGAGATAAATCTTGAACGAGGAAGGCACAAAATGCCATGCCATGCGCGAGTCGAAGATGATTTTCTCGTCGGTGCGGCCGAGCTCCGCCATGGTGTCGTCGACGTAATGGTCATACTTCGGGTCGTTCTCGATAAACTCGTTGAACTCCTTCGCCGACATGCCGTGTTTCGCGGCAAGCTGACGGAACAGCAGACCCGCCGACACGATTCTGAAAGGCATTTTACTGATTAGATAATTGGCGACGGTGCTTTTTCCGCTGCCCAACTCGCCCGACAATGTGATATGGTTCATTTTTCTTCTTTAAAAGGGTTGATTTTTTGTGTTTCAGTCTGTATGATATCTGTGATTTTCGCCACGACTCTTAGAGGTGCGATTATCAGAACTATCGCTATTTCAAGGATATAGGTGAGCCACGCCGGTGGGAAGGTCGTCTGCATCTGAATCGCGACAAGCACTATCGTGAAAAGCATGAAGAGGAATTTTCCCCAGCGTTTCTTGAAGAATACAAGGAAAAGGCTTGTGATGATTAGCGCAAGCAGAACCCACTGTATGATAAACAGGGTGTAATGGTGCGACACCACCACCTCGTTGAGGCTGTCGTCGAAATAAGACTTGTCGAAGACCGTGTTGTAGGTGATGACGATGTAGGTCGTAAAGAGGAAAAACAGCAAGTAATAGGTTATCGCGAAAGCGCACACCAGCTTCATGCCCAGCGTGACATGCTTTCGCTCAACGAAGATGCTTTTTTTGTTCTTTACGACCTGTTCTTCAGCCATTACTGCATGCGTTTTTTATAAAATATAAAGTAAATCCCGATCCACAACGCTGTCAAAACGGCTGCTCCGACTATCGACTCTCCCGTAACGCTGGTGACGAACACCGCGGTGACGATGAGGAGCAGAATCTGGGCGATGGCGTAGATATGGAAGCCTTGTTTCTGCAGTTTCCACATCTGGAGCACTCCGTAGAACGACGCAGCATACAGCAGAGCCAAGAGCAGGTAGCTGATGCGACTGACGGCGAGTTGGTTTTGTATTGTGCTATTGAGCAGGTCGATGTCCTGAGAAAAATTCTCCAACATCTCGTCGTATTCCTCGGTTTGGCTTAGCTCCCTCATCGCATTATAAGCCGTAAACCACAACAAGTTGCTAAAGAATTGCCATACCGCATTGATGAACGAGAGCACGCAGGCTATTGTGAGGCCGGTGGGGCGTTGTGGCTCTGGGTTTTCGAAGTTTTGGTTATCCTGATCGGTAAAAAATTGTTCTTCCATGGTGATGATGTTGTTTGAGAGTGCAAAGATAGAAATTTTATTTTTTCACTGACATTCATTTTTTATTAATCATTTTCAATCACCTTCCAACAGCCGTTTTTATCTTCACCAATGCGTTCCAAAACACCTTTTTCTTTTAATTTGGCAATATTGCGCATAATAGTTGTTCTATCAACATCCAACGTTTGAGCTAATTCATCATAGGTTGTTTTATTGTTTGATTTTAATAGTACAATAATTGACTTTTGTGTTTTATTCAGTTTTACAGGTGCATTTACAGGTGCATTTACTGTCACTTTATCACCACATCCTTCATGTACTGGGATAAAAACAGTTAAACTCCACTCTGTTTGACTCAACTCTACGCTTGTTCAGCAATTCTTCAATATTAATAGGTAACGCCATAATTAAAAAAGTTTGTTTTGATTATTGATTATTCGGGTGCAAAGATACAAAAAAAATCCCAAAAGCCTAATAACTTTCGGGATTAAAATTTGAGATATTAATGTTTGATTACTTTTTGTTCCAAAAAATGCTGTAGCCGTATGTTAACATATAATATAATGGATAATCACTATGGTATTTATTATAATCAAACAAATGAAATTCCGAATAAAAATTCTGCGCACCAATTGATACACCAAAACCTGAATGTTTATATTCAAAACCAATCTCAACTACGCCCATGAAACCATCAAATTTTGTAACACTACTTATGTCATTTGATGTATGACTATATTGATAAATATACTTTACATCTGACGATTTTAAACTAATCGCACAACCCATTTTTATGTCAAAAAACAAGCCTGTTTTTCTATTGTTTACATAAAATCTTGGATTCACATACAAAGGCAACGATATCATAGATTTAGCTTTCAAATCCGCTCCAATGCCAAAACCCAAATAAACATACGGATTAATTTGATATCCAACATTAGCATTTACAACAACATACAGACAATCTCTATAACCCTCATAGTTTCCATTGGTATTATTATAGATGAACCATCGTACAATAGCATTTTCCAGTACTCCAACACCAATCTCAGGTCTCAGGACCCATCCTTTTTTTCGCAACGATTGTGCCTTGGGAATTCTTTCCATTTCAACTTCAACAAGCGTATTATCACCGTCTTTAACTGTAACATCTTTAACAACAGTTTGATATTTCTTCTTGCTCAATTCGATTTTATAATCACCTGCCTGAATATTGTCGAACGTTTTTGGGGTTGTACCTTTATCGATTCTATTTATTTTTATGTTTGCATTTTCAGGCTGTGTCACAATCTCAAGATTGCCATAAGCTTGCTTCATCTCCACATCGATATTCTTCGTTTTACCCTCTTCAATCTCAACCACTGTTACATACGGTTTATAATGCTCTTTAACAACACGTATTCTGTGAGGTCCGACGCTTAATTTATCGCTCACAAACGGCGTTTTCATTTCCTTTTCCTCACCGTCAATCAAAATGGTCGCTCCATTTACAGGCGTTGTTTTTATAACCACATAACCGTATTCGCCAGTGTTAAGTCCTGCTGCTGTTGCATTTTCCAAGGCTTCAAGACGTTTCATAAAATCCTCTTCAAGTGAAGGTTTATTGATAAGTGTAAGCTCATAACCTTTTTTGCCATACATGTCAAACGGGAACCAGAACTCCGTAGAACCGAAATCGGGATGTGATATTTTCAGGTAACTGGCATAATAACTGAGGTATACCCAAACCTCGCCAACCTTGTATTCCAATTCGAAAAATGTCCTTGCATCGCCTTGGAATAACAATTGATGACGTTCTTTGTCATTGATGTTTTCTGTTTTGACCTTCAAAACAGCATACGGCTTGTCGTTGTCGTCATACATAATCTCTGTATTGATATTCACGAAGCCATCAACTTCCTTGAATGAGCCCTCTTTAACTTCCAGTTGCGCCATCAAGTTAAGCGACAGGAAGATGCTCAAAAGTAAAATTAATAATTTCCTCATAGATTTAATGTTTTGTTAATTAATTCGTTTTAAAATCAGACAATAAAAAACCGCGAACTTTTTGTTCGATTTGGAGGTTCCGGAAATGACCCATGCCACAAACAAGAAAGCTCACGGTAACTACCGCAAGCGTTTCTCCTTCCTTTAGTGGCATGTTAGAAATTTTCCGGATTTCCAAATCACCAAGAAAAGCGAAAACGCCTTTTTATATGTCTTTAATTTCTTTTAACTTTTTCTGTTCCTTTTTTAAAATTTTTATGATTTAACGATGCAAAGATAAATATTTTTTCAATAAAAAAACTACTTAATATATAATGTGATACCGACCCTTTTGATATGTTCTTTTAAATCATTGTTACTTAATGATTTGAAAATAGAAATATCAAATTGATACGGCAACAGAAGGTCATCAATGGCAAGATGGATATTATTGAGATCAGTGTGTGTCAGCTCATCACCCATCAAAGTGATGTCAACATCTGAAAAAGGTTTGTATGTTCCTTTGGCGCGCGAACCATACAACATTACTCGTTCAATCCGTTCGTTGGCAGCAAAAATTTTATTTAACTTTTCCAATTCAATGTCTTTCAATCCGTATGGCATAATAACTCCTTATTTGGTCATCATTTCAAGTCGTTTAAGCATCACTTTTTCATAATCCATAAAAAGCGGATAATAAATATTAATGATGTTGGTTGCGATGCTTTGCGCCGTGTCATCATCATAGTTATGAGAAGTCAGATTTCTGTCAAGTATGGAATTCATCCAACGTTCATCGTTAATCAACCCAGCCTGGAGCGTCTGGCGAATAGCGTCTCGAGATCCGACAATACCTGAAAAGCCCTGATAATCAGCATAATCTTTCATTACTTTCCAAGCAAGTTCATGAGTGTATTCAAACCGTTGTATCAAACCTTCTTCCATAAGTTTATCAATATCGCCCCTGTTTTTCAAACTGGAAACAATATCAACCGCCTTTCCTAACTGAACCAACGCTTTGCGATAATTGCTAAAACGCTGTACCCAACGAATATCTTTTTCTTCCATAATGTTTAAAAATTCTACCGCAAAAGTAATAATTTTCCTTTATTCAGGAAAGATTTTGTAAGATTTTTTAAAAAGATTTTGAAGGATTTTGAGCCGTCAGGCGACACACACACAAAAAAAAAGCCGCAGATTATCTCCACGGCATTTAAAACTATAAGAAATCTTTAAACTTTATTTCTCAAAAATCTTCTCGCCCAAATCGTAATCCTGCAGGAATTTCACTGATTTAGCGATTTCGGTGTACATCACCTTGTCGACTTTCACGAATTCGACTTTCTTACGGTATTCAGCAACGAAATTCTCAATGAATGCTGACGATTTGATAGGTTTGCGGAAGTCGAGGGCCTGTGCCGCGTTGAAGAGCTCGATGGCGAGGATGCGCTCGAGGTTGTTGGCGACGCGCAAAGCCTTTGTTGCTGCGTTGGCACCCATACTCACGTGGTCTTCCTGACCCTGCGACGACTCGATGCTATCGACTGATGCAGGTGTGCAGAGTTGCTTGTTCTGGCTGACGATAGCTGCTGCCGCATACTGAGGAATCATAAAGCCCGAGTTCAGACCTGGCTCTGCTACGAGGAACGACGGCAGACCGCGTTTGCCGGCGATGAGCTGATATGTACGGCGCTCTGAGATGTTGCCGAGCTCAGCCATTGCGATGGCCAAGAAGTCGAGGCTCAATGCTAAAGGCTGTCCGTGGAAGTTACCTGCCGAGATGACCATATCCTCATCAGGGAACACTGTCGGGTTGTCGGTGACGGCGTTGATTTCCTCACCGAGAATCTGCGACACGTAGTTGATGGCGTCTTTCGAAGCACCGTGAACCTGCGGGATGCAACGGAACGAATAAGGATCC
>JAFZKP010000018.1 GCA_017553625.1 Bacteroidales bacterium
CCTGGGACGCTTTGTGGGCAGCCACGAGGTACACGGCAGCGAGAGAATCAGCCTGTCGTCGTTCAACACCGGCGTGTATGTTCTGAGAATGGTCGGCGAAAACGTGAAGACACAGAAAATTGTTGTGAGATAATATGCCGTTTCGCGGAATGTGCCGCCTGACGGCGGGATGTGCGGTCTTCGACCGAATATGTGGCTTTCAGCCAGAGGCGAAGCCTCCACTTTCTGCGAAGCAGCAAATTTTGCCAAGCAACACATTCGAAACAAATTAAATAAAAATACAATGAAAAAGATATTATTTGCAGTATTGATTGTTTTGACGTTGGGATTCGGTGCCATGGCGCAGCACAGGGGCAACGACAATCTGTTCACCGACTGGAGTGATGTCAGCAACGGTCTCGACAAATGGGACGATTTCGGCAACGGTCTGAGAGACCCGGGTCTTCCTGGCGGTCACGGCGGCGGTGACACCCCTGCCCCGCTCGGCAGCGGACTCGTCGTGCTGACGATGCTCGGCGCAGGATACGCTTTTTCGCATAAACGCGAAAAATAAAATATGCAGCCTGACGGCTGAATGTGCCGCTGACGCGGAATATGAAAAATGTGTAGGGACGACACAGTTGATGTGATGTCTCTACACATTTTTACACATTTTAATTCGCCGCCCTACTCTTGTTTACCAAAATAACGCCGGTAAACACCAAAACCGCAGCGACGATTTTCTGCCAGCTGAGACGGTCCATCCCCATCGCAATGCTCATCACCGTGGCGATGATAGGCTGCAGATAGCCGTAAAGGCTGATGACCGTCGGGCGAAGCGTCTTCTGACCCACAGGAATGAGAAAATACGCCGTGAAAGTCGAGAAAACGATGATGTAACCAAGCTCCAAAAGGTATTTTGACGGCATGGAGGCCATGTCGAGATGCACTAACTCCTTGAAATCCAATGGTATGGCGACAACCGCCGAGAAAAGGAACATCCATTTCATGAATGTCACCACGCTATATCTCGCAATGAGCGGCTTGAAGATTCCAAGATAACAAGCCCACACGAGACAATTGCAAATCATGAAGACGATGCCGAGAGGTTTTGTCTCGGTGACACCACCATTTGCAATTCGTACAGTATTGAGAATCAAAAAGATAATACCGACAAAACTCAATGCCACGCCACCGGCTTTCTTAAGCGTGATAGGCTCTTTAAGCACTATGGCGGCGACAAACATAGTGAAAATCGGGGTGATAGCCGTGATGATGCTCGTGTCGAGAGGTGTCGTCATGGTGATGGCTTTCAAAAAAGTCATCTGCGTGATGAATAGTCCGAGCATCGAGGCGAAAAATATCATCAGAAAGTCGCGTTTCTCGACTTTTTCGTGAGGCAAGAACAGCGACACGAGCCAGAAAAGCACCGCCGCTCCGCCCGCGCGAAAACAGAACAACCCAAGCGGCGAAATCAGCGCAAGGTTTGTCAAGTCCTTGCAAACGATGATGTTAAAGCCGAAAATCGCGTATGCGAAGAAGCATGAGATATGACCTAAAGACTTTTTCATAAGCGGCGCAAAATTACGAAATTTTTAGCCATTAGCCATTAACAAAAAAACTAGTGGCTAATGGCTTATACCTAATGGCTAATTTCTTATATTTGCAAACTGAAAAATCAAAAAAATAGAAAAATGAGTAGAATGGAAACTCCGGTCCTGCTTTTGACCGGTTATCTCGGAAGCGGAAAGACGACTTTGGTAAATCATATCCTTTCAAACAAGAAAGGCATCAAATTCGCAGTGATTGTCAATGACATAGGCGAGGTGAACATCGATGCTGACCTCATACAGAAGGGCGGTGTCGTGGGCAAGAAAGACGAGAGTCTGGTGGCTTTGCAGAACGGATGTATCTGCTGCACCCTGAAGATGGACCTCATCGAGCAGCTCAACGACATCATGAAGATGGGACGTTTCGACTACATCGTCATTGAAGCGAGCGGCATCTGCGAGCCTGAGCCGATAGCGCGCACCATCGCCGGAATCCCGGGCATGGGCAGAGAATACACCAAACACGGCATCCCGCGCCTCGACTGCATCGTGACAGTAGTGGACGCACTCAGGATGAAAGACGAGTTCGCTTGCGGCGACAGCCTCAAAAACGAGAACATCGACGAAGACGACATCGAAAACCTCGTGATCGAACAAATCGAGTTCTGCAACATGGTTATATTAAATAAGGTGTCGGAGGTTGAGCCGAAAGAACTGGAACGCATCAGACAAATTGTGAAAAACCTCTCCCCTGACGCTGAAATCCTCGAATGCGACTACGCCAACGTCGACCTCGACAAGATTATCAATACAAGAAAATTCAATTACAACGAAGTCAGCGGTTCCGCAGGCTGGATAAAAATCATCGAAGGAAATTCCGTAGAAACGGATGAAAATCCGTCTCATGATGATGACCATGGTCATCATCATCATGACGACGATGACCACCATCATCACCATCATGACCACGACGAGGAAGAAGGCGAGGCGGAGGAATACGGCATCGGCACGTACGTCTACTACAACCGCAGACCGTTTGACACCTTGAAATTCAACGATTACGTCTTGAACAAATGGCCGAAGAACATCATCCGCTGCAAGGGATTATGCTATTTTGCCGACAACCAGGACATGTCGTACATCTTCGAGACAGCAGGAAGACAGAAGAAGCTCACCGAGGCCGGCTATTGGTTCGCGACAGCGTCGAAGGAGGAGTTACAGCAGTTCGTAGAGCGCGACCCTTCAATTTTGAAAGACTGGGACGAAGAATACGGCGACAGAATGGAGAAGATTGTCTTTATCGGGCAGAAATTGGATAAAGATAAGATAAAACAAGATTTAGATAATTGTTTGTTTTAAACAATTGTAGGGGCGAATCATTATTCGCCCTTTTTCGGGCAAATATTATTTGCCCCTACGGACCTCTTTTATTGCAAACGGCAACGCCAACAAGAATGTGAGGGCGTCGGCGACAGCCTGCGTCATCTCCACGCCCTGAAGACCTATGAAAAGCGGCAGAATCATGATGGTGGGAATGAAGAAAACGCCTTGGCGTCCCATTGACAATATCGTGGCTATCAATGTTTTACGAGTGGTCTGATACATCATGTTGGTGACGGTGCTCACCCCTATGAGCGGGAACGAGATGCACTGCCATCTTAAGACCCTTGTGCCGATTCTTATCAGTTCAGCGTCCTCGCTGCGGAAAATCTTAATCAGGTCGGGGGCGAAGATGGCGAACGTTATTGATATTATTATCAATATTATTGTCGATAACTGTGTTGTGAAGATGTACGATTTCCGCACTCGTTCATGCAGTCCGGCGCCGTAGTTGAAGCCGCAAACGGGCTGGAATCCCTGCCCCACTCCAAGGATTATAGAGAACGCGAACATCATGATTCGCGCCACTATGGCGAAAGCTGCGATGGCGCTTGCCTCAGTACCCGGAGCGGCATAAAAAGCAGCGTATCTGTTGAGCATTATCGTGCTCACGCACACGAAGACGTGCCTGCACAGCGACGGGTTTCCGCCTTTGAAAATGTCCTTGTAGCTCTGCCACGACGGCGTGAAATTCCTGAATCTTATGTGCACGTTGCCGCTTTTCTCGGTGCCGAGAAGAAGTATGAACCACCCCGTCATCTGGCTGATGCAAGTGGCGAGAGAAGCTCCCGTCACGCCCATGTCGAGGACGTAAATCAACAAAGCGTCGAGGAAGATGTTCAGCACCGCGCCGGTGGCGATACCAACCATCGCATAATGCGCGTTGCCCTGCAGTCGCAACTGGTTGTTGAGCGTGAGCGACGACATCATGAAAGGCGTGCCGATGAGGATAAACAACAGATAGTCATTGGAATACGGCACGATGTCCGGAGTCGCGCCCATCATCCGCGAAAGCGGGGTAAGGAAAAACAACCCGACGATGGCGGCGACAGTGCCAAGTCCCATCGACGAGAGGAATCCCGTGGCAGCCATCTTCTCGGCGTCGCCATATTTCTTCGCGCCAAGAGCGGTGGAGATATAGTTGCCCGAGCCGTGCCCGAAGAAGAAACCGACAGCGTTGATAAACGTCATATAGGCGAACGAAACGCCCACGCCAGCAGTCGCCTCAGTGCTGATATGACCCACAAAAAACGCGTCGATAATGTTATACAAAGCCGTCACCATCATGGAAATGATAGTGGGGACTGCCATTTTCATAACCAACTGACGCACAGGGCTTTCAGTCATCATTGAGTAACGCTCGCGCCTCTGCTGCTCGTCTTCTTTCTCCGATGCAATATTTTTCATCATTATTTTGCAAAATTAAAAAAAATTCATATATTTGCAACGATAATTAAATACTTGTCCCATGAAAAAATTTATAATAACATTCATCGGAATAGCAGTATTATTAGCCCTTTTCATGTTTTTATTCAAAAAATACACTTATGGCGGTGCCGAGAACATAAAAACACCGACAAAGGAAGAAATCAAAGGGGCTTACAAAAACTATTCCGTTTCGGCAGTGACCACAGCCTGGAAAGAGAGCAATGTCGCGGCCCAGAAGATGCGCGACAACGAGTTCGAGCAAGCCAAGAAAAAACTACCTGAAAACCTATCGGAAGAAGAGTACATCAAACAGATTGACACGAAAAGCCTTTTCCGTTGCCGTTTAATTGTGATTTTCAACAAAAACGAGTTCCTCGAGGACAACTACAGGTTCCCGATTCAAGCGGTCATCTATGCCTTGGCGGCTCTCATTTTCTTCCTCTGTTTCTCAGGAATATTCACGAAAGCCCATCTCAAAAAAAAGATTTCGTTTGACAACTCTGGTGTAAACTTTAAAAACAATGAATGATTATGGAAAAGTACGATTACAGACCAAATGTCCATACAGAATTCACTGCGGAAGAAGAAGACCGTTTCCGCAAACTTATGAACAAATGGGCATGCAGCATTAAAGGTTACAACAGACGCAAATTCGGCGATGAGCTGAAGATTTTGGATGTTTGGGACACCCCGATTTATGTCTCGTCATTGGATTTTCAGTGCGACATGCGCATCATCGAGCACGTATACAAGAATTACAACAACGAGATGTTGGAGCCTCGTACCGTGTTCACTGAGAACGACTTCAACCGATGGGATGTGTGCGATGCTCCCAAACCATTTACAGACGGAGAGGCGTCATTCTGGGTTCCAGGTTCAAGACATATCGAAAAATGTGTGACCTGCAATGGCACAAAAACCATGAAATGCACCAGCTGTGACAATGGTCAGTTGACATGTGTCAGATGCAACGGCTATCGTAAGATTAAAAAAATAGGTTATAGGACTGTGCCGTGCAAGCATTGTAAAGGCACAGGTTACCAAATCATTAACGAAAGTTCGTTCACAAACAGTGTCACTGTGGATAAAAGTAAACCTTGTATGTATTGTCATGATGGGGAAAACCAGGAATCATACGAATATTACGACACCTGTACAAAATGTGGTGGTACTGGCACTACGGCCTGCCCTATATGCCATGGCACTGGTGGAATTACGTGCACCACATGTGAAGGAACCGGCAAACTCCTCTATTACTGGGTTGTCCGACAAAAAGCACTGGCTGCAAACAGAAAAACGTTCATCATGCCGTATATGCTGTCGGATAACGATGTGGACAAATACATGGCGGCTTACGACAGAACCGACGGAAAACTCGTGTTCAAACAATGCAACGACGGCATTTCCTACAACAAAGACGAGTTCGACCAACAGGATTTCACTGGCGAGGCGTTGCTTAAGCTTACCGAAAACCTGAAAAACACTGAGAAGACCCATATCGTTTACAATGAGTTCTCCACCATAGAGATTGAGGCGAAAACGGTGAAATATGAACTCGACGGCAAAGAATACATGTGCGTACTCCAAGGTGAGACATGGGACATTTTCTCAGTAAAATCGCCGATCTCCGACTTCATGGACGAGATTAAAAAAGATGTGATCTCATTGTCGGAAAGAGGCAGAATCGGCAAAGCCTGGACCCTGACAAAAAGACTGCTTCAGTTCCCACAAGCCGGTGAGAACGAGCTTAACGTCAAGGAGAGACTGGAAGAATGCCTGAAAAACGCCACCGTCTTGGGCAAAAAACTGTCAATTATCATCTTTTTATTGGCGATATTCCCGATTTTTATAGCGCAATACAACAACAGCGACTACATCATCGTATCGCAGTGGACCCATTGGATCGACAATTTCCTGCATGTCACACATGCCATGGACGTACTGGTGTTCGCAGCCTTCGACGTACTATGCATGATGTTGTTCGGACTCATCGGGACACCGTCATTCCTCTACAAACACGAGAATTTCTTCGTGCGAATGTTGTTTGGAGTCCTGTTCGGACTGGCATCGCAGGCGGTTATATACCTGATTTTCTTCGGACTGAGATGGTTCGGAATCGTATCATTGTTTGACTTCGTGTTTTACTGGCTGTTTGTCATAATTTTGTACGCGATTTTGATTATTTATCTCATCTTCAGATTTATAATAAAACTGGTAGTTGGACTATTCAAGTGGATTTTTTAAGATTTAGCATCTCTTTTTTCCATAAGGTGTAAATAATTTTTTCGTATCTTTGCAAGTTTAAATATATATTGGAGAATTTTGGTTTTATGGAAGAAAAAGATATAAAAGAAGAAGAAATTCTTGACGAAAATATAATTGAAGACACCGACGACGTCGACAGTCTGTTGAAATCGGCGCCTCAGAAATTCAACATGAAGGACGAGGACCAGGAGGACAACCTGGTGAACAAGCAGGACGAGGGCGAGGAGTTCAAGGCGACATGGCCTCTTCATGACGACATGAAGAAGACGCTCACCAACGACTTCCACCGCGGATGCCGCATCAAAGCCGACAAATATGAGTTCGGATGCAACGTCTTACGTCACGGACAATGCAAACTCGACAGCTTCAACTGGCTCAAGGACTACGAAAACGCCAACACCAAAGAAGGCGAGCTGATGGTCGCCGAGGTGCGTTTCAAGAACGACAGGAAAGACTTCTTCAGCTACCCTTCGGAGATGAATCTCCTTGAAGGTGAATTAGTTGCGGTGGAGACCGCCATCGGACACGACATCGGAATTGTGACGATGGTGGGCGAACTCGTGGAGAAACAACGCAAGCGCAAGAAGAACAACACCCCTGTCGCAGAGCTGAAAAAAGTGTACCGTCGCGCGCGTATCAACGACGTTGAGAAGTTCCTCGAAGCCATACGTCAGGAGGACCACACTCTGTACCGCAGCCGCGAGATTGCATCGAGCCTAAAACTTGAAATGAAGCTCAATGACATTGAATATCAAGGCGATAGGACAAAAGCCATTTTCTATTACACTGCCGATGGCCGTGTCGACTTCCGCGAATTAATCAAGAAGCTGGCAGAGGAGTTCCATGTGCGCGTGGAGATGCGTCAGATCGGCTTCCGTCAGGAGTCGGCGAAGCTTGGCGGCATTGGCTCCTGTGGACGTGAGCTGTGCTGCGCCTCGTGGATTACTGATTTCCAATCAGTTACGACCAACGTGGCGAGAGTGCAGCAGCTGTCGCCCAACCCGCAGAAACTCGCAGGACAGTGCGGCAAGCTGAAATGCTGCCTCAACTACGAGTACGACACCTACGTCGACGCGCTGAAGGCATTCCCCGACAACCGCATCGTGCTGAAGACCAAGAAAGGCGACGGCATTTACCAGAAAATAGACATCTTCAAAGGCTTGATGTGGTATTCGTATCCTTTCGACAGAAACAACATGATGGCAATTCCTGTCGAGAAGGTGAAAGAGATAATTGAAAACAACAAAAAAGGCGTGCTTCCTGAGCAGTTGGAGGACTTCGCGTTCATAAAGGAACAGAAGAACAACGACTACGGCGAGGAAGGGAAACCGGCAGATCTTTCTAAACTTGAATAGTTAACCAATTAACAAGTTATTCAGTTAATCAGTTAGTCAGTTAATCAGTTAGTCAGTTTGACTGAAAAACCACATAACTGAATAACTGAATAACTGAACAACTGAATGAAAAGAATATTAATTGCGATAGCGGTAATGATTTTGCTTGTCTCGTGCAGCACCAACACGTTGTACGACGAGAGCGTTGTCATCCCTGAGGCGGAATGGGACAACAAAAACATCCCGTATTTTGACGTCAACGTTGAAGACAGCCTTGAGATTTACTCTTTCTATCTGAATATCAGGCACTTGGAAAACTATCGTTACTGCAACCTGTTTGTCTTCATGCACACCACCTTCCCTAACGGCAACGTCACGCACGACACCATCGAGTGCGTCTTGGCGGCTCCAGACGGCCGTTGGATGGGCAAAGGCAGCGGCACCATGAGGTCGGCGAAGGTGATGCTGAACCCCGCCATGCGTTTCCCGTTGACGGGCGACTATCATTTTGAATTGGAACAGGCGATGCGTGAAGATGTGCTGAAAGGCATCTCCGATATTGGTATTTGTTTTGAAAAACAATAAGTTATGGCTAAGAAAAATGACAAGAAAAAAGGCGTAAAGGTCTATATGATAGTCCTTTGGACGCTTTTTGTGATGTTCGGTCTGGGTATTTTTCTGCTTTTCCATGGCATAGTGCACGAATGGTTCGGCGAGATGCCGACGTTCGAGGAGCTTGAAAACCCTGAGACTAACCTCGCCACTGAAATCATATCCGCCGACGGCAAGTTACTTGGCACATATTACATAGAAAACCGCTCCAACGTGAGCTACGACGACATCTCCCCCAACTTGATAAACGCGCTCATCGCCATCGAGGACGTGAGGTTTTACGACCACAGCGGTATCGACAAAAGAGCTTTGTTCCGCGTGGCTTTTGGAGTGTTTACTGGCAATTCCGACAAGGGAGGCGGCAGCACATTGACACAACAGCTGGCAAAGAACCTCTTCCCTCGCGGGGAAAACCTCAGCAAGGTGAAACTCGTGATTAGGAAATTTCAGGAATGGGTCACCGCCACGAAGTTGGAATACAACTATTCGAAAGACGAGATTATCGCGATGTATCTCAACACTGTTTTCTACGGTCACAACGCTTTCGGCGTGAAGAAAGCGACCGAGACTTTCTTCGGGAAAGAGCCCAATGACCTTAAAATCGAAGAGGCGGCATTGCTCGCCGGTGTCGTCAACGCGCCTACGAAATTCAGTCCGAAAAGGCATCCTGAAAACGCCCTAAACCGTCGTAACCTGGTGCTTAAACGCATGGAGACCAACGGCTTCATCACCGAAGAGCAATACGATTCCATCTCCCAGATTCCTATCGACATCTCACATTTCGGCATTCTCGACCATACTGCCGGACAAGCCACGTATTTTCGCGAGTTCCTCAGGGGCATGATGCACAACTGGGCGAAGACTCATTACAAACAAGACGGCACACCTTATAATATCTATAAGGACGGTCTGCGCATCTACACCACCATCGACTCGAGGATGCAGCAATATGCCGAGGAGGCGGTGCGCGAACATCTCTCCCTCGACCTGCAACCGGCTTTCTACAACCATTGGAAAGGCGACAGCAAGGCACCATTCGTCTTGCCTACCGATGAAGATGTCAAGAGCATCATGACGCTCTCGATGAAACGTTCGGAACGCTACCGTGTGCTGAAGAAAGCGGGCTACAGCATGGACTCCATCGTCGCCATCTTCAACACGCCAATCCCGATGACGGTGTTCTCGTGGGACGGACCTATCGACACGGTCTTCACCCCGATGGATTCTATCCGTTATTACAAGTATTTCCTGCAGTCGTCGCTGATGTCGGTGGAGACCGGGACGGGTTACGTGAGAGCCTACGTGGGCGGCAACGACTACCGTTTCTTCCAATACGACCATGTGACGCAGGCCAAACGTCAGGTCGGCTCGACATTCAAGCCGTTCCTCTATTCCTTGGCGATGCAGGAAGGCGAATACACGCCATGCACCAAGGTTCCAAACATCAGCTACAGCATCCAGCTTCCTGATGGAAAATTCTGGGAGCCGAAAGATTCTGGCAGGGCGATGTTTGGTCAGGAAGTGACTTTGCGATGGGCTTTGGCGCATTCCAACAACCGCATCTCCGCATATCTGATGAAACGTTTCGGTCCCGAGGCGGTGATACAGATGGCGCGCAGGATGGGTGTGACGTCGGACATCCCCGTGGTGCCGTCGATTTGCCTCGGCGTATGCGACATCTCGCTTTATGAGATGGTGGGTGCCATCAGCACCTTCGCCAACAGAGGCGTGTATATCAAGCCTATCTTTGTGACGAAGATTGAAGACAAGAACGGCAACGTCATCGAGACATTCAAAGCCGAGCAGCGCGAGGCGATGGACGACGTGACAGCGTATAAGATGATCGAGTTGATGAAAGGCGTTGTGTATGAAGGCACTGGCGTGAGGCTAAGATACAAATACGGGCTGCGCAACCCGATAGCGGGCAAGACCGGCACGACGCAGAACCAGAGCGACGGATGGTTTATGGGCATCACCCCCGACCTCACCACCGGAGTGTGGACGGGCGCCGAAGACCGCTCCGTGCATTTCAAGACGATAACACTCGGACAGGGTTCCAACATGGCATTGCCAGTCTGGGCATTATATATGAAAAAGGTGTACGCCGACCCTACGCTGCATATCAGCCAGGGCGACTTCACGAAGCCGCTTTCCAACATCGACCTCGATTTCGACTGCGACAAATACGAGGAAGAACAGAAAGCGGTGGTGACAACACCGGAAGAAACGGAGGAGGATGAATTTTAAATTAGATTCCTCGCCTAACGGCTCGGAATGACAAGAAAAAAGGAGATAATAAGGCGCGGCATAATGAATTTTACTAATTAGCAGGTAACGTCAAGCCGCGCTACCATAAAACAAAAAGAATTGTCATTCCGAGTGCGTAGCACGAGGAAACTAAAAAACATTAAAAACACAATGGCAAATTCAAATTTTGTTGATTACGTAAAGATATTCTGTCGTTCGGGCAAGGGCGGCAACGGCGCGATGCACTTCAACCACGCGAAGTACGTGCCGAAAGGCGGTCCCGATGGCGGCGACGGTGGCAAGGGCGGCGACGTCATCTTGAAAGGCAACGCTCAGCTGTGGACGCTGCTGCATCTGCGTTACACCAAGCATCTCTTCGCCGGTGATGGCGAGTCGGGAGGCGCCAACCAACGCACGGGCGCACAAGGCAACAACGTCATCATCGAGGTGCCGTTGGGCTCCATGGCATACGACGCGGAGACGCATGAGCCACTCGGCGAGGTGACCGAGGACGGACAGCAAATCGTCATCATGAAAGGCGGCAGAGGCGGAAAAGGAAACACGTTTTTCAAGACCGCGACCATGCAGGCACCTAAGTTCTCACAACCAGGTGAGCCATCCGAAGAGAGATGGATAATCATCGAGCTGAAGCTGTTGGCAGATGTCGGTCTCGTAGGCTTCCCGAATGCCGGAAAATCCACCTTGTTATCTGTCGTATCTGCAGCAAAACCTGAGATTGCCGACTACCCATTCACCACTTTGACGCCAAACCTCGGTATCGTGCCATATTATGACTTCAAGTCGTTCATCATGGCAGACATCCCTGGAATCATAGAAGGAGCGTCAGATGGCAAAGGACTGGGAATCAGATTCTTACGTCACATTGAACGAAACTCTATCTTGCTTTTTCTGGTAGCTGCCGACAGTCCGGATGTGAAGGAGGCATACGACGTTTTGCTCAACGAATTGAAGAAATACAATCCGGAACTGCTTGACAAGAAGCGCATCCTTGCAGTCAGCAAGTGCGATTTGATTGACGAAGACACGAAAAAAGAGATAAAGAAACACCTCCCGAAAAAGGTGCCGCATCTGTTCATCAGCTCGGCGACGGGAGAAGGGATTAAGGAGTTAAAGGATTTGATTTGGCTTTCACTCAGTTAGCCAGTTAGTCAGTTAGTCAGTTAATCAGTTAGTCAGTTAATCAGTTTAACGGCTAACTGAACAACTGAACAACTGAACAACTGAACAACTGAATAACCGAACAACTGAACAACTATGTTAAACAATTGGGACCATCAGCTTTTTCTGTTCCTCAACGGCTTGCACGTTGACTGGCTCGACCCTGTGATGACGTTCATTTCGTCGGAAACGGGTTGGATTCCGTTTTACGCGGTGCTGGTGTTCCTCGTTTTTTACAAATACAGATGGAAAGGATTGTGGGTGCTGCTTGGTGTAGCTGTGGTCATTACATGTTCCGACCAGATTTCCGCGCATGTCTTCAAGCCCATTTTCCAGCGACTCCGCCCCTGCTACGACCCTTTGATTGAGGATTTGGTGCATCTGCCGAAAGGCAAGCCCGGTGGACATTACGGATTCATCTCGTCGCATGCCGCAAACACTTTCGCCTTGGCATCGTTTATCTACATGACGATGCGGCAACACTACAAAAAAATCGGTTGGCTGATGTTCTCGTGGGCGACGTTGGTTTCGTACAGCCGAATCTATATGGGAGTGCACTTCCCTGGCGACATCATCTGTGGTGCGGCAGTTGGAATGATTCTGGGGTTTGGAATTGGTTTTTTGGTTACTTTTGTCACAAGCGAACGAGGTTCCTCGCTACGCTCGGAATGACAATGACAATTAAAAATAATATGGCGCGGCATGCAGAATCACACTTATTTGAAAGTTCCGTCAAGCCGCGCCACAATAATTAATAATAATGATTGTCATTCCGAACACGAAGTGTGAGGAATCTCATTATATTACAAAGGGAACTCTGTAAGAATTTCAATTTTTCCGCCAGTAATTTTATAGCAAAACATCGTTTTCCCGTTTGTCAAGGTGAGATATTTCACTTTTAAACCTGAAAAATATCTTATCGCTTGGTCTAAAACTTTTTCGGTTATTGGCACCGATTCCGCTTTGCATTCCACTATCATCTGCGGCTCGCCCAAGTTATTGAAAACCACGATGTCGCAACGTTTCGGGAGGTTGTTTACTTTGATGGAATACTCCACCGCCACCAGTCCGGCAGCGACTTTTCGTGTTTCCACCAGGTAATTCAGCATTTTTTGGCGAACCTGCTCCTCTGGAGTGAGCGCGACATACTGTTTGCGTAACGGATCAAAAACGACCGTTTTATTACCGATAATAGATGTTTTAAACCATTCCATATCTTAGAAAGCACAAGCCCAACCAAACTTCCTAACTAAATCCAACAACAAACTGTGGTCACTTTCAGGAATTGTCAACTTTACAGTTTCACTTTTATTATCACGTTTTGCGATATTCGCAACGTCAATATCATATTTGGTCTGCATGTTCATCCAAACATCTGCCGGAATTCCAAACACTTTTTCCAAAGCAATAGCAAAATTAAGTGACAGCGAACGTTTGCCATTAATGGTTTCGCTTATAACAGATTGTTTAATACCTGTCAATTCTTCAAGCTGCTTTTGGGTCATTTTTCGCTCTTGCATTTCATCTTTAATCATTTCACCGGGATGTGTCGCAGCTAATGGTGTAAGATTGTTTGCAATCATATTGTCCTTTTTTCCTTCAACGTGCATCATAGTTTTATAACATTATTAGCGTTCATCATAATATTGATGACCTTAACATATCTTGATATTATATCCGGTTGAAACCGATATTTTTTGTCAGAAGTTTTGCCATCAACAAAGAGATCTTTTAAATAATCTTTTTCAAAAACTACTACCATATCGACTGCAAAGATACATAATATTTTTGATATTATCGCATTTTTGTGATATTTTTTATAAAAAAGTTGGGCGTAAAAATTTTTGCGCCCAACTTCCTACTATTATAAAATAAATCTTAGAACGACATTATCGATTTCTTAATTCTCTCGATAGCGTCCATCAATTCGGCTTCGGTGATCACTAATGGTGGAGCGAAGCGGATGATGTGCTGGTGGGTTGGCTTGGCGAGTACGCCGTTGTCGCGCATCTTCAAGCAGACATCCCATGCCTCTTTGCCGTTCATAGGCTTGATAATCACTGCGTTGAGCAAGCCTTTACCGCGCACCTTCTGAATCATCGGGTGGTTGATCTTCATGATTTCCTCACGGAAGAGCTTACCGAGACGCTCAGCGTTTTCCATCAGGTGTTCGTCTTTGATGACCTGCAAAGCAGCGATAGAAACTCTTGCTGCCACTGGGTTGCCGCCGAATGTTGAGCCGTGCTCACCCGGTTTGATGTTCATCATGATGTAGTCGTCGCAAAGAACTGCTGACACCGGCACCACGCCGCCGCCGAGAGCCTTAC
>JAFZKP010000019.1 GCA_017553625.1 Bacteroidales bacterium
CTGCTGCTGCTGCTGTTGTTGCTGCTGCATAATCATTTTCTGGCGGGCGTATTCGAGGTTGTATCTCGCGTCTTCGTCTTTCGGGTTGTTTTTAAGGCAGTTTTTGAAAGCATCGAAAGCTTCAGCGTATTTCTGCTGCTCCATCATGCTGTTGCCGAGGTTGTAGTACGCGTCGGCTTCAAGGTTTTTCGGTACATTTCTGTCGGCTACGCTTTGGAAGCTTCTTGCCGCTTCCTCGTAGTTTTTCTGCTGGTAATATGCGTCGCCGAGGTTGAACTGCGCCTTGTCGTTGTATTTCTTGTCAAGCGATGCCTTGTAGTCTTTCTCCGCCTCGGAATACTGCCCGTTCTTGAAATTCCTGTTGCCATGACGAATCATGCTTTCCTTGGTCTGTGCGTTTGCAGCTGCCGAAAGCGTGACGAATAGCAGTATTGTTATTATCTTAGTTGTTCTCATTTTTCGGTTCAAAGAATTTGAAATTCGACTCCCATCCTCTCTTTCCAGAGGAAAGCAGGATTTCAATTATCAATAATATTATTGCGGCACCGACAAACCATTGGAACTGGTCGTCGTAATCGGTGAACACTTTCGATTCTATCTCCGATTTCTTCGCCTTGCTGATGTCTTCGTAAATCTTGTCAAGTCCGACGTTGCTGTTGCTTGCCCTCACATAGATTCCGTCGCCGATTTCTGCAATCTGTCGCAGCATGTTGTCGTCGAGTTTGGTGATGATGATGTTGCCCTCTTTGTCTTTTTTGTATCCTGTCTTTTTCCCGTATTTGTTATAGAGTGGGATAGGAGCGCCGTCTTCAAGACCCATTCCGATGGTGTACACTTTGATGCCTTGTTTTGCCGCTTCCTGCGCCGCTTTCACAGCATCGCCGTTCTCATGGTCTTCGCCGTCGGAAATGATGATGATGGCTTTGTTGTGGTCGGACTCGCCAAAACTCTTGATGGCCAATTCGATAGCTCTTCCGACTTCGGTACCTTGTGTCGGAATCAGGTCGGTGTCGACTGTCGAAAGGAACATCTTGGCTGCGGAATAATCGGTTGTTATTGGCAGTTGGACGTATGCGTTTCCTGCAAACACCACGATTCCGATTCTGTCGCCTTGAAGCTTGGAAATCAGTTTGTTGATTGCTTGTTTTGAACGCTCCAGACGGTTTGGTGCGATGTCTTCGGCGTGCATCGAGTTGGAGATGTCGACGCAAAGGAAAAGGTCGATGCCTTCTCTTTTCACCTTCTCCATCTTCGAGCCAGACTGCAGATTCGCCATACCTATTATTAATAAGGCGATGATAAGCATGAAGAGGACGAACTTCGTGTTTGCCCGCGCCGGCGAGAACTGCGGGACAAGATATTCCCTCAGCTTGATGTTGGCGAAATGCTGGAACTGCCTCTTGTTCCATATACGGATCAAGACGTAGACAGCCACCAGAACCGGTATTACCAGCAACCAGTACAGATACTGCGGGTTTTCGAATCTTAATATGTTAGTTTCCATTTTGTTTCCTTAATCCGTTAATGTTTTCAAAACCGTGTGCCTGAGAATGAATACAAGCAATAACAGCGCCAGACTCCAGATTACGAGAGGCAGAAACTCCTCGTGTACGCGTGTGAACTCGTTGATTTCAATCTTTGAGCGTTCCAGCTGGTCTATCTCGTCGTAAATCTGCTGCAGTTTCTCGTTTGATGTGGCGCGGTAGTATTTGCCTCCTGTCTCGTCGGCAATCTGTTGCAGCAGCGGCTCGTTGATGTTAACAGGAATCTGCTGGTATTGTATGCCTCCGAAAGGCGTTTGCACCGGATAAGGTGCTGTGCCTCTTGTGCCTGCGCCTATGGTGTAGACTCTGATGCCGAAAATCTTCGCCATCTCCGCTGCGGTGGCGGGGTCGACGGAACCTGCGTTGTTGTCGCCGTCGGTAAGCAGAATGACGACCTTTGAAATGGCTTCGCTGTCTTTGAGTCGGCTCACTGACGAGGCGAGACCGTCGCCGATGGCAGTGCCGTCTTCGAGCATGCCGCATTTCATGTCTTTCAGCATGTTGAGAAGCATGCTGTGGTCGGTGGTAAGCGGCACCTGCGTGAATGTCTCGCTTGCAAACACCACCAAGCCCATTCTGTCGCCCGGACGCCCTTTCACAAAGTCAGCGGCAACGTTTTTGGCTGCCTCCAAGCGGTCAGGCTTAAGGTCTTGGGCAAGCATACTGCTCGAGATATCCATTGTCAGCACGATGTCGATGCCTTCGACGTTGATTTTCTGATTCTTAGAACTGCTTTGCGGACGCGCCAAGGCTACGATAAGCAATGCCAAGGCACACATCTCAAGCGCAAAAAGTACATGACGCACGTAAACCTTCCAACTGCGTGGCAATCCAGTGAAGAAGCTGGTGTCTGTGAACTTCACATACGCCTGATGCTTGCGACCGAGAAAGATATACCATACAACCAATAACGGTATGATTATCAATATATAAAGGAAATACGGCGATGCAAATTCTATTGAGCTCATTTCTCCTCCTTCTTCTTTTCCTCTTCCTTGTAATACTCGTAACTGTCCTCAACAAAGCCGTTGATGTCGGTAAACGACTTCTTGTTCTGTTCGGCTGTCGGGTTGGCTTTCGCAAATTTCACAAAGTCGGCGGTGACAAGTGTCTCATGAAGCTTCTCTTTTGTGAGAGAATTGATATTCAACGTGTTGACGGCTTCCATGATTTCGTCTGTGGTCATCTCCACAGCGTCTATCTCAAATTGTCCTTCGAGATATTCTCTTGCGATATCTGTGAGGTCGGTGTAGTAATCCTTTGTCTTTGAAGAATTCCACGACTCGTTGTCTCTCATCTCGGCGAGTTTGGCGCGTGCTGTCACAATGGCTGGTATCACAGGCTTTTTCTTTTCCTCGACAACTTTTTCTTTTACTTTAGGATGTTTCTTGCGACGGATGATAAGATAGACGATGCCTGCAATCACTAACGCGACGACGACCCACGGGAACACTTCTTTCGCTGTGACATTTTGTCTGATGACGGTTTTTATCGGGCGGAAAGCCTGCGTGGTGTCGACGGCGACGGTGGTGACATAAAGCTCCGCCTCGTTGGTGTAAAGCGTGAAACGCAATGAGTCCTGAAGGCTTTTGCTGTATGTGACACCGATTTCCGGGACGTAGACATAGCCTGTGTCGAACGATGTGAGCGTGAGATGCTGCGACATAATCACATTGTCGCTGTTGCTGATTGGCGTGGTGGTGATGTCGCCCACGTTCAACACATCAATCGACTTGCTCAAAGTGTCGCCGAACTGTCCCCATTCAACATAATAGTCTTTTGGAATCGTCAACGACAGCTGATAATCAAAAGGTTGTCCAACGGCGATGGTGTCAGCATCGGCACGTCCTCTCAAAAAGGTGACTTGCGCCGCGCACTGCATGCCCGCTAACGTCATCATGCTGAACAACAATATGAAACAAAGTTTCTTCATCTTCTTGATTCTCTTCTTTTAAACAGTTGCATAAGAGGCTTTACATAATCTTCATCGGTGTAAATCAATGTGTTATCTACACCGTTGTTGGCGAATGTCTTGCTGAGCGTCGTCGTGGCGTGCTGCACGTATTTCTGGTACGCCTCGTTCCATGAGCTCGTCGACGTGTCAACCCAAATCTCCTTGTCCGTCTCGTTGTCGCGGAACTTCACCAATCCGATTTTCGGGATGATGAGCTCGCGTTTGTCGGTGATTCTCAATGAGATGAGGTCGTGCTTTCTGGCAGCGATTCTCATTTCCTGTTCAAACGGCTTGTTTGTCACGAAGTCGGATATGAGAAATGCCGTGGTGCGTTTTTTTATCGCGCTGGTCAGGAATTTAAGCCCTTCGCCGATGTCGGTGCCTTTGTGCTGTGGCGTGAACGTCACAATCTCGCGGATGATGCGCAGGATGTGGCTTGAGCCTTTCTTCGGCGGGATAAATTTCTCGATCTGGTCGCTGAAGAATATCACGCCGACTTTATCGTTGTTCTGTATCGCCGAGAACGCCAACACCGCCGCCAGTTCAGCTGTGATGTCGCGTTTCGTTGCGCTGATGGAGCCGAAGTCGTTGGAGCCCGACACGTCGATGAGGAGCATCACCGTCATCTCACGCTCTTCCTCGAAAACCTTGACAAAAGGCCTGTGGAATCGCGCCGTGACGTTCCAGTCGATGTTGCGGATATCGTCACCATACTGATATTCACGCACTTCGCTGAATGTCATGCCTCGACCCTTGAAAGCGCTGTGGTACTGACCCGAAAAAATGTGGTTTGTCAGCCCGCGCGTCTTTATCTCGATTTTCCTGACTTTCTTAAATAATTCTGTTGCTTCCATTACGGCACTTCAACGATGTTCAAAATCTCATTGATGATATCTTCTGTTGTGATATTCTCGGCTTCCGCCTCATAGGTCAGACCGATACGATGTCGCATCACATCCGGCGCTACTGCACGCACGTCTTCTGGAATGACATATCCGCGGCGCTTGATGAATGCGTATGCCTTGGCTGCCATGGCGAGGTTGATGGATGCACGCGGTGAACCGCCGTAGCTTATCATTCCCGCGAATTTCTTGAGTTTGAACTCCTCTGGATAACGTGAGGCGAAAACGATGTCGGTGATGTAGTTCTCAATCTTCTCGTCGAGATAAACCTCACGGC
The DNA here is from genome assembly GCA_017553625.1 of Bacteroidales bacterium. Taxonomy (GTDB): domain Bacteria; phylum Bacteroidota; class Bacteroidia; order Bacteroidales; family F082; genus Limimorpha. The sequence goes on from JAFZKP010000019.1 coordinate 4,678, forward strand.
ACACCTTTCTTGCGTTCAAGATGTCTTTCGTTGATGTAACTTTATGAACCTCAGGATATTCCTTGTTGATATTCTGACGGAGAATCACTTTTTCCTCTTCTTTTTTAGGGTAGTCGATGACGACTTTCAACATGAAACGGTCGACTTGTGCCTCTGGAAGCGGATATGTTCCTTCCTGCTCGATAGGGTTCTGGGTCGCCATTACCAAAAATGGATCCGGCAACGCGAAAGTGCTCTCTCCGATTGTCACCTGATGCTCCTGCATCGCCTCGAGCAACGCGCTCTGAACCTTCGCGGGGGAACGGTTGATCTCATCTGCCAAAACGAAATTGGCGAACACAGGGCCTTTCCTCACGATGAACTCCTCGTTCTTCTGGCTGTAAATCATGGTGCCCACGAGGTCGGCAGGAAGAAGGTCTGGAGTGAACTGGATACGGCTGAAGTCGGCATCGACGATGTTTGACAAAGTCTTGATTGCTAATGTCTTAGCCAATCCTGGAACGCCTTCCAAAAGTATGTGTCCGTTTGACAATAAACCAATGAGCAAACGCTCGGTCATGTGCTTCTGCCCGACGATGACCTTGCCCATTTCCATATTGATCAAGTCGATAAACTGACTCTCTCTCTGAATTTTTTCGTTTAATTCGCGAATGTCTGTTTCAATCATTTTCTTGCGATTTTTATACCATTATCTAATTAACAATGTAAACGCAAAAATATTGTAAAAATTTCAATCTGCAAAGAAAAATTTAGCCTATTTTTCAACTGTTCAGAAATTTTTTGTAATTTCGTAGCTTAAAATATTTTTATGATGCAATTTGGGAAAATAGCGGTCGTTGGAGCCGGAAATGTTGCTTATACTCTTTGTAAAGTATTGAAAAACAAAGGGATAAATCCTTATTGCGTCTATGTCAGAAACGCTTCCGCAGCTGAAAAAATGCATCAGGATTTGGATGTTGAAGTCGTTTCCGACTATAAAAATGTTTTGGAATCGGATTTTTTGATAATCGCCGTCAATGATGACGCTATTTCGGAGATAGCATCGTATCTTACTGATTATAAGGGACTTGCAGTACATACTTCTGGAACCAAGCCGTCGGAGGTGCTGAACGGAATTGAACGCTACGGGGTGTTTTATCCGCTCCAAACGATGACTAAAGAGCGTGAAATCTCTTTTGACGACGTACCTTTATTAATTTATGCCAATTCGCCCGAGGACTTGATTAGGCTGCATGGCTTTTCAAAACTTCTGTCCTCGAACGTGAATTATTGCGACGACGAGCAGCGCAAGGCGATTCATCTGAGTGCGGTTTTTGTGTCTAATTTCACAAATGTGATGCTCGGTATAGGTGATAAGTTGTTGAGAGATAACGGATTGTCGTTGGATGTCATGCGTCCGTTGGTGACGGAAATGATTCAAAAGTCTTTTGACGTTTCTCCCGAAAAAGCACTGACCGGTCCTGCCAAACGTGGTGATTTCGATACCATTAAGGCTCATGAGGAGATGCTTTCAAAAATGCCAGAAGAACTTGAGATTTATAAGGTTTTGACGAATTATATTGTTGAAAATATCGTAAAAAATGAAAAATTATAAGGAACTTTTAAAAAATGTAACGACCTTTATCTTTGATTATGATGGAGTTATGACACAAGGCGACATCATAATGCTGCCCAATGGTGAGGCTCTGCGCATGACGAATGTCAAAGACGGGTTCGCTTTGCAGCTCGCAGTGCGTCTCGGCTACAACGTAGCAGTCATCTCTGGCGGTTATGCCGACTCTATGGCACAACGGATGAGAGTGCTCGGCGTGAAGGATGTTTTTATGCATATCCCTAACAAAATCATTAAGTTAGAGGATTATATGAAAGAGAAAAACCTCAAAAAGGAAGAGGTTGTTTACATGGGCGACGACATGCCCGACTATCCCGTGATGCAGATGGTGGGAGTGCCGGTATGTCCTGCCGACGCGTCGGAGGAAATCAAACAGATAAGCGTCTATATCAGCCATAAAGACGGCGGAAAAGGCGCGGTGCGCGACATTATCGAGCAGACAATGAAGGTTCAGGACAAATGGATGAAGGATTTTGAAAATCATATTTGGTAAGATGAAAAAGTTATTTGCGTTTTTTAAATTGGTCAGATGGCCGAATCTGCTCATCACCGCACTGATGATGAGCCTTGTGTGTCATAGCATTATGGGTGTCGAGAGCTCGATTGGCTTTACGCTGCTGATTATTTCGATGGTTTTTGTGGTGGCTGGCGGGTATGTGATAAACGATATTTTTGACAAAGATATTGATGAGTTTAACAAACCTGACAAGCTGATTGTTGGAAAGATTTTTACCGAAAGGCAATGCAAAGTATTCTATTGGACATTGACAATCATAGGTTTAGCCTGTTCGTTGGCGGCAAGCTTGATCATTTGCGGCAGGAGATTCATTCCCGTTTTCTCGTTCATGCCGCTTCTGGCGTGTTTGTTTTACTCATACTCGAGCAGATATAAGAGAGAACCTGTTATTGGCAATCTAATCGTTTCATTGTCAGTCGCTTTAGCGGTTTTTCTGCCTTGGATTTCCCAAGTCTTGTCGATGCTTGGCAACGAGCAGATGATTATTGAAAATCAGGAATGGATGCGAGTGACACTACGTATAGTGCTGATTTACACCGTATTCGCCTTCATGATGACTCTGATTCGCGAAATCGTGAAAGATATGGAAGACGTTAAAGGCGATGGACGCTTCCATTGCCGCACAATTCCTGTAGTCTGGGGCATGAAAACGGCTCAAATCATAGTGATAGCGTTGAGCTTCGTCACTTGTTTGGGTATTTCAATAATAGAAGAAAAGCTAAGCAAAGACTTTGGCTTTACGATAACGAGTTATATGCTTATCGCTTCTGGTTTCTTGTTGTTTGGTTGTGTGTTGGTTGCCAATACCTATAGTCTTATCACAGATAAAAGGGCGAGAAATGATAAGCAATTTCACATTCAGTCTATTGTGCTTAAAATCAGTATGTTAATTGGAGTTTTGTCAATGATTTTCATTAAATAAAATGTTAGAGAATTTAAAGAAATACAATATCGTTTTGGCGTCTAAATCGCCTCGCAGACAGGAGCTTTTGAAAGGCATTGGCGTGGATTTCAGCATTCTGACTAAGGAAGTCGACGAGAGTTATCCTTCGCGACTGCCGCTTATTGACGTGGCGCCGTTTTTGAGTTTAAAGAAGGCAAAGGCTTTTGAAGATACAGAACTGCCTGATAATTATATGGTTATCACTGCCGACACCGTCGTTATCGTCGAAAATGAGATTTTGGGCAAACCGAAAGACAAAGATGACGCGATTCGCATGATAAACCAGCTTTCCGGCAAGGTTCATAAAGTGGTGACAGGCGTTACAGTTCATACAAAAGAGAAAACGAAAACGTTTTCAGTGACTTCAAAAGTGACTTTTGAAAAGCTTGATAATCAAGAAGTTGAATATTATGTGGATAATTTCAAGCCATTCGACAAAGCGGGTGCTTACGGCGTCCAGGAATGGATTGGATATATCGGCGTCAGCAATGTTGAGGGTTCTTATTATAATGTGATGGGTCTGCCAACGCAGAAATTGTATAAAGTTTTAAAGGATTTTTAGATGGAAAGAAAACCGACGATTTTAATAACGAATGATGACGGATATTTGGCGAAAGGCTTGAAAAAACTGGCGGATCTGATGAGCCGGATAGGGAAGGTCGTGGTGGTGTCGACAGAACAGGTGAAATCGGCGCAGGGACACTCAATGACGATAAATGAACCATTGAGACTCAGGCAGTTAAAACAATCTGAAAACTACGAAATGTATGTCTTGAACGGTTGTCCGGTCGACTGCGCGAAGGTCGGATTCCAGATGATTTTGGACGAATATCCCGACATTTTGGTTTCGGGAATAAATCACGGCTCGAATGCCTCGACAAACGTAATCTATTCTGGCACAATGGCTGCCGTTGTGGAGGCATGCATGGACGGCATACCGGCGATTGGCTTCAGCCTCGAGGATTATTCGCCAAACGCATATTTTGACCATCTCGACAATTACATTCTTGATATCACCAAAAAAGTTCTGGATGAAGGGCTTCCGAAAGGCGTCTGCCTGAATGTCAATTTCCCCAAGTTTTCTGAAGAAAACCCGATAAAAGGAGTGAAAATCTGCCGTCAGGCGAAGGCGCGCTGGAGAGAGATTTTCGACCAGCGTAAAGACCCGCACGGACGCGATTATTTCTGGATCGGAGGCGAGTTTATCATTGAGGACGACGGCACCGACACCGACGTCTACGCTTTGAAAAACAACTACGCGTCAATCGTCCCGACACATTACGACTGGACAGCCTACGATGTCATGAACGAATTAAAAAAGTTTGAAAAATGAAGTATTACATTATAGTGGGAGAGGCTTCCGGCGACTTGCACGGCTCAAACCTTGTGGCTTCGCTGCGTTCTCAAGACCCAAATGCGAAAATCAGGGCGTGGGGAGGCGACAAAATGCGAAGAAATGGCGCAAATGTGGTGAAAAATTACCACGATTTGGCGTTTATGGGCTTCGTGGAAGTGTTAATAAATTTAAAGACCATCTTAAAAAATTTTAAGTTTTGCAAGAAAGACATCGCGGCTTTTAACCCCGACGCCATCATTTTGATAGATTATCCGGGTTTCAACCTGAAAATTGCGAAATGGGCGAAGAAAAAAGGCTACAAGGTGTTTTATTACATCTCGCCTCAGGTGTGGGCTTGGAAACGGCGCCGTGTCTACACAATCAAGAAAGTTGTCGACAAAATGCTTTGCATCCTTCCGTTCGAGAAGAAGTTTTATGACAACTACGACGTTGATTGTCAGTTTGTTGGACATCCTTTACTCGACGAAATCGCCAAGGTTGAACTTGTCGACAAAAACAAATTCTACAAGGCAAACCGCCTGAATCCGAAAAAAGAATTGATAGCGTTGCTCCCAGGTAGCCGCAAGCAGGAGGTGACAAGGATGCTCACGGTGATGCTCGAAGTGGTGAAGCAATTCCCTAATTATCAATTTGTTATAGCGTGTGCGCCATCGCTGCCAGTGAGTTTTTACAAGAGCATCATTGGGGATAAGGCGAATGTGCGCTTGGTGCTGAACAGGACATATCAGCTTCTGCAGCTTTCAAGCGCGGCGGTTGTGACTTCGGGTACGGCGACATTGGAAACGGCTCTTCTCGATGTGCCGGAAGTGGTGTGCTACAAGGCAAACAAAATCTCGTATTTAATCGCGCGCCAGCTGGCTAAAGTGAAATATATCTGCCTCGTGAATCTTATCATGGACCGATTGGTTGTCAAGGAGTTGATACAAAACGACATGACCGCCGACAATATCCGCGACGAACTGAATTCGCTGCTAACAAACCAGAAACGACAAAAGAAACTGCTCGAGGATTATGAGGAGCTGAAATACATCCTTGGCAACTCTGGAGCATCCGACAGAGCCGCCGAGACAATCATTTCTTATGTTAAAAAAAATTAACGTATTGTCGAAATAAATTATCCGGGGAAAAAGTGCGGGAAGCATGATTTTCTCCGGATTTTTTTGTAACTTGCATGTCGAAAAACATGCAGTTATGATAAATTGGCACAAATATCCATTTTTGCGGCTTCTGATTCCTTTTGCATTGGGAATCTGGATGTCGTTTTCGTGCCTGAATCTTTCTCAAAACGATGTAAAAATACTTCTTGCAATCGTTGTTTTTATGGGCGTGGCGCTGCTTGTGACAGCGTCGGTTGTAAGGAATTACAGATACCGTTGGGTTTTCGGCATGATTATGAATCTGCACCTTATATTAATAGGTGTAGCCGTTGTCCATATCCGTGACGATGATTTGGATGCTGATTGTGACGTTTTCGTGGCTCGTCTTGCCGAATGTCCTGCCGAAAAAGAGAAATCTGTCAAGGTTTTGCTTAAAATGCAGTCCGACAACAGTTTGGTAATGACGTATTTTGAGAAAAACGAACGCTCGATGAGCCTGAGATATGGTGATGTGATTGCATTTAATGAACCGCCGAAACTTGTGGAACCGCCTAAGAATCCCGAACAGTTTGATTATCAGAAATATCTGTTCAGAAAAGGAGTCTTGCGACAGGTATATCTTAAAAGCGGTTCTTGGGAGAAGCTGAATTACACTCGTGCTAACCCTGTTTATGAGTTTTCATATCGTCTGCGTGATTTCCTGCTTAAAACCATGCGGGGCTTGGGCATAAACGATGACGAATACGCTGTTGCGGCAGCCATTTTGTTGGGTTACGACGACACTTTACCGACCGAGTTGCGCCAAAAGTATGTGGCGGCAGGCTCGATGCATATTCTGTGTGTGTCGGGGATGCATGTGGGAGTTGTTTTTATGGTTTTTTCATATCTGCTCGCGTTTCTTGGCAGGTACAAACAGCCGTTGTTGCTGCTTTTGATATGGTTTTATGCCTTGCTTGCAGGTTTGGCTCCCTCTATTTTGCGCGCCACGATAATGCTTTCTTTCGTGATTGTCGGCGATATGCTGAAAAGGGAAGGAGTTCTTGTTAACAGTATTGCGGCTTCGGCTTTCCTTCTTCTGTGCATAAAACCGGCAAATCTGTTCGATGTCGGGTTTCTGCTGTCGTATTGCGCTGTTATTGGCATAGTGACGCTGCAAAAACCGATATACAGGTTGGTTTACACAAGATTTAAGTTTCTAGACAAAATATGGGAGCTTACATCGGTGACTTTGGCGGCACAGATAGCCACCGCACCGCTTTCGATTTATTATTTTCACCAGTTTCCGAGCTATTTCTGGCTCAGCAACCTGTTCATGGGTCCGATTTCCACCGTTGTTATCATTGGCGGGATGATAATGCTGCTGGTGTTTTTTATACCATATATTAATATAGGTGTGGCTTATTGCGTGAAATGGATGGTCTATGTCATGAATAATATCGTTTCATGGATTGAAAGCCTGCCATTTTCTATTGTTAAAGGATTGTATGTCAATGGTTTGGAATTCGTTTGCCTCATAATCGCTATACTGCTTCTGATGATGACGATAGAGTACAAAAAGAAATATATGATATATGGATTACTGTCTGTGTTGTTGGTTTTCAGTGTGTCGCAACTTCATCGTTCTATTGTTCAAAGAAACCGGATGTCTCTTGCCATTTATTCTTTGAATAAAAATACTGCTGTCGATTTTGTTTGCGGCAATGGGCATGTGCTTTTGTGCGACACTATCGCGGTGAGAGACCCGTCGGTTTTGAGTTTCAGCATTGAAAACAACCTTATTAAGGAAGGCGTTTACAATAATGGTGTCGTTTTGCCGGTTTGTGAGAAGAATTTTGAGAATTTTTTTATGAAAAAGAGAGGGAATATCGTTTCTTTTTGTGGAAAAACCATCGGCTTTGTGGATGAAAAATCCACTTTTAGCGTAAAACTGCCATATCGCCCGCATCTTGACTTTTTTGTCGTTTATGGAAACAAAAACATAGACGTGGAGAGGCTTTTAAACTGCTATATCATTGATTTGCTTGTGATTGATGGAAGTGTGCCAAATTATTTAAGTGAGAGAATATTGAGAAAAGCGGTGGAGATGGGGCAGGAGTGCCATGACGTTAAAAGGGACGGTGCATTGGTTTTAAAACTATAATAACATGATTATCAGTGGAATAAGATGGTGATTAAATTTTTTTAAAAAATTTTTGAAAAAAATGTTGCGCGTAAATAAAAACGCCGTATCTTTGCACCGTCAAAACAAACAAGTTTTGAATGGTTCTTAAAGATAATGGTGCCGTAGTTCAGTTTGGTTAGAATGCCTGCCTGTCACGCAGGAGGTCGACGGTTCGAGCCCGTTCGGCACCGCAAAATGAAGAGACGTTTCCTGAAACGTCTCTTTTTTTGTTCCAATAATTTTAATTCCGTTTTGATCCAATTCCATGTTGACTTAAAATCAATCAAAAATTAATGACTTTTTATGGTTTTGGCGTAACTTTGGCGTAGAATTTTACAAAAAAGGCACCGTTAGGACTGCGTAAACTCCGTTTCCAAGGTCCTCGCCGGTGCCATTTTCGGAAAATTTCAGAGTCTAACAACCTGATAATCAGCGATGAAAAAATAATTTAAAATTTTTTTAAAAAAAGTGTTGCGTGGAAGGAAAAAGTGTGTACTTTTGCATCCGCAATCGACAGAAATGGGGATTGCAGAGTTCTTTGAAAGCAATGAGCCAACAAAAAGTAGTCTGAAAGGTAAGGAACCTTTCAATTCCAAGAGACAAGGAACAGGTGAATCCGC
>JAFZKP010000020.1 GCA_017553625.1 Bacteroidales bacterium
GAGACACATGGTGACTACAGCACGGAGGTCCACCTCTTCCCATTCCGAACAGAGAAGTTAAGCCCCGTCGCGCCGATGATACTGCATTGACTTGTGGGAAAGTAGGTCGTCGCCACCCCCTTAGCAGAGACGCAATATTTTAGCGTCTCTGCTTTTTTTGTTTACGCCTTCTTTGTTTTTTTTCATTTTTCGACCAATAGATACTTTTTAGCGACATTTAGATACAAAAAAAATACCCCCCCCCCTATGCGTTTTGTATTGATTTTATTAGTATTTTTGCAACGTATTATGGGTGTATTGTTTTTTTGATGGATGAATATTTTTAAATTTTTTTATATATGAAGAAGTTTAAATTAATGCTTACAAGAAGTTTTACTTTAGCTCTTCTTGCGGTGCTGACAAGCACAGTTTTGATGGCGCAAAGCCGTTATTCCGGTGGCAATGGAACCGAAGCAAACCCGTATCAGATTTCAAGTACTTCCGACTGGAACACTTTTGCCCAATCAGTTTCTAATGGAATCGATTACAGCGAAAATTTTTTCAAATTGACGGCCGACATCTCTATAAATGTATATAACGATTCAGATACAGTTGTAAAATCTGATAAAATTGCAGGTTATTGGAACAGTGATAATAATTATAAGCCATTCAGCGGAACCTTTGATGGCAATGGGCATACACTGACGTTTAATGTGGGATTGAAAAAAGGCGCTTATATTCCGGGCGCAAATGGCAAAAATTCTTATCCAAGTGCTCCTTTCCGTGTCATAGATGGAGCTACAATTAAAAACTTACATGTTGTAGGTAAAATAGTATCTACGAGGAAATTCAATTCTGGTTTTGTGGGGTTTGCATATAGCAAAAAATATAATGACAGAGATAACATTATTAATAACTGTACGAGCAGCATTGTAATTGATTGTTCTAATATTTTTTATGATGGAGAAAGCGACCAAACAAGAAAATATGACTGCTCATCAGGTGGTTTTGTATGCGAAAACAAAAAAAATAGCGATGGCAATGTCGATAGCAAACTGAAATTAACAAACTGTATCTTTGATGGTTCTATTAACAAAGGGAGTAATACTAAAGCAAATAGAGTTGCAGGCGTTGTGGGTTATAATGGTAATGCCAGTGTTAATATCACATATACCGATTGTGTTATGGCAGGTACCATTGATTTTTCCTCTGTAGTATCTACATTTTCAAGACAAGGTCATATAACATATTCAGGCAACTGTCTTTTTTGTGCCAATTATGGCGATGTTCCTCAAACTAACTGTATTCAGGCATCGACTGAGGAGTCAGATAAAGTTCATAGGAAATATACAGTGAGCGGAACCGACTTCTATGTTCCTGTAACCGTTTCTCCTGAATTGAGGGATATGGAATATAATTCGACTGATCCTATGCCGGTAATAGTTTCGTATTACGGCGACACACTTGTAAAAGATACTGATTACACTATATTTATTGAAAAAGAAAACAATAGCAATGTATATGTAGAAGTATCAGCTATAACGGGACCTGAAGGTAATTACAGAGTTACTATTACAGGCTTGGGAAATGGTTTCGAAGGTTCTAAGGTTTATGTGTTTAGTCTTATATCAGAAGCTAAAAAATGGTATAAAGTGAGAAAATTAGTAAAAGATGCCGCAAGTGGAGGTACAATTAATCTGCCAAACGATTTTATTGGAACAGCAAGCGACACTGTTATAGAGATTAAAAAAAACTTGACCATAAACCTGAATGGACATAAAATAGACCGTAATTTGGTGGAAAGTCAAAATAATGGACAGGTTTTAAGAATATACTCGGGTTACACAGTAACAATAAACGGTCCTGGTGTGATAACAGGAGGTTTCAATAAGGCATTGAACAATAGCAGTGGCCAAGATTCTAAAAATGACGCTGGGGGCATATATAATATGGGAAACCTTATATTAAACAATGTAACCGTTGAAAACAACATGTGTAAAAAGGCGGATGATAATCCCGGTAATGATGCCGCTACTGCAAGAGGCGGAGGTATTTATACAGGGCAGGGTAGTACATTTACCATGACAGGAGGCAAGGTGAAAGACAATATTGCAAAAGGTGGCGGCGGCGGAGTTTATTGCTATAAGCCGGCTTCTTTCAGAATGACGAATGTCGAAATAAGCAATAATGACAGCGAAAGCAAGGGCGGAGGTCTTCGAATCAGGACAAATGACTCTGACATTGCATATTTGATAAATTGTACTGTTAAGAAATGCCGTGCTACAGAAACGGATTTGACCAGATCGTCGGACGGCGGAGGTGTTTATATGCAGGAAGGCAAGCTATATATGGAAGGATGTACAATAGGAGGAGCAATTTTCAATCCGTCAGACACTATACCTGAAGGCAACCAGTCGGCATTTGCAGGAGCGGGTTTTTATCAAGGAGGTGGAATAACTTATGCGAAAAATTGTACGGTCTCTTATAATTCCGCTTATACTGAGCATGACAAAATGTATGGCGGGGGTATCTGTTTGAGAGCGGGCACATATACCATGGACGGTGGTACTATTACGGCGAATCACAGTTACAGAGACGGCGGAGGTGTGTTTATTTATCAGGGAGCAAAATTCAACGTGCTCGGAAATATCATGATAAATGATAATTTCAGGACAAGAAAAGGCGCAATACCGGAAGACACTTCAAACAACGCATATTTAGACGGCACCGCGGCTATAAATATTGTCGGACCGCTTGATCCGGAAGCAAGAATCCATATAACAGGACATGGTATTGGAGGCGTTTATACCACTGGCTGGAAAGAATATGCATCATTGGATAATTTTGTGACAGACGGCAAATACCAGTTGATGAATGAATGGGACACCACACTTACAGAAATAAAATTTGTTCCATACGATTGGTATCAGGAGGGAGCATGGGATGCAACTACAGTTCCGCACGAAACTCCAACCGCAAGTTCCTACGTTAAGATTAACAGGGCTTTTGAACTTTTAAAAGGTCAGATCGGCTATGCGGATTCAATTGAATTTGTTACCGGCAGATTGATTTTAAGGGACGGAGCTCAGCTGGTATGCTATAATCAGGCGACAGATACTCCGATTGAGGCGTTGATTGAAAAAAGTATTAAAAAAGTTGATGGCGATGATTATGGATGGTACACCATAACAGCTCCTATTGATAATGTGCTGATAAAAGACGATTGGGAACATAGTACAAATCTCATTACATCCTCAAAATATGACTTGCTGCGTTACGACGAGCCTACTCATTTTTGGGATAGTTATAGTGATGGCTCAGGGCCTTTTTCAAATAATTTTAAAAATACTGAAAAAGGTCGAGGGTATCTTTATAGAAATGAGAAAAATGTGAATTTGAATTTTCAAGGTAATATCGACCTTGGTGGGGTTTCGGTTAATGTTACAGCAAAAGGAGGTAAATTGACAGGCTTCAACCTTATCGGAAATCCATACACTCATAATGTATTTAAGGGTGAAGGAGCGGCTATCCCGAATGGTGATTTGCTTCAAACAGGTTTCTACACTTTGACGAGAGAAGGTGTGTGGCAGGTGAAAAATGATAATGTAGATACAATTCATGTGTGTCAGGGCATTCTTGTAAAGGCTGTCAAAGATGGAAAAATAAATATGGTGAATACAGTTGCGGGCGGTCCTTCATCAAAGGCAAAAAAGAACAGTGTCATGTTTGCGGTTGCCAACAGCAAATATGAAGATGTGGCTTACGCCTTGATAGACAACGGATATGGTCTTGACAAGATTGAGCATATTAACGACAAAGCCCCGATGCTTTACATCCGCCAAAACAATGAGGACTACGCCATCGCCACGATTGGTGATAAAAGGCTGTTCAACCTTTGTTTCAAGGCAAAGACAACAGGAAGATATACATTGAAAGTTAATCCTGACGGGGAATTCAAGTATCTGCACGTTGTCGATTGCCTGACGGATGAAGACATCGACATGCTTAAGGAAAATGAATATACGTTCTTCGCGTCGACTGCCGACGATGAAAACCGTTTCGTCGTGCTTCTCGGAGAGAATGCGGTTTCAGATGATTTCGCATACCAGAACGGCGATGATTTGATTGTTTACGGCGAAGGAGAGCTTCAGGTGTTCGACGTTGCAGGAAGAATGGTTTCAAGACAATTTGTCAGTGGCTTGGATGTGGTAAGAAAACCGTCCAAGAACGGTGTTTACGTTTTGAGGCTGGTGGGCAAAGAGATTAAAACACAAAAAATTGTTGTCAGATAAAAAATAGAAATAGCATGAAAAACATTATATTTGCTTTATCATTAGTTTTGACAATGGCTTTCAGCGCCAATGCACAGACGGACGGATTTTTCAAAAACAGTGAAAGCGGTTACCGCGGCACGCCTGGAACCGATGAGCCTATTATTCCTCATGGAACAGTCGGAAGCATCAAAGACCAGGATGCGGCGCCTCTTGGCTCAGGTTTGCTGGTCCTTACGGCACTTGGCGCTGGATATGCCTGGAAAAGACGCAAAAAATAATCCAACATCTAACTACTAACATCTAACTACTAACTTTTTTTGTTATTTTTGCATCGAAATTGCTTTACAATGGAAGATAAGAAAATGACAAAATGCCTCAATTGCGGCAAGGAGTTTGAAGGGAAATTCTGCCCCGAGTGCGGTCAGCGCGCTGACACTTCGCGTTTTACGATAAAATTCATATTCCAGAACCTGCTTCTTGCCATACTGAGCAACGACGGCGGCGTTTGGATTACACTGAAATCGCTTTTCACACGTCCCGGTCAGATGATGGTCGATATCATCAACGGCAAGCGCAAGAGCTATTTCTCGCCATTCCCGATGTTATTCCTGACATTGAGTTTGTATGTGGTTATCTTCACATTTACAGGCAGCAACAAGAAAAATTTTGACGGGCTGTCGGATGATGCTGAAGTGGAAATGATTCAGGAACAAAAAGTGGAATCGAATTCTTATACAGATATTGAGTACGATTTAGATGATGAGACTTCTGAAAATATCGAAAAGACCTTGAAATGGTGTCTGAGATTTTATGATAATCATTACACAATCATATTTATTCTGACAATTCCATTCTATATATTTTCAGCGAGAGTCTGTTTCGGAAGAAAAAACCGCAAAAAATATAATCGCGGTGAGTATTGCATCCCTATTGTATATTCCTTGATTATGGTGGTGTTATACCAATGTCTGACGAGTGTGGCATTCTATTTTTCGAAGTCGCTTTACGATACAATGGATGACCTTAACATTGTGGTATCCATTATAGCGTTTGCCGCTTGTTTCAATAAAATGATGGAATTCAGTGTGGGAAAAACGGTTTGGCGAAGCATCTTGATGAATGTGTTCTATATAATGATTTTGGTGGTTCTGACGATTATTGCCATTTTTTTGTATGCTATAATAATTGCTTCCTGAAAACCTCAGAGATGATGATACCCGCCGCCACCGACGCGTTCAGCGACTCGGTTTGGCTTCCTGCTGCTTTTGGGATGTTGATTGGGCAGCTTACAAAAGGCATCACGTTTTCTCTTATTCCGTGTGACTCGCTTCCGATAATCACTACCCCTTGATTATAATTGATATGTGTGTGATACACGTTCTTTCCCTGCATCAGAGCGCCGAAGACGGGTGTTTTCACTTCCTTTAAGAATTTGACGACATCGGTTTCGACGATTTGTGTCCTGAAAATCGAGCCCATAGTGGATTGTATTACCTTTGGCTGCCAAGGGTCGCAGGTGTCTTCGGAAATCACTATTTTCTTGATTCCGAACCAGTCGGCGGTGCGTATGATGGTGCCGAGGTTTCCGGGGTCATTGATGCCGTCGAGAAGCAGAATCATGTTACTTTCAGCGTCTTTAGGCTCGATTTTGTACTTCGGCATCATGGCGGTGGCGAAAACTCCTGGCGGCGTCACGAAATTGCTGATTTGCTCCATCTGCTTCGGGCGGATGAGCTCGTAATCGGCGATTTTATTTGCCAGGACAGGATTTTTCTCGACCCATTGCTCGGTAGCGAAGATGTTATTAATCATGAAACGCGAATCCAATAATTCTTCAACGAGTTTGTTGCCTTCAACAGCGAAGATTCCGCGTTCCTTGCGACCTTTCGATTGTTTTAATGCCTGGATTTCTTTGACGTTGTTTTTTGTCATAATCATTGTTTTAAAAAAAGCCGAAGAAAACTTGTTTCCTCGGCTTATTGTCTTTTGTTGTTCTTGTCTTATTCAGCGAAAACTTCAAAGCTGATTTCGACTGTAACGTCTTTGTGCAAACGGATTTTTGCCTTGTAGTTGCCGACTTCCTTGATGGTGTCGTCATCAACGAGAATCTGCTTGCGGTCAATCTCAATGCCTTTGGCTTCTTTGATGGCGTTGGCGATCTGTACGTTGTTGACTGAGCCGTAGATTTTGCCTGTTTGTGCAGCCTTTGCAGGGATGCGGAGTGAAAGGCCTTCGAGAACTGTTGCCAATTCCTGGGCTTCTTTCTTAATCTTCTCCTGCTTGTAAGCCTGCTGGCGGAGGTTTTCTGCCAAGACTTTGCGTGCTGACTCTGTTGCGAGGATGGCCATTCCCTGTGGAATCAGGAAGTTACGTGCGTAACCAGGTTTAACGTTGACGATGTCGTTTTTGTAACCCAAATTTTTAACGTCTTGTGTAAGAATAATTTCCATGTGTCTGTCCTCCTCTTATTATTTCAAACAATCAGCTAAGTACGGCATCAAAGCAAGGTGGCGGGCTCTCTTGACAGCCTGGGCGACCTTTCTCTGGTATTTTGTTGATGTACCGGTGATGCGGCGAGGTAAAATCTTACCCTGTTCGTTCACGAATCTCAACAAGAAATCAGCATCTTTATAATCGATGTATTTGATGCGGTTCTTCTTGAAGCGGCAATATTTTTTCTTCTTTGTATCGACTGCTATAGGAGTCAAATATTTGATGTCTGTGTTAGGTTGTGCCATATCATTCAAAATTAAATGTTAAACAATTAGTTGGCTTGCTCAGCTGCTTCGGCTGCTTTGCGACGTTTCTTCTCGTTGTAGGCAACTGCGTGCTTGTCAAGTTTCACGGTGAGGAAACGGATGACGCGCTCGTCACGCTTCAACTCTGTCTCGACTGTGTCAATAACATTACCTTCAGCTTTGTATTCTATCAACTGATAGAAACCTGAAGATTTCTTTTGAATAGGATAGGCGAGCTTACGCATGCCCCAGAAATCCTTGAAAACGATCTCTGCTCCGTTCTTTGTGAGCAGGTTCTCGAATTTTGCTACCGCTTCCTTCATCTGTTCTTCAGACAAAACGGGAGTTAAAATGAAAACGGTTTCGTACTGATTCATAATTTAA
>JAFZKP010000021.1 GCA_017553625.1 Bacteroidales bacterium
GGTACCTCTGCCTTGAAGCCCGGCGCCACAGCACCCGAAGTGCCCCAGAAGTCATCGGGGTCGCCGCCTTCCTGGAAGATGATGTTCTCCGTGATGCAATAGATCCGGTCCACATCCTTGTAGAAACTGTCATACGACAATTCGAAGCACACCTTGGCAATCAGTACGATGCCGATGGCGAGACCTATACCAAGAGATAGGATTTTGATGAGGTTATCAGAGAACTTTTTCATACATTAATAACGTAAAAACATTAATAATGATGCAATAATCATGCCAAAAATGCAAATCATTATAAATCAATGAAATACATTTTTGGCAAAATAAAAAGTGTAAAAAAATTTACAGTGAGTGTAAAGAAATTTTACAATTAGGCGGTCATAACCAGTTATTATTATCACGTAAATTACGTCACAACTTTTACGTGATGATTTTGCAGTGAAAAAACAAAAGTCATTTCTGTTTTTATAAAAATTTTCATGATTAATTGACTATTGTCAATATTTTTTGTATTTTTGCATTTGAACAATAGCAATTATGTCTTCAAACAAGGATGTCATATTAAAATCTATTAGAGCGTTAGGCTTGAAGGTGTTGCCTAAAGGCGCACAGCTTATCCTTTTTGGCTCTCAGGCGCGCAACGACGCGCATGAGGAGTCGGATTGGGATTTGCTGATTTTGCTCAAAAAAAAGCATCCTAAAGAAGACGTTTTCGGTTCATACGCCTATCCGTTTGTTGAATTAGGGTGGGAATATGGCACCTATTTCAGTCCGAAAATTTACACTTATTCGGAGTGGAATGAGCGTAAAGGCTCACCATTTTACGAGAACATTAGCAAGGAAGGAGTTGTTTTATGCTAACTGAAGAAGTGTTTTTAGACACATTGGAAAAGCTGGTTTTAGAATAAAGCACTTTTCAATCAAGGTTTTCATTGAATAAGTCTGTTATAGATTTTTTGAAAAAATCTTAATTATTTTTCAACGACTTAACCGGATTCATTCTTGCGATTCTGTTGCTGGTTAAAACCACCACGACAGTCACTATGAAAAGTATCGACATCGCTCCGATGAGGAAATACAACGGTGAGAGGCCGATGCGCTCTGCAAATTGCTCCAGCCATTTGTGAGCCACAAAATAGGTGAAGATACACGCTGCGACCGACAAAACAAGAGAGAGTTTCAACACGTCCCAAGCGAATATCTTAAGCACATCAGCCGCTGTCGCGCCGTTGATTTTGCGGATGGCCATCTCCTTGCTGCGGCGGTTCGACTCGTCACGGACAAAACCAATCAAGCCAATGATGGCAATCATCAGGGCGAAGACCGATCCGATGAGGATGGTGTTGCGCATCTTGAGGCTGCCGTCGTAAGCCTTGCGCATCGACTCTTTCCACGAGAATATCTCCACATCTTTCCCGTTGAGGGCATCGGAGACAGCACTCGTTAGCTTCTGCATTGAGGCATCGTTGAGTTTCTCGTTGGTACGGAAAATCAGGAACGGCAGATACGACTCGTCGTTATCGAGGGTACCATAGAACAGCACGCTCGGCCTCTCATCAATATAGACGAGGTTTCCGATACGGATGTCGCGGTACACGCCGGAGATAGTAAAACTTCTCAGTTCCATTATTTTATCCACGTCTTCATGGCCAGTGATATTCACAATCTTGCCGACAGCGCCGTCGTCGCTCCAGTCGGCGAACTCGTTCATTCGTTTCACAAAGCGTTCAGAGACAACGACTTCCGACACGTCAGAAGGTTCACGACCTTCGATAAACTCTATGCCAAGCAGGTCGAAAAAGCCTGGAGTGACCTCGTAGCCGTCAGCCACGTTGAAAAGCGCTCGTTCGTCGCCAGGAAGCATGATGTTGTCGCCACCGAAGCCGATGATAGGCAGCGAATTGCTCGCCTCAACGCCTTCAACCTCCTGAAATTGCATAAGTGTCTGAGCCACAATCTTTTCTGTACCTTTATTACCATTGTAAAAACTCATGTAATAAAGGTTTTCAGGCTCGTAGCCAGGGTTGGAATTGTTCATTTGGCGATATTGCAGAGCCACGACGATGACCATCACGGCGATGAAGACGTTGATGAACACCTGCACGCCGAGCAGACCTATCTTCCAGCGGCGAGAGTTCTCGGTATAGTTGCGGAACGCCACCGAGACTGGAATTCGCATATAAAGCTGGGCAGGAACGAATACCGACACGAGCAACACGAATATCAGCACCAGACTGATGACGAAGATGCTTCGTGGGATGAGCAAAGTTTCGAACGGCACATCCAAGAGGTTAATTATCAATCCTTTTGACGCAAATATGATACCGGCAGCCAAGGCCAATGACAGTATCAGATGCAGAAATGCCTCGCGAGCCAGCAGCCAGTGGATGTCGAACGAATTGGCGCCATAGCATTTGCGCACGCCTATCTCTTTGGCGCGACGCACCATCGACGATATCACAACGAGGATGTAGTTGAGCAGGCTGATGGTTATCAGCAAGGCGGCGGTGATTGTCAGCAATATCACCATCGAACGCACGTACGACTCGGAGGTGTGAACATCGCTGAAAGGCTCGAGATAATACCACAACACAGAGCCGTTTTTCTCAAGTTCCTCCATTGGCTGATGTGCTTCCTGCATTCTACGGATTGCTTCGCCAAGTGATTTATAATCAACGCTTTGCTGAAGTTTTACAAAGCCGAAATAACGGTCATTGCCGAACCAGTTTTCAGTGCTCCACGAGGGGAGCGTCACCAACGAGCCCAGGATGCTGAAGTGAAACTCGCCGTTTTCGGGGAAGTCTTTGAACACGCCCTCGACGGTGAACTTGCGGTTAGGGTCGTCCTCGTTGGCGATGTATTTTCCGATGCATTCTTCCACACCGCCGAGTTTCTTGGCGAAAGTCTCCGACACCACTACGCAGAGCGGTTTGGAGAGAGCTTTTGCTGGGTCGCCAGCCAGAATTGGGCGATCGAACACCTTGAAGAAACAGGAGTCGGCGAGTACCATGCGGCCTGAGATGACGTTGTTGTCTTCATCGACAAAACGTTTGCTGCTATAATAAAAGGTATAGCGAGTGGTCTCTTCCACGCCAGGCACCTCGGCTTTGAAGCCCGGGGCGATGGCACCGCTTGTCTGGGAGAAATCGTGTTTCTCGCCTTGCTGTTCGTAGTGAGTATCAATGAGATAGATACGATCCACATCTTTGTAGAAGCTTTCGTACGACAATTCGAAGCACACCTTGGCAATCAGCACAATGCCGATGGCGAGACCTATTCCCAACGATAGGATTTTGATGAGGTTATCAGAGAACTTTTTCATACATTAATAACGTAAAATCATTAATAATGATGCAATAATCATGCCAAAAATGCAAATCATTATAAATCAATGAAATACATTTTTGGCAAAATTAAAAGTGTAAAAAAATTTTACAGTGAGTGTAAAGAAATTTTACAATGCACGCTTGGAATTCTTATTTCTTAACCCATTTTCCACTTTCCACTTCTTTACCATTGGCGATGACTTTCCAGATGTAGGTGCCTGAAGGCCAAGAGGTGGTGGCTATTGGGGTGATATTGTCGGTGATTTGTTGACCATGAATGAGTTTGCCTGACAAATCATAGATTTCGACGTGGGCATTTTGGAGGGCGGTGCGGATGTTCAGCACATCCTTCCCTGGATTGGGATAAGCGATGGCCACCTTCAGGCCGTTATCGTGAGCTTCGTCGATGCCTTCAAATGATTCGGCAGGGAACTTTGTCAGAATATAGTGGTTGATGTTTGTGTTATCCAGTTCGTGACAATAGGATAGCAGAAGCACTCCGCCATCACGAGTGACGTAATACGAATTGCAGTTGAGGTTTGTCCGTTCCTTATAAGGATAATAAACCTCTTGCACCAACTCGAAGTCTCGGTTCAGCTTTTCAATCATAATCCACGAATCATGGTCGCGCCATAGGCCACGGTCGCGGGTATAAGCCCAAATGATGCCGTCATTGGTGAAGCTGGTTGGTGAGCGCAAAGCGGTCATGTCATAATCGTCAGTAACCGCTTCTTTTCGATGCAAAACCACCACCGTTCCAGTGTTTTCCGTCATTTCCTGTAAGAACGCATCGTGTGAACTTCCCCCGTGGTCTATCAAGCATGACATAAAAGTCGTACCCCAAGGACTTTTGCGAACCATCTCAAAATCGATTCTTCGCGGCCATCCGCTTTCAGGCGGAACGTCAACACCCATTGTTTTCACATAATTAAAATCCTTATCCACCCAAACACAATTATCGCCTATGTTTTTAGCATTGTTTTGCCCCGAATGATAATGCACGTAGCCGATGTCGTTGCTAATCATCTGGTCGTTGAAGGCATAAGGGTCGCTGCCTCGGTCGCCCAACGATATGCCTTTATGAACC
This sequence comes from Bacteroidales bacterium, assembly GCA_017553625.1. Classification (GTDB taxonomy): domain Bacteria; phylum Bacteroidota; class Bacteroidia; order Bacteroidales; family F082; genus Limimorpha. The sequence goes on from JAFZKP010000021.1 coordinate 4,414, forward strand.
AAGAAATTACCATCAAAATCTATCTTGAAAAAGAAAAGCGAGTCCAAGGCATAATTGTTATATCTCGTCTGGGTTTTGGTGTAGGAACCGACAATGCATCCGTCCTCCACAAAAGCGGAAGTCAGCTTGATTTTGGCCATGCTGATATTGAAGGTGTGGTATGAGGTTGATTGATAGTAGGCGGCATTATTGGTTGTGTCTAGCGGAATCAAGTATTCCACGGAGTCAATCATATTAAAGTCGCTGTCCATCTTGTAGAAATACAGGTACGCCCAATCTGAGCCTTCGAGCACGAAATTGGCACAATCAGGATCTCGGTCGGGAAGAAAATGTCCCATCACAATAATGTCGTGGTCGGGAGATTCAATAATATATTGGTCATCGGAACGATAGCCGAATCTCGACCAATAAACCTCCTTCTGCAAAACGCCATCCGAAGAGAACTTCATCAGACCAGGATTCTCACTGTTGATTCCGTTCACATAGTTGTCTCTCCACGAAGCATTAACTATGATGTCGCCCGATTCAAGCTCGGTAAGTGACTGCATCAAGTTAGGGGTGATGGTTTCATTTGCGTCATAAGTCCTGACATATTCCCATTCCTGCCCAAAGGCCTTAGCTCCGAAAAGCAAAGCGAAAACCAACAAAAACAAGTAGTGCTTTTTCATAGGACTAAGTTTAAATCGTTAACTTTTTCTTATCCTTGCAAAATTATAATAAAATTTCAATGAAAAAGCAATAAGGTGCAGCCAATCCACAAAAAATATTAAAACAGTGATTGTAAATCAATAAGTTGTGAAAAATAAATCCACAAAAAAGTTTTGAGTAATCAAGCAAAAATGTATTGATTTTTTAGAAAAATTTTTCAAAAAAGCGGCTGCACGAAGCGAAATGTTTAGTGATTTTGCTTAGAGTTTACTTTAGATTAAAGAATCTGAGTTTTTTCCAAAATTGTCATAATTTGGCAACTTTGGAAAAAACTCAACCTTACATAAATAAGTCGTCCATAGTAAGTGTAGCAACAAAGGTGGCCGAGTGAATGCCTTTCTTTAAGCCATAAGTCGTGACAAGGGTGGGCCACAAAGGCTCTTTGACTTCAGTTTCCTCGCGGAATTTGGCGACTCTATCAAGCATCTTTCCATTTTCATCTTTATCCAAAGAATAATCGGTGTCGCTATATTTCATCTCAAAAATGTTGATGATGCCGTCTGCGCGTTCCAGAATCATGTCAATTTGAGCTTTAGGTTTTGCACTCTTGCTTCTCCATGAATAGACTTTGGTGGCAATACGATCGAGTCGTAAAGCTTGTTTGATTTGGGTGACATGTGCCATGCATAGACGCTCAAAGCTCAGACCAAGCCAGGCATTGACTTCCGATGTACCGATATGATTGCACCAATAATAGCTCTCGGTTTCAGCTCTTGAGACGAATGTCAGGTAGAAGATAGAGTAAAAATCCATAAGTTGGTATATGGCCGAATTCTTTTTGACATTTTTATCTCGCACCACATATTTACGGATTATGTCACAATTGACAAGATCTTCAAGTTTTTTGCTTAAAGAACCGCTGGAGTCTTTGCCAAGGGCTTTCCTCAATTCGTTACGAGTCAAACCAGAACGGATTTTTGAAAGAGCCGACACGATAGCTGTATAAGAATCGGGCGACTTGAACAATGTGCTATAAAGCCGTTTGTACTCGCGTCGCAATTCCTCATCTTCACTGAAAAACAGCCTGTCAATATTCATGGCGAAACTTTCCTGCTTATTAAGCAATCCAAGGTAATAAGGTATTCCACCGAGAGCCATATAGGCTTGCATTACCGACAATCGCTCCCACTTAAAACCACGGCTTTTCAGATACTGTTCTGTTTCACGTAAAGTGAATGGACGCAGGTGCATTTCATGGGTGATGCGGTCGTGAAGGCCTCCTTTGTCATCTACTATGTGACGTATCATCCACGAGGTGGCAGAGCCGCATACAATCAAAGTCAGATTGTCTTGAAGCGAAGCCCAGCTATTCCAGAAATAGCCTAATGCTCGGACAAAACCTGAACGCTGTGTGTCCATTGAAGGCAGCTCATCGAGAAACACTATGCAACGTTGTTTCAAAGTCACTTTTTTCTTTAAGAATGCTTTCAACACGCGAAAAGCTTCCATCCAAGTTTTTGGCTTATCAATCAGTTCGCCGCTGTATTCGTGCATTGCATCGATAAACGCTTCCATCTGTTCATCCTTGGAGCCATCAAGAACGCCTGTCATTGAAAATGCCATCTTCCCAGCAAACAATTGGTTGACGAGGAATGTTTTTCCGACACGTCTTCTACCATAAACAGCAACAAATTCAGGACGTTCGGAAGATGTATAGTCCTTTAACAGTTTGATTTCCTGTTCTCTGCCTATCAGTTTATCCATAATTACAACTATTTATCGACTGCAAAGGTATAAAAATAATCTGAAAAATGAGTTGAGTTTTTTCCAAAATTGTCATTTTTTGTTAACTTTGGAAAAAACTCACCGAATATATGGATGTGTTATTCCTTAATCCATTTCCCCGTTTCCGCTTCTTTGCCGTTGGAGATAACTTTCCAGATATAGGTGCCTGATGGCCAAGAGGTGGTGGTTATAGCAGTGACGTTGTCGATGATTTCTTGATTGTGAATAAGCCTCCCATTCATATCATATACCTCCACCCATGCATCCTTCAACCCCGTTCGGATATTCAGCACATCCTTCCCTGGATTGGGATAAGCCGTGGCCACGGTAAAACCATGCAAATGCGCTTCGTCAACACTCAAAAAGTCAGAATAAGTGACTTTTAAAATACCAGATTCATGTGCTTGGGAGAAATCAACATAATTGACAAGACAACCGCCTTGAGGACATGCGACAAGATTGAGATACTGAATAAACCTTGTGGGGTGTTTGTAATACAACTCTCCAATGACTTCCAAATTCTCATCAAAACAGCCAATATAGAGGTTTTGTGTAATAGCACTGTAAAGATCCATTCCGGCAACCATATACACCTCATTGTTTGGCCCGAAATCGATAGTTTCAGGATCACCACCCGCATTCCCCGTCTCGGTTTCCCAAGGGCATCTTCTGAAATCCAACTGGTTGAAATCGGAATCGTAAACGCTCATGAATATGTTGCGGGTATAGCTGGGATTGGCACCCTCATATCTTTCTGCACAATCGCCAATGGAATAGATGCGCCCGCTGTTTGAATTATAGCGATAATATCCCCCAGAAGCTGGAACATACGGATAAGAAATGGCTTCAAGGTTTTCTTTAACATCAACCACGTTCATCTGACTGTCAAGTGTATAACAGTCGTAAGCAAGACCCAATGGCTCCGCGTTGCGACCTACTATGATGCGGCAACCTGACGATTCAGCAACTGGCAAGAGATTGTTGTACCAGCACGTCCGGGCACAGTTGGGGAATAATTGTTGCCCCACCAGATTCCCGTCGGCATCAAGTTTCACAACTTTGGTGTGGGAATCATCGGCATTGTTTCCTGGAATAATGACAGAGTAAATAAAAGAACCGTCAGCATTAAAAAAATAATGATGGGCATGATTAGCAGATTCGATTTCTTCGTGCAATGAATAAGAAAAACCAGCATCCGTTATATTCAGGTTTTCATCAACCTCATACAAACGATAAACACGAAAAACATTTGGGTCGTTGGAACGCTCCACACGGAAAAAGGCAGGGTTTCCGTTAAAGTTGCAAATCAGTTCACTATGGCCAATGTAATTAACCGTGTCGTTTTCAAACAAAACTTGGGAGGCCAAAACCGTAGCGTCATCTTTTATCTTATGAATGGCACCATTACATTCGATAGCGAGAAAAACATCGTCGTTCAGATACAAAATGTTCCATATCTCTTTGTCGCTGATATAGACATCTTGCAATTCCTGCGCTTGCAGTTTCACCCCTCCCATCATTATCAGGAGCGCAAGCAGGGCATAAAGTCTAATTGCTTTCATCGTATTATTATTTTATCCATTTTCCAGTTTCTACTTCCTTGCCGTTTGAAACCACCTTCCAAACATAAACTCCTTCAGCCCAATCCACAGCATCAATCCCCGTCACATTCTCCGTAATGGCCTGTCTATGCACCAGCCTCCCATTCACATCATACACCTCCACCCGAGCATCCTTCAATCCCGTCCTAATATTCAGCACATCCTTCCCCGGATTAGGATAAGCGATGGACACTTTCAGGCCGTTGTCATGTGCTTCGTCGATGCCGAGAAAAGCCTCGGCTGGGAATTTGGTGACGGTGGTCCAGTGTTGTGTTGTATTGTCAAGGTTTTTTGATGAGAAAACAAGGAGCGTTCCGCCATCGTGAGTTGATATAATACTGTATGCCAAACTATTGATATTGCCTTTGTCCAAATCATAAAACAACGTTGAAACAGTGTCCAAGTTGGCATCAAGTCGTTCAATCATTATCCAAGAGTCCTCGTTGAAAAAATAGCCATAATTCAAAGTGTAGCAGAAATAAAGTTCATCGTTATTTGTCGTTGAAATCGACCTTTGCCGAGCCGGACAATCGTATGAATCAGTGCTTCTTACCCGACATTGCAATGCCGCAACAGAAGGCGAAGGATCGGCAATATTATCATCATAGTCATAAATTCTGACATCGGCTTGCTCATCGCCGTATTCGCGCTCAATTTGTGTTGATAAATAGGTCGTTCCGTGTCGGCTTCGGGCGACACTCATTTTTGAGAAGGTGCGATAATCAGAGACATCGGTATGGCTGAATTGCTTCGTTTTCAAGAGATTCAAATTGTTGTCAAAATAGAGAACTTGACCTTGAACGGACGCATTGGTGGTGTTGAATCTGCCGGGATAATACATCAAGTAGCCGGAATCTGTTTTCACCAAATGACAACGACCAAGCAGATGCTCAACAGCGCCACCTCCGCCATTCGAGACGGTCTCATATCCAATCTGATCAATAAGTTCCCCTTCAAAAGTCATTCTAAACATAAACAAAGAATCAGGACCTCTTGGGTGGTCAACATCGTGGCTATAAGCTTTGAAATAAGCTCCAACTATTACCCTATCGTCAACCAAAGGGGAAAACAGGCAGAGCGTACCGCATTGCTCATTCGGATTCAGTTGCCACGATGAGTTTTGAACTTCAAAAGTGTCAATCTTTATATGATGTTCGAAACACTCCGTAATGTTCAGTTGTTCATCCAATTTGTACAATCCGAGAATAGCGTCATCAGGTGGATTGTCGTAGTTTAAGACATAATTGAAATACGAGAAATCATGGTCAGGATTATAGGCCATCAAAGCGAACAACTGGCCATCGTGTTCAAAAGTATAAGGATTTGCAGCTCGATAAGCAGGCTTAAAGAATTCGTTATATGCCAACTCTTCGCCATTAGAAGAGAATTTTCGCAACGCTGGATGAGGCGAATAAAAATCCCCGTAACCGCTTTTGAAAAAATGGCAGCACGACACGACTATATTCCCATCTGAAGTCTCGTAAGCATCCAGCATGTGGGTGATTTCATTCTCAGTAGTATAGTATTCGTAAGATTGTTCCCACTCCTGAGCAATGGCCTTGGCTCCGAAAAGCAAAGCGAAAACCAACAAAAACAAGTAACGTTTTTTCATAGGACTAAGTTTAAATCGTTAACTTTTTCTTATCCTTGCAAAATTATAATAAAATTTCAATGAAAAAGCAACAGGGCACAGCCAATCCACAAAAAATATTAAAACAGTGATTGTAAATCAATAAGTTGTGAAAAATAAATCCACAAAAAAGTTGGTGCGTAATCAGTGGAAAATTGTTTCCAAATCGTCGGTTTTCACCTTTTTCTTTATCGCTGTGCGGTACTTTGCCACGGTGTTCTCGCGGAGATGCATTATTTCGGAGGTCTCTTTCAGGCGGAACGAGAAGAATGAAAGAACACAAATGTCGAGTTCCGTGTCGCTCAATTCGGGATGCGCGGCACTGAGTTTCGCCAAAGCTTCGGGATAGGCGGTGTTAAACTCGTTGCGGATGCGCTCCATCTTGTTGTTATGCCTGTCGCTGAAAATGGCACGGCCTTTTAGCCGTAAAGTCTCGTAATCCTTGTCTTTCAGCGTGTTGAGATGGCGTTTTTTCCAACCGTAATAAACAGCCGCGACAGTTGCCACGGCTATTAAAACGACCGCTATTAGCCAAACATTATTGCCGTTTTTCTCAGTCTCATCAAGGCTTTTCAGATATGATTCGAGCACTGGCATCGCATTTGTGTTGTAATGCCTTTGAACAATATCTTTTTCATTAGATGCCTTCATTATCGAAAAATATGGAGCGGCTTTCATAGTGTCGCCAACCTTTTCCCAACAGTCAGCCAAACCTGTTGCAGATTGGTGTCGGATGTTATGGTCAGGCGTTTGGAAAGCCACTTCAAGCTCGGCAATGGCTGTTTGGTAATCGTGCTTCTGATAATAAACGAAGGCTTCTTCCAAATAGGTCTTGTGATAAAGCAATATATCATTGTTTATCAACGATTTGGCTATATTGAAATGGTATATTGCCGAGTCGTATTGATGGCTGTGGCGCAGACAGTTGGCGTAGGTGTTTTCGAGATATGCACGCTCCAGCGGATAATGCTTTGCATCGGCAAGACGCATTCCTTGGTCGCAATACATGTAAGCGGTGTCGCCTTCACCAGCCTTGCCCATTCGCTCGTATATGATTCCAAGGTTAGAGCAAGAACGCGCCATCCATGCGGTATCGTTGGCTTGTGTGGCGCAGTCAAGACCCATCGCTGCTAATCGTTTGCATGCGCTGCCATTCGA
>JAFZKP010000002.1 GCA_017553625.1 Bacteroidales bacterium
AGCTGCAGTCGTCAATCAGGATGGAAATCCTGTCGTTGACTACTCAAAGCTAATCCTTTCAAAAGGAAGTCTAATGCCATTCCACTATATTTTTATAGAAGATGCTAATGGACGTGGCCTTTACTATATTTCTACGATTTTTGATTTCACTCCTTATCCCGAATACGACGGTCTGATTTTCTTTATCTACAATGTGGATGATAATGTGTGGCAATCTGGTGTCATCAAAGAGCACTACCGTGTCGGAGAAACACTCGAATTTCACGGTGGAATGCCACTGGTAAGAGATAAACAATATCTCGCTTTCGCTTGTGCTTACGACCCAACCACTGGTCATGTTTCCAACCCGATTTCTGAGGTAAGAGTGGAAGCTTACTAATCTAAAACATTCAAAAAACAATATAAAGATTATTATGGGAACAATAAAACAAGGTATTTTAGGCGGTTTTTCGGGCAAGGTGGGCAGCGTTGTCGGTGCCAGCTGGAAAGGCATCAGTTACATGCGCAGTCAAGCCGACCATGTTAAAAACCCTCGCTCTGCAGCACAAAACTATCATCGCGAGGCTATTAAGGAGGTCACCAATTTCCTGCAACCATTAGCCGCGACTCTTCGCATAACATTTGGCGAGCATGCTCAAAAAATGTCGGCTTTTAACAAAGCCGTTTCCGTCAACTATCACAAGTGTCTCAAAGCAGTAGATGGTCATCCTGAGATTGATTACGAAAAGATTGTCGTATCGCAAGGAAGCCTCAAAAAATTCAACGACGCTACAGCCGGAGACTTCGAAATGGAAAACGAAATGAGGTTTATCACTTGGGGTGATAATGAAACAGTCACAACCTATCCGGGAATGATGCTCATCATCTACGACTGCGACGCTAAAGTGTGGCATGTTTGGCAATACGACCAACCATTCACCAGTCAGGAGATGATTCTTCTCGATAGTGATTGGTATTCTCCAAATTTTACTACTTCAAGCTGGGCATTAGTATGGGATAAGACAACAGGAAAAGTTTCCGACCCAATCGAATGTCCAATTTTATTCGGTTAACAACACTAAAATAATCAGACTATGGGAAGAATTAAACAAGGAATTTTAGGAGGCTTTTCCGGCAAAGTTGGCACCGTCATCGGTGCCAGCTGGAAAGGCAAAGCCTATATGCGTGGCATGCCTCAGCATTATACTACGCAGGCCACTTGGGGAACACTCTTTTGTCAAAGAGCGCTGAGCGCCATCATCGAGGTGCTGCGCCCAATCGCCTCCACTCTTCGCCTCACCTTCGGTGATTACGATCACGGCATGTCAACCTTCAACAAAGCTGTCAAAATCAACTATCCTGGCGCCATCGAAAACCATGGCGGTGAGCCAGTCGTGATTTATAAAAAGTTGCAGCTTTCAAAAGGCTTCCTGCAGTGTTTTGATATGTTTGCTATCGATGACCCTGCGGAAAATGGTAACTGGTATGTTGGAGCAATCCAGTACGACAATTCAGAAGTGGAATATCCAGGCTTCATTCTTATTCTCTACGATAAAGTTTCTAACACCTGGTTCACTCACGTTCACGACGAGCCATTCACCACTGGAACTTCACTCACTATGCATGGATTTCCAATTGATGAAAACAAGGATCTCATTGGCTGGGTGTTCGTTTACGACAAAGCCCTCGGCCAAGTCTCCAACAAGTGCATGGATTTCCACAGCATGCGCATCAACGAAGATGATGAGGACTAATAGGATATCATTTTCTTGCGAAAAAACCGTCTCAAACAGGGGCGGTTTTTCATGCAATATGCATTTCTTTTAGATGTTCTTTTTCAACAATTTTTCCAATGACCCTGTCACTTAGTACACTTTTAGTACACCTTGAAAAAACGAAAAGCCTTGTAAATCATCGACTTACAAGGCTTTCTTAGTATCGGGTAAGGGAATCGAACCCTTATTTCGACAGTGAGAGTGTCGTTACCTAACCGTTAGTAGAACCCGACCTCAATTGCGCTGCAAAAATACAATAAATTTTGATACGCACAACATTTTTTTAAAAAAAGTTGTTCAGTTATTCAGTTAATCAGTTAGTCAGTTAAACTGAACAACTGACTAACTGAACAACTGATTAACTTTTTATCTTTTTACAATCTTCTTCACCACGCTATTACCCTTCTTGTCGCTGACTCTCACGAAGTACAAGCCTTCGTTCAAATCCGCAACGTTGATTTCATTTGCGTTTTCAACAAACAAAACCTGCTGGCCGACAGCGTTGAAAATTGTAACATCCTGAACATTGCCATTAATATATAAAGTGTTGTTCATCGGGTTAGGATAGACCTCGAAGTTCGCCGCGTCGTTTTCTAACACGTTGTCAATCAATGTCTCATTGATCTTTACAGTAATGTACTGAGACTCAAGGTCAGAGATGATGACGATAGATGTTTCAACATAACCTTTAGCAACCATTGCTATACCAACGGTAACCTCCAAGCTTTCGCCAACTTCCAATGTCGCAGGAAGCTCCTCGCTTGTTTCAAACCACAGATAGTTAAATCCATTGGTTTCTTCAGCTATATCGTTGATGGTAAATGGATTGATTGTCTCGTTGGTGATGGTGAATGTCACCTCCTCTGCTTCATCAAATGTGATTTCCTCTACGCTGATTGTAGGCTCAGTTGGAGTGATAGGAGTATGCTCTTCCATTGTGAAATGATGAGGATCCAACTCGGCAAACACTGGCTGTGTGTAACGGCGACCTGACTCGTCGGCACCGAAAACATAGTAGTCGATTGATGATAATCCCTGATAACCTTTGATATAACCGACATATTCGTCTGGCTCGCCTGTTGCTGTCATGTGTGCAACTTGGTATGCACCGCCATCGATGCTATAGTAAACAAGGAGTGAATCCTGTTTCAAATCCATACCGCTGTAGGCAATGAATTTGCTTGTTATTGCTATTGAATCCTGCCATTCCTGTTCGCCGAATTTAACGTCTCTGTGGTCAACGAAAAGCATGCCGAAGTCCATCACGCCACGGGTGCGGCAGTGAAGAGCATCGGTGTTCTGCCATGATGTCGAGTAGTCATTGTTTGTGACGCCGACGATGGTGTAGCCAGGCAAAGCCTCCTGATAAACCTGCAATGCTGATTCGTTGTAAGATGAGTTGTTTCCAAGTGGCACATACACTGTCTTGTTGAGAATCAATGAGTTGGTGTAAGGGGCAAGGGTGCTTCCACCTGGTTCCTGCACGCGGTAAACGCGGTAAGGATAACCCCAGCAGCAGTTTGTGGTTGCAAAATAGTTCGCAACTTGTTCATACAGAGCATATTGTGAGTTGCTTTGTGGTAACTGTGCAATCAAAATCTTGTCAGGAGCGAGGTACTTGCCCCAGCAGTCGACGTGTGCGATGTAGTCGCCTTGAGGGTCGATGGTGACGTGATATGGGTCGATGCCGAGATAATCGCGCATTTTGTTACGGACATTGGTCTCGTTGTTGTTGTTTTCCTGGAAAACGAGTTCGTCGCTGACACCGTGGCCTCGGCCGTCTTCCATCATGTTACCTCCAGTATGCTGGAGGTTCATTCCGTACATCGGGATTTGCCAATAGCTGGCGAACACGCCCGACATGTTGTCGTCGTTAGGACGCGGACGGTTGTAAACATTGTCAACGATAGCTGGATTTCTGTCTTCAAAGATGTACCACGGACCGTAGTCGCGAACCCAGTATGAGTCGGAAGCGGCATTCACAAAATGAACATTGCTCATGTTCACACCAGCACTTTGGAATGAGCTTTGAGCACTGCTCTGGTATGACGATGAAACAATGCAGTAAACATCGCAGTTGTTCGAAAGCTGTGCGACTAAACTTGTAGGGATTCCAAGAGGGTAACGAATCATAACACCCTGCATCGGCTCAAACTCTGCCACAAAACGAGGCGTACCTGTCGGCGGGTCTGTCTCAGTGAAATTCAAGTTTCTGACTGGCGTATTCATCTCTTCTTCAGAGAGATAGTGCCATCTTTTCCAATCTGGAGTCGTCTGCTCCTGTGCGTTCACTTTAATACTCATTACTAAAGCAAAAGCGATTAAACTTAATAATATTTTCTTCATTTTTTTAAAAATTAATTTCTTAAAAACAAATTTTAGCTTGCAAAGATACTTATTTATAAAATATATGCGTTACTTTTTCGTAAATTTTTTGTAATTTTGCATTTTTAAAAAATATTGGAAATGAATCATATCTTATTGATTTTATTAGTGTTTTCACAGATTGGTGACACAATTAATGATACTGTTGTTATTAATCAGCGCTTGATGAGCGACTCAATCGACATGTCAATTCTTGCCGATTCTTTAAGCATGGACTCGATAAATCCTAATCTTCCGGACAGCATACAGATGCAGATTCAGGAGATGTTTGATGATGAAAATTCTGGAAAAGGTATTGTGGATGAGTCTGTTGATATGTTGGAAATGATTGATACTCTTCGTGTTATACCTTATTTTGATGAAAGCAAGGCAAACAGCTGCAATTATCCTCCAGGATATATCCCGTCGTTCCCTGACAGTATTTATGCCCAGCGTATCGAGGAATTGAACCGAAATACTACCATTGAGCTTGTTTATAACAAACATGTGAAATCGTTTATCGATGTCTATGCTGTGCAAAAACGCGATAAGACAGAGAGGATTCTGGGTCTCGCGGATGTTTATTTCCCGCTTTTCGAGCAGACTTTGGACAAATATAACATGCCGCTTGAGCTGAAATATCTGGCTGTTGTGGAGTCTGCACTCAACCCTCGTGCGGGTTCATGGGCAGGCGCAAAAGGCTTATGGCAGTTTATGTATGCCACAGGAAAAGTCTACAAACTCAATGTCACAACTCTCGTCGATGACCGTTACGACCCGCTGAAATCGACGGAGGCGGCGTGTCAGCATCTCAATGACCTTTATTCGATGTTTGGCGACTGGTTTCTCGCGCTTGCAGCTTATAACTCTGGTGCAGGCAATGTGAAAAAAGCTATTCGGAGAGCTGGAGGCATCAAGAATTACTGGGCAATCTGGCCATATCTGCCTCGCGAGACTCGTGGTTATGTGCCTGCGTTTATCGCCGTGAATTATGTGATGAATTATCCTGCAGAGCATAACATCTGCCCTCTTGACCCAGGAATCATCAAAAGTGGCATCGACACCGTCATGGTTCACGATGTGCTTCATTTTGACCAGCTTCATGAAATGCTTGGCATCCCTATGGAGGATATAAAATTCTTCAATCCGCAATATAAAGCGAGCATTATTCCGGCAACGGACAAAAAACCTCTTATCCTTCAGATTCCTGAAAAATATGTCGAATCTTACATCGATAATGAAAAAGCTCTTTATACTTTCAAGACAAAGAGCGGCATTGACAAGGAAAAGCTTCAGGAACAGATGAAACAGATTTCCGACAGGAGCGTGCATATTGTCAAAAAAGGAGAGAATCTGAGCATAATTGCAAAGAAATATCATGTTGGAATCAAACAGTTGAGAAGCTGGAACAATCTCAAGTCGGATAATCTCAGCATCGGGCAGAAACTCATTGTTTACAGCTCGGGCGCGCCTATGGCACAGGCAGGAAACGCCAAGCCTGTCGAGCGTTCCACAACGCAGAAGATTCATACTGTGAAATCAGGAGAGACGCTTGGAAAAATCGCACAGACCTATAAATGCTCCGTCACTGACCTGAAAAAATGGAATAACTTGAAGTCGACGACGATTAAAGTCGGACAGAAATTAAAGGTGTATCCGCCTGAAAATCAATCGGCAACGTCGCAGCAGAAGACTTCGGGCGATACTGTTTACACAGTGAAATCAGGCGATAATCTTACAAAAATCGCCAAGAAATACAACGTCTCCGTTGATTATATCAAGAAGAAAAACAACTTGAAATCCAACGACTTGAAAGTTGGTCAGAAGTTAAAACTTTAAGCTCCAGATTATCGTTTCGAGCTGTCTCAACAAATCGCGTTTCGCCTTGTTCGGGTAATAAATGAACCCTTCCACGGTGACGAGTTTGTTGTGTTCTGGATTCACCACGGTGTACGACACAAACGGTCCTCCCATAAATTCGCCGACGGTGTTCCATTGTCCGCGCATCTCTATCGCGTAGCCTGCCGGGAAGTCGGGGACGGCTCTGAAAACAGGCTTAACGAAATCCTTGTCGGTAGTCATGTAACTGCCATCCTTAGGTCCCGGGATGTATTTTCTGGTGATGGAGTCACGTACCTTGATGAGTCGCTCCTCGCTTAAATCGTTCGTGCTTTTATAAGGTAACTCGTAGATTATCAATCCGAAACTCTTGTCGGCTTCCTCGCGTCTCAGCCACATTGTGTAGTCTTTGTTGACCGCCACGTAATAACCTTCTGGCACTGTCATCGAGAAGCCGAACGTTGTTTTCATGGTCTCAACAACATTGGTGTTTATCATCGGACGGAAGTAATCCATGAAACGTGCACGCTCGTTGCTGTCGAAGATGCTTCTCAGCTCTTCTTTTTTAGAATCAAACACCGTCACCCATGTAGTAGCGTCTTTCGCTTTGATTTTTATCGCATATTGCGGTTCCGACTGCCAATTGTTTTGCGACTCGATGATTGGATTTGGCAGCTCCGGGACAATCTCGCCGATGATGAGGTTGCGATGCTTCTTGAACATGTCGTTGAGCGCGTTCAGATTGATGTGCGCAACCCTGAACATCTTCTCGGGCTGTGGCAAACCAAGCTGGTCCTGCTCAAAATAATCGCGAACAGCCTGTCCCATCTGACCTTCCCATTGCTCGTCGTTTTGCGTGACAAACAAAATCTCCGAGGTGCCGCCGACAGAACGGTCCATGCGTTTTTCTGCGTTTTTATCAGTACATGAAGCAAAAACCATCGCTACAGCGATTATCAAAGCGAAAATATGTGATTTTTTCATAGTATTACTTTTAATGACGGCACAAAAATAACGCAAATAATTAAATTTTGATATGTTTTGCATTAAAAAAATCATTATTTTTGCATCATAATTGAAACAAAATTGAATATGAACGAGTTTTCAGTTTCGGCGATTTCACCTTCAAACATTGCAATTGTGAAGTATTGGGGAAAGCACGGCAACCAGCTTCCGAATAATCCTTCGGTGAGCCTCACGCTAAGCCGTTGCCATACCGATACCCGCATCGCTGTCAAACGCAATTCCGACTCCAATTACAAATTGCATTTTCTTTTTGAGGGTAAGGAATCACCGAAATTTGAAGAGAAGATAAAGAAGTATCTCGTTGAAAACCAACAGTATTTTGGTTTTTTGAAAGGCTTGGATTTGGAGATTGACAGCAGCAACTCGTTTCCGCATTCTTCTGGCATCGCCTCGAGTGCCGCCTCGATGAGTGCTTTGGCGCTGTGTCTTTTGAAGATAGAAAAGATTGTAAATCAACAAGATACGCCAGTTGACATGCGCAAGGCTTCGTTTTTGTCGAGATTGGCGTCTGGAAGTGCAGCACGCTCCGTGTTCCCTGTGTGCGCTCTTTGGGGCAAAACGCCTTCTGTTTCTGACAGCTCGGATGAATACGCCGTCCCTCTCGCCGACATGACGCATCCGGTTTTCAAAACGTATCACGACAGCATCATGATTGTGTCGAACAAGGAAAAAAGCGTGTCAAGCCGCGTCGGGCATTCCTTGATGAATGACCATCCGCTCGCGGAAAAGCGCTACGCAACTGCTCGTGAGAACACTGAACGCTTGTTAAAAGTCCTTCAAAACGCTGATTTACAAGAGTTTATAAATATCGCTGAATCTGAAGCTCTTCAACTTCACGACCTGATGGCGACATCCAATCCTCCGTATAGACTCATGGAACCTAACACATTGAAAATCATTGATGTCGTTAGAGAATTCCGTCATGATACTGGTTTCCCGCTTTGTTTTACGCTCGATGCCGGACCTAATGTCCATCTCCTTTATCCTGACGAGCATAACGCAAAAGTCAAAGACTTCATAAATGAAAACTTGTTGCAGTATTGTCATGATAATCAATACATTGACGATATTGTTCAAAGAAATACAAACCTATAAATCATTTGTCATGGAAATTAAAAACTATTACGGTAAGGTTATTCTTTTTGGTGAGTATTCTATGATTTTCGGCTCGCCGGCACTGCTCATGCCGCTCTATTCGGGCTCGGCTCACTGGGATTATATCTGGCGCAATCATGGTAAGAAAAACTATTCTTCGAACCGCAGCCTTCATGTCTTCGCAAACTATCTCTCACAAAACGAGTATTTTACCGAAAGGATTGATATTCAGAAGTTTAACGCTGAATTGAAGAAAGGATTGTTCCTCGATTCGTGCATTCCTTCGGGCTATGGTGTGGGCAGTTCGGGTGCTCTTACCGCAGCCGTCTACGACAGATTCAAGACGTATGAAATTGAAGATCCGATGGAGCTGAAAAAGTTTCTCGGCGATATGGAAAACTGCTTCCATGGCAGCAGCTCCGGCCTCGACCCGCTACAGTGTTACTATGGAAAGCCTTTTATCTTAAAAGACAATAGAATTGAGATTCTTGACAATGGTTTTGTTCCTGAAAATCTACATATCTTCTTGATTGACAGCAATATAAAAAGTGATACAAAGTCGTTGGTGACTTATTTCAAGGAACAGAGGAATGAGCCTCGCTATCTCAAGGCTTTCGACGAGTTGTATGTTCCTTTTGTAGGACGTTGTATCGACTCCCTGGTGGCTGGCGATGCCGATAAATTCTTTGACGATTTGAGACATCTGTCTTATTATCAGACAGTTATGCTTCGCCCGATGATTACCGACAACGTGCTGCCTCTGTTCTCATTGAAACGTGAGGATGTACATTTCCAGATAAAGATTTGCGGTTCCGGCGGAGGCGGTTACTTCCTTGGATTCTCAGATGATGTGGAGAAAACCAACGCTTTCATGGCGGAAAACGGCTTCCCAATCACTTGGATTATCTGATTTTCCTAATAATAAAGGATATTCAGTTCGGGTCTTTTGTTTCTTAAAGCATCGATTTCCTTTGCTTTGACTCTCGAATTGAATGCTTTGATATACCTTAAAGTGCTGATTTTGTCGATGTAAGAAAGCGTTTTCACGTTCGTGTTGGCGATGTTGAGCTCTTCGAGCGATGTGCATGCCGACAACGCTTTTATATTTTTGACACTTGTGTTGGCGATGTCGAGCACACGCAGATTCTTCATGTTTTCAAGCGGGTTGATGTCAACAACGTGAGTGTTCTCAATTGAAAGAACTTCCAGCGTGTTCACGTTGCTAAGCGCCAAAATGTCGTTAATCGGGTTCCCGTTTATCTCAAGCTCCTTCAACACTTTCAGTTCGCTCAAAGGACTTAAATCAGTGACGTGGTTGTCGTTGATGTTCAATTTCTTAAGGAAAAGAAGACGTGTCAATGGCTCCAGACTTGTAATCATGATTTTTGAGCTAACGTTAATCTCTTCAAGGTCGGCGATTGCCTGCAACTGCTCCGTCGTCGGGTTTGTGCTGATTTCAGTGTTGTCCCTGAAAACCTCGCGCCAGCTGTTGTCGAGGGTGCTCCACCAGCTTTGCAGCTCTTCGGTCTGGTAAATGACAGTCACTTTCGGCTGCGCCATTCTCAGCTTGAACACCTGCTCCGACTTGACTTTGCTGTTTTCGGCTTTCACAATGAAGAGACTCGACATCTTGCAAAGCGGTTCGAGATTTGAAATCGCTGTGTTTTCGATGTTGATTTCGTGGATGTTGCTGAGGTTCTCAAGCGGTGTCAGATCTTTGACTTTTGTGTTTTTCAAATTGAGATACCTGAGATTGTGCAAGCCGTGCAATGGCGTCAAATCCACGATTTTTGTGCTTTCGATGTTGAGTCTTTGAAGATTTGTCAGTCGCTCAATAGGCAAGGCATCCTGGAAAAACGGCTCGAGTGTGAGCTCTTTCATGCTTATGATGGCATGAAGCTCTTCTGGTGTCGGGTTGACGCTGGTGTTGTTTTGCTTAGCAAAAGTCGTCTTCCAGAAGACCTGAAGTCCGTTCCACCATTCCTGAAGAGCCTGTGTCTCGTAAATAACCATCACGTTGTGGTTTTCTTTGACAAAATTGTTGGCTTTTTCAGAGTCGATTTTGGTGTTGTCACAGTAAATCCTGACAAGATGCTGCATATCTTTCAATGGCATGATGTCATCAATGTCTGTGTTTCTGCACTGTAATTCATTGATTTTATTTAATTTTGAAATCGGACTAAGGTCTGTAACCTGGGTGTCGTCAATAATGAGAACCTGCAGGTTTTCAAGGTTTTCAAGATTGTTGAGATTGTTTATCTCGGTATTGCTAAGGTTAAGATAATGAAGCGATTGCGGTAAAACAACCGAGTCAAGACTTGCAACGTTTGTGCCGGAAATGTCAAGGTCGGTGAGCATCTCGCAGTTTTCCAAAACGCTGATGTCTTCAACGTTGGTGCCTCTTATCGAAAGCTTGATGAGTTGGTGATAAAGCCCTATTGTCTCAATATTGTCGAGCGGAAGGTTTTCTGCCCTGAGATACTTGATATTGTTTGTGTATTTCAAGTCCGCAATACTGGAGACAGATGTGTTGCTGATGTTTAACCTGTTGAGTTTGTTGAGGTTTCTAATCGGGGAAACGTCGTCAACCTTTGTGTCAGAGCAATCGATGTTTTGCAGTTCCGACAGCTCATAAAGCGGGTCAAGGGTGGTTATTAACGGGTTGTGACTGATATCGATGTCGGTTATTTTTGTGAAACCGGTGATTTTTTCGTAAACAACGGGCATTTCTACTGCGATTGTGCTTTCAACAAGGCTGTCGTTGACTATCACGATGGAGTCGTGGAAAATATGAATGACATTTTCCATTTCGATTGTGTCGAAAATGTATTGGTTGTTGCCGAAATACATTTTCCATATCGAAGGCATTCTGTTCCACCACGTCCTAAGTTCTTCTGTCACATTAGGTTTTGTGGTGTACATGCTGACAATTTTCAAGTCTTTCTTGGACGGGTCGACGTTCACTTCCATGTATCGTTTGCAAGTGTTGTTTACGGTGTCGCCAACGATATTGTGTCCCGCGATGGTTCTCATCATCGTCACCTTGAAGAATGTCTCGCCAAATTCGTTTGCCTGTGGGGTGATATTGTCGATTTTCAAAGTGAATTTCACATCTTTGAAAAAGAAATCGATGTCTTTCAGATAAGCCTGGACGTCCTTGTTGATATATGTGCTGCGGTTGTCATCGAGGTCGTCTTCAATCTGTACTTCGCTGTCTTTGAATATCTTAGCATAGCTCTCCCTGAAGATGATGTCTTTTTCTTGGGCTGTGTTTTCAGGGTCTCCGATGAATGAGAACGTGTCTTCCAGATATCTCACCATCGTTGTGATTTGTTGTGAATACTCCTCAATTTCGCTTTTGCTAAGGTTGTTTTTCTGTGCGAAAACGCCTTGGCATGGCAATAATAAAATCGCAATAAAAACTATTTTTTTCATCTTTTAGGTTGATAAAGCTTTAAAAGTGCTTCTTTTTCTGAATCTTTCAGATAAATAAGATTTGAGATAAGCCAGCCTGAATTATAGCCTCTTCTGTTGAACCATGAAACCTCAAAATACCAGTTTTTTATCTGGAAAACATGGAATTTCACTTTCTCGACATGGTCGAATTTCAGATTTCCGCGTTTAACCTCATAGAAAAACAGCGTCAGATAGTCTGGAAGATAATCTGTAGAGGCGTAATACTCAATGATTTGCGGGTCTTTGAACACTTTGTAGATGTTCATGAAGTCGAGCTCGTGGCTCATCGGATGCAGGAAGTGTTTCTCGCGTTCCGTCAGTTCGCCTTGCGGGAAATATTTCTGAAATTCCGAGAAAAACACGTTTGAAAGCACCCATTTTGAGCCGAGACCTTCTTTTTCCAATGCCATAATGAGGCTCACATCGACTTCCTGACCTTTCCAAATGAATTTTGCTGAGACTTCCGAAAACCAGTTGCCGCCAAGGAATTCCATGAACTGGTTGTTGCTTTTCGTGAGGTCTTCGACGAAGAAATCACGCAGCGAGCCTGATGTTCTCGGGTTGTTGAAGTCGAAAAGAAGAGGAAGCGACTCCTTGCGTTTTTCAGCACTGCGGTAGTCTTTGTCGTTCTGGTACAAACGTTTGCCTGCCGGGTCTTCCTCGTAGTTGAACCGATGGATGAACTGTCCCATCTGCTTCGTCATGGTGTAAAGCTCGCGCTCATCCATCTGGACGTCGCCGAGGTTGCCAACCACCTGGGCATTTGCTTTAAAACATAGTGCCAGCACGAATACTGGCACCATGACTCTCAAAAATCTTGTCATTATTTATGTGTAGTTTCTTTCACGCGCATGTCGCCGAGCAAAACATCCCAGAAGCCGATGAGACGGCCGCCGATCTGTGTCTCTTTGCGCTTGACATAAACGGTGATGTCTTTCTTTGTTGTGTCCTGATAAACGAGTCTGCCTTCAGCGTCGTAGCCTTTGAATGTCTGGAAAATAGTGATGACTCCGACGTATGTTCCGTCAGGCTGGCGTTGTAAATCAGACACATACTGAATCTTGTACCAGTCGATTTCAACGCGGTCGTAGTTGAGGCGCATAAGTCTTTCCAAGTACTGGCGGACTTTGTAATATTCGATTTTTGTCTTTGACAATGAAGACACGCCGATTTCAGCGTCTGGTGCGAAGAGTTCTTCGGCGCGGTCGATGACTCTGTTCGCCTCGCTCCAAGGAGTGTTTTTCGAGCCAATCAGTTTGACGTATTTCGACAAATCGCGGACTTTCTCAAGTGCAAGACTGTCAATGGCTTGCTTGCGTTCTGGACTGATTTCCGGTTCCTGTGCGAATGCCTGATAACCTGTGAGGGCAAAAAATGCGAATGCTATTGCAAATAATAACTTTTTCATCTTACTTCTTAATTAATTCAAGTTCAATAATCTTATTTTTTTCGTTGTATTTCACGTCATTCACCTTGACATTGACCTTTTTCTGGTCTTTGATGTAGTTGAGATAGTTGATGGCTGTCGTAGGACGGTCGTAGTCGCCGTAATTGTTGAGAAGAATCAACACCACTGCGTCTGGTGATGCGAAAAGTTTAAGTGCCTCTTTGATTTTGTTGTTGGCTGTCACGACGTCTTTTGCGTTGGCAATTGATTCAAAATACGTGATAACATCAGTCTGAGGTTTTTTCTGTTCCTCCAGCTCCTGCAGTCTTTTCTCTTCAGCCAGGCGTTGTTCTTCCGCCAGTCTGTCTCTTTCCGCCATTTCTCTTGCGATTTTCTGCTCGGCGCGTTCAATCATCTCGACGATTTCAGGATTCTTCTTTGAGAAATCAGTCTTTTTGATTTCCTCGATGCGAGCCAGCTGCTCCTCCAATGTCCATTCTGTTTCATCGTTCAGGATGGCGTTGAGGTCTTTGGTAGCCTGCTCGACTCTCGCTTTGTACTCTTTTTTCGAAAGTTTGTTGGATGATTTGCAACTCGTTGCTCCACAAATAGTTACAAGGGCAACCATTGCCAAAATGATGATGCTTTTCAGTTTTTTTACCATATCGTTTGATTTTAAATTTTTCCCCAAAAATCCTTTATTAATAACTTGCAAAAATAAGAAATATTTTTCATTTGTTTGACATAATTCAAGAATATTTTGCAATTTTGAAGTCGAAATGAAACATTATAACATACCGATATTTTTGCCTGAGTTGGCGTGTCCTTTCAGATGCGTCTATTGTAATCAGTTTAGCATTACTGGAAGGCAGAAACTGCCTGATATTCAAGATGTTATAAATACAATCGAAAAATATCTTTCTTCATTTCCAAAAAATGACAGATTTGTTGAGGTGGCTTTTTTCGGAGGAAATTTCACTGGTTTGCCGTTGAAAATGCAGGACGATTTCATGAAAACAGTGCAGCCGTATCTCGAAAAAGGTCTTGTTGACGGCATCAGATGCAGCACTCGCCCTGATTATATTGATGAAAAACGTGTGAAAGAACTGAAATCGATGGGGATGAGGAATATCGAGCTTGGTGCGCAGTCGACAAACGATGACGTTTTGCGTAAATGTGGTCGCGGTCATACTTTCAAAGATGTTGAAAACGCATCACAAATAATTGTAAATGAAGGTATTACCCTTGGATTGCAGATGATGTTAGGCTTGCCTTTCGATTCTTTTGAAAAAGATATGCGGACAGCTCGCGACATTGTGCGACTTGGTGCGAAAGAGACGCGTGTCTATCCGTGTATCGTGGTGAAAGACACTGAGTTGGAGCGTCTTTACAGAAACGGCGAGTATTCTCCGCTGACGTTGGATGAGGCGGTTGAACAGTCGGCGACGTTGTACGAATATTTTTCTGAAAACGCTGTGAAAGTGCTGCGTCTTGGATTGCACACCTCCGATGATTTGAACGGGGACGCCTTGGTGGCAGGACCTTATCACAACAATTTCGCCGAGATGGTACTCAGCCGTGTCTGGGGTCGAAAATTCGATAAAATTGATGACAAATCAGACGAAATCGTTATCGAGGTCCCTGAAAATCAATTAAACCATGCGATAGGGTATAAGGGAGAGAACAAAAAGAAATTGCAGGAACGATTTAAACAGGTCGTCATAACCTGTAGAGACGCACGGCCGTGCGTCTCTACGGGGTGCCGTATTTCGCAAACAATCATCGCCAGTGCAACCATGCCCGCTACGGCAAAAGAAACCCTCTCAAAAATGGGCGATGTCATATGGCTCGAACCTTCCGATGAGGCGTATCCGTCAATATCGTCGCATCCCGATATTTTTTTCTTCTGCAAAGATGAAAGGCATTGTGATACAGTAATTTGCGCTCCAAATATCGATGAACGGATAACGCATGCATTATCCCAACGGGTTGGTAAAAAAGATGTCGGTCACAAATATCCCGAAACCATTCCCTACAATGCTGTCGGGGTCGGAAATTTATTGGTTCATAATCTGAAATATACCGATGAAAAGATATTGGAATTGTATGAAAATACATCGAATGATTCTGTGCAAATCAATGTGAATCAAGGATATACGCGATGCAATTTGCTTGCGTTAGATGAAAATAATTTCATCACGTCAGACTTTGGAATAAAAAAAGCCCTTGAAGAAAACGGCTGCAATGTTTTTTATGTTGACCCTCATCAAGTTACGCTTCCTGGTCACGAGCACGGCTTTTTCCCCGGATGTTGCGGTTTGGTGGATGACTGCGTCGTGGTTTGCGGTTCGCTGAAACATTTGAAGGAATGTAAGGAATTGAAAAAAATTGTTCGACGTAACAAAATGAAAATTATCGAGTTATACGATGGTGAGTTGGTCGATGTTGGAAGCATTTTCTTTATCAGAAAACAGAAAAATTAGTTATTTTTGCAAAAAATATTGTCGTGAAAAAAATCGAGCTTCTTTCTCCTGCGAAAAATCTTGAAGTCGGCCTGGCAGCAATAAACCATGGCGCAGATGCTGTATATATTGGCGGTCCGAGCTTCGGCGCACGCGAGAAGGTTGGAAATAGCATCGAAGACATTGGGAAGCTATGCCGTCATGCTGCCATTTACGATGCAAAAGTCTACGTGACGTTGAATACTCTGTTGTTTGACAATGAGTTAGAGCGGGCAAGAAAAATCGCTTGGGATTGTTACAACGCTGGTGTTGACGCCCTCATAGTGCAGGATATGGCTCTTCTAATGATGGACATGCCACCGATTGCACTTCATGCCTCGACACAATGCAATAACACAACAGCTGAGAAAGTTAAATTTCTTGAAGATGTCGGTTTTAAGCAAGTTGTTCTTGCAAGAGAACTGAGTATCAATGAGATAAAAGAGATTCGCTCAAAAACGACAGTTACACTTGAGTTTTTTGTCCATGGTGCTTTGTGCGTGAGCTACAGCGGACAATGCTACCTGAGTCACGTTATCGGGCATCGTTCCGCCAATCGTGGAGCGTGTGCGCAGCCTTGCCGCCTGAAATGGAATCTCGAAGACGAAAATGGTAACGTGTTGATTGCCAACCGTCATCTGCTTTCTTTGCGCGACATGAACAACTCGAAAAACCTTGAAGAGCTTATCGACGCCGGCATCACCTCATTCAAAATCGAAGGTCGCTTGAAAGACGCTGATTATGTGAAGAATACGACGGCGTTTTATCGCCAGGCAATAGATGAAATCTTGGAAAGGAGAGCTGATTTGCAGCGTTCGTCACGAGGAGTTTCAACGCCGTCATTTGTTCCCAACCTTGAGAAGTCGTTTTCGCGTGGTTTCACTGACTATTTCTTGCATGGACGCCAGAAAAGCATCGACGCTCCATTCACTCCAAAATCAATGGGAGAATACATAGGCGAAATAAAGAAAACCGATGGCAAACGTTTGACTGTCAAATTAATACAAGGAATTACACTTCACAACGGCGACGGTCTTTGTTTTTTGGATGAAAACAATGAACTGCAAGGGTTTAATGTAAATGGCGTTGAAAATGACGCAATCTTAAGCTCAGCGCCTTTGTCATTCCGAACGCCGCGAGGGACCTCATTGTTCCGTAATTTTGACATCATTTGGCAGCGCTCCGTTGAAAACTCTAATGGAAGTCGCAAAATTGCTATAGAATTAGAGTTCTCGGAGTTATCACAGGGCTTCAAATTGACTGCAATAAATGAAAATGTCAGTGTTTCCTTGCAATGCCAGAAAGACATCGCGAAAAATCCTGAAAAGGCCATCGAAACAATCCGCACCAAATTATCACAATGGGGTGATACGAAATTTGTTGTTGAAAATATTGATATTCATTTGGATACGATATATTTTATTCCTGCCTCTGTTTTGGGAGAGATGAAACGTCAGCTAGTGGCGGAATTGGAAAAATTGTTGATGGGAAACCATAGTACGGCATGCCGTGTAGAGACGCGCCATGGCACGTCTCTACAAACGGATTACCCGCAAAACGATCTGTCATACCTCGGCAACGTCACCAATTCCCTGTCGCGTAAATTCTATGAAAATCATGGTATTACACATCTTGACGATGGTCTTGAAAAAACAATGCAAGCTGGCGAAATCGTGGTGATGACAACCAAACACTGCATACGTTACGCCAACGGTATGTGTGCCAAGGAAACGGGAAAAACTGCGACACCTTTATATATATGTAACGACCGCGGACGTTTCCGCCTCGACTTCGACTGCAAAAATTGTTGTATGAAGGTGGTCAGTATTTAAAAAATGTGTAAATTTGCAAGTTTGTAGAATATAATTATTAAACGATATGTTTAGAACTCATACTTGTGGTGAACTTCGCATGGCCAACGTGGGTCAGGAAGTCACTTTGAGCGGCTGGGTGCAGCGCGTGCGCGACAAAGGTGCCCTGCTTTGGATTGATCTCCGTGATCGTTATGGTATTACGCAACTCTTTATGCAAGAAGGAGTTAGCTCGGTTGAGACAATGAAGACCGCCCGTGAAATCGGACGTGAATTCGTCATTCAGGCAAAGGGCATTGTGGTGGAACGCGAGTCGAAAAACCCGAAAAACCCGACAGGCGACATCGAACTGAAAGTCGAAAGCCTGAAGATTTTGACCACATCTAAGGTGCCTCCGTTCACAATCGAAGACGTGAGCGACGGCGGCGATGACATCCGCATGAAGTACCGTTACCTCGACCTGCGCCGCAATCCAATCAAGAATAACATTATCTTGCGCCACAAAATGGCACAGGAAGTGCGTAAATATCTGTCAGGCAACGACTTCCTCGAAATCGAGACTCCTTGCCTGATCAAATCTACACCTGAAGGCGCCCGTGACTTCGTGGTGCCGAGTCGTATGAACCCGGGCGAGTTCTACGCTCTTCCACAGTCGCCACAACAGTTCAAGCAGCTCCTCATGGTGGCAGGTTTCGACCGTTATTTCCAGATTGTACGCTGCTTCCGCGATGAAGACCTTCGCGCTGACCGTCAGCCTGAGTTCACACAGATAGACTGCGAGATGTCGTTTGTGGAGCAGGAAGACGTCATCAACATGTTTGAGGGCTTGGCAAAGCATCTGTTCAAGACCATCAAAGGTATCGAATTTGGCGATTTTCCAAGAATCACTTGGCAAGACGCAATGAAATATTACGGTTCGGACAAGCCGGATATCCGTTTCGGAATGAAGTTTGTCGAACTCAACGATGTGGCGAAAGGTCACGGATTCTCGGTGTTCGATGAGGCTGAACTCGTGGTCGCCATCAACGCTGAAGGCTGCGCCAACTACACCCGCAAACAGACCGATGCACTCACTGACTTCGTGAAACGTCCGCAGGTGGGAGCTAAAGGTTTGGTTTACGTGAAATATAACGAAGACGGTACAATCAAGTCGTCAGTCGATAAGTTCTACACACCTGAGATTTTGAAGACTTGGCTCGACAAATGCAACGCCAAACCTGGCGATATGCTGTTGATACTCAGTGGCAAAGCTATGCCGACAAGAGTTCAGATGAACGCTCTCCGTCTTGAGATGGGCAACCAGCTCGGATTGCGCGACCCTAACGTGTATAAACCATTGTGGGTCATCGACTTCCCGCTTCTCGAATGGGACGAAGAGACACAGCGTTACTATGCGATGCACCATCCGTTCACGGCTCCGAAACCTGAGGATGAATACCTCCTCGAGCAGCCTGACAAATGGGGTGAGATTCGTGCAAACGCTTACGATATCGTGCTCAACGGCACTGAAGTCGGCGGCGGTTCGGTCCGTATCCACGACAAGAACCTGCAGAAGAAGATGTTTCACACCCTCGGCTTCACCGACGAAAAGGCTCAGGAGCAGTTCGGCTTCCTGATGAACGCCTTTGAATACGGAGCACCACCTCACGCAGGATTGGCATTCGGATTTGACCGTCTCTGCTCACTCTTCGGAGGACAAGACAGCATCCGCGACTTCATCGCATTCCCAAAGAACAACCAGGGACGCGACGTAATGGCAGAATCACCGTCACCGATTGCCCAGGAGCAGCTTGATGAATTGCAAATAGCATTGAATTTGAAAGATTAATATCATGAAACGAGTTTTAATAACCACTGGTGGCGGCGACTGCCCAGGATTGAATGCGGTGATTCGCGCTATTGTGAAGCGTGCGTCGCAGGAGAAAGACTGGGAAGTCCTTGGCAGCATTCAGGCTTTCAACGGAGTGCTTTGGGAGCCGCAGGAAATAGTCAGGTTGACACCTGAAGTCGTGCGCGGAATA
>JAFZKP010000003.1 GCA_017553625.1 Bacteroidales bacterium
CTTCGACACGCTCTGGACTCTCTAGGCTGTCTTTCGTTGCCCCCCCCTGTGCTGCGCTTGTGCGGGGATATTGACGTATCGTGCCTCCGCCACGACCAGCGCGTGCCGGAGGCACGCTACTTCACTTACCCCGCACAGTTTACTGTGTGGGGTTTATAAAAGATCACAGATCTATAAAGTCTCTAAGAACTTAGTGATGTTTCCCTCAATTCGACCGAGAATGTCATCCGAATCTGCGGCCTTCTGGAAGGCCTTTCCTGTCACCTTCTCGTACAGCTCGATGTATCTCTCCGAAATGCCTTTCACGATTTCTGGTGTCATCTCAGGAACCTTCTGTCCTTCCTTGCCCTGGAAGCCGTTGGCCATCAGCCACTCGCGGACGAATTCCTTCGAGAGTTGCTTCACTGGTAATCCTTTTGCGAAGCACTCCTCGTACTGGTCGGCGATGAAATAACGTGACGAATCAGGGGTGTGGATCTCGTCCATCAGGTAAATCTGATCACCGATCTTGCCGAATTCGTATTTTGTGTCAACCAAAATCAAGCCATGCTTGGCAGCGACTTCAGTGCCTCTTTGGAACAGCTTGCGAGTGATGACCTCAATCTGTTCGTAGTCTTCCTTGCTGATAAGTCCTTGACGGATAATCTCTTCCTTCGAGATGTCCTCGTCGTGACCTTCCTCAGCCTTCGTGGTCGGGGTGATGATTGGCTCTGCAAACTTCTGGTGTTCCTTCATTCCGTCAGGAATTGTGACGCCGCAGATGGTGTGCTGTCCGCTCTTGTAGGTACGCCACGAGCTTCCGGTGAGGTATCCTCTGATAATCATCTCGACTGGGAATGGCTTGCAGAGCTTGCCCACTGTCACCATCGGGTCGGGAGTAGCGATCTTCCAGTTTGGCACGATGTCGGTGGTCATATCCAAAAACTCAGATGCTATCTGATTGAGAATCTGACCTTTATAAGGGATTCCCTCCGGCAAAATGACATCGAATGCCGAGATTCTGTCGGTGGCGACCATCACCAGATATTTGTTGTCGATGAAATAAACATCACGAACCTTGCCGTGATAAACCTTTGTCTGACCTTTGAAATTGAAATCGGTTCTTGTTAAAGCTTTCATTGTATAATTTATGTTTTAATATTTTTTCTTTTTATGAGTTTCCTCGTGCTTCGCACTCGGAATGACAACTTTTTTTGTTTTATTGTGGCGCGGCTTGACCGTTCCTACAAATTACCTTGTTTCATCATGCCGCGCTATATCAATCCCGTTTATTTCTTGTCATTCCGAGCGAAGCGAGGAATCTCGTTTCTCTTGGTAGAGGATTTCTCGACTACTCTTCACTTCGTTCCGTTTCGCTCGAAATGACATCCTCATTATCATGATAAAACTTCTTGTACGCGTTCACGATTTCCGTCACGAGCTTGTGGCGGACAACGTCCTTGTCGTCCAAGAATATGAATTCGATGCCTTTCACATCTCCTAAAATATCGACGGCCTGTGGCAAGCCCGACGGCTGGTTCTTCGGCAGGTCGATCTGCGTCACGTCACCGGTGATGACGAACTTCGCGTCACGTCCCATGCGCGTCAAAAACATCTTCAGCTGCGCCCGAGTGGCATTCTGCGCCTCGTCCAAGATGACGAAGGCATGGTCCAACGTGCGACCTCTCATGAACGCCAACGGCGCTATCTCGATGGTGCCGTCCTCCATGTATCCGTTAAGCTTCGCCTGCGGTATCATGTCGCGCAAGGCGTCATACAGCGGCTGCAGATACGGGTCGAGTTTCTCTTTCACGTCGCCGGGCAGGAATCCGAGGTTCTCACCCGCCTCCACCGCCGGACGCGTCAGGATGATGCGCCGCACCTCGCGGTTCTTCAAGGCGCGCACCGCCAAAGCCACAGCGGTGTACGTCTTTCCCGTGCCCGCCGGACCGATGGCGAAAATCATGTCTTTATGCGCTATCGCGTCCACCATGCGCTTCTGGTTGACAGTTATCGCCTTGATTTGCAATCCGTTGCGCCCGTACACCAACACGTCGCCGTCGTTCATGCTGCGCACGTAAGCCGTCTCGCCATTCGAAATCATCACATCCTCAATCACTTGCGGATTCACGCTGCCATATCGCTCCAGATGGTTCACGAGCATATTCAGCCTGTCGAGAAAATAATTCACCTCTTCGTCCTCGCCTATCACCTTCACAAAATCACCACGCGCAATGATCTTCAACTTCGGAAACAAGTTCTTGATTATCGTAAGATGCTGATCCTTAGCACCATACAAATCGCTCGGGTTCACATTTTCTATCTGGACTATCTGCTCCGCCATCTGATTTTCCTTAATTTTTCGTTGTGCAAAGATAAAAAATAAAAATTGTTAATAACTTTTTTATTTCAATAAAAAATTTTCAGTATAAAAACGTATTTTTGCATTTGTCAAACGACGAGTTGAAACGAACGACGAGAATTATGGCAATCATAACATTAACAAGCGATTGGGGACAGGCCGACTATTACGTAGCAGCTGTAAAAGGCGCGATTTATTCCGCCTTGCCCGACGCCACCGTCGTCGACATCACTCACAACATCGAGCCGTGGGACATCGCCTCTGCAGCCTTTATCATCAAAAACTGCTATAAAAACTTCCCAGAAGGCACAATACACATCATCGCGGTGGAGACTGAAGAGTCATCAGAAAAACCACACATCGCGCTCAAAGCCAACGGCCATTATTTCATCGGCACCGACAACGACATCTTCTCGCTCATCCTCGGCGACACGCCTTATGAAGCCGTCACCATCGAGGTCATACAAGACTCCGACTTCTTCACTTTCACCACACGCGACCGCTTTGTGAAAGTCGCCGCCATGATAGCTAACGGACTGCCATTCAGCGAGATAGGCCACCCGTACCCGACGATTCGCAAATGCATCACAGTGCAGCCTACCATCGACGCCAACGCCATCCACGGTACCGTCACGTTCATCGACTCCTACGAAAACATCGTCACAAACATCCCAAAAGAGCTGTTCGACAAGCTGAAAAACGGACGTGGTTATGAAATAAAATTCGGGAAATACAAAGTCGAGAAAATCTCAAAGAGCTACACCGAGGTCGGCATTCCGGAAATCGTCGCTATTTTCGGCACACACGGCTTCCTCGAGATAGCGTTAAATCACGGGAAAGCCGCATCGCTGCTGGGCATTTCCCGTGAATATTCCGTCGATATTATCTTCAGATAGTCTTATTTGTCGCCAAACGACGAGCCGTCGAAGCAATGCGTGCACACCTTGCATTTAGGCAAGCCGATGGCACCGCAGATGTCTTCCAACGTGTTGAACTTCAACGTGTCCACACCTATTTTCTTGCGCAACAGCTCCACGAGGTTGGCGTATTGTCTTGTCGATGCGTCGCAATAAAGCTCCAGGTTTTTGTGGCTGTCGCCCTCGAGTTCTTCGATGCAGCGGCGTGTTATCAGCTCGAGCTCGTTCTTCGAGGCGCTGAAGTTCAGGAAGTTGCAGCCGTATACCAGCGGCGGGCAGCTGATTCTGATGTGAACCTCTTTCGCGCCGTAGTCGTAAAGCATCTTCACGTTATCGCGAAGCTGCGTGCCGCGCACTATGCTGTCGTCGCAGAAGATGACGCGTTTGTCCTTCAACAGGGCGTGGTTCGGGATGAGTTTCATCTTCGCCACGTGCTCACGCTGCTCCTGGTTCACAGGCATGAAGCTGCGCGACCATGTAGGGGTGTATTTCACCACGCTGCGCACGTACGGGATGCCAGTGGCGTGAGAATAGCCGATAGCCATCCCGATGCCCGAGTCCGGAATAGGAGCCACGTAATCAGCCTCCACGTCGTCCCTCTTACCCATCGCGATACCGCCACGATAACGCATTTCCTCCACGTTGATGTTCTCGTAGTCTGATGCCGGGAAACCATAGTAAATCCACAGGAAAGAACAAATCTGCATCTTGTCGTTAGGCGCGAGCAGCTGGTTCACGCCGTCGGAAGTGATGCGCACAATCTCGCCCGGTCCGAGGTAACGCTCCGTCGAGTAGTCGAGGTTGATGTAGCTGTGGCTCTCGAATGCCGCCACGTAGCCGTCTTTGTCCTTGCCGATGACGATAGGCGTGCGCCCGTACAGGTCTCTCGCCGCTATGATGCTTCCTTCGGTGGTGAGGATGAGCATCGACACCGAGCCGCGGACCTTACGGTAAACGTTCTGAATGCCGTCCACGAAGTCCTTGCCCTGAGTGATGAGCAGCGCCACGAGCTCCGTCGGGTTGGTGTCGCCGTGACTCAGCTCCGCAAAATGCTGTTTGTTCTCCAGGCATTCCTGTTCAAGCTCCCTGATGTTGGTGATTTTTGCCACCGTCACAATTGCGAACTTGCCCAGATGCGAGTTCACCACGATAGGCTGAGCGTCGGTGTCGCTGATGATGCCGATGCCGCTGTTGCCCGTGAACTTGGGGAGGTCGTCTTCAAATTTTGTCCTGAAATATGAGCCTTTGAGGCTGTGGATGTCACGGTGGAATGTCTCGCCGTCGAATGTGCAGATACCGCCTGCCGAGGTTCCAAGATGTGAATGATAATCAATGCCGTAGAAGAGATCCGTGCAACACGGTCTCTTTGATACGATTCCGAAAAATCCGCTCATTTTTTATAGGTTTAAATTTTAAGGCGCAAAGATAAAAAAAAATATAATGTCATTATATTTTTTTTGTAGGGGCAAATCATTATTTGCCCGATATAAAATCATTATTTGTCCAATATAATATTTGCCCAAGGGCGAATGATTATTCGCCCCTACCGTATGACGATTTTCTGCGTCTTCACGTCCTCTCCCACGACTCTCAGGATGTAAACGCCGCTGTGTGACGGCTTCCTCACTGCTGTCACGTCGTTCACGCGCGCTTTCATCACAAGGCGTCCCGTCACGTCGAACACACGCAGCTCGCCTTCTCCGCTGACGATGATGTCGTCGCCGTCCTGATAGGCAAACAGCGAATTATCCGCGCCATCTGAGCTCTCCAAGCACACTACAAAACGGTCAGGGGCGTCTTCAACGGAGCCGATGAACTCGTATTCTCCTCCATTGAGCATGTCGATGTCCTCGCCCGTAAGTCTGTCGTACACACGCAGATAGCTGTAGCTGCCTTTAGGCTGCACTTTCAAGGTGTAAACGCCCGTTGTCTTCGCCTCGAAGTTGAGACCGAATGTCTTGGTGTTTGCGCTCATGTCCACCGAAGCGAAATCCTCACCGTCATGGTAGATGTAAAGCATTGGAACCTCCTCGTTCTGGTGCTCTATCTTGTTCAATCCATGACCCTCCTGGAATACCACACAAGCCCTGTCATCATATTTGCTGTTTGCAACTGTAAACCAGATGTTATTGTTAGCGACACCCTTGCTGGCACCAACAGTTGTTGAATTGGTAATTCTCAATCTACTGGCTGATTTTGCCTGAACAAGAATACCTGTAAGAGGAGGAATTGCAGTTCCATCTGTTGTCACATCCCACGAGCCGTCTGTTTTGTCAAGAACATAGTAGTTGGTTTCCAAATAAGTATTTGGGATTGCTGACCCGGTAATACCTTTGGATATATTGTGCATATATGGGTTTCCAATAATGTTGAAGCCTTTAAACATATTATCATGATCGTTTATCGTTGAATGGTATGACAAGTTATAATCAATACTGCTTTCAACATTAATAGCACCGATCATTGTTATGGTGTAATCATTAATATTGCGGTACAGATAGCCACGACCTTTCTCAAGCGAGCTGTTATTATCATTAACATTGAATCCTGAATGAACCGGACTTGTTGATCTGTAGTTCTCCCAATGTAATTCATATCCGGCAGAAGAAGTCGGTGTCGCTCCTTCATTGAAACGGTACAAATCGTATTCAGGATTGTTAGTACTGTAATTTTTTACGATAAGGTTTGTATTCTCACGTATGCTTATCGGATTATCTGTCTGATTAACAAGTGGCGAGGATATCAGATACCAGTTTTTCTGGCTTGATGAATTTGCCTTTTTTATGTCCTTATTCACCGTTGCCTGAACACCACTATTAGAAGGGTTGACCTGTCCTCCATTAATAACCAGTTTGTTTATAGCATTAGTAGTGGTATTTGAAATTTGAATGCCATCGATAATACCACCTTCGTTGACATACAAACATCCATTATCACCAATTACAATACGTGAGACATCCGACAATGTTGACTCAAGAATCACCGGTCCGTCAATATTCCAAACGTCTGTTGATGGAGGTGTTACCGGTGTTATTGTGGTCAATTGTGCTTCGTTACTATTCAGCTCAATTGTAAAGACCGGATTATCACTTGAGAAATTGGCTATAGTTCCTTTGTTTTTAAGCCCATTGGTGAAAATGCCCGTATCACCGTTTTTTGACAATCCAATTGTAGAACCTGTAATATCACCTGCAATTGTAATTCTGCCATTTGCACCCATCAGATATACATTTGTAGTCTTTTTACTACCACCCGTATTACTATTATATTTCCAATTGCCGGTAATATTCACTGCTCCTTGTATGCTTAATACTTTTCCAGCCTCAACAAAAATACCGCCGCCTTCCATTACACTACTTGAATTATCGGATATAGTACCTCCATTCAAATAGCATTGTCCTCCCAAAATACAAATACCACCGCCGCAACCGTCAAATCTACTTGTTGCATCATAAGCCTTATTGTCGGTAATGGTGCAATTATTAACATACAGTTTACCACCCATCATATAAATGCCGCCTCCATATTTACTGGCTTGGTTGTTCTTAATTTCACACCTGTTCAATGTCAAATCACCTGCATCCAAATGTATTCCACCGCCATTCGACACACTCAAATCACTATAAAACACAACAGTATTGCTGTCAATAATGCAATCATTCAAGGTAACAGCTGTTGAATTTGTTGCATCCACACGGATAGCACCACCCTTGTCTCTGGATTTATTATGATGAATATTTGGCTTATTGTTCGAGGCGTCTTTGTTCATAGTGAAATTTGCCACTCGGTAAACGAAAATACCGCCTCCACCACCTTCTGCCGAGTTATTTGTAATCACGCATCCGTTTATAGTCAAATTACTGCTTTGCCCACTGAAAATACCACCGCCTCTCGCAGTACGAGATGTATTATTACCAGACTTTACACATTTGTTATCTCTAACAGTAACATTGTCAAGTCTCAATGTTCCCCAGTTGGCAATACCGCCACCATTGCTGTTCTCAGCATGTTCTGAAGTGTTTTGTGCCTTGTTGCAGCCTCCCATAATTGTTCCGGGACCTTTTATTATGACAGTGGCGCCACTTCTGACTTTTAAAACCTGACCGCCAATAACCGGTGTATCCCAGTCATCGCCTCCATTAAAAAAACCACGATCTATCTTATATCCATTCAAATTGATTGTAACCGTTCTTCCACTTTCAACAACCAAAACAGCATCATCTGTTCCAGCTTCAATGTCTTTTTCCAAATCTATTGTTGCATCCGTACCTGATAATGCAGTCTGCAATCCTGCCCAACCTTCTGATGATGATTCCATAACACGAATTATTTGGTTAATCGTGCCAAGATAATCTGAAGCTACACCCTGTTTTGGAGCGGTTAGTGTAAATGTGTATTTACCGACCGCATTCATTGGATAAGTTGGAGTGATTGACCACTCGCAATAATTATTATTTAAAGCGTCAGTGCCATCGAATGTCACAGTGGGATTAATCGTAATATCATTTCCTGTATGTTTATATCTCTTATTAACGCCGTTAATTACCACTGTCGCTGGTTTGTAAATCTTTTTCTCATGGAAAGTGGTGATTTTGTGTCCTATAATTCCTTCGGGAACATCATCCACATATATCATAGTGCCTTGCTCTGATGGTTGCTGGTTGTTGCCTAAAGAATAGTAGCAACCATCTTCTATAGCAGGATTCGGTCCATCATAATTGATGGGGTCGCCTTGAGCGTCGAAAACGAAGTTTTCCGCCCAATAATAACCTCCTTCCGGGTCAAAGAGGCATCGTGCAAATGTTGTATTTCTATCAGCTTTTCCGCAAAAACCGCCATGATAATTGCTTGCATCAATCGTTCCTTCGTATGAGCAGTATGAAAAGGAAATACCGCTGCCATCGTATGCATAACCGCCACCTTCAGAATTCCATAGAATTTCGTAGCAATAGAAATCCATATTGTTGATGATATACTCAACTGTAGTATTTGATGTTGTGCGAGTATTGACACCTATCAAACCTGCTTCCTTGCCAACCAAAGTGTGAATAGCTCCTTGCAAAATAAGTGACCTAATGGTTGCGCCATCAGTATAACGGAACGGAGCAACAATCTCTTCATTAGTTGCATCATAAAATGATGATCCGCAATTAAAAGTAAGTTTATAAGCATCATAAATGCCGTCCTTTCGTCCATTGAAAGTACCGCTGAAAGGATGCTCCGGGTTACCAACCATGGTCGTAACGGAAATATCGGCCGTTAGTCTGTAATGTGCCGTCGCATAACTACCCTCACCTGTGTTTACTTTATTTGCAAAGTAATTCCAATCAGCCTCGCTCGCTATTATATATGGATTATCTGAAGTTCCGGCTCCTGAGAGTGAACTTTGTCCCTGCAAGTTTACGCATATAAGCACTGCAAACAGCGCAAAAATAAGTTTTCTTGAAATAGCTAATTCCTTCTTCATCATCTGTTTTTTATAATCTCTTATGTTTTTTAGTTTACAATAATCTTCTGCGTCTTCACGTCCTCTCCCACGACTCTCAGGACGTAAACGCCGCTGTGTGACGGCTTCCTCACTGTCTCAATTCCATTCACGTGCGCTTTCATCACGAGACGTCCCGCGATGTCGAACATCTGCAGCTCGCCTTCTCCGCTGACGATGATGTCGTCGCCGCTCTGGTATGCGAAGATGCCGTGTTCGTCGGCGTCGGCGTTGTTGTTGCTAAGGCGCACGATGAAACGATCCGGGGCGTCTTCAACGGAGCCGATGAACTCGTATTCTCCACCGTCGAGCATGTCGATGTCCTCGCCAGTGAGTCTGTCGTACACATGCAGATAGCTGTAGCTGCCTTTAGGCTGCACCTTCAAGGTGTAAACGCCCGTTGTCTTCGCCTCGAAGTTGAGCCCGAACGTCTTGGTGTTTGCGCTCATGTCCACCGAAGCGAAGTCCTCGCCGTTATGATGGATGTAAAGCATTGGAGCTTTCTCGTTGAGGTGATTTATCTTGTTCAAACCGTGGCCAGATTTGAATTCCACACATGCTTTATCTTTAAATTCATCATTATTAATAGTGAACCATATCTTGTCATTACCGGCTTTTATATCAACGCCTCCTTTGCTTTCCTCTTCTTCAGGTGCTGGTACCGGAATTTTTGATATTGTCAATGCTCCTGATTTTTTGGCCTGTACCAGAATTCCCTCCATTACATGTATTTCTTCACCATCATCAACAGGTTCCCATGTACTATCTTCCAAAAGAACATAATAATTACTTTCAAGAAGATCTCCGTTAGGAATAGCCTCTCCGTCACCTTTTTTAATATTATGCGGATATGGGTTGCCTATCATGTTGAAACCTTTGAAAAGATTTGTTTCGCTTGTACCCGTACATGTGAGTGGTGTCGTAATTGTTGCAGCTGAATTAAGTGTACCGCTTATTGAAATGGTATAGTCGTTACCATTACGATACAAATAACCACGACCATTTTCAAGGTAGCTGTCAGATTGATTTACACAAAAATTTGTATGTTCCGAGTCTGTTTGCCTATAATTCTCCCACTGTTTATCATTGTCTACAGCTTCATTAAAACGATACAAATCGTATTCAGCATAATCATTAGCACTCATCTTTATCAGATTGGTGTTATCCTCTATATTTGGATTTGCAATACCCGATGAAATCAGATACCAGAATCGTCCATTTAGTGCCAATGCGGCGCTGATATCTTTTTTCATGGTAGCTTTCACATCTTCGCTTGTTGTAACAAGTTGTCCTCCTTGGACAATCAATTTATCAGGATCGTCATTTGTGATATCAGCTGTTAAATACCCTCCAGGAACAATTGTTACAACACCATCTTCTCCAATAATTATTCCTTCTGCTTCAACCACATCACTAATAACCACTGCATTGTTAATTGTAAAAACTCCAGGAACAGCAGGGTCATCCGGCTCTCCTGGTGTCCATGGCTCCAATATGACTAATTTGGCTTCGTTATTATATTCTTGAATCGAATACGAAGTGTTGTCACTACTAAAGTTACTTATCCTTGCATGATTTTTCAAACCACTTGTAAAAACGCTTTCACCAACATTATTAGACACACCTATCTCAGAATCAGATGATATACTTGCTTGTATATTAATCTTTGATGCACCAACTAATAACATATTTGATATTTTAGAAGAATAGCCATAATCATCATATCTCCAATTTCCATTAATAACAACCTTTCCTCCTTTCAAATAGAGTTT
This sequence comes from Bacteroidales bacterium, assembly GCA_017553625.1. Lineage (GTDB taxonomy): Bacteria > Bacteroidota > Bacteroidia > Bacteroidales > F082 > Limimorpha. The sequence continues at coordinate 10,516 of JAFZKP010000003.1, forward strand.
TGACGCACTATTTATATAAACGCCTCCACCATAAGCTAAATTACTTGTGTTTCCTGATATAGTAACATCTGTCATGTTAATAGTGCCACCATGCATATATATTCCACCTCCACGGCCTTCATTATTCATAGCTCCATCGTAAGCCATATTATAATTAATTGCACAATTATCAACATTTATAGTCCCCTTAATAACATAAATACCGCCACCATATTTAAATGCTCGATTGTTATTAATTGTACAACGAGTTAATGTCAAGGTGCCTTCGTCCAGATGTATTCCACCACCATTTGCCACACTTTCAGTCGTACTATTGTCAACAGTATTAGAATTTATTACACAATCAGTAATAGTATAACTACCACTACTCTTAACACGAATACCGCCACCTTTGTCATCCGATGAATTACTTCTTACAGAACAATTTTCACTCATGCTAAAAGTAGATGCCTTATCGACAAAAATACCACCTCCACCGCCTTTTGCTTCATTATCTCTAACAATAACATTAGTCATTGTCAAACTGCTGCCACCTCCACTATAAATACCACCTCCTCTTCCTACAGCAGCAGTATTATTAGCATTATCGTTCTGCTTCTTACATTTATTATAAGATATTGTCACTTTATCCAACGTAAGATTTCCCATATTATATATGCCCCCACCATCATTGGAATCACCGTGCTCGGTGCCATTAATAGCTTTATTGTTACCACCTTTTATAATACCTGGGCCATTTATTGTAACAGTTGGTTTTGTATTTCCATTTTTTACTATCTTGATTACCTGACCATAAGTCTTTGCTTCAGCTAAATAACGGTCAATTGTAAATCCGTTCAGATTGATTTCAACATTTCTATTAATTGTTAAAGGACCGTCCTCTGATCCTGCTCTATAATTGCGATCTAAATTAATAGGTTCTGTTGCAGTGTTTAACAAAGTTTGTAAATCCGACCAACTACCATAAACATCAGATACAACACTAAAATCTGTGCTTATTGAGCCAGCATAATTATTAGTGCCACTTATTATCAAGCTATATTCACCCGGATCTACGACTTCGTCAATCGCTTCTCCATAACTGTTTTCGAATGAACATGAATAATTACCAGATGCAGCCGATGATGAACCATTATATGTAACTGTCGGAGAAATTGTTATTGAATTACCAGTGTAGGCATATTCTTCGTGTACATTTGTTATAGCTACAGTCACTGGTCTATAAATGACATAATCAAATATATCAATACTATTATCTAAACGACCTATATTATTATCTGGAACATCATCCACATACACCTCTGTTCCTTGATGCTCATCATCTTCTTGATTATTAACCTCTACATAGTAACATGTCGAAAAATCAATTTCGCCGTAAGAATAATCATAAAAAACAAAATTCTCCGCCCAATAAACTCCTCCGCTTTGTGGCCTAAAAATACAATTACTAAATGATGTGTTGCCATCTCCAGTACCACAAAAACCTCCATGATAATTAAAGGTCGCTATTCTTCCATCGTACACACAGTTGCTAAAAGATACGCCTCTGCCATCAAAAGCAAAACCGGCACCTTCTTCATACCATAGAGCTTCATTGCAAATAAATGTTACCCTAACAATAACATTTTGAACTGTTGATGTATTAGTGTTAACACCTATAAGACCCGATTCTTTACCAACATTTGTGTAAATAGTACCGGCAACATTGAGATTTTGAATTGTTGCTCCGTCAGTGTAACGAAATGGAGCTACAATTTGTTCGGTCGTTGGTTCTCCCACTGTTCCATAGTTAAACGTCAATGTATTGGTCGTTGTACTCGGTTTCCCGTCAAATGTTCCGTTAAAAGGATAGTCTTCTGTTCCAACCATTGTACTTGTGGTAACATCTTCCATTAATTTTACTGTTTGCCCACTGAAACTATATCCATCATTAACACTTCTTGCGAACAAATCCCAATCAGTAGCAGTTGAAATAGTATAATATGAACCCGTACCTGCCAAAACATAAAAATTCTTACTCTGCGACCCTGTCAAGGACGCATCCATAGCTCTTACAGTTAATGTATATTTTCCTATTCCAATTCCATCACTTAAATCTACAGTATTGCTTTCCGCATCAATAATGCCTTGACTATAACCAGATGAAATCGGTGTTTCTCCATTCATCACGGTAAAACTTATTGAGGTTATAGATGTTCCCGTATATTTATAAGCAACATTGTCGTTAATTGTAATCGTGCAATCTCCAAGATCAACTTGCCCCCTCAAAATTACGCCAGAAAGCAGTAAAACAACCGCAAAAGTAAATCTTCTCAAAAAGGCTAATTTATTCATAATCAACTGATTTTTATAATATTGTGTTGTTTTGTTATCGGACTGCAAAAATACACATTTTTTTAATAGGATTTACAAATATTTTCAGGATTTCAAACATTCGATAATACAGCTTTGATAATTTGGCAAAAACCACATTACAACAGCGATACCATATATAGCGGAACCATCAGCGTTTCACCATCCTTTCGCAAATCCTTGGTATATACAAGATAGCTATGCAACACCTCCGACGAAAACTTCTTGCCGAACTCATCAAGCGAAACATGCGCCTTGTACCCCGATGACTTCACCTCTATCGGACACAGTTTGTTGCTGCGCGACAACAGAAAATCAACTTCGTAGTTATGCTTACCCGACGGTGTTGGCCATGTGTGATAATACAACTCATTGCCACTTGCTTTTAGCATCTGCGCCACCACATTCTCATAAACATAACCCAAATCTGCACCCAATTTGTCGGAAAGCAGCTTTTGATATATGACATTTTCTGTCACATCTTTGTCCCAAAATGCCAACGTGACAAACAACCCGGTGTCACCAACAAACATTTTATAACGGTCTTTGTCCTTATGCAATGCCAGGCCAACCGACGAATTGTTTGCATGATAAGCGAAATTTACACAAAGGCTGTCTTCCATGTCTTCAAGCAACTCATCCATGTCGGTGTTCTCGGCACTGCGACCCAAAACGCTAATCACCTGATAACGAGAAGCGTTTTTCGCCAATTCTGAAGGAATCGCCTTAAACAAACGCGCGGCTTTCCCCGAAGGGTCAATCTTTCGGAAATCCTCAGTATAAAGGTCTATTATCTCACGCTTGGTCTGGTCAACCTCACTCAAATTGTTAGTTTCAAGATAAGTGTTAACCGCCTGAGGCATACCTCCAACAAGCATATACAGCCTGAAATCACGCAACAACTGCCTCACAACCTGGTCTCCCACTGGACGTTTTTTCTCAAATACTTCTTTCAGTAGCGGCATTGTTGCCTCATCACCCAAAGCCCATCGAAACTCCTCATAGTCCATCGGGTACATCGTGATACGAGTTTCTTCACTCGGGATAGTGATGCCCTCAATATTTTTCTTGATAGACAAAAGCGAACCCGTCTCGATATAGTCATATCGATGGTCTTTCACCATATATTTGATGGCTTGCCTCACCAGTGGGGCTTTCTGTATCTCGTCGAAAATGACAACTGACTTGCGCTCCTCCAGTTTCACCTTATATATAAATTGCAACTGTAAGAAGAAATTGTCAAGGTCTGCAATGTTTTTTACTGCATCCCACACACCCTGTGGCGCATTGGCAAAGTCAACCAAAATATAAGAAGTGTATTCCCTTTTTGCAAATTCCTCGACAATAGTAGATTTTCCAACACGTCGGGCACCTTTGATAAGCAATGCTGTTTTTCCATCCCTGGTTTGTTTCCAGTTCAGCATCCTGTCATACAATTTTCTCTTGAAAATTCGGAATTCAGTATTCATACCTCAAAATGTTTTGTCATTTCGAGTGCAAAAATACACAAATATGTAATAATCTCAAAATGTTTTTGGTGAAAATATGTAATAATCTCAAAATGTTTCCATTTTCCGCCGTCAGGCGGCACATTGACCGCAGGTCACACATCCGGTCGCCAGACCGCACATTCCGCCGTCAGGCGGCACATTCCGCGCAGCGGCACTTTCCGCCGTCAGGCGGCACATTCCGCACCGCGGCACATTAACTTTATTTCCTCTTGCGGAAAGCGGCATATCCCGCTCCAAGCGCCGTAAGCACCAGCAAGCCGCTTCCCAACGGAGCGCCCTGGTCAGTGTTGTATGCTCCCACACCGCCACCTGGCAGATTCGGCATGACTAATCCGGGGTCAGGAGTGCCACGGTCGCTGTAATCGTCGTTCTTGCTGCTCTTGAAGAAACCGTCACTCTGGGCACTCGCACCCAAAACCATCGTCAAAACGATTGTAATTGTGAATAATATCTTTTTCATGTCTAAATAATTTTGCTTTTTAATAATCCTTTTTTCAGTTAGTCAGTTAGTCAGTTATTCAGTTGTTCAGTTATTCAGTTGTTCAGTTGTTCAGTTATTCAGTTGTTCAGTTATTCAGTTATTCAGTTTAGTTGCTTAGTTTAACTGACTAACTGATTAACTGACTAACTGGTTAACTTATCTCACCACTATCTTCTTCGTCTTCACGCTCTCGCCAACTATCCTCATCACATAAACCCCCGTCACGAGACCGTCAACCGACTCCACGCCGTTAACCTTCTTCTGCATGACCAAGCGTCCCATCACGTCGAACACCTGCAGTTCGCCCTGTCCGCTCACGAGAACCTCGCTGCCGTTCTGGTAAACGAAGTTGTCGTCGCCATCGTCGCTGTAGTCGGGCAGATATGCCAGGCGCACCACGAAACGGTCGGCCTTGTCAAACGACGACCCGATAAACTCGTACTCGCCTTCTTTAAGCAAATCTATGTCTTTCTCGGCAACCTTGTCGATAAGGTGCAGATAGCTGAACTCGCCCTGTGTCTTCATGCCAAGCGTATACATGCCCGTCGTCTTCGCCTCGAAGTTCAGGTTGAACTGCTTCACCTCGTCGCCGAATGTCGCTATGGCGTAGTCCGCGCCGTTGCTGCTGATGTACACCATAGGCACGTCTTCGTTCATGTGCTCTATCTTTTCAAGACCCATACCCTTCTCAAACAAAGCGAATGTCCTGTCTTCATACTTTTCGTTTGCAACAGTGAACCTGATGTTGTCGCCATTCGATTTTGCCGCCGCCCTTGCTGTCCTTGAAAACTTCACCTTCCTTGCTTCGTCAACCTGCACAAGGATTCCCTCCAACGGTGCTATTGTCGCCGATGTGCTTGTTATCTCTGTTCCCCAAGAGCCGTCATCTTTCGAAAGCTTGTAGTAACCAGTCAAGTTAATTGGATTACCCTCGCCATCCTTAATCTGAATACCGCTATTGTCAACCAATGTGGTGTTCAAGATTGTGATGTTTTCAGCATACGGGTTTCCGATAAGGTTGAAGCCTTTGAAATCTCCCGAACCGCTGCACGAAAGGTTGTAGGTGACATCTGAAACATTCACATTTCCATCAATTTCAATCGCATGAGCATCCTCATTACGATACAAATAGCCACGACCAGTCTCAAGAATGTCAAAATTAGTATGACCTGCTTGTCTGTAGTTCTCCCAAGGCTTTACTGCCGTCTCATTGAATCGGTAAAGGTCGTATGTATTAGATCCCCATCCATCATCGGTAACAAGATTGGTCTTATTAGCAATTATTGGATTTGCTACTGGTGACGAAATCACATACCATCCTGCTTTATTACCTGCATCCGCTTTCACAACACCTTTTTTGGCTTTAATCGTCACGGCATTGTTGTTTTTAAGCTGTCCGCCATCTTCAAGAATGACTGAACCGAAAGTACCCAATGTAATGTCCTTTGCTTCAGCCGTGCAATCGCTTGGAATCTTAACCGCCCTGTTAATTGTAACATTATTAGAACTTGTTGGAAGGTTTCCGCTCAAATTCGTTGCTATTGTGCCATCCCATGTATCAGTATCGTCCCATTCTGTAATACCGTAAACCACAACATTACCGCCATCATCTATCATTGAACCGTAATCATCATCTCCTTCTTCATCAGTGTCCAAGACAAAATGTGACAAATCTTCCAATGGGTCTCCACTTGTTGCATCATCATCAAATGTTACATAAACTCCTTCATGACCTGGAACAGGAGTTATATTTATTATGGCTTCCTCATCCAATGGTCCTATGACTTCAATGACGCTTTCACCAGCCAGGTAGGCATTGTTGGCTGCACCTCCGCCAACCCAAAGCTCTCCCTGGAGGTTGTCTAATATTTGAACATTGCCTTTCACTTGGAACACCGCACCTTCATACACATATACACCGCCACCATCATGGTTGCACTGATTCCAGTATATTCTCCCACCATCCATAATATAAATGCTGTGGTCATCACCTTTATTATCATATAGACATATACCACCACCATGATTTAATGGATTTACATACATTGTGCCATTGAAACTTATATCGCAATTTATCGCTGTCGTCTTTCCTCTCTTGGAAAAGAATCCTGCGCCCTGCATCGTCGCATTATTAGCCTGTATAGAACAATTGTCCATAACCAATTCGCCCGATTCCAAATAAACACCACCACCTTGAGAAGCATCTGCGGTAACTTGGTTTGCCCATGAAATATCACAACGTGTCAAATAAGCCACAGCTGTTCCTGTTGTTTTAATACGCAAACCTCCACCCTTGCTATCAGCTTTATTACTATGTACATCAACATCCGTCATGACAAACGGGTTGGCTCTATCGCAATAAATGCCTCCGCCGCCACCTCTTCCAATATTACTTGAGACACTTCCTCCATTGATAATCAGAGAACTGCCCTGACCACTGTAAATGCCACCGCCTCTCGCTGTAGGTTTTGTACCTTGATATACATCTTTATAGATTTTGTTATTTTTCACATTGACATTATTCAAAGTGAGGTGTCCCATATTATGAATACCACCACCGTCTCTTTTATCATAATAAGTTGATTCCTCTTTTGGAACATTTTCTGTTGGTCCGGCCCAAGCAAAACCTCCTGTTATAACTCCAGGACCATTAATTGTAAGATTTGCGCCGGCACTCACTCTTATAACCTGTCCATATACTATAGTAGAATCAGTCAAATGGCGGTCGATGGTATCTCCGTTAAGATTTAAAACAACATTGCCGTTAACTTCCAAGTAATGGTCTGTCCCCAAAGCCGGTCTTATGCTACCGCTCAAAGTAATTACCCTGTCGCCTTTCGAAGCATCCGCCAAATACTCTTGAACAACCGCCCACGAGCTGAATGCCACAACGTTCATGGTTGTGGTCTGCGAACCGCCATAGTTACTACCTGTGGTTTCAATTTTTATATAATAATCTCCCGCATCACTAAGTGTTATGTCACCAACAACAGTAGCATAATCACCTTCTCCAAATTTCTTTTTAATAACATAGTCGGTGCCGCGTGTCAACGCCTTACCATAATAAGTAACAGTAGGGGCTGGTATTGTAATTGTTTCACCCGCTGAATACGTTGTCGTTTCCAAACCTGAAATCTCAGCGTTTGGAATGTAGTAATCAGTGCTATTTATTTTATAATGTTTATAAATCTTGTTGGTCAAATCTTCATGCGAAGGGTTGGTGTAAGCTTGTTTACAATTCGTCGCATCAAATTGCTCTTGATCTTGATCGGCAGGTCTGGTGATATAATAACAGTTAGAATATTCATGTTTAGCCTTACTTGCTCTATAGAATGTTCCTGCTTTTTTCAAACCTATGGTGCCAGCCATAGTGCAATTGGTAAAATACATATTAGCTCCGTTATTATAGCTGACAAAACCGGCACCTCTATTAGCATTACTTTGATCTCCTTGATTTAATTGACCAATAAATATACAGTTATTAAAATATATATTTCCTTGTTTGTTTTCCGCTACAAAACCTCCTGCAGAACAATCCCATTTTTTATCACCATTGCCGCCACTATCGTATATATTGGAACCGTCAAAGATTATATTGCTTGTGCAGTTTATAATATTGTTTACTTTACTTGTTTTAGCATTATAGGCAAATCCGACAAAACCGGCATTGTATTTCTTTGTGGAATATATTGTTCCATCAACTGTCAGGTTTTTAATTGTCGCACCATCAATAACACGGAAAGGTGCACTCGGTGAATAATTATGTGCCGGGGTAATTGCTTTTGCCGATGTTCCCACATTGAAGGTTAATGTGTGCCAATCACCGTCAAATGTACCGCTAAACCATTTACTTTCTGCTCCACCACTTGTCATAGCACCAACAATTGTATCCGTGCCAAGATTTTTGACAGTTACAGTAATATTATTTGTTAACTTTAAATACTCTCCCAAAAAACTATGTCCGTCGTTCACCGCTTTGGCAAAAATGCTCCAATCAGTTATAGATGTAATCTGGTAAGGATTGTCCGCGGTGCCAATTCCGTTGTCAAAAATTGTTTCCTGAACATCAAAACTATCTGAAGTCAGTGTACCACTGCAGTAACCTTCTTTGCCAGTAATTTTTAAAGTATATGTACCCGGAGCTATTGTGCTTAAATTGACAGCAACACCACCGCCATTAAGCACTTCTGCGGTATAGCATTTGGTATCAATAACAGCAGTATCGCCATCAAGAGTAAACATTACGTCGTATGTTATACCGTCACTATGTACATTATTTTGATAATAACGTTGATCAATACCCGATATCCAACATGTTCTTACGATGTAGTAATAGTCATTTCCTGCAAGATTAGTCAGTATTCTGAATTGGCCGTCATTCGGAATATTGCTAAATGATGTAGATGTATATATACAAACTCCCTGTGTTATGGATGCTGTAGGAGCTTTATTAGTGTAATAATAATTATTACTATTTGTGTCATCATAAGAACCGTTTATGTAATTTCCAGTATGTTCACCGGTTATTGAACTTCCCGTGGCCGCATCGAAAATACATTTGTTGAATTTTGTGTTTGCGTCACCTTTTGCGCAGAAACCGCCACTATAGTCGCCCGCAATAATCTGTCCGTTATAAAGGCAGGAGCTCATTTCGAGATAAGTAGCGTCAACTGCAACTCCACCGCAGTATGTACCGCCTCCAGTTATATTCACTCTAACGGTGACATTGCCGTTTATTTTTGTTTTGCTACCATAGTTTACTCCAACAAGTCCGGCGGCATATCCGTTTGTGGCGTTTATATTTCCAACAACAGTAAAGTCATTGGTAATCGTTGCGCCATTGGTGCATCTGAAAGGAGCCGTATAATTACCGTCCGATGTATAGCTCACGATAATAGTTTTGCCGTTACCTTTAAATGTTCCCTTGAAAGGTTTTCTGTTTTCTTCTGCAGCGTCCCAAACACCAACCATTGTGGTAAGTGCCGGTGTACCCTCGAGTATCTCAACTTCTGATGGAACATCCGCTTCAAGTTGTATATACTTTCCGCTATAGTCATATCCGCCGTTAACAGCAGTCGCAAAGGCGTTCCAATCGGCAACGCTTGTAATCTGGTATGGGTCAGCAGACGTTCCAGTGCCGCTCAAATCCGCCTGTCCCCACAAATTTGCGGTCATCAACGCTGCAAACAGTGTCAAAGTAAATCTTCCAACAATAGCTAAATTTTTCATTTTCATATTGTTATATTTTATTTATAATCCCAATTTTTGAGTCCGCAAAATTACAAAAAATATTCAATATAGCGGAATAAAAATCAAAAAATAGTTTTCAACACTCCCTCTTCATCTTTGTCATTCCGAACCCCTTCAGGGCTGAAGAGTCCCAACCCCGCTACGCGCTAGACGGCATCGCCCCACGTCACTTTTGGGCATGACGGCTTCGCCCCAACCTCGCTTCGCGGTGCGGTGGCCTGCGAAATTCGGCGGTTTGTAGGGACGCGACATGTCACGTCCACGGCTGGCGCTTGATCTTTGGTTCCTTCCATCAAAGGAAAGAACAAGAAAAAAGTAACAATCAAAAAAGTAAAAATCCTAACTTTTATATTAAAATTAATCTTACTTTTGCCACTCTCTTGGTGTCTATGTCTATATTGTTGAAAATGAAAGCGACAAAAAGACAATCAATACCGCATCAAAAAACTGGCAATCAACTTTTGCAATAAAAAATCTGAGAGAAATTGTAACTAATGCCTGCGGAGATGAAAACCAACCGATTTACAGAAAAGCCAAAAAAGGGACGCAGTCAAAAAACGGATACAAAAACATGGCTGTTCTGTATTATTACTTTGTAAACAAAGACAATTCTCACCTTAATTTCAAAGTAAAGCTAACAATTGGTATCCGTGCCGACAACAAACATGTTCAGTATTGCATCAATAAAATCGAGGTAAAATAAAAAAGTCGACCGTACAAAGCAAGTACCCTTCACCAGGGACCACATACGGAACCGACCTTTTCAGATTGCAAAAATACAAAAAATTGAATATCAAATGGTATTTTTTAAACAAAAAAAGTAGAGGCGTTTCCTGAAACGTCTCTACTATGGGGGTGGCGACGACCTACTTTCCCACAAGTCAATGCAGTATCATCGGCGCGACGGGGCTTAACTTCTCTGTTCGGAATGGGAAGAGGTGGACCTCCGTGCTGTAGTCACCATGTGTCTCTCTCAAGATTCCTCATCTCGA
>JAFZKP010000022.1 GCA_017553625.1 Bacteroidales bacterium
ACATGGCTGAGTGTTAGGAATTCATGGAATTCTTTGTGGAGTAAAACGGAAGAAGCATCAAAGCTGGTTGATGCAATGGACAAACACCAAATCGATTTTTACGGCATGGATGTCAATCCGTCATACTGCAATTATTTCCAGATAGCATATCTGAGCAATCTGTTTTACTCGGATTCGATAATGAAACAGGGTCTTTTTGACTATAATTGGAAAAAATTACTTGAAATTGACAACAAATTGCATCAATACAACGATTCTCTCATAAATGAATCTGATTATCCGTACTATGACAGTTCGTTGCTGGCGATGAAGAATAAGTTGAGCGATAACGATGTTTCTTTCAACAAAGATGACGTTTTGCTGTTGATTGACAATATGTTGTCGTTCTCAAATCATGCAAAATGCGGATTTTCCATTACGTGCGATTCATGTATCGATTGTAGCATCATGATTCGCGACCGACAAATGGCAGAAAATGTGGCATGGTATATAAATCGTCATCCTGAAAAGAAAATCATCATCTGGGCGGCTAATTTCCACGGGGCGAAGGCTATTTCACAGATTAAGTACGGCAAGGAGCCTGACCCGGAGTTGTATGACAAATACACATTGCTTGGCGAGCATCTTGCGAACATGTTCCCGAATCAGGTTTATTCCGTCGCCTTCACATCAGGTGGCGGCGAAGTGGGGTATTTTAATCAAGACGAAAGCTATCCTGTTGAGCCCGATTCCACTTCGGTTGAATTTGCCTTGCTACAACGCGGCATCAACTATGGATATCTTGATTTCGGAAGTCATCCCGAGTTTGAAGATGTGCCATTCCATAGCATCCTTCTCGGTTCTCACAACAAAATCGGCAAATGGGCGAAGTCGTTCGACGCGATTTTTTACATAAAGGAGCAACACAAAGCGACACAAGTAATTGAAGAATGAAACACTCAATTATAACTCTCATTTTTTCCCTGCTGTGCGGCATAACAATGTCCGCGCAGCAGGATACATGTGCAAAAGCTATAACGCTCGACGCTGTTTATGTCACCGCCGAAAAAGTAACCTATTTCCGTAGCAAACCAAATTTCGTGATGCTCGACTTTGAGATTGTGGATGATAAATTCTTTATCCTGCAAAAGAAATTTGGCATAAACACCGATTATCGTGTTCTGATCACAGATTTATTTTATGAGCCAATTGACACTATATTCTTACCACAACACATTAAGCCTTATCATATTATCCTCGACTGCATGAATAACTGTCAGATAGTGGGGCAGGACTCGGTTTATCAGATTGTCAATGAGAAAAACGACTTTATTCTTGCTTTTCCAAGTGAAAAGAGGTATTACAAGAAAGTTATGGACAATATTCTTTTTATAACTGATAAATATTTGTATATCAATGAGTTAAAACTTGATGGATATGTTTCGAGATTTTACAGAATCAATTTGTCAACTAAGAAAAAGGAGGATTTGTTTTTTAGTGACGACTCAAAATCGTTTCGTGAAGTTCAGCGAGAACTTAAGTGGCATGAAGCACATATGCATGTTGTTGATAATATTTGTCACAGCCCGTCTGTCGAGGATTGGGAAGTTTTTATAAAAAATGCGTGGTATCACACAAAAAACTGTTATCTTGCGAAAGTGGCTGATACTCTTTACTATTTCGATCATCTTAACTGCAGAATTGAGGCTTATGATGAGACTATGAATCTGCTTAATAGTTGCGAAATATCTTATCCTGAAAAACAAAACTATTGGCGCCACACCATCTATCAAGACCGTGCCTGGGGTACTTTCTACACCATCTTCGGCACCACTTTGAACGAAATCGACATCAAAATCGGCAGAACAATCCCCAAAATCAACGCTAACAACTATCTCAGCCAGAAAATGATCATATATAAAGGAAATCTCTATTCTCTGAAAAAGCGCAGAGATTCAGGCAATTATGAAGTGTCGTTTATTGAAAAAACAAAACTTTATTAAAATCTTATGAAAAAGTCATCGCTTATATTAATCCTATTCGTCCCATTAGCCCTATTCGTCTTATCTCCATTTCATGTTTCTGCGCAAAATTTTTTAGTCTCTGGTAATGTCGGAATTAAAGATGTCAACATCACCGAAACCACCTCTTTCGTTGGCACTTCCTCCGACAAAAACGGCAATTTCCAACTAAAAATTTTCTCTGAAGACGCAACGTTGCGTTTTACTTGTGTCGGATATGCTGATACGATTATATCGTTGAACTCCAATGATTTCCATAATGGGGAAGCATCGATAATTTTCAAAATGCGACAAATCAGCTACGACTTGCCGTCAGCAGAAATAGCTGCTTCCAAATACTTCTATCGCAGCAAATCTGGCGTTTCTATCGTGGATATTTCGTTCATAGATGATAAAACTCTAATCCTTGAAAACAAAAAATCAAAATCAGAACTTAAAGTTGTTGATAATGAAGGAAATAGTGTTTCTAACATTAAGTTCGACAGCCTCTATAATGAGATTTTTGTGGATTTTTTCAACAATTATATTCTTGTAGGCGAGCATTATTGCCAGCAGATTCGATTCGACGATGACTATTCCATCGGAAAAGTGGCTGATTTTTCAAGAAAAGATTTTGAAGAGAAACTGCGAGTAGGCGTGAGGAAGTTTGGCGACTGCTTTGTTTTTAAAGATAAACCATTGATTGCCAATAATTATTATGCTCGTCGTGATCATAACAAAAGCATCGAATATTTCTATATAAATCCTAACGATTCTGTTGTTGAGCGTCACCAGATTCATCGTTTTATTGATGAAGAAGGTTATAAGGCTGCAGCTGCACTTTATGCGGAGATAATCTCGCTTTACCATGCGTTTACTGATGAAAACGATGACTTGATAAAGCTCGGCTTATGGGACGGCAACCTTATGCGCATCTTGCCCGAACCTGAATGCTCGTTTGCTGTCGAAGCTCCCTGCGGCTGGCGAACTCGCTGTTTTGTATATATCAACCAATACATTAAACTCGATGCCAAACAATTGAACATCAGTGTTTTTGATAAAGACAATATCTTGTATTTCGTTTATTTGGATGAAATGAAACTCCTGTCTTTCGACGATAATTTCATTCTTTTAAGTGAAAAAGATATTGAATCTGGCGCTAATGCCAAATATTTTACAAATACAATAATTGAAGATTGTGTTTCCGCTGATATTTACGGAGTTTTTGTAATAGACGGAATCAGTTATCTCGCATCACTTGATTTTGAAAACGCCAAATTTGGAAATCTGATAAAAGCATCAAACCATATTTATCCCAACGTATTGAAAGTCAACAATAATATTGCCTATTGCGCCTATTTCAACGCCGAAAAACAATATAGTTTCATCCAAAGAACAACAATAAAATGAAAAATCTGTTCGTCCTATCCGCCATTAGTGCTTCCGCTCAAGAAAACATCGCGTTTGAAGTCAATCAACTAGTTTTAAGGATATGCAAAAAATCAGGCCTTTGAATTTTCGAAGATAATTTGCAGACTGATTTTTGCATATCCTTAAAATGTTAGCATTTTACCCCAACTTTTTAGGATTTTAGGAATTGACAAACAAAATTTTTAATTGTAATTTTGCAACATAAAACTTAATTCTATGAAAAAACTATCATTCCTATTTGTCATATTAGTCATATCGGCTATAGTTGTCCTATCACCGCTTACCATTTCCGCTCAAAATAATGTCATCTCAGGCATCTGCCTCGACAACCGCAACAAACCGATTCGCGATGTCGGTATCTATACCATCGACTCGACAATTCTTGCTGTCACCAATAGGGAGGGTCTCTTCGAACTGAAAAATTCGAAGCCAGGAGATACTATTTATGTCAGCCATCTTGCCTTTGATAACGTGACGTATATCATTGATAGTCTTAATTATAGCAAGAAAATTGTGTTTAAATTGAAACCGTCGCAGATGTCGCTGCCCGAGGTCGAAATTATGGGCAACGTGCCTCATGTGGCATACGATAACAAAGTTGTTTCCGTTAAAGATTTCGAAATCAATGACAAAGGAATTTATCTTTTGGCGCAGCGCCGCCGCAATAACGCGATTCTGCATCTGAATTTCGCCTGCGACACCCTTACCGATTTGAAAATCAGCCCTGAATATTACAATATTTTCAAAGATGTGTTCGGTGAAATGCACATAATTTCAAATGATGATGTCTGGCAGATAGGGCATAAGACATTGATGGGCAAGACCATGGAGATGGAATTGTTATATCATTACCCGCTGATGGAGTTTTACACTGCGTTCTCAAATATCGCCTGTGCCACCGACAGCGTTATTGTTGGCGGTCGTTATTTTTATTTCGACCAGGAGATTTTCTACTATTATTTTTATATAGGTGGAGATAAACAGCCGCACGAGTTCCATCATTGTGTGAATCAGGAGGGGCGCGACTACATATTTTTTGCCATCAAATACAGGTGGGGACTCCCGCAACGCAGTGGCAACCTGTTCTGCAAACCGACTTACGACCCAATTTTTTCTTATGATAACCACCTTTATCTTTTCTCTTTTGATGAAGATAAGGTGTTTGTTTACAATAACTTATGTGAATATGTATGCGAATATCCTCTAACTTTTCATAAATACCGTCATTGGAGCGGTGAGATGCGAGTAATAAAAAAATGGGGCAAAAAAGTGATTCTGGACTCCGCAACTGGCAGATTTTACACCACTTTCGTTGAAGATGGCATCACCACCATCAAGATAATCGACATCGAAAACGGAACAGCAGAAACCATCGCCATCCTCGGAGGCTTCCCATTCATCGAAAACCTCCGAATCTACAATGGGAAAGCGTATTTCCTCTTCAAAAACGACAACACCAGAAACAGCCGCCTTTACGAACTAAAAATTGAATAATAAATCACCGCAGGTGATTAATCATGGTCGCTTTGCGCCTCATTGTCTCAGGTGCGGTGGCTTGCGCAAAAATGCGGTTCGTAGGGACGCGACATGTCACGTCCTCAGCTGGCGCTTGATTTTTTGGTTACTTTTTTATCAAGAAAAAAGTAACAAGTGAAAGAGAATAAAAGAAAATAATTCTTATCTTTGCACTTTCAAGCAATTAATTAAAATCATCATATCATGAAAAGAAATAAAATCGTTGCCGGCAACTGGAAAATGAACCTCGATTTCGAGGAAGCCCAAACCCTTATTGAAGACCTTGAAAACCTCCTTGACGAAAAACAACCGTCATGCGAAGTCATAATCTGCCCTCCGTACCCTTACCTCGAACTCGCTACCGACGAGGCTTCGGAGCATGAACTGTTTGAAGTGGGAGCACAAAACGTCGCTGCTTGGGAATCAGGGGCTTACACTGGCGAGGTCTCTGCCAAGATGCTCGACTCAATAGGAGTGAGCTGCTGCATAATAGGTCACAGCGAACGCAGAAAATACTTCGGCGAAGACAACGCAACCCTCGCTGCCAAGGTCAACCAGGCGCTCAAATATGAAATCGTCCCGATTTTCTGTGTGGGTGAGGTCCTTGAGGAGCGCGAAGCCAACAAGCATTTCGATGTCATCCGCAAACAAGTGGAGGAGGGGCTGTTCCATCTCGACGTCGCTGATATTGAGAACGTTATCATCGCTTACGAACCTGTGTGGGCTATCGGAACAGGCAAGACAGCTACTCCGGCTCAGGCTCAGGAAGTGCACGCCTTCATCCGCAAACTGGTGAAAGAGAAATATGGCGACGACATCGCAAGCCAGATCCATATCCTCTACGGTGGCAGCTGCAACGCCAAGAACGCCTCCGAGCTCTTCGCTCAGCCTGATGTCGACGGCGGACTCATCGGCGGCGCCTCACTCAAAGCCGAGGATTTTGCAAGTATCTGCGAACAGGCTTCTAAGTAACTGACAATGAACTATATAGCATACACATTCTCGAACCCGCATAACGAGGCTCTGAAAGACATGTTCACTGAGCTGCTTGGTGGTATCGGCTTCGACAGCTTCATGGACGTCGACGAGGGCTTCACCGCCTATTGCGCCGAAAACACCTTCAACAAGGAAGCTCTCGATGGCCTATTATCTATAGATCAACTATCTGACGTTCAAATACTTAAAAAAGAAATAATTCCTGACCAGGACTGGAACGCCACATGGGAATCGTCGTATGAGCCTGTCGTGATTGACGGAACATGCCGCATCCGCGCGCCATTCCATGAGCCCGACAGCAACTATAAATACGACCTCTGCATCGAGCCGAAAATGTCGTTTGGCACTGCGCATCATGAGACGACGGCACAGATAATAAAACTCATGCTTTCCGAGGATTTCAAGGGCAAAGACGTTCTCGACATGGGTTCGGGGACAGGCGTACTGGCGATTCTCGCCAAGAAACTCGGCTCTGCAAAAACCATTGCCATCGACAACGACGAATGGGCTTACCGCAACGCTCTCGACAATGTGAAACTCAACGATGAGAACGAGATTATCGTTGAACTCGGCGATGCCAACTCATTGAACGACAGGCAATTCGACATTATCATCGCAAATATCAACCGCAACATCCTTCTGCGCGACATGCATGAATATGTCAAATGTCTGAAAAAAGGAGGCAAAATCTTCTTCAGCGGCTTCTATGAGGCTGATTTGCAATTGATTAGAAACGAAGCCGAACGTCTCGGACTGTCATACCTCGACCATATCAAGGAAAACGACTGGACGGCGGCGGTATTTGTCAATAAATGATTGTTAAATGAATAGAAATCAAACTATTACGATGGCTGATAATCCATTGGGCAAAAGACTCTGGATTATTGGCCTTTTTTTAATCCTTTTGCTGCTCCCGGCAAGCGTGTTTTCGCAGGAAAGAGTGGTGCTGTCTGAGGATCCGGCTGTTTTTATCAAACAAATATCGGAAATCTTGCATAGAAACTCTAACGACAAGATTAAGGATAAAAGCAGAAAACTTGTTCCCGACCTTGAGAAGAGATGGGAGAAGGGGCGTTTTAACAAGGCTGAGAAAGCTGAGATTCGGGAAATAGCCCAGGCTCTCGTTGACGACAAACTGACGAACAACATGGCGTTTTTCGAGTTTTTCTACATCGTGGATGAGCTCGAAGCCTCGAAATGGGTGCATGACAATCTCACAAATTATCTTATTTGCACAAATAAACTATATAAAAAGAAAGGCAAAGACGCTCTTAGAGACCATTTGGCGTTTACTGACAGGTTGTTGAAAAACAATGTGTTGAATGTGAAATCAAGTCAGAGTTGGTGCCTGGTTAATGCAAGATTCAGGATTTCTGACGAAGACGAGCTGAAAATCGTTGTCGAAAGGGGCGACCTTGCTTGCGTGGCGCGTGGCGACAGCTCCGTCATCAAAAACACCAACGGCGTGTTTATAAAAAGAGGTAAGGAACTTTTGTGGAAAGGCAACGGCGGTACGGTGTCGTGGAGACGCTTCAAGATGGGCGACCAGGTCTATGCAAAGCTTTCCAACTACTCGATAAATCTTGCTAACATGGAATATGAGGCGGATTCGGTCATTTTGTATGACAAGAAGATGCTTGACGATCCGGTGGTGGGCAGACTGCACGACAAAGCCCTTCTCAACGTTTCTTCTGATAAAGCCGATTATCCTTTGTTCGTCTCTTACTCCGATGACTATGAGATGAGGAGTAAGTTTAAGAATGTCAACGTGAAAGGCGCTGTGGGTCTGCGAGGCAAGTTCTTCACCGTCTTCGGTTCGGCCCAAAGATATGCGGAGATGACAATCTGGCACGCCGACAGCATTAGCGGCGAGATGAGTTCCAACGCGTTTGTTTTCGATGAACACATCATAACGTCCAAAGACGTGTCAATGAAAATCAGAATCAGAAGAGACTCCGTGTTTAATAGCGGCCTTTCGATGCGCTTCGACAACGAAAAGCGCGAAATCTTGTTTTACAACATCGAACAAGGCTCTGTAAAAAGCCCTTACGTCGACTCTTACCATAACACAAGGATGGCGTCAGAGGCGATGTATTGGAATATCGATGAGGACAAACTGAGGTTTAACAAGCTGAAATCACCGAACAACGAGAACGCGGTCAGGGTCAACTCACAGAACTATTTCAACAAAGCCGAGTTTGAGGCTCTACAACGAATGGACGCTGTCAATCCGATGTATATCATCGAAAGGGTGATGAAACAGAACGAACTCGATTTTGTGTCGGTTGGCGATGTGGCGCACTATATTAATATGGATCGCAAACAGGCTTACAATTTGATTAAGGACCTCGTTAACCACGGCTATCTCATCTACGACCAGAAGGCGGAGCTGGCTTACCCGACAAAAGAGTTCTATATGGCTGTCGACGCGAGCAAGAAGAAAATTGACTACGACGTCATCAATATCAATTCAGTTACAAGGAATTTCGAGCCGAATATCGTTTATAACATGACTGACAACGACCTTAAACTTAACGGCGTTGACGATGTTTATATCAGCTCTTATCTGGTTACTAAATTGAACGACAAAAATGAGGAGGTCACTTATAACAAAAAGCTTGAAATCAGACCTTACGACAAGAGCCTTACCATCAAAAAGGACTTCGAAATGCTGTTCTCGGGCAGCATGGAGGTTGGACAGTTTACGTTTTATATCAGGGACGGCGTGTTCGATTATGACAATTTCCTGATGGATCTTCCTCAGATAGACTCTGTCGCGTTTAGAAACACGGAAGGGAAGAGGGTCGACAATGTCATCGCCAACTGTTCCGGAATTTTCTATATAAATGAAAAGAATAACAAGTCGGGAATAAAAATCGATCCTAAATTCCCGTTGTTCGACAGTAACAAGGAGTGCTATGTTTATTTCGACAAAAAGAAGACGAACCAAGGTATGCTTGACAGGAAGAAATTCATGTTCATCATCCCGAATTTCCACGTCGAAGGCGCTTTCGCTGTCGAGGATTTCGACCAGCACGGCACTCTGCATTCGAGTATCTTCCCTGATATAGAGGAGACTCTTGTGATTATGAAGGAGGACAACTCGTTGGGATTCAACCATCAGGTGGAAGACGAGGAGCAGTCGAAGATTTACAACGGAAAGGCGACGTTTGTCAACAGGCTTCACCTCTCCAACTCGGGCTTCTATGGCGACGGCTCCGTCAATTTCATGACGACCTACATGGATTCCAACCGCTTCAACTTCTATCTCGACTCGTTGAACTGCACGACATACAGATTCGAGATGCTCGCTGTCAATAATGAGGAACTGCCGCTGTCTTATCCTTATACAAATGTGGATGAAATAAGGGTGCGTATCAATATGCAGAACGACAAGATGCACCTCAACACCATGAAACATCCGTTGCGTCTGTATGACAACTCCAATTTCACTGGTTATGCGCGCCTCGACTCGACGGCTTTCATCGCCAACGGCAGACTGAATGTCGACAAAGCGAATGTGATCTCAAAGTATTTCGTCTTGAAGATACGCGATTTCACTGCTGACTCGTCGAGATTTGCAGTCAACGACGACCGTCTGGGCGAAGCGTTTGTGGCTTCACATTACCGCTCTTATGTCAACTATGATACCCGACAGAGCAGCTTCGCGAAAATCAACGACAAGAGTATTTTGATTTTCCCTCTGAATAAGATGACGTCAAACCAGGAAAACGTCGAATGGTATATGGATGAAAACAGGATCTCAATGTCAATGTCAGTCGTCGATAAAGGAAAAATCGTCTCCACCAACGCACCCGACAGCAAAATCGTGTTCACTTTGACGAATAGCGATTATAATCTGAGCAATCTGGTCCTCACTGCACACGATACAAAGAGAATCGACTTGGCTGACGCGCAAATAAGACCGCCTCTGCGTGACATCAATATCAAGACCGAGGCGCGTATCGACACTATCAGCGAATCTGTAATCATTGTTTACAATGGAGATATCTCCAAGAAAGACGTATTCAGGCATGACTTCCATGATGCCATTGTGCGTTTCGACAAGATGAACTATTATCATGCGACAGGCTATCTCGTTTTTGATACGGTGAATGGCAAAAGACAGTTCTTTGAGAAAGTCTGGTCCGATTCCACACATTTCACCAAGGCAATCTCTTCAATAAAAGAGGAAGATGATATCACGGTTCACGGGCAATTTAAGTTTAGAGGCAAGATAACACTGGTTGACAAGGAAAAGAAATTCGCCCTTGACGGCGATTTCAGAATAAACGACATGTGCGGTGTCGGCTTCCAGTGGCTGAAGTCTTACGCCGATATTAATCAGTTGTTCAAAAGGATAAAGTATTATACCGGCGACCTTTATCTGCAGATAGAACCTGATGACTGGGCTAACACCAACAGTGTGTATTTCGACCATCAAAGAAGAGTGTTCAACTCGGTGTTCTTGTCTGACAGCACCTTGGTTAACCCCGATATTGTCTCAACTCCTGTGAAAGGCTCGGTGAAGCTGCGTCATAATAACGAAGGCTTTAAAAAAGGTAATGTAAAAGGTCAGAACAACAGCTTCTATATTTCTGATAAGATGATTCTCGACGGAAACAAATGCGAAATCACTGTCCAAAACAGCACTTACGACATGAAATTCGGCACGCCACTCATTGATTTTCACGCCAGTGGAGTGTATAAGCAGATTATAAACACCGACAATATCACTCTCGAGCTTGACACCAAGACGACCATGACGTTCCCGTTCGACAAGAAACTCATGGATATCCTTGCCAAGAAATTCTTCAGAACGAACGACACTTTGAGAAAAGTCTCAAAGGATGCCACCAACCTCACATTCGATAAGGTCACGATGAAATGGGATGAGAGGAAGCATTGTTTCGTCAGCGAAGGTACGGTGAACATCAAGAGCGTTATGGGACGACACGTTTCGAAGGTTGCGAAAGGCTATCTGGTTCTTGACTATAACGACGGATTCGAGTTTACCTTGTATCTTGCGAAAATCAACGGACACTGGGTCTATTTCAATTATAAGGAAGGAAAAATGTATTCAATATCTTCTTTGAGGAAATACAACAACCGATTGTCGGAGATAAAAAAGACCAACAGGGTTAGTCGTAAGCAAGGTAACAGGTACGAGTATATGATAGGGAATGCCATCGAAAAAGACAAATTCCTGACGAGAATGAGTGTCGATTATAAGCGGGAATAAAAAATTTTTAAAAAACGCACTTCAATTGAAGAAAAAGTTGTAATTTAGCAGTTTGAAAAAATATAGTGAATTATGAAGTTTATTCTTTCGAGTTTGAAACTCTTAAAAGCGATTCAGGCACTCAGCGGTGTCATCAATTCAAGCAATACATTGCCGATTCTCGACGATTTTCTCTTTGATATCAATGAGGACGAGCTCAAGATTACGGCATCAGACCTTGAGACAACAATGACTGTGTCCATCAAGCCCGACATGGTTGAAGGCAAGGGGCAGGTCACAATTCCTGCACGTCTTCTCATCGACGTGATGAAGAATTTCCCAGACATTCCGGTGTCATTCAATATCGACGAAGCAACTCTCGCTATCGAAATCACAACGGGCGAGGGACGTTATAAAATGGTCGGCCATAAGAGCGACGAGTTCCCGCAGGTGCCGGTTATTGCCGAGCCTTCAGTGTGGGACATCCCTGCCGACGTTCTCGCTTGCGGCTTCGAGAAGACAATCTTCGCGACAGGCAGCGACGAGATACGCCCAATCATGACGGGCGTGTTCATGGCGATGAGCGACACATGCCTTACTTTTGTGGCTACCGACGCTCACAAACTGGTGCGCTATAGAAGAATGGATGTCAAGTCAGACACCGCAGCTTCGTTTATCGTGCCAAAGAAGCCTATCAACCAGTTGAAGAACATCCTTTCGGGAAAAGCCGACGAGCCGGTGCATGTCGAGTTCAACAACACCAACGCCTCGTTCACATTCGGCGAGTACAAGCTTATCTGCCGTCTCATAGAAGGACGTTATCCTAACTACGAGGCAGTCATCCCGACAACAAATCCTAACAAGCTTATCGTTGACCGTCAGCTGCTTAACGCTGCAATCAAGCGCGTGGCAATCTTCTCAAGCAAGGCTACACACCAGATTCGTTTCAAGATAAACGGTCAGGAATTGGTTCTCACAGCCGAAGACCTCGACTACTCGAATGAAGCAAAGGAACGCCTCTCATGCAACTATACGGGTGAAGACATGGAAATCGGATTCAGCTCGAAGTTCTTCCAGGAGATGCTCGCAAACCTCAGCCAGACTGAGATTCAGCTCGAGATGTCGGCACCAAACCGCGCCGGAATCATCACCCCGGTCGACAACCAAAACGCTGACGAGGACATACTGATGCTTCTCATGCCAGTGATGCTTAACTAATTTGTAGTTTTTTTCATAAAATGAAAACGACCGGGGAATTTCCCCGGTCGTTTTCGTTATCTCAAGCTCTCTAAACTCTGCACTTTAAACTTTATTGCTCCTTCACTGTAACCGTTGTCGTACCTGTGATGGTTATCGGAATATCAAATCCTTGTTCTGATACAGTCATAGACACGTTACTGTTGACAGTACTTGCCGTAACAATACCGGTTTGAATGTCGATTGTTGAAGTTCCGTCATAATTGCCAGTAACGTCTTTTGAGTTAATGGTTCCCGTGAAACTGAAATCGACGCCTTTCTTTGAAATTTTTGTTACAGTACATGTCATGTTAATGCTTATCTCCACATCACTGACATTTTGTGTCTTGGTGTAATTCCATTGGCTTCCTACGTGCAATTCTTGTTCTGGAAGCTCGATAATCACATTGCCTAACTGACTCATTTCCAAGTTATCAGGATTGGCGTTGTGCCCTAATTCGTTATATGTGATAGTGGCTGGCTTTTTTATCATCTTGTCAAACTCGTTTGCTTGGTCTGCTATCATCGGACTGGTGCTTTGAGGGTTGTCCGAATCATAGGTGAAAGTCATGCCCATCGCATTGTTGACCATTTTTATGGCTTCAATCTGAGTCTCTATCACTATTTTATCAGCGGAGACCTCTTTTGCATTTAATAACTGGCGTCCGTCTAAAGTGGTGGTACTTCTCATTGTTTGACCTTGAACCTTCATGACTGTAGTTTGAGAAGTCTTTGAGACAATCATAATGGTCTTATCCTTATTCGGATGAAGTCTCAACGTGACGCCGTCGCCTGCTGTAAACGACATTGTTGCCAAAGCAAACAATGCTACAATAGAGATTAAAACGATTCTTTTCATAATACAAAACTTGAATAACAATATTATAACTTATTAATAAAATGGAGAAATCCTTTTAATCTTTTAGACTATAAACTTTAAAACTACTCTAAACTATACACTCTAAACTTTCAACTAAAAGGATTTCTCAATTCTGCTTGCTGTGCAGGATTATTTCGGCAATTGCGCTCCGTAACCCTGTACAGCACCGAACAGCTTCAAGGCATCCTCAAAAGGATAGCGGTTTGCAAACATCGACGACGATGAGTTGATTGTGCCTTGTTTGTTCAAGCCCAAAGCGGCGCGAAGCTTGTTGTCGGCAGAACTTGGTTGGTAGTCTGCAGTCTCTTTGTATGTGGCGTTGGCGAATCCTTTCAGATATGCCTCATTGATTTTGCCGTTGAAAACTTTCGGGTCTGACATTCCGATGCAGCCGTCTATTGCAGTCAATGGCTCGGCGTCTTCAAACTGGTCAACGCTAATCATCAGGAATTTTCCGCCTCCTGCGAGTGCCGCGTCAGCACGTCTGTTCAGGAAGAACATGTTGTTTGTCGTTTCTGCGATTTTCTGTGCCTCTTTGTCCTTGTAATCCAAACGGCAGCGGTCGAGACCTGCGTAGATGCTGCAGCCGATGATGCAGTGGTCGACATAGCTGTGGGTGCCGTTGTTGTAACGGAAACCGTAGCCCATGTCGTCGAAGTCTTTCAGACGCGACCATGTGAAGAGCACGGTGTTGTTGGTGAAATGCACTGTCTGGTATTTCTGTCCGTTGCTGCCCATAACGTCGCAGGCAATCATACGGCAGTTCACGAAAATACAGTTGTCAATGGTGACCTCGCCTTGGAACATGCCGCCGATTCCGTAATTAGGTGCGTTCACGAAAGCGCAGTTGTGAATGGTGATACTCTTGCAATTTGGATTGTCGAAATACAACTCTCTTGTCTCTGTTGTCAGAACATTGGTCAGTTCAAGGTTAGGTCCGCCAATGCCGCCAGCGCCGATAGGGTTCATCATCGGGGATTCAACGCCTTTTGGCTTGCCTTCTCCTTTGGCATTGTAGGAAATTGAGTTGCCGCGGTCGAACAAAAGACCGTCCACGACAATCTCGCCATTAGGATTTATCACCTTGATAATCATCGTTCCGCCACCTTTGGCAGTGCCGTTTGACTCTGCTGTTGGCTGAACTAATGTCCTGTATTTCAAGATGTCACGAGTCGCGAAGTCGGTGCTGTAGCCGCCGTAAATCTTCACGCATTTTGTAACGTTGATATTACCGCAGTCCAAAGTTCCGAAATAGTTGCCTTCTGCAACATAAATCGTTGCGCCTTCCGGCACCGCGTCAATGGCCTTCTGGAGGTTTTTGTAAGGTTTCTCCTTACTGCCGTCACCTCTGTTGTTTCCTGTGTTCTTCGACACATAATACTCCTGTGCGCTGATGCTCATTGCAAAAAGCACCGCCACCGCTAACATAAAGAATTTTTTCATGTTATTTAATTTTTTGTTAATAATTGTATTTTATTTGTAGAGACGTCATATTATGGCGTCTCTACTGATTAACCGACTAACTGATTAACTGACTAACTGATTAACTGACTAACTGATTAACTGACTAACTGTTAAAGCTGTGGACCAGCTTTAACTAGCGCCTTTCCAGCCTCATTTGTCGTGAACTTCGCGAAGTTCTTGATGAATCTGCCTGACAAATCTTCTGCTTTCTTGTTCCAATCCTCAACATTGGCATATGTGTCGCGTGGGTCGAGAATCTTTGGATCTACACCTGGCAATGCTGTAGGAACCTCAAAGTCGAAGTACGGAATCTTCTTGGTTGGAGCCTTTTCGATTGAGCCGTCCAAAATAGCGTCGATGATACCACGTGTGTCGCGGATCGAGATACGCTTGCCGGTACCGTTCCAGCCAGTATTTACTAAGTAAGCCTTTGCGTGGCTCTTTTCCATGCGTTTCACGAGTTCCTCTGCATATTTTGTTGGATGCAGCTCGAGGAATGCTTGTCCGAAGCATGCGCTGAATGTTGGAGTAGGCTCGGTGATGCCGCGTTCTGTACCTGCCAATTTTGCGGTGAAACCGCTCAAGAAGTAGTATTTGCACTGGTCTGGAGTCAAAATAGATACTGGAGGCAACACTCCGAATGCGTCAGCTGAAAGGAATATCACGTTCTTTGCAGCAGGACCTGATGACACTGGTCTTACGTTCTTCACGATCTTCTCGATGTGCTCGATAGGATAGGAGACACGTGTGTTTTCAGTCACGCTCTTGTCTTTGAAGTCGATCTTGCCCTTTGCGTCAACGGTAACGTTTTCAAGCAAAGCGTCGCGTTTGATGGCGTTGTAGATATCAGGCTCGCTCTCTTTGTCGAGGTTGATGACCTTTGCGTAGCAGCCGCCTTCAAAGTTGAACACTCCCTCGTCGTCCCAGCCGTGCTCATCGTCACCGATGAGTAAACGTTTCGGGTCGGTCGAAAGGGTAGTCTTTCCTGTTCCTGACAAACCGAAGAAGATAGCGGTGTTTTCGCCCTTCATGTCAGTGTTTGCTGAGCAGTGCATTGATGCGATGCCCTTCAGTGGCAGGTAATAGTTCATCATCGAGAACATACCTTTCTTCATCTCGCCGCCGTACCAGGTGTTCAAGATAACCTGTTCGCGTGATGTCACATTAAATGCCACGCAGGTGTCGCTGTTCAATCCTAACTCTTTGTAGTTCTCGACTTTAGCTTTACTTGCTGTGTAAACTGTGAAGTTTGGTTTGAACTCTTTGAGCTCTTCTTCAGTCGGTTTGATGAACATGTTGAGCACAAAATGTGCCTGCCATGCCACCTCCATGATGAAACGGACAGCCATGCGGGTGTCTTTGTTAGCGCCGCAGAAAGCGTCAACAACGTAAAGATTCTTGCCTGAAAGCTGTTTCTTTGCGAGAGTTTTCACTTCGTCCCACACTTTTTCGCTCATTTCGTGGTTGTCGTTAGGATAAACAGGGGTGTTCCACCACACTGTGTCCTTCGAGTTCTTGTCCATGACGATGTATTTGTCCTTAGGCGAACGGCCGGTGTAGATACCAGTCATCACGTTGACAGCCTTGAGTTCGGTCTCGACGCCTTTCTCAAAACCTGTCAAAGCAGGATTCATCTCGTCTTTGAACAACTGCTCGTATGAAGGATTATAATAAATTTCATTGACATCCTTGATGCCATAAGAAGCCAAAGCTTCTCTCAATTCGTTGATGTTTTTAGCCATATCTTTTTAAATTGTGAATAATTCCTAAATAAAATGCAAAGTTCCAAATAATATTTGAAAAAAACAACACTTTTAAAAAATATTTATTTTTTAGCTTTAAAAATTAGAAATTGTGTAATTTTACGCCAAATTTTTGAAGATGACTTATTTTTTGTTTTATTTCATATTATATCCGCTTTCGATATTGCCATTAGCGCTTCTTTATATCATTTGTTTCCCGTTTTATCTTTTGATGGCATTTATAATAAGGTATAGACGGAAGATTATCGACGATAATTTCGCAAAATCATTTCCTGAATGGAGCAAATGGCAGGTTTGGAAGGCTCGTCAGCGTTATTACATCCACTTTGCTCAGCTTGCCGCTGAGATGCTTAAGATGTTGACAATGAGCCGCAAAAACGTGATGCGTCGCTATCATTGCTCGAATCCTGAAGTGGTGAATAAATATTTTGACCAAGGCAAAAGCGTAGTGTTGATGTCGAGTCATCACAACAACTGGGAATGGATGGTTTTGAGTGTCGACATGCAGTTCAAACACCATGGAATAGGGGTGGGGGCGCACAACACCAACAAGGTTTTTGAAAAGCTAATCAACAGAGCCAGAACACGTTATGGTGATCAAGTCGTTTTCCATGACAACGTCCGCGAGGTGATGGCATATCACGAGGAAAATCACATTCCAGCCGCCTACATGATTCTCTCCGATCAGAATCCTTCAAACCCTGAACGTTGCTATGTCACTGATTTTCTGCATCGTCGCACAGGTTTCATCCGCGGTTCAGAAGGCTTCGCCCGCAAATACGACCTCCCAGTCCTCTATTACGAAGTAATCAAAGAGCGCATCGGCAAATATCGCCTTGATGTCCATGAAATCTGCGAACATCCTAATGAGTTGCCAGAAGGCGCCATCATGCAGAAATACGTGGAATTACTTGAACAAACAATAAAGAACCACCCATATTACTGGCTGTGGAGTCACAGAAGGTGGAAACATAAGTTTGAATAATGCAGATTTACAAAGACGAGTCGGTGATTTTCAGGCTCGTCTTTGTTGTTATATAAGTAAACAATTTAAATATCACTTATTTCCAATCTGATATTTGTTTTCCATTAGAGAATGTTGCTCTTTTTGTTGTGCCGTTTTTATATTGTAAAACAACTTCTCCATCCATTTGATTATTAACCAGGTTACAATATATTGTACCGCCATATTCTTCACTATATAGCGTACAACGCCCATTGGGTAGCCCATTTTTAAATGCTCCAACTATTTTGTCGCCAGTATTTGTTATTAATGTGCCTTGTCCTTCCGGCATACCATTTTTAATACCACCTTCATATCTGCCGCTTTCTGCAATAATTATTGCGTATCCGTTCAATTCTCCATCTTCCCAATCACCTTCCCATCTGTATTTAGTATTTATATCATGAGAATGATAATATAAAGTTCCTTTACCATTGGGCTTCCCATTCATAATTTCTCCAACATATAGACCGTCTTCCAACTGCAACTCGCCAACATACTTTTCTTGTTTCTTTTGCCATTCATCATAAATATTTTGTGTATTATCTTCAAAAACGAAAGTGTTTTCATCACCGTAAGGTTTTAAAACAATATCTTTATACGCCCAACCATTCGGTTCAATAATCATGATGTTTTTCGTGTTTTCTGAAATCCTGTTAAAAATAAATGAATACTCCCATATGCCTTTCCCGATAGAAGTATAACGTTTGTTATTCGAATCCATGATACTAATATTTGATGCATCAACTAAATAATACTTTTCTCGAGTATCTACATCTTCAATATATGTACCCCTATTGATTCCAATTCTTGCTGTAGGATTTACTGATATGTACTTCATATTTACTATAGTGTAAGAATCTCTATTAACAATCTTAACAATATAACTTTCGTTTCCACCGTTATCACCATATGCGTATGTGGAAAATTCTTTTGTGTTTCCTATCAGATCATCTGCTAATGATTCAGAAACCTCAATTAATTCCTTAAGTGATTTAAGGGCGGAATATTTCCTTGCCGTTTTCCACACTCTTTGGGTTCTTATGTCGAGAAGACGAGATACAATGTAGTATTCATCGCCGAATTTGGTGATTTCCGCTACACAAACATTACTCGCACCATATTTTTGACCAAGTTCAAAAAGTTTTGTATCATCAATATTATTATATTGACCTTGTTCTTGTGAAACTTGTGACAAAAACTCTTCTGTTCTTTCAATTGCCACGTAGTCTGGATTTCTTGTAATGGCAGCAACAAGTTCACTGCCTAAAATTCTTTTTGTTTCTTGTGGGACACCTTCGCTTGCTGTCACATAGACCGCAACTGTTTTTTGGGCAAATGTCATCATTGATAACATCAAACCCAGAATTAATGTAAATACTTTTTTCATATCGAATAATTTTAAAATTAATAATATCAATTTGAGAAATAAAAAACCGCGAACCTTTTGTTGAGTTCGAGGTCCTAGGAAAACCTTTAGTGCAAACAATAAAGCTCACGGTAATACCGCAAGCGTATCTGCTTTTATGTGCACTAATTAACGAAATTTCCTAGGTTTCGAACTGCCGTGAAAAGCGAAAACGCCTTTTTAATATGTCTTTATACTTTATTTAACTGTCTGTTTCTTAATCTATTTGTTTAATTTGACACTGCAAATTTACTAATTATTTTTCAATTCCCAAAACAAATCCTGTAAATCTTGTTAATCCTGTCTGTTATATTATAATTCACTATGTAGAAAACCGTAGATATTGATAAATAGAACCCCGTCATTGTTCTGATAACGTGGAATATTGTCCCAAACTATAATTATTTTTTGAAAACTGTCATTAATATGGCGTAACGGACGTAATTCTCAATCATGAAAACATCTTGTTGAATATTTTTGTATAAATCCGCAATTTTGTTCATTTGAATGACTGCGTTCCTGTGTATCTTGTTAATCATGTCTAATAAAAACACGTCAATTTTGCCTAATCCCTAAAAAAAGTAAAAATATTTTAATATTTTCCCTCATTAAGGGATGAATTTTGTTATATTTGCAGCGTGAAAAATGTAAGGCTATGATTGACAACACTCTTTATGCTTATATGGAAGACCTGCTCAGGCAGACTCCAACCACTTTTAAGAGATATATGTTCTATAGAATCACTTGGAATAGCCGAATGGTTGGCATTGTCGGTCCGAGAGGTGTCGGAAAATCTACAATGATTCTCCAATATATCATTGAAAACCGTAATAAAGAAGAACAACTTTATGTGTCGGCGGACCATACTTATTTCTCAACTCATTCGTTAGTCGATTTGGCAGATGATTTCATCAAAGAGGGAGGGAAAAAGCTTTTTATCGATGAGGTTCACAAATATAAAGGCTGGTCAAGCGAACTGAAACAGATTTACGACGTACATCCTGAATTGTCAATAGTTTTCACAGGCTCGTCAGTGCTTGATATTCATAAAGGTGAAGCTGATTTGAGCCGCCGTGCCTTGATTTTCAACATGCAAGGTCTTTCTTTTAGAGAATACCTTGAACTATTTCATGATATTAAAATAAGTACTTATTCCATTGATGAAATTGTGGAGAATAAGGTCGAAATTGCAGAAATCAAGCATCCTTTGCCAATCTTCAGGGATTATTTGCGTAATGGTTATTATCCTTTTTCTAAAGAAGATGGTTTTGAAATCAGATTGCAACAGGTCATTACTCAGACGATTGAGTCGGATATAGCCCAATATGCCGATTTAAATGCTTCAACTGCCCGTAAAATCAAGCGAATGCTTGCAATAGTATCGGAGTTGTCACCATATAAACCTAATGCTTTGAATCTTGCAACGGAGATAGGAGTCAGCAAAAACAACGTTCCCGACTATCTTTTATATCTTGAAATGGCAGGAATGATAGGCCAACTACGTGACGATACTGGCGGAATGCGCGGGCTTGGAAAAGTCGAAAAGGTTTATGTTGACAATCCTAATCTCATGTTTGCAATGTCTTCTAATAATCCAGATATTGGAAATATCCGAGAAACATTTTTCTATAACCAGCTGCGAGTAAACTATGATGTGATTTCTTCAAAAGAATCTGATTTCAAAATAGATTCACGTGTTTTTGAAGTTGGTGGTGCTAAAAAAGGTAAAAAACAGATTGAAAATCTGCCCGAAGGTTTCGTTGTCAAAGACGATATTGAATTTGGTCACGGCAATGTCATCCCATTATGGCATTTCGGATTTAATTATTAATAAACGTAGAGACGCGCCATGGCACGTCTCTACAATCGTGTTATCGAAAATAACAATTATTTTCTGTCAGCCTTAATCGCCGCCTGTGCTGCAGCTAATCTTGCAACCGGCACGCGGAATGGTGAACATGAAACGTAGTTCAAACCGCAGCTGTAGAAGAATTCCACTGATGCAGGGTCACCACCGTGCTCGCCGCAAACGCCGCACTTCAGGTTGTTTCTGGTCGAACGTCCGCGTTCAACACCGAGTTTCACCAACTGGCCAACGCCTTCCTGATCCAATGTGTTGAATGGATCGGCAGGGATGATCTTCTGGTCGATGTAGCTGTGGACGATAGCGTTGACGTCGTCGCGTGAGAAACCGAATGTCATCTGGGTCAAGTCGTTGGTACCGAATGAGAAGAACTGTGCGACACCGGCAATCTTGTCAGCAACTAATGTTGCGCGTGGGATCTCAATCATTGTGCCGTACATGTATTCGATTGTCAAACCGTATTGTTTCTCAACTTCTGCCTTGACGCGTTCGGCAATAACTTTCTGGTTTTCAAGCTCTTTCACGTTGATTGTCAAAGGAACCATTATCTCGAGATGTGGATGGTTGCCTTCTTTCATCAACTGTGCTGTTGCCTCGAACAAAGCGCGGAACTGTGTCTCTGAAATCTCTGGATAAACGATACCGAGACGTACGCCACGCAATCCCATCATCGGGTTGACCTCGTGCAATGCGTCGATGCGTTTCTGGAGTTCTTTAAGATCCATGCCACGTTCTTTAGCGAGCTCCTGCTGTTTCTCAAGTGTATGAGGAACGAACTCGTGGAGTGGTGGGTCCATCAAACGGAATGTCACCGGTTTGCCGTCCAGAACCTTCAAAGTTGCCTTTGCCGATTCGCGGATGTAAGGCTCGAGTTCTGCCAAAGCCACAACGCGTTCTTCTGTTGAGTTGGCGAGAATCATGTTACGGAGTTTTGCAAGAGGTTTCTCGCTGTTCTTGCCATAGAACATGTGCTCGATACGGAACAAGCCGATACCTTCAGCGCCGAAGCTCACAGCTTTCTGTGCGTCGTCCGGGTTGTCAGCGTTGGTGCGGACACCCATCTTGCGGTATTTGTCAACCAAGCGCATGAACTCCTGGAAACGTGGGTTTTCTGTAGCGTCGATGGTCTTCACAGTGCCGTCGTACACATAACCCTTTGTTCCGTTCAATGAAATCATGTCGCCTTCTTTGTATGTCTTGTCACCGATTTTCACAGTGCCTTCTTTCTCGTTGATATGAACGGCCTCGCAACCTACGATGCAGCATTTGCCCCAGCCACGTGCAACCAATGCTGCGTGTGAGGTCATACCGCCACGCTGTGTGAGGATACCGTCAGCAGCGCGCATACCTTCAACGTCCTCTGGGTTGGTCTCTTCACGGACGAGGATGTTGGCTTCCTTGTTCTTGCGGAATGCCATTGCCTTCTCGCTGCTCAATGCGATTCTACCGACCGCACCGCCAGGACCTGCCGGAAGACCGTGGGCCAAAACGCTCTTGTTCTTCTCGTCTTTCATGTCGAGGATAGGGTGGAGGAGCTCGTCAATCTGGTTGACACCGAGTCTCATCACAGCTGTAGCCTCGTCGATTCTGCCTTCGTGAAGCATGTCGAGAGCCATGTTGACTGCTGCAACACCTGTACGCTTGCCGACGCGGCACTGCAACATGTATAATTTACCGTCCTGGATTGTGAACTCGATATCAAGCATGTCTTTGTAGAAGTCTTCCAAAGTGGCGCGAACGTCGCATAACTCTTTGTAAGTCTGTGGCATAAGCTCTTCCATTGAAGGCATGTTCTTGTTCTTCTCGTTCTTTGTGTCGTTGTTCAACGGGTTAGGAGTGCGGATACCAGCCACGACGTCTTCGCCCTGTGCGTTGATAAGCCACTCGCCATAGAACTTGTTGTCACCTGTAGCAGGGTCACGTGTGAAAGCTACGCCTGTTGCTGAGTTTTCACCCATGTTACCGAACACCATGGTCTGCACGTTGACGGCTGTTCCCCAATCCTCAGGAATACCTTCGATTCTTCTGTATGACACAGCTTTCTTGCCGTTCCAGCTCTTGAACACGGCTCTGATACCGCCTTCAAGCTGAAGCTCTGCGTCATCCGGGAATTCTGTGCCGAGAACTCTCTTGATAGTGGCTTTGAATTCTTCTGCCAAAGCCTTGAGTTCGTCTGCTGTGATTTCTGTATCTGATTTATAGCCTTTCTTTGCCTTGAATTCATCGAGCATGTCATCCAAAATCTTGCGGATGCCTTTGCCTTCTGCTGGCTCCTTGTCCTCGGCCTTCTCCATGACGACGTCGGCGTACATCATGATAAGACGACGGTATGAGTCGTAAACGAAGCGTGGGTTGTTGGTTTTCTTAATCAAACCAGGGATTGTCTTTGAGCAGAGACCGATGTTCAAAACGGTGTCCATCATACCTGGCATTGACTGGCGCGCGCCTGAACGGCATGACACTAAAAGAGGATTCTCTGCGTCGCCGTATTTCATGCCCATGATGTTCTCCATGTTCTTGATTCCTGCGTGGACTTCATCCATCAAACCCGCTGGAAGCTGGCAGTTGTTTGCGTAATATGCTGTGCAGCATTCAGTTGTGATTGTCAAACCTGCTGGAACCGGTAATCCTAACAGACACATCTCTGCTAAGTTAGCACCCTTGCCGCCCAACAAATTCTTCATCGTTGAGTTACCCTCGGCTGTACGGTTGCCGAAAAGATAAACGTACTTGGTTTTTCCCATTTTTTTTAAAATTATTTGTTGTTCTACTATATGATTTTCAATTTTTTGGTGCTTTTTCAGCACCTGTTTTTTTGAAAACCGCAAAATTAGTAAAAATATGTTAATTTTCATAAGATTTTTTTAACATTTTTTTGTACTTTTGTAAAATTATTAACAATAGCATAATTATATGAATAACAACGCTGACAATCAATCGAATAGACGTTCCGGTTGTATGCCGAGTCTTCTTGGCTTTATAGTCGGTTTTTATGCACTTGGACCAATCGGTGCAATCCTTGGTGCCGCTCTCGGCTCTTATCTGGGGGGCGGTTATACTCGTAAAGACACTGAGTTTCTTGGAGATACGCCACGACAAAAGGATTTCTCATCAAGTCTGCTCGTGCTTTCCGCAGCAGTGATGAAAGCCGACGGTGTTGTTAAAAAATCCGAACTTGACTATGTGAAAAATTTCTTCCTCTCAAATTTCGGGCAGGAACAGGCGGAGAAATATATCCTTACTTTGCGTGAAATTCTGAAACAGGAGATAAACATCGCTGAAGTAAGCCAGCAGATTGGCCGCTACATGGATTATTCTTCGCGTCTGCAACTGATTCATTATCTTTTTGGTATCGCTTCCGCAGACGGACAGGTTCATGAGTCGGAAACAGATGTTATTGTGACTATTTCGCGTTATATGGGTGTCAACACCTCTGATTTTGAGTCAATTAAGGCGATGTTTGTCAAACAGGTTGACGATGCCTACACAATTCTCGGCATTGATGCGTCTGCAACAGATGACGAGGTTAAGAAGGCATACCGCGAAATGGCTAAGAAAAACCATCCTGATAAAGTGGCTTATCTTGGCGAAGATGTCCGCAAAGCTGCTGAGAAGAAATTCCAGGAAATCAACGACGCTTACGATAGAATCAAGAAGCAGCGCGGAATGGTGTAACTATTTGTACAAGCGCCACTTAACACCGAAAACAAACTTCGAATCCCTCATCGGGTAATGTGGTGTGGTGAAATATCTGTTGTCTTGCGCCAAAGTGTAAATATTGGTGTATCCCACAAAAACGTTCGCTCGTTTAATTTTGAATGTGATGTAAAAATCCAAGAACGGATAATTGCCGATTTTTACGTCATTTTGCAGGTAATAAGTCCTCAGCGCAGGCATATATGCATCAGCGTAATACTCTGTGAAATAATTGATTACGACTGAAGGCTGCATCATAGAAACACCTTTCACAAGATTGATGTTCCAACCTAATTTCAATTTTCCATAAAACAATGGCAAATGTATAACATTTTCATTGTCAGTGACTTGCATCGATGCAATGCCACCAATCTCAAAATGTTTCAGTTTGATGTCAAATTTTGCGAAAGCCGATGTGATATTGAGCGTTCCCGTAAATTGAACTGGTTTCGCATCCTCGCCGAAATAAATGTAATGGTCAATGGTTGTCTGTTTTAAACCAATTGATAACCAACGTGATTCGTAAGCGCCTTTCAACCTTAAATACGTGGCAGGACTGAAATCATTGCTCCATCTGAAATTGTTGGAATAGTATGTCTCTTCAAACCAATCCGCCGATTTCCTTGAAATGTTCACATCAAACAACAAAGCACCGAAATTTTTCTTGTAAGTGCCCCAAAACTGCTTCCATTGTCCGTTTAAAATGAAATCTCCAGCATGATAATCATTCAAAATAAGCTCGCCCTTGCCAGTGATTCTTGTCGATTTGAACAGATTAATGATAATTCCGGCTTTAGCCCTAATATTTTGATAATCAACATCGCCGAACTGCTCTCCTGTAATAATTTCCTTATACCCGTTGTGATGTGAATAATTGTGTTCTACTCCAAAAGTCAAGTAAAATGGAATGTCGTTGTTATATTTTCCATAACTCAATGAACTCCAATTGATTCCGTTTTTTATGGTGTAGAATGTCAGGCTGTCAAAAGTCTCGTCTGGATTCAAAACCTGGTCAAATTCAGAATAAAAAGCCGAAGTGGGGTCGGAGTCTTTATAAACGTATCTATTTCTTTGATAATCAAATGAATAGTTGATTCTCCCAGGCATTCCTAAAACAAAATATTGGTTAAGCCCAAATCCTGAAATCTTTATCAGGTTGCTTGCGCCGGAAAGATTCACAGGTATGACTGCCTTGTCAGTTTCAATCAAATCAACAAAAATTGAATCGTAAGTAATTCCGCCGTTTTCATAAACATCGATTTTATTGGTGAAATAATAACCGTTTAAGCCGTAACGTTCATTTTTTGTGTTCCAACGGAAATTCCCAACAAAACAAAGGTTTTGCGCATAGCTTCTTTGGTAAACTGAAGGCGCGTAGTCGATGTTAAAATTTAGTGTGACAAAAAATCTTGGTAAAAACTCTCTGCAGAAAAGAACATTCAAATGTTGCTCTTTTTTGCTGCCCATCATATAATTTATATCAGTAAACGGCTGATACACAATAGGGTAAAGAATTTTATCTTTTGTAATGATAAATTTGTCGTATGATGTCAGATTGTTGTTAAATCCAACGGAAATGGGGAAGGAGAACTCCAGATTTTTATGTGCATGTCCAGAATTACTTAGTTCCTGGTAATACTCAAAAAGCGGGTTTGTCGGGTCGTAAAACGAAGCCGAAAGGGTAGTGGTGTCCCAAACTTTCACATCTCCAAGCTGTTGTTTTTCAAGGTCTTGATAAAAATATCTCACCAAAGTCGAATCTGTTTGTATAGAATCATTGGAATGCAAAAGGGTAGAGGCACCAGCTGAAAAACAGCCGCCTATTACACCTATTATTAATAATATGACCCTAAAAATTTTCACGATGCAAAGATATGAAAAAGATTGAAACAAAAAAGCAGAGACGCAAAATATTGCGTCTCTGCTAAGGGGGTGGCGACGACCTACTTTCCCACAAGTCAATGCAGTATCATCGGCGCGACGGGGCTTAACTTCTCTGTTCGGAATGGGAAGAGGTGGACCTCCGTGCTGTAGTCACCATGTGTCTC
>JAFZKP010000023.1 GCA_017553625.1 Bacteroidales bacterium
ACAAGTTTAACAATTTTGTTGATTACATGAGAAGCATTTCTCTTACAGCTGCCATGTTGGCCTGCTCCACAATTGTCTGATGACCTAAAGCGCGTTTACGTTTGTTGGTCTTCTTTGTCAAAATGTGGCTGTGATAAGCGTGCTTTCTCTTGACTAAACCGGTGCCAGTGATTCTGAAACGTTTCTTGGCAGCGGATTTTGTTTTCATTTTAGGCATTTTAAAACTATTTTTTAAAGTTTATGAATGAGTGTCTTTCTTATTTCTTAGGAGCTATTATCATCAACATGCGCTTGCCTTCAAGTTTCGGCAACGACTCAACCTTGCCTACATCCTCCAAAGCCTGAGCAAACTTGAGCAAAACCAACTCTCCCTGCTCCTTGTAGGCGATGGAACGTCCGTGGAAGAACACATCGACTTTCACCTTAGCACCGTCCTCGAGGAACTTCTTGGCGTGGTTCAACTTGAACTCGAAGTCGCTGTCGCCAATCTGAGCACCGAGACGTAACTCCTTGATAACCACTTTGGTAGCCTTAGCTTTGATTTCTTTCTGTTTCTTCTTCTGGTCGAAGAGGAACTTCTTGTAATCCATGATCTTACAGACCGGTGGATTTGCGCTTGGTGAAATCTCCACTAAATCGAGACCTGCCTCATCGGCCATTCTGATGGCTTCGCGAATCGGGTGTATCTCGTTGTCACCGGCCTCGCCGACGACTCTCACCATTGGTGCCGTGATCCTGTTGTTAATTCTATGAGGATCATCGTTTTGCTGCTTTCTTGGAGGTCTGTTCTGGTTGCCTCCGTTGTTTACTGGAAGTGCTATGGTATGTATCTCCTATATTAATTTAACAATTTATTTATATTCAACTTTCTGCTCTTCAGCAACCTGGTCGTTGACCATCTTGATGAAGTCGGCGATTGGCATCGAGCCGAGGTCACCCATGCCGCGCTTACGCACTGAAACGAGGCCCTCGCCTTCTTCCTTCTCGCCCACGATGAGCATGTAAGGTATCTTCTTCAATTCGGCGTCACGGATCTTACGGCCGATCTTCTCGCTACGGTCGTCGAGCAACGCTCTGACTTCCGAATTCTTCAATGTAGCGAACACCTTCTCCGAATATTCCTGATATTTCTCGCTGATAGGCAACACTATAGCCTGGTCAGGAGCGAGCCACAACGGGAAGTCGCCGGCGCAGTGCTCGAGCAACACGGCCACGAAACGTTCCATCGAGCCGAATGGGGCACGGTGAACCATCACAGGACGGTGTTTCTCGTTGTCCGAACCGATATAAGTGAGGTCGAAACGCTCTGGCAAGTTGTAGTCAACCTGGATGGTGCCGAGCTGCCAACGACGACCGAGTGCGTCTTTCACCATGAAGTCCAACTTAGGACCGTAGAATGCAGCCTCGCCGAGTTCTTCTCTTGCTGGAAGGTTCTTCTCAGCGCAGGCCTCTCTGATAGCCTGTTCTGCTCTCTCCCAGTTCTCGTCTGTTCCAACGTATTTTGTGGTGTTGTTAGGGTCACGAAGCGAAATCTGAGCCTCGAAGTTATCGAATTTCAAAGCCTTGAAGATGATTTCGATGATGTTCATCACGCGGATGAACTCGTCTTTCACCTGGTCAGGACGGCAGAAGATGTGAGCGTCGTCTTGTGTGAACGAGCGAACACGTGTCAAGCCGTGCAACTCGCCGCTCTGCTCGTAACGATACACTGTACCGAACTCTGCCAAACGGAGCGGGAGGTCTTTGTATGAACGTGGCTGCCACTTGTAAATCATGCAGTGATGAGGGCAGTTCATAGGTTTCAGCAAGTAAATCTCGCCTTCCTCAGGAGTGGTGATCGGCTGGAAGCTGTCCTTGCCGTAATGATCCCAGTGACCTGATGTAACATAAAGATTCTTGTTTCCGATATGAGGAGTGATAACCTGCTCATAACCATAGTGTTTCTGAATCTTTGTGAGATATTCCTGAAGGCGGTTGCGCAGTGCTGTACCTCTTGGGAGCCACATCGGGAGACCTTTGCCAACCATGTCGGTGAACATGAAAAGCTCAAGCTCACGACCGAGTTTGCGGTGATCGCGTTTCTTAGCTTCCTCAAGAAGAACGAGGTATTCCTCAAGTTCTTTCTGCTTAGGGAATGTGATGCCGTAGATACGAGTGAGCTGCTTGCGGTTCTCGTCACCACGCCAGTAAGCGCCGGCGATTGAAGTCAACTTCACAGCCTTGATGCATGATGTATCAGGGATATGAGGTCCGCGGCACAAATCAGTGAAACTTCCTGATTTATAATATGTTATGGTACCGTCTTCAAGCTCGTTGATAAGCTCTACTTTGTACTCATCGCCTTTCTCGGTGAAATATTTCAGTGCGTCGGCCTTGCAAACGTCAACACGCTCAAATGCCTGTTTTTCCTTGGCGAGCTCGAGCATCTTTTTCTCGATCTTCACAAGGTCTTCTTCGGTCAATGTCATGTCGCCTGTGTCGATGTCATAGTAGAAACCGTTCTCGATAGCCGGACCGATGCCGAATTTCACGCCTTTGTAAAGCTGCTCGATAGCCTCAGCCATGAGGTGAGCCGAAGAGTGCCACACTGTAGCTTTTCCCTCAGGGTCGTTCCATGTAAACAACTGAATATTAGCGTCTTCGTTAATCGGACGAGTTGCATCCCACATCTTGTCATTCACCTTTGCTGACAACACGTTGCGAGCCAAGCCTTCGCTGATGCTTTTGGCAATGTCCATTGGCGTTACGCCCGCTTCAAACTGTCTGACTCCACCGTCAGGAAATGTAATATTTATCATATCAAATTATTTTTCGCAAAAAAGCGCTGCAAAATTACGAAATTTTTTAACACGAAATTCACTGATTATCAAAAAATTTTCAATCAATTTTAACACGCCTCAAATCCAGTAAATTCACGGGGTTTCCGTCGAATCCGCTCACTCTTTTTTTGACAAACCGCAACACCTCGTCGTAAAACAGTATCACAACAGGCGCCTCGCTCATCATCAAAGAGTCCATTTCGTGATATATTTCAGCTCTGGTTTTCAAGTCATTAGTGGCAATCGCCTTCGCGTAAAGCTCATCATATCTCGGGTTGGAATAATGGGTGTAATTCGGACCTTTCGGAGCAAAATTTTCGGTCGTGAACAACGAGAGATAATTCTCCGCATCAGGATAGTCGGCCACCCACGACGAGCGGAAGAACGGCAGGCTGCATTGGGCGCGTTTCTCACGCAAAGCCGCAGGCATCATTTCCTCAACTTTGTACACCAATCCCACATCGGTCACCGACGACTGCACAAACTTCGCCAAATCGATGTATTCCTTTGTGGTATAAAGCTTTATCTCGCTTCCTTGCAGATGATATTTCTCGATAATCTCGAACGATTTCTGTTGATTAAAAGCACATCCGATTTGTCCCAACGAGTCATATCCTGGCAGTCCTGCAGGGATAATTCCGCCATTTCCAGGAGTTCCAATTCCATTTCTGAGATAGCGCAACATCTTCTCCCTGTCAATCGAATAATTCACCGCCTGGCGCAATGCCACCTGACGTTCTTTATCGTCTCTTTCCTCCTGATTATCAATGTAAAACGAGAGATATTCAGTATTTAGATACGGCTCACGAATCAGATAAAAGCGGTCTTCATATTTGCTTCTCAAAAAGCCGTCGCGAGTCAGAAGTTCGTCCTTGTAACGCGCATCCACACCCGACATAAAATCGGTTTTTCCTTTCACAAACTCCATGAAAGCCACTTGCTTGTCGATGAGAAAACTCACCGAAACGGCATCGATATATGGCAAGCGTTCGCCATTTTCAAACTCAAAATACTCAGGATTTTTGCGCAAAACCAAGCGCACGCCTTCCTTCCAATATTGGAATTTAAACGGTCCGGTTCCCACTGGATGACGACCGAAATTTTCACCGTAAAACTCAACCGCTTCGTGAGGCACCACCGAGGCGTAAGTCATTGATAATATGCCAAGAAACGCCGGAAAAGGCTTGTCGAGTTCAACTTGAAAAACCGAGTCATTCAAAGCCTTGAAAGCATATCCGTTTTCATCTTGTTTCACTTGAGCAAAAATCCAGGTTCCTGGCGAGCTTAACTTTCTGTCAATCAATCTATTGAATGAGTATTCAAAGTCTTGAGCCACCACCCTCCTACTCTGTCCGTTGAAGCAGCTGTCGTTGTGGAAAAACACATCGTTGCGAAGCAAAAAAGTGTAGGTTTTGCCATCCTCGGAGATGTCCCAACTCTTCGCTACCGCCGGCACCACGTTCATTTCGTTATCGAAGGCTACGAGGCTGTTATACAATTGGTTACAGGCCCAGATATGCGGCTGGTCCTTAGCATAAATCGGGTCCAAAGTGAGGATCCCCGCCGCCTCGTTGTACTTGAAAATCTTCAAGTTCGAATCAGCGTCGCGCTTTCCGCAGGAAGCGAGAAGTAACAATAATATCGATACAAATAATAATTTCTTCATAACAGAGGATTTCTCCATTCCGCTTCGCTTCAGTCGAAATGACAAACCGCTGTCATTTCGAGCTTGTCGAGAAATCCTTTTGCAAAGTTATCACTTTTTTGTTTACTTTTGCAAAAATTTTTCACTCAATGCGCATTAAGAAAATCCACAGCGACCGCGGCGTCCTCGTCATCACCGATTTCGGTGACCGCACGATAGTCATTCCATTGAACAACCGTGACAAACTGTTGAGTTTCATGCGCTCAAACGCCACCAACGTGCCGCTCTTCCCCATGGAAGTGATTGACAGTCTTGCCGATGTGGCGTCACACAAGGTTCAAATAAAGATGGAGGCGAAGAAAATTCTTCCCGAGTGGCCTTATTTCGTTCTCGACGTAAACTTCAGGTATTCAAAGAGTTACGACATCTCGTTTGAGGAGCCGTTCTTCAAGTTCTCTCACCCTCTCGACGATGGATCAACCTTTTTCCGCGTCGAATACGAGGAGATTGAGAGCGACTTCACGCCCAACGGCAAATATCGTGGTGCTCACGCCCGCCGCTACCATCTCGACGAGATAATGGAAAGTCTGGAATATCTCGCAAAAGATACCCCAGACCTAAAACTTGAAGCTGTGATTCAAACAACCGCCGGAGAAGTTTATACCTCAGAAAAGATTTTATTTAGACAGGATTTACAAGATTAACAGGATTTTAAACATTCTTGCTTCTTACTTCTGGATTCTCAACTCACTTATTATTCTCCTTTTTCCGAACAACTTTGTGTCTCAGTTTCACCACAGCGAAATTCAGCTCGAATTCTGATTCGGTTTCAGTGGTTTTCAGGTCGTCTCCTATAATATCGGATATGATGTTGTCGCTCTTTTCAACCAATTGCTGCTGAATTTCCTTATCTTGAGGTTGCAACATCTGTGAGATTGTTCTTCCCAGTTCTCTCAATTTTGCAAAAGTCTCGATGATTGCAATCGTTGTATCAGTGGCTTTCTTGCTTTTCAGGATTGTTGCGAGCATGTAAAGTCCCCTCTCAGTGAAAGCTTTTGGATTACTCTTGAAAAATTTAATTCTTTCGAGGATGTCAAAATTTTTGATATCCTCTAAATCTTTGTCAGTAGTAGCAAACACATAACCTTCCGGAAATTTTTCAGGATTGTTTTTAACAGCCTGATTTACAATTCTTGTTTCAACTCCATACAACGAGGCAACATCCATGTCAAGGATAACTTGTTTGCCTCTCAATTCGACAATCATGTCTTCGATTTGCTCGAATTTTACAATACTTTTCTTTGCCATAATAATAATTTTTAAAGTTTACATGGCAAAGTTATAGTCAAAAAATTGAACACCTATTAAAGTGATGTCAATTTTTGCCGGTTTAAATTGATTTTTAACATAAGTTTCACGAAAATGAAGGAAATCTAAAAATATTTTAACAGTTTCACATCGTCATTTCGACCGTGGCGCCCACGCCCGCCGCTACCACCTCGAAGATATAATGGAAAGTCTGGAATATCTCGTAAAAGACACCCCAGACTTAAAACTTGAAGCAGTGATTCAAACCATCGCCGGAGAAGTTTATACTTCTGAAAAAATAATTTTCAAAAATAGCTGCACGGTTCAAAAATATTTGTATCTTTGCACCCAGAAATCAATAGGGGAACAGTCCAGTTTAGACGTCCATAATTTGGTGATGACCTCGTCGGAGAGAGCCAACCTGTCGGTTTCTTTTTTTATGCCTTTATCGCTGTAATACAGTATTGTATCTTCTCCCCTGACTTTTTAATACCGACAGTCATTTTTACCATCCCTATACCAACCAAATCATATTTCATAACTTGAATTTGGACAAAATTGTCCTGATTCTTGCTTCCTCTTTTTGTTGGTTTTGGTTTACCAACTTTGACAGCATAGCGCAATATTGTATCT
Source organism: Bacteroidales bacterium (assembly GCA_017553625.1). Taxonomy (GTDB): domain Bacteria; phylum Bacteroidota; class Bacteroidia; order Bacteroidales; family F082; genus Limimorpha. Next base: position 6,406 of record JAFZKP010000023.1, read on the forward strand.
AGTTGCAGCAATGCCAATGTGGATGTATAACTTTTAGCTGCATGACGTTTTGTTTCGGTTATCGACAAATAACGAATGTTTATATAATCTTTCAACGACCGATTATACACACGTTTATCCGGGTTTTCTTCCGTCCAACAACGATACACTTGTAATATAATTTCTTCTCTAATTTTAAAATTTTCTTTACTGTTTTCAAAAGGTATATTCATACGCATTTTAAATATTAAATTTATTCAACAATTCATAACCATTTCGCAATCAAGCGATTTCATCCTCTTCAATAAATTTTACGATGCTCTTTGGAGTTTGATTCAAAATCAGTTGCAAAAATAAGGCAAAAAAGGTTCGTTGTCAAGTGGTTTTTGGCAAACTTGACAAGATTTTATTTAGACAGGATTTACAAGATTAACAGGATTTAATATTCTGTCTCCTGGATTCTGGCTTCTGTCTTCTCAACTCACTTATTATTCTCCTTTTTCCTTACAACCTTATGCCTCAGTTTGACCACGGCGAAATTCAGCTCAAATTCTGATTCGGTTTCAGTGGTTTTCAGGTCATCACCGATAATATCAGAAATGATATTGTCACTCTTTTCGACTAATTGTTGCTGTGTTTCTTTATCTTGAGGTTGCGACATCTGTGAAATAGTTCTTCCCAGTTCTCTCAATTTTGCAAAAGTCTCGATGATTGCAATCGTTGTTTCAGTTGCCACATCGCTTTTCAAAATGGTTGCCAACATGTAAAGGCCTTTTTCAGTGAATGCTTTCACAGGCACGTATGAATGTTTCAAATTAGCGAACTGGTCAAAATTTTTGACCAGTTCCATTTCTTCGTTAGTCGCAGTAAATACATAACCTTCCGGGAATTTCTTCGGATTGTTTTTAACAGCTTGGTTAATAACTTTTGTCTCAACTCCGTACAAGTCAGCGACGTCTGCGTCGATAATAACTTGCTTCCCACGCAAATCGATTATCTTATCTTCGATTTGCTCGAATTTCACAATACTTTTCTTTGCCATAATTATAAATTTTAATTTACATGGCAAAATTATATTCAAAGAACCAAAAGTCAATTATTGTCATACTGTTTTTTGCAGTCAAAAAGTGATTTTTAACTAAAAAAGCATGAAAATGAATTAAATCTTAAAAAGTTTTAACAATTCCACCTCGACGAAATAATGGAAAGTCTGGAATATCTTGCCAAAGACATCCCAAACTTAAAACTTGAAGCAGTGATTCAAACAACCGCCGGAGAGGTTTACACCTCCGACAAAATTATTTGCACAAGACTTAGCATTCTGACTTCTGCCTCCTGGCTTCTGTCTTCTTAAAAAATTTTTCAAAAACAGCTGCACTTATTAAAAAAGTTTGTATCTTTGCACCCAGAAATCAATAGGGGAACAGTCCGTATCGACGTCCACAATTTGGCGATGACCTCTTCGGAGAGAGCCAACCTGTCGGTTTCTTTTTTTTATGCCCTTATCGCTGTAATGCAATATTGAATTTTCTCCCCGTTACGTTTAATTCCAACCGTCATTTTCACCACCCCAATGCCCACCAATTCATAATGCATTTCCTGAATTTGCATAAAATGCTCCTGATTTTTTACGCCTTTCTTGGGACGTTTGGGGTTGCCGAATTTTACAGAATATCTCAATATTGTATCAAGTTGAAGCATAGCTAAAGTCGAATAATAGCTCTTAGCAGCATGATGCTTGGTCTCTGTAATCGACAAATAACGAATGTTTATATAATCTTTCAATGACCGATTATACACACGTTTATCCGGATTCTCCTCCGTCCAACGACGATACACTTGTGAAATAATTCCTTCACGAATTTTAATGTCTTCTTTACTGTTTTCAAAAGGTATATTCATACGCATTTTTAATTTTAAACTTATTCAACAATTCATAAACATTTGGCAATCAAGCGATTGCTTTTTCTTCAATAAATATTACGATGCTCTTTGGAGTTTGATTCGAAATCAGATGCAAAAATAAGACAAAAAAGGTTTGTTGTCAAGAGGTTTTTGGAAATTTTGACATTTATACAGAATAAAAGTCTGGAATATCTCGCAAAAGACACCCCAGACTTAAAACTTGAAGCTGTGATTCAAACAACCGCCGGCGAGGTTTATACTTCAGAGAAGATTATATTTAGACAGGATTTACAAGATTAACAAGATTTTTACAAAGACTACATATGTCATAACTAATCATTTCTTCTGACATTTATGTTCCTAGGTTTATTCAAAACAGCATTAAGGCTTTTTATGTAGTCAGCCCTAAAATAATATAAACAAATCTCATTCCATGGGTTGTGTGAGTCATATTTTCCACACATAACGCTATTATCTATTTTGTTTCTATAAATCGATATAGTATCATTCAGAGTAGTTTCAAATGTAAAATTCTCTTCAAGATAACAATTAAGCAAATGCTCCACAGTAGGTCTAATATATAAATCCGCCTCAAAATAACTTCCATTATCAAAGCAAAAGTCCATTTCACCGCATGCATATGAATAGCCATTATAACCTGTATATTGGTAAACCAAAAGCGTATCGTTAACATATCCTGCTTGATAAGGATTGCCATACAATTCTCTTATCCTATCACCGCCACATCCAAATTCAAAAGTCGGCTCTCTAAACAAATCAACAATTACATCAATTGTTAAACTATGAAAACCATTGTCCAATGTTACTTGAGCACTCCCAACATTCTTTCCAGTCAAAATACCATCTTCCGAAACTGTTACATACATATTGTTAGAAGATGTATAGATTATAGGATATGCTGAAGAATCAACAATCTTGTGTTCCTCCCTTAAAGCCATATGAATTGGATTATCATCATAATAATACAATTCATCCCACATTTGCTGTGTTGTAAACACTTTTTCTTCTCCAAAATAACACTGCATCCCATCTAATGCGTAGGCTCTAACATGATATGTTGTATTTCCAACAAGACCAGTAATAGTACATACAAAAGGCTCATTCCAAATATCTGTCGACACAAAATTATCACTTGGCAAAGGATTTCCTTCAGTATTCCAACATACACCCAATTCCGTTAATGATAAGCCATTGGTTACAACAGCATCACCACCACAAACGGCAGAGCATGTAGTAATTTCCTGTGGAGTATATGTATGAATCGTAATATTTGTAGGGTTTAGTGTTGTCGTAAATGTTTTTATCTCGCCATAATAGTATTCCAATCCTCGCAAAGCATAAGCTCTTACATAATAACGCGTTTCTGGTTCAAGTCCAGTTATTGTGCATATAAATGGTTCATCCCACACTTCCGTAGACACATGATTATCATTTGCTTCTGGATTTCCTTCTGTATTCCAGCAAACTCCAATTTCAGTTAACGATAGTCCTTGGATAACAACGACATCGCCACCGCACAAAGCACTCGTATTAGAAATGTTTTGTGGAGAATAAGTCGTTACCTTCACATCACTATTAGTATTACCTCCGCTTCCACCTAAATTTGACGTATTGTCAGAATCTTTTTTACACCCAGAAACAATAATGGTCAACATTATTATTCCAATCAATAATTTAATAGAATCTTTCATGGTATTTAATTTAAATATGATAACAAAAAAACCGCGAACTATTTCTGTCTCGTACCTGAGGTTCGGCAAAACCCATACTACTAAACAAGAAAGCTCACGGTGTTGTGAGCATTTCTCCTTTCTTGCCGTAGTATTACACTAAAATTTGCCGATTTCAGGTACACCAAGAAAAGCGAAAACGCCTTTTTATGTCTTTTATCTATCTAAATGTCTGTTTCTTAATATTATTTGTTAGTTTGACAAGGCAAAGATAAACAATTTTTTGAAATAACGGACAAAAATAACAAAACTATGCAAAATTTTTGAAGTCGAAATTTTCGACATCAAGATTAACCAGATTATTCTTTCCAGTTTTTCACATTATCATTGATATAGCCGATAACATTTTGTAAATCATCGTTTTTCCAGATTATTTCATCATTGTAGTTCCTCTCCCATTGAAACAGCAAACCATTTTCATTGGCATATCTGGTCACTCGTGCCTTCAGACCACGAATTACCGTGCCAATAGTTTTGTTTTTCATTGGATTTTTGTCCTCGTCAACCAGATGTGATTTATGCCAGTCAATTTTTAAAATTAAATGTACATGATGCGGCATTATCACATAATTTGGAATCTGCGCGTAATCATAATATAGTCCAATGTTTTGAATCAATTCATCAAGAAAATTACCAATTTTCGACAAATGCATTGATTTATTGTAGATTTCACCAAAATAATGTCGCCGATTTTCAGTACAAATTGTAATAAAATACGTCGCACCAAATTCGCCATTATAATCATGACGTTGGCTGCGATTTGATTCAATACGATATTTGTTTTTATACAATGTCATAAATTTCGATTTTTAATTATACATTCATTTTTTCATCCCAATCATCCAATTCTTCCCCGTAGAGACGCGATTCATCGCGTCTCATGATGATGCGATTTAAATCGCATCAAAATATATCGTAATTATTATGAAACGCGTTTCATAATCTGGAGACGCGATGAATCGCGTCTCTACACGGCGTTGATTAATGTTTTGGGATAAAATAATGCAATCACATCATTCATTATCCCGAATTTCATATTCGTATTCCCCATTCATATTACACATTTACAAACCACACCCCATATTTCACAATCACATCCTGTATTTATTGGTTACGCTTTAAATCCCGTAACCTTCCGATGCGAATCCACCAAGAACTTATTGTAATCCAATGAATTAACCTCCTGCTCCTTCTCCAGGGCAAGGTCCAAAACCTCGAGCATGTTGTCGACGAAATGGAACTGCAGGCCTTCGATGTATTCCTTCTTGATATCCATGAAATCGCGCTCGTTGTCACGTGACAAAATGACATCTGTCACATCGTTGCGCTTGGCGGCCAGCATCTTCTCCTGAATGCCTCCAACCGGCAACACCTTGCCACGAAGCGTGATTTCGCCTGTCATCGCAAGCTTATCCTTGACACGACGCTGAGTGAATGCCGACGTTAACGCTGTCAGCATGGTGATACCTGCCGACGGACCGTCCTTAGGTGTAGCGCCTTCCGGAACATGGATGTGAACGTTCCATTCCTCAAACACTATTGGATTGATTTTCAACTCGTTGGCATGTGCCTTGATAAACTCGTATGCTATCGTCGCCGACTCCTTCATCACGTCGCCGAGATTGCCTGTCATATTCAGCGCTCCCCTGCCCCTGCTCAAGCTGACTTCAATCGACAGAATCTCGCCGCCGACTGGTGTCCAAGCCAATCCGATAGCGACACCTGGCATAGTATGTTTCACCTCCTCCTCATCGTGATGCATAGGCACACCAAGGGCTTTCTTTAAATCGTCCTCGGTGACTTTCTTCTCATAATCGCCACCAACAACGATTGCTTTCGCCTTCTTACGAATCACGTCGGCGATTCTGCGTTCAAGGTTACGAACGCCAGCCTCACGAGTGTAGTCGTCGATGATTTTGTAGATTATTTCCTCAGAAAACTGCACATCTTTTGCCTTCAAGCCGTGTTCCTTGAGCTGTTTTGGAATCAAATGGCGTTTTGCAATCTGATATTTCTCCTCACGCAGATAACCGTTCAAATCGATGATTTCCATCCTGTCGCGCAAGGCCGGGTGAATGGTCTGAAGGTTATTCGCGGTGGCGATAAACATCACCTTCGAGAGGTCGTAATCCAACTCGATGAAGTTGTCATTGAAGGTGTTATTCTGTTCAGGATCAAGGATTTCGAGCAAAGCAGCCTGCGGGTCGCCGCTGATGTTGTTGCCGCTCACCTTGTCAATTTCGTCAAGAATGAAAACAGGGTTCGACGACTTCGCTTTTTTCAGATTCTGAATGATTCTGCCAGGCATTGCGCCGATGTATGTCTTACGGTGTCCACGCAACTCTGATTCATCACGAACGCCACCCAACGACATACGTATGTATTTGCGTCCCAACGCTTTAGCTATCGACTTACCCAACGATGTCTTACCAACTCCTGGAGGTCCCACGAGACATAAAATCGGGGATTTCATGTCGTTTTTCAGCTTCAAAACCGCCAAATGCTCAACGATTCTGTCCTTGATTTTGTCGAGTCCGAAATGGTCTTTATCGAGAACTTTTTGCGCATGCTCCAAGTCAAAGTTATCCTTTGTATATTCATTCCACGGAAGCTCAACAAGTGTTTCGAGATAATTATGCTGGATGCCGTAATCTGCCTGCTGTGGGTTCATACGCTGCAACTTCTGAAGTTCCTTGTCGAAAACTTCCGCCACTTCCTTGCTCCATTTCTTTTTGGCAGCTTTTTGTGTCAGTTCCTTGACATCCTGCTCATTTGGTGTTCCACCGAGTTCTTCCTGAATAGTTCTAAGTTGCTGGTTCAAAAGGTATTCGCGCTGCTGCTTGTCGAGGTCTGTCTTAACCTTGCTTTGGATCTGCTGTTTGAGGTCGACCATCTGCAACTCATTTGTCAGAAGTTCCAGCAATGCCGTGGCAAACTTGGTGATATCATCAATCTCAAGCAGTCGTTGCCTATCCTCCATGTTGGCGACAAGGTTACTGCCGATGAAATTCACCATAAACCAAGGGCTTTCGATGTTTCGGATGGCAAATGTCGCCTCAAACGGCACTGCTCCTGATTTCTGAACTATCTGCATCGCCATGTCCTTGATGCTCTGTATCAGCGCCTTAAACTGACGGTCACGCGGCACCACCTGATTCACGCCGAAAGGCGTAATCCTACCCATAAGATATGGCTCGGTGCCGGTTATCTCCTCAAGTCTGAAACGGCGCTTGCCCTGAATTATAACGGTGGTATTGCCGTCAGGCATCTGCAGTGTCTTCATCACCTGCGCAATAGTGCCGATTTCAAAGAGATCAGCTTGCTGAGGCTCCTCCACCTTGGCGTCGCGCTGGGCGATGACACCAATATCCATACCTTTTTTATATGCGTCTTTCACAAGACGTGTGGTCTTGTTTCTGCCCACTGTGATTGGTATCACCACACCAGGGAAAAGCACGGCGTTACGCAAAGCCATAATAGGCAACTCCTCGGGGAGCTGCTCAGCATTCATCAGTTTTTCGTCTTCAGGCGAGAACAGTGGAATAAATTCAGTCTCAGTCTCCACAATGTCGCTGAAAATTATATCGTGGTTGATTTGATTACCCATAAAAAAACGTCTTTCTGGAAACCCTCCAATCAAAAATCATGCCAAAAAAAGCCCTTGTCATTTCTGGCAAGGGCAAAACTTCATTATGAAAAATTTAACAAACCTATTCTTGGATTATTTTTTCTTGGCTTCCTGGAATTTTTTGTACTTGTTGTTGAACTTATCAACGCGACCTGCTGTGTCAACAAGTTTCATCTTACCAGTGTAGAATGGGTGTGATGTGTTTGAAATCTCAAGTTTCACCAACGGATACTCGTTGCCGTCTTCCCAAACGATAGTCTCTTTGGTATTGATGGTGGAACGTGACATGAAAGCGTGGTCGTTTGACATGTCTTTAAACACGACCAGTCTGTAATTCTTTGGATGTATGTCTTTTTTCATTGCTGTATAATTTTCCTTTCAATTCGGACGGCAAAAATACAACATTTTATTATACAAAAAGCATTTTTATGAAAATTTTTTAAAAAAAATATTTTTGTTGATATTCAGCATGTTATAAATTCTTTAAAAATTCCATCGTCTCCCCTGTCATATCTTTTTTCTGAAAATTTGTCATGATTTCTGACAAAGATTCATATTCATGGTAAAAAATTTCTCCTACATGTGGATTATAGTCACCAGATTTCCTCAAAATCACGAAGCCGTTGTCGATGCAAGGTGTCTTTCCTATGATACACGCCGACTTCCAGTATTCATAATTGTTGAAATATCGCGCATGATGTCTTATGTGCTCCCATTTTGCGAAAGCTGACAAAAGCGGCTTAAAATCATAGCCTTGCGGAACAAAAAGATTTCTAACCGAACCGTCTCCCCTTCCAAAATTGACAAAGCATTTTTTTGCAATCTCTTCAAGTTCATCCTCGGTTTCATCGCCTTTAAGATATTGAATACCATCATCTTCAACATGAATGAGGTGCGGTTTCCCTGCAAGATAATTCTCCAAGACAGCACAATTTTGCCTGTTTCCGCTCAGAATTATCGCGTCATATTTTCCGAAAGGACCGTTTACGAATGAAATCTCCGAAGCTATTTCCGGCTCGGCGGAAATCAAAGCCTCAACAAACGCCTGGACAAGAATATTGTCGTCGGGAGAAAGCTTTCCGACGAATTTGTTCCCCGAAACGATAACTATAAGCAAATCGTACAAGCTTTCCAACGGTGTCATGCCATTCATGACAACAGCAACCGTATGGCAGCAGGCAGAATGAATGTCGGTTTGCGACAACCGCCGAATAAAACTCTCCAGGTTTTTTATCGCTTCGGCAATGTTATCCTCCGTAAACCACACATTATTATATATAGCTTTCCGGATCAAATCATCAGTAAATATTTCTCTGATATTCAATGCGTTAAAAGCTGAAAATATTTTTTTCACATCTTTCATGAGCGAACATTTATTTATGCAAAGATAACAAAAATCATTAAAATAAAAACATTTTTCACTTTTGTGTTTTATATTAAATTAATTAGTAACTTTGCAACGCAGAAAAAGCAGAATTTTTTAATGAATTTTTAAATAATAACAACTTAAAATATAACGTAATGAAACACAATTTCAATGCGGGACCATGCGTCCTTCCAAAAGAAGCCGTTGAGTCAACAATCAACGCAATTCGCAATTTTGACAACACAGGTATCGGTTTGATGGAGATTTCACACCGTACTCCAGGTTGGGAGCGTATCATGGAAGAAACACGTCAGTTGTGGCGCGACATCCTCAATATTCCTGCAGAATATGAGGTCCTCTTCCTCGGTGGCGGCGCAAGCACACAGTTCTTCACAGTGCCGGCTAACCTTCTGAAGACTAAGGCAGCTTACCTCCAGACAGGTGTTTGGGCAAAGAAAGCAGCTAAAGAAGCCAAATTGTTCGGTAAAGTCGAGATCGTAGCTTCATCAGAAGACAAGAACTACACATACATTCCGAAGGGCTACACAATCCCAACAGATGCTGACTACTTCCACATCACAACAAACAACACAATCTACGGTACAGAGATCCGCACCGATATGGATTGCCCAGTGACACTTGTTGCTGATATGTCATCAGACATCATGAGCCGTCCAGTCGACGTGAAGAAATACGGTTTGATCTACGGTGGCGCTCAGAAGAACGTCGGTCCTGCTGGCGTGACATTCGTCATTGTCCGTAAAGACCTCCTTGGCAACATCGGCGACCGCGCTTATATGAACCCACTTCCAACAATGGTTGACTACAGAACACACGCTGCAGAAGAAGCTAAGAACGTCAGTATGTTCAACACACCTCCAGTACTTCCTATCTTCGTTATGCACGAGACATTGACATGGTTGAAGAACACCATCGGTGGTGTCGAGGCTATGAACAAGCTCGCAGTTAAGAAGTCAAACCTCCTCTACGAAGAAATCGACCGCAACTCAATGTTCGTCGGTACAGCTGAAAAAGACTCACGTTCAATCATGAACCACTGCTGGGTGATGGCTCCAGGTCGTGAAGACCTCCAGGACGCTTTCATGGCATTCGCAAAAGAACGCGGCATGGTCGGTATCAAGGGTCACCGTTCAGTCGGCGGCTTCCGCGCTTCATTATACAACGCCTGCCCAATCGAGTCAGTTGAGGCTCTCGTCCAGTGCATGCAAGACTTCGAAAAAGCTAACAAGTAAAAATTATCGTCATGGAAATCAGGGATGTTCGCTTCGGTTTTGAAAAAAAGATTGATAAGGAATATGCTTGTGTTTTCCAGGATCAAATAAAGATTTATAATAAAATGAAAGTTTTAGTAGCAACAGAAAAGCCATTCTCAGCAGCAGCTGTCAATGGAATCCAGAAAATAGTCGAAGAAGCTGGTTACAACTTCGCAAAACTCGAGAAATACACCGACGTGCAGCAGTTCTACGATGCAGTCGCTGACGCTGACGCTCTCATCGTGCGTTCAGACAAAGTGACCAAGGAAGTCATCGACCACGCCAAGAACCTCAAGATCGTGGTTCGCGCCGGCGCAGGTTTCGACAACCTCGACCTCGCAGCTTGCACAGCAAGAGGTATCGTCGCTATGAACACTCCAGGTCAGAACTCAAACGCAGTTGCTGAATTGGCAATCGGTATGATGATCTACATGGCACGTAACACATTCAAACCTGGCACAGGTTGCGAATTGAAGGGCAAGAGAGTCGGTATCCAGGCTTACGGTAACGTCGGTCGCCTCGTGGCTGAAAAAGCCAAGGCTCTCGGCATGGAAGTCTGGGCATTCGACCCATTCGTACCAACAGAGAAGATGGAAGCTGAAGGCGTTCACGTCCCTGCAACACTCGAGGAACTCTACGCACACTGCGACTACATCTCATTGCACATCCCGGCAAACGACCAGACAAAGAACAGTATCAACTACGCTCTTCTTTCGAAGATGCCAAAGGGTGGCTGCTTAGTCAACACAGCTCGTAAGGAAGTCATCAACGAGGCTGACATGGAGAAGATGCTCGCTGAAAGAGCAGATTTCAAGTATGTCACCGACATCGCTCCAGCAAACGCAGAGGCATTGGCACAGTTCGCTCCACGTTTCTTCGCAACACCTAAGAAACAAGGCGCTGAGACAGCTGAGGCTAACATGAACGCAGGTCTTGCAGCAGCTCGCCAAATCGTGGGCTTCTTCAAAGATGGTTGCACAAAATTCCAAGTCAACAAATAATAAAATGGCGTAGAGACGATGTGCACATCGTCTCTACAATATTAAAATTTGAATAATTAAATCGATAAAGAAATGTCAGTTATAAAACCTTTCAAAGGATATCGTCCACCGGTTGATATCGTTGAGAAATTAGCTTCAAGACCATACGACGTTTTGAACACTGAGGAAGCACGTGAGGAATGCAAAGGCAACCCTTACAGCCTTCTCCACGTGACCAAAGCTGAAATCGACCTTCCAGCCGGCCACAAAGACAGCGACCTTGAGACTTACATCAAAGTTGTTGAGAACTTCAACATGTTCAAAGACTACGGATGGCTCGTCCAGGACAACGAAGAGAAGCTGTACATCTACGCTCAGAGCATGAACCCGAAAGCTGCCGACGCACACTGGCAGTATGGTATCGTGGCATGCGCATGGAGCGAGGACTACATCAACAAAGTCATCAAGAAGCACGAGTTAACACGTAAGGACAAGGAAGAGGACCGTATGAAACACGTCCGCATCACCAACGCCAACGTGGAGCCAGTGTTCTTCGCATATCCTGCAGTGAACGAGATTGACGCCATCGTCAACAATATCGTCCGCCACGATAAGCCAATCTACGACTTCATCGCCAAGGAAGACGGTTTCGGTCACCGTTTCTGGGTCATCGACGACAAGGCTACCATCGCCAAGTTAGTTGAACTCTTCGACAAGAAAGTCCCTGCAATGTATATCGCTGACGGTCACCACCGCAGCGCTGCAGCAGCATTGGTCGGACAGGAAAAGAAAGAGCACAACCCACATCACACTGGCAAAGAGGAATACAACTTCTTCATGACAGTTATCTTCCCTGACAACCAGCTGAACGTCATCGACTACAACCGCGTTGTTAAGGATTTGAACGGCTTGAGCAAAGACGAGTTCATCAAGGCTCTCGGCAAGACATACGAAGTCACCGACATGGGCACAGAAATCTACAAGCCAGCCAAGTTGCACGAGCACAGCATGTACCTCGACGGTCACTGGTATAAGATGTCAGCAAAACCTGGCACTTACAACGACAGCGACCCAATCGGCGTTCTCGATGTTACAATCTTGAGCAACAACGTGTTGGACAACATCCTCGGCATCAAGGACCTCCGCACCGACAAGCGCATCGACTTCGTTGGCGGTATCCGCGGTCTCGGCGAGTTGAAACGTCGTGTTGACAACGGCGAGATGAAGGTCGCATTCGCAATGTATCCTGTTTCAATGAAACAGATCATCGACATTGCTGACACTGGCAACATCATGCCACCTAAGACCACATGGTTTGAGCCGAAGCTCAGATCAGGATTGGTAATCCATACACTGGAATAATCCGATGAAAATAAGAAATCCCGCCGAATGGCGGGATTTCTTTGTTTTAAACCATTGCTTCGCAGCGGTCAATAATGGTGTTTGCTAGTCGAAAACCCTCGTCACTTACACCTTTAGCTTGATTACCATCATAATTCATATACAGATGCATCACATCATAACCATCGTTAACATAATCAAGTAGCTTTCTGTCGCGTTTCCCTATCGCATCCAGATAGTTATTAATATCTACCCGTGTCCTGCGATCTTTCCGCACATGAAATACTGCATCAAGAGCCATAAGCACGCCAAGCCAAAGATAATTACCAGCAGCTCTTACGTATTTTTCATCTTCATAGCGTTTTGTTTCGACATTTAATTCACCATTCTCGCTTAATGTCTTGCGGGCGTTTTCCACATAACGTCTCGCTTCTGCAATAGGATCCTTTTGTTTTTTCATAAAATTGAATTTTAATTCTGTTAAACAAATATAATACGCTACAAAATTACAATGCTTTTAGCTTCTTGTCAAGAACATTTTTCTTAAAAAATTTTAAGATTTTATTCACAAAAATGAATTTTTTGTTAAAAATTTCAGACATAGATACAAGATTTTGCATTTTCACCATACAAAATTTGTATTTTTGCAAAAATTTAAACATTATGTCAGAGAAATCTTTTGACCCCAATGCGGCGGCGGCTTTAGGCTCCGGAATTTACGGATTGCCTTGCACGGCTGAAGAAGCCGAGATAATAATCATTCCTGTGGAATGGGAGTTAACCACAAGTTACAACCGTGGCACCGTTGACGGTCCAAGTGCGGTGTTCGACGGCTCGATGCAGGTGGATTTGTGCCATCACGACTATCCGGATTTGTGGCAACGCGGCATCTGGATGGATGAGTTTCCAAAAGAGTTGCGCGAACTTCACGACAAGCTTGCACCTATCAGCGAAGAGATTATCGAGGCGATAGAAAACGGTGATGCCGACGAGTTCCCATGGAAATACGAGGCGAAATACAAAGCCATAGAAGACGGATTCGAGAAGATGTTCGCTTGGCTTCGTGAGCGCATTGCATATTGGAAGAAACAAGGCAAGAAAGTGGGGCTTTTGGGTGGCGACCATAGCACGCCCCTGCCCTATCACCAATACCTTAATAATATAGGTGTCAAGTACGGCGTTCTGCACGTCGACGCTCACAGCGACCTGCGTGAGCGCTTCGAAGGCTTCGAATATTCGCACGCTTCAATATTTTACAATGTCTTGAAACTCGAAAAAGTCGAGAAATTGGTGCAGGTGGCAATTCGCGACTACTGCCATCAGGAGAAGCAGCTGGTGCAAGACTCCAATGGACGCGTGAAGGTGTTTTACGACCGTGACAACCGTCGTCGTATGTACGAAGGCTCCAACTGGAAGCAGATTTGCGATGAAATCATCGACGCATTGCCTGAAAAGGTATACATCTCAGTTGACATCGACGGATTAGACCCGAAACTCTGTCCTAACACCGGCACTCCGGTTCCAGGAGGCATGGAGTACGAAGAGTTGATGTATTTGCTTAACAGAATCAAGGAATCAGGAAAAGAAATTATCGGCTTTGATTTATGTGAGGTCTCGCCTGGCGAAGACGATGAATGGGATGGAAATGTCGGGGCAAGGGTGCTGTACCACCTCTGCGGAGTTATCAGTTAGTCAGTTGTTCAGTTAATCAGTTTAATACAAAAAAAAGAAAGCAGCAATCGCTGCTTTTCTTTTTTAACTGACCACCTGAATAACTGGTTAACTGAATAACTGAACAATTATTCCATGTTGGTGTAAACTGCCTGAACGTCCTCGTCGTCTTCAACTTTGTCGAGGAAGTTCATGATGCTTTCGATTTGCTCATCGCTGAATGCAACAGGATTGTTGGCAAAACGCTGAAGGTTGGCTTTCACAATATTAATCTTCATACCTTCCAAAGCCTCGTGCATGGTGCCGTATGCTGTCCAGTCGCTGTATGCGAATGTGCCGTCTTCTGTCTCTTCGATTTCTTCGAGACCAGCGTCGATGAGTTCGAGCTCAAGGTCGTCCTTGCTCATTCCGGCAGGGATTTCAATCTGGAACACAGCCTTGCGTGTGAACATATATTCAAGCTGACCGGTCTTCAGAAGCTCGCCGCCCGCTTTGTTGAAATATGAACGGACGTTGGCTACTGTACGTGTAGTGTTGTCTGTCGCGCATTCCACAACGCAGAGAACGCCGTGAGGACCCTTGCCTTCATAGACGATTTCAACCATGTCAGCCGTGCTCTTATCTGTAGCACGTTTGATAGCTGCATCGATATTGTCTTTAGGCATGTTTTCCGCCTTGGCGTTCAAGATAGCCTGACGGAGTTTAGGGTTCATATCTGGATCTGGACCACCTTCTTTTGCTGCGATTGTGATAATTTTTCCGAGTTTCGGGAACACTCTTGACATGTGCCCCCATCTTTTCATCTTAGCCGCCTTGCGGTATTCAAATGCTCTTCCCATTTTATTACAATTTTATTTTTCGGGCGCAAAATTAAGAAAAATTTTTCTTACATTATAAATAATGTGCAAAATTTTTAATGTGCCACTAACGCGGAATGTGCCGCTAACGCGGAATGTGCCACTAACGCGGAATGTGCCACTGCGTGGAATGTGTTGCGCTTCGCGCAATTGACCGAAGGTCACACATTGGAGCGCAGCGACCACATTTTATCAGGTTTTTTGCTTTTTCTTTTTTGCTGCGGGAAACAACACATTATTTAATATAAGTCGGTATCCCGGTGAGTTCGGGTGCATGTCGAGCTCGGTTGGAGGGTCGCCGACGAGATGTTGGTAGTCTTCCGGATCGTGACCGCCGAGGAACGTCCAGAAACCGTTGCCGTAATCGCCATGGATATAGCGATCCTCTTCAAGAGCGGCGTTGTCACCAAGAATCACAACAGTGGGCTTCACGTATTTCTTGTCGAAAGCCGTGGTCTGTCCCATAAAGCCTTTTATCAGTTTCTCGTGACATTGCGTGAGCATGGTTGGAACAGGATCCCATTTTGCGGAAAAATCGAACAAAAGAAAGAAATCGTTACCTTCTTTCACCGATTTCGGTCTGCGCAACGTCACGTCGATGTTTGAGACCTCGTATTCCTGAGGGTTTGTCGAGACGGTGAAGTCCGTGAACGCGAAGCAGTTATCGAAATTGAGTCTGTTTGGGTCGCCGGGACGTATGCCGTCGCCGTCAAACATCACGTCGCAGATGTCGAGACCTTCGGCAGCGAGAGCGATGTCGAAGCTGTCTGGCGCAGAACACATCGCGAAGAGGTAGCCGCCACCCGCCACGAAGTCACGGATTTTTTTCGCCACAACGAGTTTCATCTGCGAGACCTTGGCAAAACCATGACGTTTAGCCGTCTCTTCCTGTTTCTTTACGTCTTCCTGATACCACGGATAATTTCTGTATCTTGCCCAAAACTTGCCGTATTGCCCAGTAAAATCCTCATGATGCATGTGTAGCCAGTCGTAAGTGGGCAGCACGCCATCCAAGACCTCATCGTCGTAAATCACATCGTAAGGTATTTCAGCGTAAGTGAGCACAAGTGTCACGGCATCGTCCCACGGAAGGTTGTTTTTGGGTGCATAAACTGCCAAACGCGGCACTTTCTGCAGCTTCATCTCGTCCATGTTAACGCCAGGGTCGGCTATTTCAGCTAAAATGCCTTCCGCCTGCACATCGGCAATGACCTGATATGACACATTTCTGAGTTTGCATTCGCGCTCAAACATATCGTGATATGGCACAAGATAACTGCCACCTTTATAATTCAGAAGCCAGCTGATCTCGACCTCTCTTTCAAGAATCCAATATGCCACGCCGTAGGCCTTCAAGTGGTTGGTCTGGGTCTCGTCCATCGGAATCAAGATATAGGCGGCAAAGATTTCAGGAATCGCCAACATCATGATTATCAAGAAGATTATATATCTTTTAATATTTTTCATCTTTATCAAAATTTAATGCAAAGATAACAAATTTTTTTTCTATTTTTGCAGGTTGAAATATTGAAAATTTAATTTTTATACGTAATATTATGGAAAACACAGAATTGAAAAAGACTGCATTGAACGCAATGCACTATGAAATGGGCGCCAAAATGGTTCCATTTGCAGGTTTCGACATGCCAGTTCAGTTTGAAGGCGTGAACGTTGAACACGAGACAGTCCGCAAGGGCGTTGGTGTTTTCGACGTGTCACACATGGGCGAGTTCCGCGCAAAAGGTCCTAAGGCTTTCGCATTGGTACAGCGCTGCACCTCAAACGACGTGGCGGCATTGGTTGACGGCAAGGTCCAGTACACCTGCCTCCCGAACGGCAAAGGCGGCATCGTCGACGACATGCTCGTTTACCGCATCTCAGCTGACGAATATTTCATGGTTCCTAATGCAGCCAACATCGATAAAGACTGGGCTTGGATGTCGAAAGTCGCTGAAGAGATGGGCATGAAGCTCGGCGTCGACTTCATCAACGAGAGCAACCAGTGGTCACAGCTCGCAGTGCAGGGTCCTCTCGCACTCAAGGCTATGCAGAAGCTCACAAAGGCTAACGTCGTTGATATGGAATACTACACCTTCAAAATCATTGAATTTGCTGGCGTGAAAGACATCATCTTCTCAACGACAGGTTACACTGGCGCAGGCGGATGCGAGATCTACATACCGAATGCAGAAGCAGTGAACGTTTACAAACAGGTTCTCGAAGCAGGCAAAGAGTTCGGCATCAAACCTATCGGTCTCGGCGCTCGCGACACTCTTCGTCTCGAGATGGGATTCTGCCTCTATGGCAACGACATCTGCGACACAACCTCACCTATCGAGGCTGGTCTCGGCTGGATTACCAAGTTCGTTGACGGCAACGACTTCATCGACCGCGCTTACAACGAGAAACAGAAAGCTGAAGGCGTCACACGCAAACTCGTCGCTTTCGAAATCACAGGCAAGGGAATCGCACGTCACGAATATGAGATCTGCGACGCTGAAGGCAACCACATCGGTGAAGTGACTTCAGGCACAATGGCTCCATCAGTGAAGAAAGCTATCGGTATGGGCTATGTGAAGAAAGACTTCTCAAAGGTCGGAAGCGAGATCTTCATCAAGGTGAGAGAGAAACTCATCCCTGCAGTCGTGGTGAAACTGCCTTTCTACAAAGGTTAATCGACTGACAACCAATTAAAAAAGGCGACCTTTCGGTCGCCTTTTTTTGTCTTATATAAGACTGCTATTCAGCATTGCTCTTCGAGAACAGTCTCTTCAAGCTCTGGTATTTTCCGAGTGTCAGAACGACACCGACACGGAAGTTTGCCGAATCAAACGAAGTCATCATCTCCATTGTTGAAGAAAACATTTTTGAAGCAATCGATATATTGTCGGTAACGGCGTAAAGATTAAGTATTCCAATATGGAGACCGATACCTGCGCCCAATGAACTGCCAGCGTATTTTGAATTGGTGTAGCTGAGCGACAGATTCAGGAAATTCAGGAACGCGCCGCTATAAGCCACTGTCATCGCAGGTCTCATCTGCCCGTTGACATAATACATCTGAGCCACAGCGGTAAAACGAATCGTAGGATGCAGCTCATAATATCCCTGAAGCATAATCTTGCTCTTCAGATATGTAGTGTAGTCATCACCGGCGACCAACGAATCGTTGCCCCATACCTGTTTCACCACATTGTCGAGCATCGACTCATAGTCCAACTGCATATCTGTAATCTGTGAAATATCATTAAACAGGGTCTTGTTTATCTCCAAGTTTTCTTTGCTTACATTCTTGACTTTGGTGTTCTTCCATCTTATAAAACCGATGTCGTAAGCACCAGCCGACAGTCCGAAGTGCTTGTTGAACACGTATGAAAGTCCGAAGTCAACACCCATACCGAAATTCTTCTGTATACTGAAGAAATCCTTCAGTTCCATGTTCTCAATATCGACAAATTTGATGATATCACCCATGCGTTCCATGCTCGCATTAAACGTGTTTGCCATCCTGATATTAAGATTCACATCTGCTGAGATGGAATAATCATCGGCATCAGTATAAATCTTCGTTCTTTCATTATTCACCTTGACATTGGCGATACCGACAAGAAGTTTCGGACGCACGCCGATGGTTAAGTGCTCAGTCACATCATATTGCAAACCGACACCCAGCTCCGAATAAATCGTTCCGTCGACACCTATATTGAAATCGCAAGGATTATCGCCGACATAATAGCCGTTACCTTTAACAAAAAATCCGACAAAGTCTTTAGAATACTGGAACTCGGAATTAATCTTGTTCCTGTAGTCAATATTAACAAACAACTTATTGATTCTGAATCCGATATTGAACACATCGAACGACATATTGAAGTTGATGAAGTTGTCCTGTTCCTCCAGACTGTTAAACAACTTCACTCCGTCGATGACATCCTCGCCAGCAGCGTTTTTACCATAAATATTCCCATATTTCAAACTTGAGCTGTAAACCGACAAGTTGATGTTTGAGACACCAACTCCGACAATCGCCTTATAAGGCACTCTAATACCCGGATTGAAGAAATTCGAATAAGGCATTTGCGGAAGCAGAGTGAATGTGACACCGTCATTTTGAGCTTTTGCGCCAGCTGTGAGGCAAATCAAAGCCAACAAAACAAATAATCTATATAATCTTTTCATATCAGCCTCCTTGTTTTATATGTCTTCAATATTCACTTCCGAGGTCTTGGTGCGAATCCTCATCCTCAGGAACAAATCATCCGTGTCCATCATCATAATCATATTCTCTCCAGGTGTTGTGGCGCCCAGTTTGAGAACCATTTTGTTAGCCCTAAGCACATTGTTGAGCTTATTGCCAGTCACCTCGCAAGGGTCGAGATGAGACAAAGAACTTCCATATTCAATAGCCTGAGGATTGTCGTACAATGTCTCAATCAAAACATTGTCATACAAGAATTCGGCTTGGAACTCCACATTGATTCTGATGCCGCTGCGATAATCGACATAGAAGTCAATCTCGTCGATGTAATCGTAAATCTCACTGGCTCCGCTTGCGCCAGAGAAGTCGACAGCAAAGGTGTCAGTATAGTGCATATCGCTCAGTTTCAACGAGAACGGTATTTCAATATCTGCCAGCACATCAATCGCGGATGTGTCGGAAACGGATATCTTGCCATCGCCGAAGAGCATTCTCACTCCACCGTCAAAGTCCATCCTTGTATATCCTGCAAGGGCGTCGATATTCTCAGTAAAGCCTGTTATTCTGCTATGATACCATTCGCCGTTTGTAGGATATAGATTGACATCAACACTGTCTTGTGCCAGAAGATTTGTCACCAACTGGTTGTTTGTGTTGACAAAATCGAGTTTCGAGACATATCCGCCCGCGCCAAAACCGAAGGTGTTTCTATAGGTAATGTAGATACGAGGAATCGGCAGGTAAGCTTCGCCTGATATTCCATTGATACCGAAATCAATGTTTGTATTATCGGTATAGGTCGAATCCATCGGTGTTGAAATTGTTCCGTAGACCGTCTTGAATTTCACATTCTTCAGTCCGCCGGTGAGCGCACACTGAAAATCGCCGCCTTCAAAGACGAAGCCAGCGTCGCAGTGCATCGTCACCCTTGACGAGAAGCTAACGGTGTCGTTTTCAGGAACGATTCTGTAATTGGAGAGATCGACGTGCTGATCACCTTTATTATAATTAAGGACCAGCGAGAACGGCTCACCATCTTTGTCTAAGAGCTGATTGGAATACAATTCGATGCTTTTCAGCCACGGAATCGCCGGGATAACCTCGAAACCGAACGAGAAGTCGCCGCTTCGCAGAATCACTTCGTCGATGCCGAATCCGTCGTAATGGAACGGGATTGTTGCAAATTTGTCGACCAACAAGACCGTGTCTTGCGTGTTCTCATTCTCAAATTCAGGCAAGGTGAAATTAGTTTCCGTGTTAAAATTCACGTCGTTGATATTGCCGAGGAGGTCGCTCGCCTTTATGACGTCTTTAACGGAATCGGCATAATATGCGAAAATCGAGTCCTCTCTCACACGCAGCCAGTTTTGTGTGGTGATGTCCATTTTACCCAAAATCTCCCTCAGTGAAATAGTATCACAGAACAAAGAGACTGCCATCTGATTGTCAACAACCACCTTCTTAATGCCTTGTTTCTTGCACGACACCGCCGTGACAAGCAGCAGAGCGACAAGTGCTGTTGAGATTAATGTTGTAAATTTAGTTCTCATATTTTATCAGTTAAATCACGCCTCAAAGATAGTGATTATTTTGAATAAACCAACATCAAAATCCATTTTTTTAGCATTCATCAAAACGAATGGAATTGACAGCAGTCAGTTTTCACGTGTTTCATCATCATATTTGTCAAAATAAAACTGGCAGAAGAGGTTAAAAAAAGCTCATTTACATTTAAACCCATCCGAAACAAGCTAAAATTTTAGCACAAAAATAGACGTATAATATTGAATTTCAACAAAATATAAGATTTTGAAATTATTTGCAAAAATTTGTTTGTTGTAAACAAAAATGTATTATTTTTGCAGTCCGAAAAGAAAGAAAGAAAAAAGATATGTATTTAACTGCAGAAAAGAAACAAGAGATTTTCACAGAATACGGTAAAAACGCACAGGATACCGGTTCTGCAGAGGGACAAATTGCATTGTTCACATTCAGAATCAAGAATTTAACAGAACACATGAAGGGCGCAAAGAAGGACTTGGTCACAATGCGTTCATTAGTTTCTCTCGTAGGTAAGAGAAGAAAGCTCCTCGCCTATCTGAAGAAGAAAGACATCGAGAGATATCGTACCATCATCAAAGAATTAGGTATCAGAAAATAAAGCATTGTAGATCAATGCGCTTGCAAAAAAAGGCAACGTCATGATTGCCTTTTTTTTGCATTGTTGTATACCTAAACAAAAGCGGTTTTATTTAATTAATTATTAAAAGTTTTTATTATGGGTTCAGAAGGTATCAAACAAACCATACAGACTGGTAAGGATATTATTACCATCGAGACAGGTCGTTTAGCCAAGCAGGCTGACGGCGCTGCTGTTGTGACATGCGGCAAGACAATGTTGCTCGCCACTGTCGTAGCTGCAAAAGAAGCCAAAGACGACGTAGATTTCCTGCCACTTTCAGTCGATTATAAAGAAAAATACGCTGCCACAGGCAAGTTCCCTGGCGGTTTCTTCAAACGCGAAGGCAAGCCATCAGACTATGAGATTTTGATCTCACGTCTCGTCGACCGCGCCATCCGCCCATTGTTCCCAGACGATTTCCACGCAGAAATCCAAGTGCAGATAACATTGCTTTCAGGCGAGCAGAACGTGCTTCCTGATGCTTACGCAGCATTGGCGGCATCAGCGGCTATCGCAGTGTCAGACATCCCGTTCCACGGTCCTATCTCAGAAGTCCGCGTCGCAATGATCAACGGCGAATACGTCATCAACCCGCGCGCTGACGAACTTGAGAACGCCGACCTCGAACTCATGG
Source organism: Bacteroidales bacterium (assembly GCA_017553625.1). GTDB lineage: Bacteria > Bacteroidota > Bacteroidia > Bacteroidales > F082 > Limimorpha. The sequence goes on from JAFZKP010000023.1 coordinate 28,172, forward strand.
TGGGTGCCACAATGAAAGACATCTGCATGGTGGAAGGCGAGTCAAAAGAAATCTCGGAAGCACAGATGATCGGCGCTTTGAAAGCAGCTCACGAGGCCATCAAAGGCCAGGTGCAAGCTCAGCTCGACCTCGCTTCAAAGGTTGAGAAGGCACAGACAAAACGCGAGTACTGCCACGAAGTCAACGACGAGAATTTGCGCGCCGACATGATGGAGTGCTGCTACAAGCCATGCTACGACTTCGCCCTCACCGGCAACGCCAACAAACACGAGCGCGAGGACGCATTCCAGGCAATCCTTGACAACTATCTCACAAAATACACCGAAGAGGAACTCGAAGAGAAAACCTCGATGGCAAAACGTTACTTCCACGACATCGAGCGTAAGGCAGTGCGCGACGCCATTTTGATCGAGCGCAAACGTCTCGATGGCCGTAAACTCGACCAGATCCGTCCTATTTGGACAGAAGTCGATGTTTTGCCGTCATGCCACGGCTCAGCCATCTTCACACGTGGTGAGACACAGGCATTGGTGACAGTGACATTGGGCACCAAGCTCGACGAGCAGACCATCGACGGCGCTGTCGTTGAAGGCACAAGCAACTTCATGCTGCACTACAACTTCCCGAGTTTCGCAACAGGTGAATGCAAGGCAAGCCGCGGTGTAAGCCGTCGTGAAATCGGTCACGGCAACCTCGCTGAGAGAGCTTTGAAGAACATGATTCCTGCCGGTGACGAGAATCCTTACACAATCCGTGTGGTTTCCGACATTCTCGAGTCAAACGGTTCATCATCAATGGCTTCGGTGTGCGGTGGCACATTGGCATTGATGGATGCTGGTGTTAAGATGAGAAAGCCTGTAGCAGGTATCGCAATGGGTCTTATCACCGACAACGAAAAATACGCTGTCTTGTCAGACATCCTCGGCGACGAAGACCACCTCGGCGACATGGATTTCAAGGTCACCGGTACTGTCGACGGCATCACAGCATGCCAGATGGATATCAAGGTTGACGGTTTGTCATACGAAGTTTTGAGCGAGGCTCTCGAGCAGGCAAAGGCTGGCAGAATGCACATCCTTGGCGAGATGGCGAAGACCATCACCGAGCCGCGTGCCGACTACAAAGAGTCAGTACCACGCATCGAGAAGATCATCATCCCTAAAGACTTCATCGGCGCTGTCATCGGACCTGGCGGAAAGGTAGTCCAGGAGATTCAGAAGACCACCAACACCGTCATCGTCATCACTGAGGACGACAAATGCGGCATCGTCGAGATTGCTTCTACAAACAAAGAAGACCTCGAAGCAGCAAAGGCAAGAGTGCGTGCTATCGTTGCAGTACCTGAGGTCGGCGAGATTTACGACGGCACAGTTAAGTCAATCATGCCTTTCGGCGCTTTCGTCGAGATTCTTCCTGGCAAGGACGGTCTGCTCCACATCTCGGAAATAGACTACAAACGTCTTGAGACCATGGACGGCGTTTTGAACGAGGGTGACAAGATTCAGGTGAAGCTCATCGACATCGACCAGAAGACTGGTAAGCTCCGTCTTTCAAGAAAGGCTTTATTGCCGAAACCGGAAGGTTACGTTGAGAAGCCTGAGAGACCACGTGGCGAGCACAAGGGCGGTGAACGCAAAGGCGGCGACCACAAAGATCATAAAGGCCCAAGACACGAGAAGAAGTAGTTAATAAGTTGATGAGATTACTCGCTTCGCTCGCAATGACAAGATTGTCATTCCGAACCCTTTAGGGGTGAGGAACCTCATCAACTGAATAACTGAACAACTGAATAACTTAATAAATAAAATATGAGGCAGTTAAAGATTACCAAACAAGTTACCAACAGGGAAACAGCTTCTTTGGACAAGTATCTCCAGGAGATTGGTAAGGTTGAATTGATAACGGCTGACGAGGAAGTCGAGCTTGCGCAGAGAATCCGTCAGGGCGACATGGCCGCTTTGGAGAAGCTCACGAAAGCCAACTTGAGATTCGTGGTGTCAGTGTCGAAACAGTACCAAAATCAGGGATTAAGCCTCCCCGACCTCATCAATGAGGGCAACCTCGGACTTATCAAGGCGGCGCGCCGTTTTGACGAGACAAGAGGTTTCAAGTTCATCTCTTACGCTGTGTGGTGGATTCGTCAGTCCATCCTCCAGGCTCTTGCAGAACAATCACGTATCGTCCGACTCCCCTTGAACAAAATCGGCTCGATCAATAAAATCAACAAGACATACGCAAAGCTGGAGCAGGAATTCGAGCGCGAACCAAACGCTGAAGAGATAGCTGAAGTCCTCGACTTGACCGAAGCCGAAGTCAAGGAATCGATGAAAAACGCAGGTCGTCACGTGTCGATGGACGCTCCGCTCGTGCAGGATGAAGACAACAACATGTACGATGTCTTGAAGAGTGACGAGGTGGTGACACCTGAAACACAGCTCCTTTACGAGTCACTTCGCAAGGAAATCGACCGCGCCATCTCGACTTTGACACAACGCGAGGCCGACGTCGTCCGTCTCTATTTCGGACTCAACGGCGGTCACCCGATGACTTTGGAGGAAATTGGCGAGAAGTTTGACCTCACGCGCGAGCGTGTTCGTCAGATTAAGGAGAAGGCAATCCGCCGCTTGAAGCACACAAGCAGGAGCAAGATTCTCAAGAGTTATCTTGGTTGATCTTATTATTTGATTATTGAGGATTTAACAGGGCTGGCGACGGTCCTGTTATTTTTTATGCTCACTTGATTTAACAGACCAAGGCGCTTTCTCATGATGTAGCAGCCAATTTATATAATCATTGGCAAGTTCCGCAAGGCTTGCGCGAGCCACATCGGTGAGACGCATCTCAGTTTCCTTTGATGTGGCATGACGCGAGTTGCCTTCAGCGATATTTGCCGTAACCGAACGCGCAGCCTGTGTCATTTGGTCGTACTGACGTCCGCAGGGATCGTTAGTGCGGTTAAGGTAGCGGATGCAAATTTTTGTCAATAATTTTAATTTAATGTCAAAAATTTGCGTATCTTTGCAGTCGAAATATTTGCGTAAATACGCAAAAAAATCGAACAGAATGATAGTACAACGAGACACCTATATTGAAAAGCTTTGGAGTCGAAGACACAATGGTCTGATAAAAATAGTGACCGGTATGCGCCGTTCCGGCAAATCGTTTCTTTTGTTTAACCTCTTTGTTAAACAGCTAAAAGACAACGGTGTTGATGACAACCATATCATTGCGATAGATCTGGAAGACTATCGAAATGTTTCGCTTCGAAAACCTGACGAACTGCTTCATTTTGTCGACAGCAAGATTGTCGACGATTCGATGTATTATCTGCTTATTGATGAGGTGCAACGTCTGGAGTTCTTTGAGGAAGTGCTTAATAGTTTCCTGAAAAAAAGCAATGTTGATGTCTATGTCACTGGCAGCAACGCCCGATTCCTTTCGCGTGATGTGATTACAATCTTCCGTGGCAGAAGTGATGAAGTGAGGGTCCATCCCTTTTGTTTCAAAGAATTTATGTCCACACAAGATAGTCTTAACCACGAACAGTGCCTTCGCCAATACCTTACCTATGGGGGAATGCCACAGGCAAGCACTATGAATTCCAACGAACAACGCAAGACTTATCTCCAGGACCTATTCACAGGCACTTATCTAAGGGATATCAAAGAACGCTACAACCTGCGCGACGATGCCGATATGGAAGAGCTTATGGATGTGCTTGCCAGCAGCGTTGGCTCTCTTGTCAATCCCACCAAGTTGAAAAACACCTTCCATTCTGTAAAACAGAGCACCATTACGGTAGACACCATAAAGACCTACCTTGACCTGCTACAAGATGCTTTTTTGGTAGAAAAGGCAGTAAGATACGATATCAAAGGCCGCAAATATATTGGTACTCCGTCAAAATATTACTTTGACGACCTCGGTTTGCGCAATGCTCGGCTCGGATTCCGCCAAGTGGAATTCACTCATTTGATGGAAAATCTCATATACAACGAACTGCGTGCAAGAGGGCAACTGGTTGACGTGGGGCAAGTCACATTAAATACCAAGAATGCTGAAGGCAAAAGCCAGCGCACTCTTCTTGAAGTCGACTTTGTGTGCAACCAAGGAGACAATCGCATCTATATTCAGTCGGCATTTAACCTCCCTGACGAAGAAAAGACCTTGCAAGAAATACGTCCCTTGATGCAAATAGGAGACAACTTCCAGAAAGTGGTCATTGTCGGAGGCCTCCAGCCCACTTATAGGAACGATAAAGGTATCCTTATTCTAAACATATTCGACTTTTTGCTCAATCCAGACTCTATTGAGCTATGACAATAATAACTACCGGAACCCTTGTCTGCTAGATTGCCTTCACACCACGGTGAAGTCTCGGTAGCGCTTCGAAAAGATACTAACGCATTCTTGGTGCCCTCTACGTAGTTTCTTTTGGTTGGTTATACAAGCCTTCTTGGTTATTCACTATTGCAGGAGATTCTGGCTAATCCATTGACGGGAAAATAGATCGTCCACCTCATAATGGGTGCTACGCACAACGATACCAGACTTAATCATTCTCAACAATGAGCTATAGGAAGTACTCGTCGCCTGATTTCGATTCTGCAAAGGTTGCCTGTTTAGCACCAGTTGTTTAAGCGTAAACCTATCAGTCCTGTTCAAATTCTGCCATGCCGCACACATCATCCAATGTTAGAGACAGATTATGCCCACCGTTAAGTCTGTCCGCTTGTACGGCAATGCCCTTAAGCATGCTCAGGCTGTTTTTTAGTAATTCCATGTCATTTTTGTTCATATCATACTTTTTTGTGCAAAGATACGGGAATAACATTTGGAAATACTATCGAATATTTTTCGACACACTAACCCACTGGGCATCAATTATTTTGATGATATTTGCAAATATCAAAACTTAAATTTGGCTGTTTACCGACCAAATATGAACAAAAATCTTTGCGGTTTCGCAAGATGTGAGATTGTGATGTTTACATCATGATATAACTATGAAAATATGTCTTAATTCAGATCATCTTATAATACCGAATTATGTAGCTACATATTACTTTTGTGAAAAACAACTAGTCTCATAAGGCACATAAATACCAAAACAGCTTTTTCGCAGGTAAAATCTTGTGGTATATAGAAACCATGAGCAATATCGTTGCGAATATTGAACCCCTTTTTTATAAATGTATATTCAAACAACAACATATCATCATCACTAAAGATTCTTTCTCCATTTTCAAAAACAAGATCTTTTGCCTCCTCTAATTCTTTTTCTAAAAGTATTTCTCTTATTACCTCTTTAGACGCTCCTAATTGTTTTATGCTTCCATTGCCATACACGTTGATATAATCACGCAAAATACTCTCAAACTGAATAGTCATCATTGTAAGTGATGTTCTCCAATCTACGCGCTTCTTCGCAATAATATTATTAAACTGTTTTATAAAATCTTTTAATGCAACACTTATTTTATCAAACCAACAATAGGTTATCTCAGTATTTCCCCTCCTGACAGAAAATAGTTCCCCGAAATTCGTTTGCTTAATCAAAACTCTGCGCATTTTTGTATAAGTCAATTTTTTCTGTTCCATTAACGATAAAATAGTATTGACAATAATTTTGAAAGAATTTATGTAGTGATTTTGAAAAAACTCATATTTCCATGTATCTTCATATGTGGATTGATATGCATTATTATTTAAGTCCATTTGGACCGATGTTAATATCTTCGCATGTAGATATTCCTTTTCTTCAGCTAACTTATACATATTATCCATAGTTTCAGATGAAATGAAAAACAAGTTATTGTGAACCGACAGTAATAGAAGAGCATCTTTCAATTTTGCTCCTTTTATTTTATTCATAAAATCAATTATATAATTCTTTAATTCTGGTGTTATTTCCGCCTCTTTTGTAATAGTCATAAACTTGAGTTTGTTTTTGTTTTCAATGTATCTCCTTGAAGTTATATTGTATTTGTCTTTGTTTTTTGCCAAATCATAATAGCGAAGCATTTTTTCAAATATACCTTGGTTCTCATGTGGTATCAATATATTATCAGGTTCTGCATCTGGGTCTTTTATGTTTCTTTCCTCATTATCCCCCAGTTTCTCATAATACCAAGGCAATAATGATTTATTATGTTTTTCAGCAAAGAACAATCCGAGTTTTAAGATATTAGCATTCCATGTATAATCATCAATTTTATCTAATAAATCCATGCAAACATCATGGATAAAGTCCAATTGCATTAATTTACATGTTTTGTCATTCTGATGCAAATAATACAATAACCAATACCTCAATCTTAAACCATTGTTACTATCTTTTATAACACTTAATAATTCTTGTGCAATTTCAGGCCTTTGTGAAGATTTTATATTATTAGATAACTTCAGTATAATGTCCCATATTTTACCAATGGTGTATTCTAAATGCTCACCCGATGTATCAACCATATATGTTTTGACCAATTCTCTATAGCCATTAATTGACTTTTCTGCATAATTGTTATGCTTGCATAAATTCCATAGTGTTTGGTTGTATCTAGCAATTAAAAAAGTATTCTTTGTGCTATCTAGTCGCTTTTTCAAATAACGGATAATCTCTTCCTTTGTATCTTGATTATTACAAATATCCAATTTGTCTCCACGAAGAATACTTTGTTCTGTCATTATAATATAATGATCCATACCCGACAATGCATTTTGCGGTGAATTGTAGTGATAATCACCGTAAAAAGTAGCAGTATTCTCAAGAACACTATAAAAATCTTTTATGTTTTGTGAAACAATAAATTCCATGTTGTTTTTTTGCAAAAATACAAAAAAATACTATTGACACGGCCAACTTTTCAATAGGATTTAATAAAAAAACAGCTATTTAATTGCTCCGCTCAATCACTGCAATTTCTTCAGGAGTAAGCCCATAAAGTTGATAAACAACATGGTCTATTTCAGCTTCTAATTCAAAGGTGTTAAAATAAGGATTGTTACTTTTGGATGATATAGCGCTTTTTACGACCGAACAAATACTTTCTTGTTCGTCACTTGTAACACGAGGAATTGGGATGATATCTAATGCAGGTATTGTAATTTGCCACCCCATAAATAAACTTGAGTAAAAGTAATCTATAAGCTTAGAGTTAAATATGCCTAATATGAATTCCATTTTGTACTTATCACTTTTATTCAAACATATATATGCTGTATTCAAGGCGTAGAATTTGTGATAATCGATAGTGGCTGTGATTTTTGTTGCCCTTCTAGGCATCAAAATCTTTTCAGCTGCCAAGAAAAGTCTTTCTTCTCGAGGCCTATGCAATTTATTGGTGTAAGATAGATACTTATCATATTCTTTTATATCCCAATTAATCCTCCATTTTGTAATATCTCGACCATCCAAGATGGGTTTATATGTATGGTCTTTTATATAGTCAGCAAAAATATCCTCTTTAGATTGTCCAGTATATATTATTCCTTGTTGAATCTCCATTATCTCACCTATTCTATCGTATTGATCCGACAGAAGCAATTTCTCTATTATTTTTTTATTATCTCCTTCTAGTTTAACTGGCATAAGGTAATATGGAATTGTTGATATATCGGCTTGACTCATCTTAATGTTTGTTGGTTTCGTATCCACATCAATTAGAATACTCTTATTCTTTTTGCACTTTTTAAATACTGATAGTATCGTGGTGTCAACAGAAGCCTCAAACACGCGTTGAGTAAATGTGCAAATACGGTTCAAATAACATTTTTTCACCAACATTTCTCTCGTATATCTATATTCAATATTTGAGTATATGCCTTCTGGAATAATTAAACAGAAGCACCCGTCTTCTTTACACAACTCATAAAACAATTCAGTAAACAATGTAAAAAGATTAAATCTGCCTTTACCAGTCTCAAATCTATTCGAATAGAGTTCTTTATCTTTTGCCGAGATGGCTTTTACACTAACATATGGAGGGTTAGCAATCACAATATCAAATCCTCCTCCATCAAATATATCCTTAAACCAAGTGTGCCAAAGGAAGAAGTCTTGGTTGGCGGAAGGGTCAAGATCGTTAAGTTTCGAAATGAATGAAGGAGTGCCGCCTGCGCTGTTGAGTATGAGACGTTTCACTTCGTCGTTGATAGCTTGGCGCATGGTGGCTTTCTTCACGTGGTCGGTTACGGAGAAATAGTCACGCAACAGGCGTTGTAGATTCTTACGGCTCAAGTCGCTGTCGAGACCTAAAACCAATTGCGTGGCTGTGGATGGACGACCAACAGTCTTGCCCGCAATACGGCTGAGGTCGAAACCGCCATAACTCTCAATCAGACTGTTGCCTTGCATAAACTTGTAGTCGAAGTTGGGCAACGGCTCCGCCTTATCGCTGTCCACAACTATGCTCAACCAGAAACGCAGACGAGCGATGTCGATGGCGCCACGCTCGATGTCCACGCCATAGATGTTGTTTTCAATAATCTCTTTTTTTAATTGAAGACGGGATAACCCGATTCCGAGAGCTTCACGGCAACGCCATAATTCATTTAATAATCCCATTGGGAACGCTCCACTACCGATGGCAGGGTCGCAAATCTTCACATCACGAAGAGCATTGCTGAGAGTGTCTCGATAAGGCTCCAACTCGGGCTGCATTTCATGGGTTTCAACGAAAGTACGTATAACTATTTCAGATACATCAGGAAGTTTTGAGGCAAGATGTGCTATCAACGATTCTTTGCACATGTAACGTACAATCTCCTTGGGTGTGTAGAAAGCGCCTTTGGCCTTGTTGTCTTCCAAAAGGCTCTCAAAAATCTTGCCCAACATCTCTGGGTCAACGCCAATCTCGGCATCGTCAGGGTCGTTCTCATCAACAGTGAAATTGTAGGAAGCCAAGAAACTGAAAAGATCGTCAAACAGCGAAGCCGGCAACTTGATATTCATCTTGTCAATCTCGTCACGCTCAAACAGACCGCCGTTCAGATATGGCATACTCTCCCACTCTTTCAGCAAGTTCTTGTCCCAATGCTCGCTGGCAAACAATTTCTCACGTTGCCCTTTTTCGGTGTTGAAAATCCCGAAAAACAACGGTTCCAGCACTTGGTCGAGAAAATCATCCTTATGTGGGCTGAAGAAGAACAAATCGCGCAAGAATGTAGGATTGCCGTTGAGCCATCCTTTCTTTTGCAAAAAGTGCAGAAACACTATGCGTCCCATCATCTTTTTGACATAATCGTGATAAACGGCACCAGTCATACCCAGTCGTGCCAACGCTGCCACAATGATGTCATAATGGTCATGATACGCTTTAAAGAATTCGTCGCTGAGGGCTTCTACAGAGAAAGCATCGTGGATATCTTCAAGTTTTATGCGTTTTCCTGCCAATTCCGAAAGACGATTGACAGGTGTAACGTACATTCCCCCATCGCCCATGATATAAGAGAATCGTTTTGCAGCAGTCACACCGCCTTTCAAATCGCACATATACGACAGACGCCAGTGCTCTTTGTCGGCAAAAACGGTAATTGCAGCATCAACTCCAAAGTCCGTGTATTTCTTCATCATTTTACGAAATCCCACACGTTTATGACGAACATCACCTTTCGTCACATTTGTGTAGTACAAACCAATTTCTTTACCGTCAGCATCACGAAGATAACCCAAGCCATAAATTCGGTCACCATCGTTGGTTTCCTCAAGAAATTCGGGTTCGCGCATCAATTCTTGCGCATGTAACAGGTTTTGTAATATCACTTTGCGGTATTCGCTATAATTGAACTTTTGTCTGAAAAGATCTCTCAAAGTCTCTTTCATATCGTTAATGTTTTAAGCGATGAATGTTTCTGAAATAATAATATCCGGCACTGAATTGCCTCCTGAGTTATTTGTTGACTCCTCAACATCAGGACAATAGATTTCTGCCAAGTCAATTATCTGCTGCTCCAAATCCTCTTTGCTGAATGGATTTGCGCTACGTTGTTGTTTCGCCAAATCGCCCAATTGACGAGGGAGTGAATTATACACACCTTGCTCCACCAAAGACTGCAGTCTGCGGCATAAACCACGTCCATGCTCATCGCTCATTGTTGCCGCAGCCTCTGTTCGCAAGAATTTCAAAGCTCCAAGCACTACTTTATCGTGTGAATTTATTCGCATAGAAACCGTTGTATCCTGCTCTTGAAGCATGTGGTTGTACAACTCAATGGCACGGTTTACCTGAATGAAATGCCGCTTCTCCATATCACTGATAGGAAATCCGGGCTCATCAGGAGCGGCTTTAAGTTTCTTTACGGCTTCCATAAATGACAAACGATTAGGTGCGTCGTCACTTCCAACCAGCACGTAATCCACCCTTTCTTTTGATGCAAGAAACACCAATGTGGAACCATCGTTATTGTTTTCGCAATATGAGACCGACCTTAAACAACGGCTTTTCGGCGGCAGATTCTTTATGCGTTCATATAGTTCAGGATTATCCTTGTGCAATTCGCTAACCTCATGGATAAGAGCAAGTTTGTCGTCATTTTCATCATGCACATTTTTATTGAACAATTCAAACTCTTTGACAATTTCTTCGTGAGAATAAATCTGCGAATCCTCACCAAGTGCCGAATGGAATCCCTGGAGTTTGATAAGCGCGTTACTGTAGAGTTGAATCTGCTTATCACCCTCTTGTGACGGGTAGAACATGTAATTGTAAATGAGATCAGATGTTGAGCCGATTCGGTTAACACGTCCATTACGCTGCATCAGACGGCTTGCATTCCACGGTGAGTCATAGTTGACGATGACATTGGCACGATGGAGGTTGACACCTTCCGCCAGCACATCGCTTGTTACAATAATATTAAACTCGTCCAATTGTTTTTCACTATAGTTTGCGTCGAAGTTGGCGGCTATTCGTTTACGCTCCTTATCACGGTTTTTGGCAGTGATACGCAATACATCTGTACGCCCAAGACGCTCGGTCATAGTACGATAAAGACAATTAACAGTATCTACGCTTTCGCTGAAGATGACAAGTTTATGATTCTTGTTTTCCCGCGGATTGAATAACTCGCCTTGCAACATATTGACAAACAGTTCCAATTTGGGATCGTAATCGACCGCATCCCATTCGTCACATAGTGCTTTAAGCTGAGCTTCATCCTCCCGAAGCATATCAAGAAGTATTGGCTGGAAATCGGCAGAATGATAGACAAAGTCTTTGCGCTCAACACCTTTACTTTCAATGTATTGAATAATATCGTCCAAATCCATCTCTTTCTCAACCTGAAGCTGTTTCACATTGTATTCTGGGGCAATAAGCACTTTGTCAGCAGTAAACATGTCAATCATGCCTGTGGTAATGTTAAGGAACGTATGGAGGGACTTCTTAAATGCCTCGAAACTACTTTCCAAACGTTTCACCATGTGGGTGCGGAAAATACCGGTAAGCAGCAATGCCACATGTTTACCTTGTTTGCCTTTATATGGCACTCCTGGTCTGAAAAACTCAACGGCACGATAGCGTGCATAATGCACACCTGTTCCTTTAGGATTATCTTCAGACGGCGTATCTGTTAATATCTGCATGGTGCGTCCAAAAAGATGGGCAAGATAGTCATCCATCTTGTATTGTCGGTCGCGAATTGATGCAAACTTCGGAAATTTGATTCCCTGCTCCTCAATATCAATGCGATATGGATCATAGTTGAGAATGTTGTTACGAGTACGGCGAACCATAATGGGTTCAAGTACACGATGTCTCACCTCCTCCATTATCTTATCAACAGCTTTCACAAAGACATCGTGTGGCAACGTGTCACGATCGCGCATTAATTGCTTGTATCTGCTTATCCAATCGGAGAAAGAGCCAGTGATGTCGCCCAGACCTTCAATGGTGCAGTTGCGTGCATCTTGAAACAGCAGCAACTGATTACGGATATCCATAGGAGTATTGTTGTAAGGTGTTGCAGAAAGAAGCAAAACTTTCTTTCTCAATCCTTCCACGCGGCCTCGATTGGCACGGGGGGCTTTACAGATGCGCTGCAGATATTGGTATCCGGTATTGCCATCGTTGCGGAAGTTGTGCGCCTCATCAACGATAATCATGTCATACTCATTCGGCAAACGGTAATTGTCACGCCCATCAACCACCTTATCCAAACTGCCACTGGTTACAAACCAAGCATATTTGCTTATTTCAAACTTTTTGAACGTTCTTTCCCATTCATGACGCATGGCTGGCGGCATTATGACGAGGATGCGGGTGTAGCGGCCATTTTCCATGATAAACCTTTTAGCTATCATCGTGGCTACAGGAGTCTTTCCGAGACCAACCACGTCGGCGATGAAACATCCATTATGCCTAATCATGGTCTGATAACCTTGGATGACAGCGTCACGCTGATAGCTGAGGTCACGGAAGCCATAGCGTGTTGGGTCAAGCTCGAAATTGTCCTCGACCATATTGCCAAAGGTGTCAATAAGCACCTTCATATAAAGTTCGTATGGAGTAGGCGGTTTCTCGTTGTCAAGATGTGTTGAGCACCGAGCCTTTTGCATGTCCTCAATACTCACAGGAACGCTTTCTTCCCATAAATGCCAAAATTCATCTTCACAGTAGCGAACATCATCATAATCTTTCATGGCTACGTTGAGCTCATAACGATGGTCGTTTACAGTTCCAAGACCTTGGTCAGTAAGATTGCTGCTGCCCATTATGACCCATCCATCACTATGTTCAGAGAAATTGGATGGCAAACATAGGTAGAACTTCGCATGCAGATTTCGTGTTGCATGAATACGCAGTTGTAACTTGCCGCTTGCAATGTCATCAAACATCTGTATAATTCCGTGTTCGGTATCTGCATCATAGTGCGATTTGCGAATGTCGTCGATAAGATGCCGACGATATTGTTCCACCACTTCATCCGGATGGCTGTCGGCAGTAAAAAGCAGATTTGCATTATGGTGACTTAGGATGGAGTCGATATTTATTCCTACAAGAATTCGTATCTCGCTGACATTTTCCAGTTCCTTACGCAGTTTGAAGTAGCCGCTGGAACGAAAATAGCCAACCACAGCATGGAATATGTCGAAGTTGGCCATTGCAGAGGCGATTCCATGGAACTTGTCCATCAGTGTCGACTCGATATTGTTGAAGAATTTAGTGCTCATAAGGCTGGGCGTTATAAGCGCTTAGCCTTTCATAGCATCACAAAAAAAGAATCCGTGATACTTTCAATGTACCCGAGGATTTACTGGACTACCTACTACCATACAAGAAAGCTCACGGATATTCCGTGAGCGTCTCGCCTTCTTGGAATGGTAGTACATGAAAGTGTCCAGTTTTCGGGTACTCCTAAGAAAAGCAAAAACGCTTTATATTTATTTGTTATTTATTCTATTCTATTTCTATCTCCTTGATGTTTTTCTCAATATGTCTATTGTAAATTATTCTTACTTCTTCTCCATCACCTCATCCGCCAGATACCTATCTCCCATCGTATAAAGCATCGTATTCGGATCACGCATCAGCTGATTTGTGCGTGAACGATAGAACTTGTCCAACGCATCCGCTGGACTGATGCCAAGGTCTTTCTGTATCAAAGTCACTATTCGGCCTATCTTGTTCCACATCAACAACGGACTTAACATAGCATTATATCTTATATGATTCAACAAAATGCAAACACTCATCCACAACCTTTTGGCTTCGGATACACAATTGATTATTCGGTCGATGCTCGGAAAGATTCTTTAAAGCAGTCTCTAACGTCATCATGTTTGACATATATGCCTCAACAGTGTCAATTACCCTATCATTTGCCACACCACCTTCCACAACATCGTAATTTTCTACAAAACCATCTCCTCTGCGATTGGCAACAATGAAATTCAACCATTCAAAATCGTACGCATCAAACTTCTTGTATGAATACTTATCTTTTGCAATCACCTCATCAAACTCATATACACTGACGATGCCCTCACCAAGACGGATTCGTGCCATGCGGTCTGCCCACAGCTCAGCTTGTTTCAGAAGGTCAGTAATATAGAAACCTTTACCGAAATCAAGACCCTCGCGTCCTTTTGACACCTGCGGAAGTTCGACAATTTCCGTGCCACCATGATATACTTTCATACCACAACTCCTTTCTTCGCTTCACGGCGACGTAGAGCTTCAAGGATATCCTCGGTGACAATGCGACGACTTTGGGCGTGCAACGTGTCATAGCAAGGATATATCAACTCAACAAATAGATTCACAGCCTTCATGCGCTCATACATCTCCTCGGCACTGACACCTTCAGCTTCTGCCACCGACTCAACGCATGACGCTGCAAAAATATTTCGCAACTCATCACTGCTTGGAGCAGCAAAACCGTTGTCCGACATCAGTCCATTTAGTTTTTCACCATTCATTTTCATCATATTTCACTTTGCAAATATACAAACTTTTGATGCAAAACACAAGAAATTTTAATAATTAATATTCAAAAGTGGACAACAAACTCCAACTTCGAACAATTCTTTATATACATCACATCACTTTCCACTTTCTTTTACTCGTTTTTAACCAAAACAGTGCTGTCATTCCCCTTGATACAATTATGTTCATACTTTTCAATATTCTTTTGGGCAATAGCAATAAGTTCTGCGGTGTTCTCTCCAATACTAAAACCTGCCTTGCACATAGCCAAATCACAATAACCAATTTCCGCATTAAACCAATCCATAAGATCTTGCTCCACTGGATTTATTCCATCGTTTTTCTCCAGTAATTCCTTTTGTAATTCATCCAAGAAACCTTGGTAAAGCTTTTTAATATCTGCAATATTAATGACATCGCCGATACCTAATCCCAACAACAAAAAGCACACACCAGCCTTTACGATATCGTTCTTCACCAAATCCTTAGTTTTTGAAATAACATCTTCAGGTGACAAACCAGCCAATTTACGACAAGACGGGTAATCTTTTAAAGGAATAGCAGTACATGTCCTTGCTTTCAAATCAAAAAGCATCTGACCAAGAATATAAAATGACGCATCAACAAGCAAAGGGTCGTCAACACGAAAACATCTATTGGTTTTTTGCTTGCATTTAGCAACTCCCCAAAGACTTGGTTCATAACATTCGTCTAACATACAGTCAATATCATGGCAACATTGTCTCATGATTGTTCTTCGCTGCACGTTAGTTGTAGAATTAACCGTTTGATACTTTTGAATTATCTCGTCTATTCTACTTAAAACGTATTCTTTATCTTTTTTTAATATAAAAAACTCATTCATGTTTGTTAAATTTATTCATATCTCATTCACTTTTAATTCCCAAAGCATCAAATAGCTCTGCCATTTGAGAATACGTGTAGTCTCTTCCTGTTTCCTCTTTTTCTTTCATTGATTTTGCCGCATTGCTCAAAGCTTTCTTAAAATCGCCGCCTTCTTTCTCAAAATATTGATGAAGCGAGTGCTTTTTGAAAAACTCTTCTGTTTTCTCATAAACACATTTTTTGTTCAATGCTTTAAGTAATTCCGGTTGATTTTGGAAGCATCGGGTTGTATATGCAAAATAAAACAAGAAAAAGATTTCGGTACAGCGTTCGTTTTCAACAAACCGTATTTCATATTTTGTTCGAGGTTTCTTTGTATAATGAACGCCTTGTAAACGATTTTTAAACTTTATGTATTTATCTTTCTCATCACCCTGTTTCTTGTTATCCATATCAATGACGCAGATAATCAGTGAATATCCAGCATCAATCGCCTTATCGATTTCTTGTTCAAGATAATCCAAACCCGTTGAATGCTTGGGATAGCTCGGTTTAATATTGATTTGACGGAATTTATCTTTCAACGAATTGAGATAATAATACTCCGTTACGCCCTCACCAATTACTGCTATAGGATCTTTAATCTTCTTCATCTTCCAAGTACAATATTGGTGAACCTAATTGTGGGATTGCTCCCAAACGACCATTCCTATATGATTTGTATAATGAAAGATTCTTATGCAACCCATATTCATCAGCACGCGTATACTCGGAATAAGCACCTTCACGATTTTTTTCAGCAAAAAACACAAAATCACGATGCGCATTCAGCAAGTCTTCACTCAACAATGATGTCTCCTGACTGGTAAAAATCAACTGCGATTCTTTAGTATTCATCAAAAAGACATTCAAGAAATAAAGCAATAAATCATCGTGTAACTCGGAATCAATTTCATCTATAAGAAACACATGATTGTCTGTTATAGCGCTATATAGGGCTGACAGATTCGACAAGAATTTCTTAGTTCCTGCCGATTGCTCGTCATAACTTAATGTAAATTTATCTTTACCTGCTTGACAAACAAAATATACTTTTACTCGCTCCAATTGAATCACCCCATCTTCAGAAGCATGAGAGTCGTTATCAAAGACAAGAAAATCCGGTCTTTGAATTTTCTCTGTAATTGTTTCCGTGTAAAAATCCACTATGTTAATATCCGCTTTTTGTAACAATTGAAGATAGAATCGCTTCGCTTTTTCCTTTGTCTCTATGGACTTCATCCTTTTCTCTAGCAACCCTTTTTGGCTGTTTATCTCATGCATATATGATGCTATCCAATAATAGAGATCGGCCAATTGCTTGGCATCTTCACTGAATGAGTTTTTACCAAAACAAGCCAAAACTGAATGGTTATTGAGCGTATTTTGTAGAAAAGCATCCTTTGTTTTTGAAGAGATATTTAAACTCGTACCAAATTTTATACTCGCCTGTGCTTCCTGCGACACATAATGTCTTTCGTAGAAAAGAGATTTCGAACCATTGGGGTACCATTCCAATAACTCATCAATGATATGATCTTTTGTATATAAAACATCATAATCATATCTTTTATGATTGGCATAAAACGAAACAAACATCCGGGTCGGCACTTCTTGATTTAAAGCAAATGGTCTTCTTGAAACTACAGGATTTTGTCGATTGGTTCTGTGGTAAAACAATATTTCAAAAACAGTCTGTATGGCCACAAGCATGTTTGATTTTCCAGACGCATTGGCTCCATAAATCACAGCTAATTTATTAACACGCTTTTCACCTCCCATATCCACTGAAGCCCATTCATCTTCTTTTAATCTTGTTTCAAAGTTCAACGTTTGTCGTTCCTTAATTGACAGGAAATTTTCGACCCAAAACTCTCGTATCATAATTATTTCTCTTTAAATTGTAATTCGACTACAAAAATAGATAAAATTTTTAATACAACAACAAATTTATTTAACTTTTTTGTAAAAATATTACGATTTAACATAAAATAAAGCTAATTCACCTTCAAAAAACAACAGTTTTTACGTTTGTCGTCAAAATCAATCATAAAACACATATAATTCAAGCATAAACGTAATTTTCAGATACGTTTATCACTAAAAATCGTTTAAATCTTGCACCTTATAAAAATAAATTGTATTTTTGCAGTTACAAAAAAATGACAAAATGAACAAACTTATCGCTCCATCCCTGCTTTCAGCTGATTTCCTCCACCTTTCGCAGGATATCGACATGGTGAATAAAAGTCAGGCGGATTGGTTCCATTGCGACATCATGGACGGGGTGTTCGTGCCGAATATCTCTTACGGCATCCCGCTGGTGCAAGCCATTAAGAAAGAAGCACTTAAGCCTCTCGACGTGCATCTCATGATAGTCGAGCCAGACCGCTATTTTGAGAAGTTCCGCGACGCTGGAGCCGACATCATAACATTCCATTACGAGGCAAGCACTCACATCCATCGCAGCGTGCAGATGCTGAAATCACTTGGCGTGAAAGCCGGCGTGGTGCTCAATCCACATACATCGGTGACGCTCCTCGAAGATATTCTGGGCGATTTAGACCTTGTATTATTAATGTCAGTGAATCCAGGCTTCGGAGGTCAGAAATTTATTGAAAGAACGTATGCAAAAATTGAAAAACTGCGTCAAATGATTGAAAATCAAGGATTAAAAACCATGATTGAAGTCGACGGCGGAGTGAATGTCGAAAATGCACCGAAACTTTTCAATGCAGGAGCAGATGTTTTGGTCGCTGGAAACGCAGTTTTCAAATCGAAAGACCCGATTAAAACGATTGCGATGATGAAACAATGAGATTCCTCGCTGCGCTCGGAATGACAAGGGTGTTTGGTTGGCAAAAACCCTTGTCATTCCGAACCCAAAGGGTGAGGAAACTCGAACATTAAGAATATATTAACATTAAATAATAAGTAACATGAACGAAGTAGTATTAAAACTTAAACCAGAAAACGTTTGGAAGGAATTCCAAGGCATCATGGGCGTGCCACGTCCGTCGAAGAGAGAAGAAAAAATGGTCGCTTACCTCGAGAAATGGGCAAAAGACCATAAAGTGGAATACAAGAAAGAACCTTGCGGCAACATCATCATGACAGTGCCGGCAACAAAGGGCATGGAAAACCGCCAGACTGTCATCTTGCAGGCTCATATGGACATGGTGTGCGAGAAGAACGGCGACAAAGTCCACGATTTCGACAAAGACCCTATCGAGGCTGTGCTCAAAGGCGAATGGCTGCACGCTAACGGCACCACACTCGGCGCTGACGACGGCATCGGAGTGGCTGCGGCATTGGCAGTAATCACTGACAAAAACGTGAAACACGGTCCACTCGAGTGCATCTTCACAGTGGACGAAGAGACTGGTCTCACCGGCGCCATGAAACTCGACCCGAAAGATTTCACAGGCCGTATCCTACTCAACCTCGACTCAGAGGACGAAGGCGAGATCTTCATCGGATGCGCAGGAGGAATGGACACCATCGTCAAGATTTTCTACAAACTCGAGAACGCTCCAGAAGGTTATATCCCTTACGACATCAAGGTCAGCGGACTGAAAGGCGGTCATTCAGGCGACGACATCAACAAGAACCTCGCCAACGCTAACAAGCTGTTAACCAGAATCTTATGGCAGGCGACAAACGACTACGACCTTCGTATTTACGACATCCAAGGCGGTAACCTCCGCAACGCCATCGCTCGCGAGGCAACAGCAGTGGTCTTCATTCCGAAGGATTGCGCAAAGAAATTCGAGGCAATGGTCAAGAAGTTTGAAAAGAGCTTCAAGAACGAATATCAAGTCGCCGACCCAGGCATTACTGTGAAAGCTAAGAAATCGGAGACTACAGCCGACGTCGTCATCGATGAGATGACACAGTTCGACCTCCTGAACGGCCTCCTCACCTGCCCTCACGGCGTAATCGAGTGGTCACAAACCATCCCAAACTTCGTGGAGACTTCTACAAACCTCGCATCTGTGAAGAAAAAAGAAGGTTATTTCTTCATCCAGACTTCACAACGCAGCTCAATCGAGTCGGCCAAGGAATATGCAGCAGCTATGGTCGAGGCTTGCTTCAACCTCGCCAATGCAGAAGTGAAACACACCGACGGCTATCCGGGTTGGACACCTAACCCGAACTCGGCAATCTGCGCCATCGCTGAGAAAGTCTACAAGAAACGCTTCGGCAAAGACCCGAAAGTAAAGGCTATTCACGCAGGTTTGGAATGCGGCCTCATAGGCGACAAGATCGCTGGCATGGACATGATTTCGTTCGGTCCTACCCTCCGCGGCGTGCACTCACCTGACGAGAGAATCGAAATCGCCACAGTCCAGATGTT
Organism: Bacteroidales bacterium; assembly: GCA_017553625.1. Lineage (GTDB taxonomy): Bacteria > Bacteroidota > Bacteroidia > Bacteroidales > F082 > Limimorpha. Next base: position 47,837 of record JAFZKP010000023.1, read on the forward strand.
CTGGGATTTGCTTTGCGACATTCTCTTGGAAGCACCAAAGAAATAATGTAGGGACAAGGCATGCCTTGTCCGTACGGGAGAAAAAGTGGCGAAAAAAATCGTCACTTTTTTATTTTTTATAATAATACGAATGATTTTTTCGTTATTTTTGCAGGCAATTATTATATAAACTGGATTAATCATGAAAAAACTTTTAATCACCATTATGATGATCGCAGGGTTTGTCGGCTCCATTATGGCGCAAGACGTAAACTTCACCATAATGAGAACCGACGGCACAACTGCCACACACACAATGAGTAGCGACGCAAAAATCTACTACTCCGACACACAGCTTTTCTTCAATAGCAACGGCGAAACGGTCAGCTATGAACTTTCAAGTCTGAGAAAAGCTTATTTTTCAATTAACGACAACGCGAATGAGATTGAAAATCAGCAACTTGCGATTTATCCTAATCCTGCAAATGACGTTTTGAACATCAACAATCTCTCTGAGAACCACATTGTTACCATTTATTCAATAAATGGCGAAATCATCAAGGAAATCAACGTTTCAGGCAACGCTCAAATAAATATCGGGGACTTGAATCCTGGAATGTACATCATCAATGTAGGCGATATGTTTACCAAATTTGTAAAAATGTAATGCAATGAAGAGACTTTTCTTAATTATATCATTGATAATCATAGGATTGTCAGTAAAAGCGCAAGATGGAGAATTTCATGTGCGCATACATGGTCAGGAAAACAAAGGCGTCATTTTGGACGCTCCGGTCTCTTCCATCGACAGCATGTACATCAACCCTAACGCAAACAATCCTATTAAAATTAGGACAACCAACAACTTGTACTCGTTTGGTTTCGACGAGATCGACAGCTTGACTTTCCCGTGGATACCGACAAGCACAGGCGACGTTGTTTATGTAAATTATAACGGGACTACAGCTGAAGTCATAAATCCGTATCCTGTAACCGAAGTCATAGTGACAGTAAGCGAAGCAAAAGTCTCTATAACTTCATTAAGCTCGACAAACATAACTTATTGTCTGTCAGGCACCGCCAATCCTGGACGATTTGAGATTGAGAGTGCGACAACGCCAACCATCTTGATGAACGGTGTCAACCTCACAAACCCAACAGGCAAGGCCATGGACTTGACTTGCGAATCAGGAATCATCATGCAGCTTGCTGACGGCACACAGAATTCACTTGCCGACGGCACAACAAGTGACAAGAAAGCAGCTCTCATGAGCAACAACGACTTACTCGTTCAGGGCGAAGGCACTTTGACCGTCACCGGTCTTGTCCAGCATGCTGTCAAGGTGAAAGGTCAGTTCAACATGACCTCCGGAAACATCATCATTGCCAACTCGGTCTTGGACGGCATTCACGCTGAAGGCCTTCTCGTTAACGGCGGTAGCATCACAGTCGAGTCATGCGGCGACGACGGCATCACCAGCGAGCTCGACGGATACATCAATGGCGGATACATCACTGTGACAAGCGGCAGCACTGACATCAACGGCATCTCCGCCGACAGCACATTGGTCATCAATGGAGGTAACATCGAAATCACACTCACCGGCGCTGACGCAAATTGCATAAAAGCTGATAAAGAATTGACTATCAACGGCGGAACATTTGTTTTGATCCATTCTGGTAATATCTCGAAAGGTATTAAGTCAAACCAGACAATCACAATCACAGACGGCGACATCACCATCACTTCAAGCGGTGGCACCGTGGTAACCAACAACGACCCGTCATACTGCACTGCTATTAAGAGTGATACCGACATCATCATCAGCGGAGGAACCTTCAGCATCACCCTTCCGAGCTCAAACAACGGCGGCAAGGGCATCTCATGCGACGGCAACATGACGATTAGCGGCAACAACACCATCGTTATCGAAACCCACGGTGACGGCAGCACTTACACTGCCACATCTGGCACCGACACCTATTCAAGTTCATGTCTCCGCGCGAAAGGCAACATGCAGATTTTGAGCGGTAACATCACGCTCACCAGCACCGGAAAAGCCGGCAAGGGCATCAAGGTGGGAAGCAAGAACGGCAACACCTATACAGGCACTTATACGCAAGGCAACACTGACGGCACTGGTCCTACCCTCACCATCTCCACATCAGGAGCACAGGTGGGCTCAGGCGGTGGCGGATGGCCGGGTCCTGGAGGCGGAAGCTCGACAGGAACAGCATCAGCAAAAGCTATCAAAGTTGGCGGCGTGGCAACCATTTACGGCGGCAGCACAACAGTCAACACCTCCACAAGTGGCGCTGAAGGTCTGGAATCAAAGACACAAATCAACATTGAGGGCGGTCAGCATTACTTCAAATGCTATGACGATTGCATCAACTCGTCAGGAAAGATTTTCTTCAACGGCGGTGTGACTGTTTGCTTCAGCAACGGCAACGATGCTGTTGACTCGAATGCCGGAACAGCTGGTGCCATCACCATCGGCAACGGCGTAGCTTTCGCCTACACAACAAAAGGCAGCCCAGAAGAAGGCTTTGACTGCGACAACAATAATTACATCCGTATTACCGGCACTGGCATCGGCATCAGCGCTGGCGGCTCGCAAGGTGGCGGTGGCTGGCCAGGTGGCGGTGGCAGCGGAGGCACAATCACCAACCCTGCGCAAGGCTATAAATTCTATACCAGCAGCTACACCTTCCAAACCGGAAGATACTACACCTTGACGAACACTAACGGCGCAGGCGGCACCAACATGGTGACATTCAGTTTCGAAGCCAACTGCAGCAGCACCCTCGCCCTCATCACGGCGACAGGCATGGTAAGCGGCAGCACATATTACGTGAACTATAGCACACAGGCGCCAACCAACCCGACCACATCGTTCCACGGGCTTTACCTCGGCGGAACCTCGTCGGCATCGACACAGGCGTTTAGCTTTACAGCACAATAATAGTTAATCAGTTGTTCAGTTAGTCAGTTATCCAATCAACTGATTAACTGACTAACTGATTAACTGATTAACTGACTAACTGACTAACTGATTAACTGACTAACTGACTAACTAATAACGCCGTAGCAATCGAAATAATCGGCTTGAGTAATCTTCACATTGACGAAAGAGCCGATTTCTATTTTGCAATCTTTCATTGAGATAAGCACCTCGTCATCGACCTCGGGGGAGTCGTATTGGGTGCGAGCGACATAGTAGCCGCCTTCAGTGCGGTCGATGAGTACTTTTTCGGTTTTTCCGAGACGTTTTTGGTTGATTTCCAATGAGATATCCTGCTGAACATCCATAAATTTATCAACGCGCGCCTTCTTCACCTCTTCTGGCACATCGTCTTTGAGTTCGTAAGCAGGCGTCCCCTCCTCAGCCGAGTATGCAAACACGCCGGCGCGCTCGAACCGCATCTCCTTGATGAAGTCTATTAGCTCGTTGAACTGCTCCTCTGTCTCGCCAGGGAAGCCAACAATAAACGTGCTTCTGAAAGCGATATCAGGAACGTACGAACGAACTTTCTTGACGAATTCCACGGTCTGCTCGTGAGTCACACCACGACGCATCGCCTTCAAAATAGGCGTGCTGATATGCTGCAAAGGCAGGTCTATATAATGGCAAATCTTCGGGTTGTCGCGCATCAATTCAAGCAACTCCACCGGAAATCCCTGCGGATAGCCGTAATGCAGACGAACCCACTCAATGCCGTCGATTTCGGTCAGCTTCTGAACCAACTCCACGATATGCGAATTACCATCTATGTCGTAGCCGTAATATGTGAGGTCTTGAGCTATGAGAATCAGCTCTTTAACACCTTTATTCGCAAGATTTTCCGCCTCTTTGATGAGGTTTTCCATCGGCACCGACTTATGTTCGCCGCGAATCAAAGGAATGGCGCAGAATGCACAATGGCGGTTGCAGCCTTCCGAAATCTTCAGATAAGCGTAATGCGATGGTGTCGAAAGCACGCGCTCGCAGCAATAATCAGCATGATAATCCGATTTAAGGATGTCGGCAGCGACATGTTGCACCGGCTCCACTCCAAAGAAAGCATCAACTTCATGAATCTCCTTACGCAACTCTTTCTTGTAACGCTCCGAAAGACAGCCCATCACATATAACTTCTTGATTTTATTTGCCTTACGCAGCTCAGCATATTCCAAAATCGTGTCAATTGATTCTTCTTTCGCATCGCCGATGAAGCCGCAGGTGTTGATAATCACCACGTCCGATTTCTCATCGGAATCGTGAACAATCTTATATGTGTTGTTCAACAACGCCGCCAGATGCTCCGAATCGACTTTGTTTTTCGAGCAACCTAATGTTACAATATTTAAAATTGGTTTTTTCATATTTTATGAATCCAAGGGCAAACGCATGCGTTTGCCCTACGGGATGATATTGTTTTATATCCAGTGGGGGCAAGGCACGCCTTGTCCCATTAATTAAATAATGAATCGACAAATTCTTTTCTGTCGAAAATCTGCAGGTTCTCCATCTTCTCTCCCACTCCGATGTATTTCACCGGAATCTTGAACTGGTCTGAGATACCGATTACCACGCCGCCTTTTGCGGTGCCATCCAACTTGGTGAGTGCCAATGCGTTAACCTCTGTAGCGGCAATAAACTGGCGTGCCTGCTCGATAGCGTTCTGTCCTGTTGAAGCATCCAGAACCAGCAACACCTCGTGCGGTGCATCCGGAACGACTTTCTGGCACACTTTCTTAATCTTCGAAAGCTCGTTCATCAAGCCGATTTTATTATGCAGACGTCCAGCAGTGTCGATGAGAACCACGTCAGCACCTTGCGCCACAGCCGATTTCACGGTGTCGAAAGCAACAGACGCAGGGTCAGCGCCCATGCCTTGCGACACTATCGGGACTCCCACTCTGTCCGCCCAAATCTTGAGTTGGTCGACAGCAGCAGCGCGGAAAGTGTCTGAAGCTCCGAGCATCACCTTCTTGCCAGCCATCTTGAAGTTGTAAGCGAGCTTTCCTATCGTGGTGGTCTTGCCCACTCCGTTCACGCCCACAACCATGATGACGTAAGGTTTTTTATCTTCCGGAAGGTCGAAAGTGCTGCCGTCGCCAGAGTTGTTTTCCTGCAGCAACGACGCAATCTCTTCTTTCAAAATAGAATTCAACTCATTGGTTCCCACATATTTGTCACGTGCCACACGTTTCTGAATACGTTCGATAATCTTCAACGTGGTGTCAACGCCGACGTCGGATGTCACCAAAATCTCCTCAAGGTTATCGAGCACATCGTCATCGACGGTCGACTTTCCGATAATCGCCTTTGAAATGCGGTCAAACACACTGGTTCTTGTCTTCTCCAGCCCCTTGTTCAGGTCTTCTTTTGCCTCTTTGTCTCTTTTAAAAAACGAAAAAATACCCATTTTTCTACTCGTTTATAATTATTTGCAAAGATAATATAATTTTCTTTACGCCCAAACGGGCTATTTTTATTCCTTTTCCCTTGATGGAAAAGGAACCGAGGTTCATCTTTGATCGCTTTGCGGTGCGGTGGCCCGCGCCATACGGCGGTTCGAGCTTCGTATGGCGCTTGACTTTTTGGTTACTTTTTTGTCAAGAAAAAAGTAACAATTAAATAACCACAAAAAGCTTTCTCGTCGAAACGGGAAAGCCATTTTAAATCAATTCAAAAAACTTATAATTAGTTCTTTGCGATGAATTCTTGTGCCTGGTCGATCGGGACGATGATCT
>JAFZKP010000024.1 GCA_017553625.1 Bacteroidales bacterium
CATCGCAGCCTGTTTTCCGTAAGGCAGATGAGCGTCTTTCATGCGGCAGGCCTTGTAAAGCAGCTCGCGTGCCGCCTCAATCTTCATCGCCATATCGGCAAGCATGAAGCTGACAGCCTGGAACTTGCACACCGGCTTGCCAAACTGCTCACGCTGTTTCGAATATTCGAGAGCCATCTCGAAGGCACCCTGAGCGCAGCCGAGACCCATCGCACCGATTGAAAGACGTCCGCCGTCCAATGTAGCAAGCATGATATGCGAGCCATCGCCAGGTTTTCCGAGGATGTTCTCATCGCCCAGTTTCACGTTGTTGAACTTCAGCTCTCCAGTGTTCGAGGCACGCCACATCATCTTGCGGTCCATCGGACGCTGAGTGAAGCCAGGAGTTGTGTTTTCAATCAAAAACGCAGTAAACTCAGGCTTTCCGTTGCTCTCGCCAGAGATAACTTGAATGGTGCTTCCCAAAGTCATCGGAGTGGCACTGTTGGTTATGAATATCTTTGTTCCATTGACGAACCATTGATTATCAACTTTCTTTGCAGTCGATTTTGTTCCTCTCGAGTCGCTGCCAGCTGTCTCCTCGGTGAGACCGAAGCCCCAGAGATGGTCTTTGCAGAGTTTCGGGAGATATTTCTCTTTCTGTTCTTTCGTTCCGTAATCTTTGATTGGTCCGATACCGAGCGAGTTGTCCGCCGCGATGGTAGCAGCCGTGGAGCCATCGATGCGTGCAAGTTCCTCAACAGCAATGATATACGACAAAGTATCAAGACCTTGTCCGCCGTATTCCTGAGGCACGCACATGCCGAGAAGTCCGAGTTCGCCCATCTTCTTGGTCAGCTCGACATCGAATTTCTCGTGCTCGTCGTTGAAAGCCGCCACCGATTTTACCTCTTTCTCAGCGAAATCGCGGACTTTCGCGCGCAGTTCGATTTGTTTTTCAGTCAATCCGAAATTCATATTCCAAGTTCAATTAAAACTGTTTTCGTATCTACTTTTTCGCCTTCTTTAACATTGATTTTCATGACTTTAGCATCGCCTTTTGCCACAATGTTGTTTTCCATCTTCATAGCCTCAACAATGCAAAGGATAGTGCCGTAATGCACCTCGTCGCCCTCTTTCACGTTGATTTTCATCACGTTACCAGGCATTGGTGAGAAGAATTTCATATCGTCGCCAGCCACATCGGTATGCGAATAGTCACGCATGTCGTTGAGCTGGTCGTCGCGACGGCAGACGAAATCCAAGCCGCGCAGATGCACGCAGTAGTCGTGATGCGGGGTCTGCGACACAAACACAGGCTCGGTGCGGCCGTTGATAATCACCTTTTGGACTTCGCCATTCTGCGAAAGCATTACAGAATAAGGCTTTCCGTTGATAACACATTCAAGGTTGGTGCCCGAAAGATGGTTGATCTGCACCTTCATCGACTCGCCTTCCACAGTGACGTTAAGCGACATCTGGAAACGCCAGTAACCTATTGAGTTCCAGACATTTGCAGCATCCTGACGGTTGTTAAAATCGTGGAAAAGGAACAACGCCGCCACATCTTCTTTCTTGATGTTTTGGCGAGCCTGACGCATGGTCTCAACCAGCTCCTCCTGATGCTTTCCGCAATAGGAAGTATCAATTTTATTATTTGTAAAGTCTTGATTATCAATAATACTTTGCAGATAAGGGATATTCGTCTTCTCAGTCTGAACGATATATTCCTTCAACGCTCTGCGAGTGATTTCTATTGCTTCATCTCTCGTCTTGCCAAAGCATATCAGCTTGGCGATCATCGGGTCGTAGCTGTCGCTGATGGTGCAAGAACCGTCGATGCTGCTGTCGATACGCACGCCGCGCATCTGAGGCTCGTGATAGAGCGTCACCTCGCCTGCTGCCGGAAGGAAGTTATTCTCCGCATCCTCAGCATACACACGGCATTCGATGGCGTGACCCTTGTCCTGAATCATGTCCTGAGTCCAGCCCATCTCCTTGCCGCGAGCAATGCGAATCTGCTCCTCGACGATGTCGATTCCGGTGCGCTGCTCTGTGACAGGATGCTCCACCTGAATACGCGTGTTCATCTCGAGGAAATAAAAGTTGAGGTCTTTATCAACAAGGAATTCAACTGTTCCAGCATTCTTGTAACCCACTGCTTTACAGAGGTTTACGGCGGTCTCGCAAATCGCCTGACGTTTCTCGGGAGTGAGTGTCGGCGACGGCGATTCTTCGATGATTTTCTGGTAACGACGTTGCACCGAGCATTCGCGTTCGTAGAGATGAATCACGTTGCCGTAATGGTCGGCAAGCACCTGCACCTCGACGTGGCGTGGGTTTTCGACATATTTCTCGACGTAAACCTCGCCGTCGCCGAAATATTTCTGCGCCTCGCGCGACGCTTTCTCGAGCTCGTCACGCAAATCTTCTTTACTGCGGACTATGTGCATGCCTTTTCCTCCGCCGCCTGCCGCTGCTTTTATCAGCACAGGATAAGGAAGTGCCTCAGATTGCTTCATGATGTCGTCCATGGTGCCGGTAACGCCAGTGGTCACTGGTATTCCGTGCGACTTGGCAAACTCACGGGCAGCGATTTTGTTACCCATCAAGCGCATGGTGTCGGCATCCGGACCGATGAAGATGATATTGTTATTGGCGCAAGCTTCGGCCAGTTCAGGACTTTCCGAGAGGAAACCATAGCCAGGATGAATGGCGTCGGCGCCAGTGTCAAGAGCCGCGTCGATAATCTTCTGAATATTGAGATAAGTATCTTTAAGTGCGCCGTTGCCGAGAGGACGAGCCTCGTCAGCCATACGACGGTGCAGACTGTCGGCGTCGTTGTCGGCATAGATAGCTACCGAGTTGATACTCAGCTTTTTAAGCGTACGCATCACCCTCACCGCAATCTCTCCGCGGCCAGCAATCAGCACTTTATGAATCTTCTTCGAAGGCATAAAATATAATTCGTTGCAAAAGTACAAAAATTATATTGACTATGCAAATTATTTGACAGGATTATTTTTTAGACAGGATTTACGAAATAATTAGACAGGATTTACAAGATTAACAAGATTTTGCCACTCTGCTCGTATGCGAGGAAGTTGATGACGGGGAGAGAGGAGTATCAGGATGTGATATTATAATCCTGTCATTTCCCCTCCTGCTGAAGCAGAAACAAATTCTTTTGATGGTCGATTTCATGACGTAATTCTTCTTCGGTTGGCATTAACGGCATATACTTCGCTGCATAAAGATGATTGTTGTCGTGAAGCACCGAATATCTTGCAATGTCCTTGCTTGTCTCATTGCACAATACAATTCCGATAGTAGGATTATCTCCTTCTGAACGTTTCAAATCATCATACATTCTGACATACATGTCCATCTGCCCGACATCTTGATGCGTGATTTTACCTTTTTTGATATCAACCAAGACAAAACATTTCAGTATATAATTGTAAAACACGAGGTCGATGTAAAAATCGCCGGCATCGGTGAAAACATGCTGTTGCCGTGCAACAAAAGCGAAGCCGCGACCGAGTTCAATCATGAAATCCTGAAGATGGGATATAAGAGCCTTCTCCAAATCAGTTTCAGTGTAATCGGTATTTTGTTTAAAGCCAAGAAACTCAGCCATCACAGGACTTTTCAAAATTTCATCCTTGTCGGGCGTTTGTTTGTTTTCTGGATTGTCCAGAATTTTTGGCTGTTTGAAATGGCGTTCAAAATACTGCGTGCTGATGTTTCGGTCGAGTGTGCGGACACTCCACATCTCATCGGAAGCAGTTTGAAGATACCATCTAGCAGCGACATCATCGTCAACTCTTAAAGTTGTTCTGATGTGTGACCATGTCAAATTCTGCACACGCGTGTGCAGAATTTCCAAGTTATTGAATGTCAAATAGAAACGTTTGAAAAGCCACAGATTTCTTGTGCTAAAACCTTTACCGAAAGTCCTCGTTAATTCTTGCGATAGTAATTCTATCAATTGCTTACCATAATCGGCTCTTTCGCGGCCTTTTTGTTCCTGTTCGACAATACGCTGTCCAATGCGCCAATAGGTTTCAATCATAATGGAATTAACAGCTCCGTATGCTGCATTTCTGCCTTGTTCAACGAGTTTTTTAACATCGCTGACGAACAAATTTTCCGTAAAATTTGACAACTCTTTCATAATTTAAAATTTTTGTTCTGTAATACGATGCAAAGATAATGGTTTTTTGCCATTTACTGGAACAAAATTTTAAATTATTTTGGTTGGCAAAAAGAGGTTTAATAAAGAAAGTAACTAAAAAGTTGTTATTCTCTTTGTTTTTCAGCAAAAACAGTGCTTCCTATGGCCAACTCCAAAATGATGTTTTGATGTTATTTTCTTCAAACCAATTAAGAATATTGGTGTAAGAACCATATCCGTCAGGCGAGAAATGTTTGTATAGATATTCTGCCGCCTCATCTCCATTGCTAGCATTATCGCAAAGTTGCATAAGACGAATCATATCATCACCTTTCACTGAAACAATGGTTTCAATAAAATCTTCATCAATAGACAGCATATAACTCGGCTTGGGACACCAGTCGTTTTTGTAAAGCAATAGTTTCCACTCACCATCACTCACTGATGAATGTATCCAAAAACTCATGCCTTCTCTACGTTTCTGAAGGTCATCAGACTTGGAATCATCAAAGAAAGTATAATTAGGTTCCAGTTCTCTAATTGCATTGATAGATTCCTCCATCTCTGTCTCGCGTTGACCTTTTATATCAGAAATTTTTTCAGAAGATTTTTTCTTGTTTTTACTATGATTTGAAATTAGAACGACAACCATTATAATTGTCAAAACAACAAGAGAAATGAGATTGATTATCAGATGTATTTGCATAAAAATCTAAAATTGAAATTATCAACAAGTTTTATTTGTTCTCTTGCATCAGATACTCTAAAACTGATTGCCAGTCGGGAAATCTGTCAGTTCCGAAATGAATCCATTCTCCTTCAAACTCCGATGTGCCGTTTTTGCCTCGGTCATCAATAAGATAATCGCCTTTACACAAATCTTTTCTGTGAGTTATTATCATTTTCTTGTGAAATACAAATACGTCAAACCGCCCGACTATTTCCTCTCCCAAAACGTCACCTTCACCGTATCGCCAAAGGTTTTTCCTATCTGTTTTCTGATGTCTTTGCGAACTCCGATAATGTAGCAAGGCGTTCCCATCTTCACGATTTGGCCGTCGTAGGGGACTCCATCAAAAGTGGCATGCACCAAGAGTCGGCCTTTGCCGAAAAGCGTTTTGATGTCGAATGGCACTTCGACATAGGCAGCATCCATATCTTCATTTTGAAGAATTATTGCAGAGAATTCAAAGTGATCAGGCATAGTGTTACGGATTAAATTTGATTTTAAAATAGTTGAGTAAAGACTTGAAATTGTCTTGCGCCGAAAGGCAAGTATCTCGTAGGAACCCGTTGGTTTTTCCCCAGTTTTGAAGACCGCGATAGTAATAAAAACGCAATTCTTCAGTGATGATGAACGGGACTATCGCATTTTGCAGACATTGCCATAACATTATGAGACGCCCGACACGGCCATTGCCATCCTGAAACGGATGAATACGCTCGAAACAAACGTGAAAATCAAGGATGTCGTCAAATTGCACTTTTTTTATTGCATTAAAATCGGTTAGCAAAGCCTTCATCTGTTTGTGCACCTCCTCTGGCAATGCGGTTTTCTCGCCACCGACTTCGTTTGCCAAACGTTTATAATCGCCAACGGCAAACCAAGCTTTTTGACTGTCGGAAGTGTTGTTTTTCAGCATCAGATGCAGCTGTTTGATATGCGATTCTGTAATCTTTTCGCCAGCATGGTCGATAATAAAATCGATACAGCGGAAATGGTTCACCGTTTCAAGAATATCGTCGATTCGCGTGTTTTCAGTGGTAAATCCGAGGGTGTTAGTCTCAAAAATGAAACGAGTCTGTTCCTTTGTCAGACGGCTGCCTTCGATATGGTTTGAGTTATATGTCAGGTCGATTTGAATGTGATGATAAATTCCGCCTTTGAGCCTATTACTTTTTTCTTTCCTCAAGCGTAAAAGCAGTGGCGATGGTTTCTTTTTGCGTTTTTGGGGCAGAACGGAATCTTCCGGAATATTCCATGTTTTTCCTGTCAGAAACGCTCCGTCTATCTTTCCTGATGCGCAGTAATTTCTGACTGTGCGTTCGCTCACGCCGTACTTTTCCGCAAACTGTTTAACTGAAATATATTCCATTTTATCGGCAAATTTTTAATAATCACGCTGCAAAGATAGTAATTTTTGCCGACATCGGCAAGATTTTTTGAATTTCTATAGTGAGTCATATCACCTTTGAGAAAACGAACGCGCACCATTACCGACAGGCATACAACGATACTTATTATAGAAACTACCGATTAAGAGACTTTCAAACTCCTTGGCACTTTGAGTTCCTTTACAATAAAATACATCAACTATTGCACCACAATATAGCATATATTGGTATTTATCTGACATCTGAATAATTTTGTTAGTATTTAGACCATAGTTAGGATTCTCTAACAAGATTTTCAAATGCTTAATATAATGTTCATCATGCAAACGACGATAAAGCTGATCAGATTGACCTATATACAGAACGGGACTTTTACCCTTAGCATATTCAAAAACCCTATTTGTTGATGAAATAATATAACACCCCTTCTTATCTAAAACGCCACAATCAAATTCAGGATTTGCAAAACCAAGCATATCAAAATGTGCATTAACACCCTCAACTACGCGGAAGTCCGCTCCCATAAAAGCCTGTATATATTTAGGTACTTTCATGATTTTGTATACTTATTATTTTAATAAAACGTCTAAAAAGTCAGATTCTTATGTTTTATAAGTATTTTTCACTTTACGACACCACAAACGCCTTGTCTATCACTTTATCCAAATAAATCGGTGGCAAAATGAAGGAATTAAGCGGTGAACCTATGGTTTTCGTGTATATTACGCCACGCATTGAGCCATAACACAAGGAAGAAAACTGGACCAATAAAAATGGATTAAATACTATTTTTTCGTCCTGTAACAGATTTTTAACCGACTCGGGTTCAATTTCAAAATAGCTGCAAAGACAGGCTTTCAAAACTGGTTTTTCAACTTGTGAAGCCGTAATAATGATTTTGCTGCACAAAACATTATTGCCTTTGTCAAAAGAGAATTGAATATCGGTTTGGAACTTCACTTCATTAACAGCCGCATCATAATTCTCTTCAAACATTGCAAACTGTTCCAAATCAATTTTTGAATATTTATATGTAATTTGTTGATTCATAATACTATTTTTATGCTGTAAGTTCATATTTACCCATTTCAAAAGCACCTGTTATAACCTGAGTTTGGGTGTATTTGTCACTTGTAACATCATTGACAAATGTGTGTCGGCAACTTGATAATTCCAAAATTTGTTTGAAAACATAAGGATGAGTCAGCGATAACAATTCCTCGCCAATAGCGTTTTGCAATTTACAAATTGTCTCAAGGGTAAGATTCTCAGTGCCTTTTAACAATTTAGCGACATAAGCCGCTGACACTGCCATCCTTTCAGCCAAATCCTTCTGGCTCATGCCAGATTTGCGCAAATAATAGTGTACGCTCAACGCTATGTCTTGCGACATTCGAATCCATTCGCGGTTTTCACGTCTGAATTGTGCTTTTGCTTTCGCTTCTTCACTTCGCGGCTTAGCCATCTCCGCCAATTTATCAGTATTAAATGCCATAATATATTGTGTTATAAATCATTACTATCAAATATTCCATTTTGTTTCAACCAAGCTTTGACTTTGTCAATATTCTGCAAAACATGGTCTTTTAAGTCCGGTGAATTTTGAATTGTATCTCCTAATTTTATTCCTCCACCAGTTATCAAATAACAAATAATCAATATTATCCATCATAAAACGAGTAACAAACTCCAAATCGCTCCACTGCTGAAACAATCTGTCAAATTCATTTTCATCCTCATTGTCGTATTGCACACTATACAAATAAGGTTTATAAATTTCGATTATCTCCACACCAAAATTAACTTATAAATTTAACACAATAAAACTCACCTGCAAAAATACAAATATTTTTGACACAACAAACAATTTTTAAGAAAAAAATTAACCTTTGGGTTTATTTTTATGGTATTAGTCTGTAAATCGTCCACTCATCCATTGGCTTGGCACCCAAGGATTTGTAGAAGTCGATTGACGGCTGGTTCCAGTCGAGGCAGACCCACTCCATGCGGCCGCAGTGGCGCTCTTTGGCGAGACGGGCGAGGTATAACAACAGTGCTTTGCCGTAACCTAAACCACGTTTTTCAGGGATGACAAACAAATCTTCAAGATATAATCCTTTGCGACCGACGAAAGTGCTGAAGTTGTGGAAAAACAAGGCAAAACCGACAGGAACGCCATCCTCGCAACCGAAAACGACCTCAGCATCGTGCTTAACGAATAATGAATCGTAAATGGTCTCTGGAGTTGCTTCAACCTCGTCGAGCATTTTCTCATAAACCGCGAGTTTCTTGATGAAATCGAGGACTAATGCGGCTTCGTCTTCGCGGGCGGGACGTATTTCGAATTTCGGCATTTTATTTGATATTTAATGAGTTAATCACCTTCAAAACCATCTCCTCCATCGTGAAATAGGTGTCGGGGTTCGGATGGCAGCCGTCTTCGCTGAGAGCTTTGGGCAGACCAAGGTTCTCGTCGGCAAGAGCAGCGTGATAATCGACATAGATGATGCCATTTTTATCAGCGTATTCTTTCAAACTTTTATTGATATTGACAATGGTCTGGCCGGGGTTTAAAATCTCCTTTCGCCAAGGAAATTCAGAGCATGGCGGTATTGAGCCGATTATCGGGACGATGCCGTTGGCTTTGGCAAGATTGCACATCGCAATGATATTTTCAACCACTTTTTCAGGCTCCACGTAAAAATCGTTGTGCGCCACATCGTTTGTGCCAGCCATGATAACCACAGCTTTTGGATGAAGCTCGACGACATCGGCAGTGAAACGAACAAGCATCTGCGAGGAGGTCTGCCCGCTTATGCCTCTTCCGCAGAAGTTATTGTCGCTAAAGAAGTTAGGATGATAATAAGCCCAGTTTTCGGTTATCGAATTACCCATAAAGACAACTTTTGGATAATTTCCACTCGCCTTGATTTGATCATTTTCAGCCTTAAACCTGTTGAAACCGAACCAATCCTGCGAAAAACCGAAAAATGACATCATCATTAATAGTGTTAATAAAAGTATTCTTTTCATAGTTTTCATATCTATAGTTTTTTAGACCTTAGACATTAGTTATTTTCGAACCTCGCTAAGGTCTAATGTCTATTTATTTAAAAATTTCTTCATTCTCTCCTGCGCATCTTTTCCCATTCTCTCTTTTGCGATGAGCGCCGACGTCAAATTAAAAACATCACTATATGGGTCGTCATGTCCAGCAACTGAACGGATCAACTGCTTGCAATCTCCAATTGCTACTGGCGATGCCGATAGATATTGTTCCGTATAGAAATCCAAGCGTTTGTTGAGATCCTCCATCGTGCCTATGTAGTTCACAAGGTTGAATTTCAATGCCTCCTGAGCCGTGAATTTACGGCCGCTCAGCATAGTGTCGCGTGCCATAGTCTCTCCGCAACGTGCGATGACGAAAGGCGAAATGGTGGCTGGAGTGAGTCCCAGTTTCACCTCGCTGAAGGCAAAAACGGTGTCGTTTTCAGCCAAAACCACGTCGCAAGCGGCTATGATGCCGTTGCCGCCTCCGATAACATGACCATGAACCAGCGCTATCACTGGCGTGTTGCAGAAATAGATGGTCTTAAACAGCTTCGACAGCTTGTTGGCGTCATCCAGATTCTGCGCATAGCCATATTTTGCTATGTCTTTCATGTAGTTGAGGTCGGCGCCGGCGCAGAAGCTCTTTCCGTTGCCGCAGATCTCAATCACGTGTATATCCTCACGCGCGTCGAGCCAGTCGATGGCCTCGGTGAGCTCACGTATCATCATGGCGTTCAAGGCGTTACGAACCTCGGGACGGTTCAGCGCGACGCGCGCGACGTTTTTCTCAATTCCTATTTGAAGTGTGGTGAATTCCATAATTACATTCTAAATACTCCGAACTGTTGTGGCGGGAACTTCTGGTTGAGCGAGGCTGCAATGCCCATGGCGAGGATTCTTCGCGTATCGACCGGGTCGATGATGCCGTCGTCCCACAGACGAGCGGTGCTATAGAAAGCCGAGCCTTCGTAGTCGTATTTCGCCAGAATCTCGCGCTTCAGCTGCTTGATTTCCTCTTCTGGCACTGGCATTCCCTTGTAGTGATACTGGTCTTCCTTCACGGTTGCCAAAACATTAGCCGCCTGTGTGCCTCCCATGACCGAAATCTTGGCGTTTGGCCACATAAACAGCAGTCTCGGACTATAGGCGCGACCAGCCATTCCGTAGTTTCCGGCACCGAACGAGCCTCCGAAGATGACCGTGAACTTAGGCACGTTGGCGTTACTCACCGCGTGCACCATCTTAGCGCCGTCCTTAGCGATACCGCCGCATTCGTATTGTTTTCCGACCATGAAGCCGGTGACGTTCTGCAAGAAAACCAACGGAATATTACGTTGGCAGCAAAGCTCTATGAAGTGCGTCGCCTTCAATGCTGACTCGCTGAAAAGCACGCCGTAGTTGGCGATGATGCCCACCGGAAAGCCCATCAGATGAGCGAAGCCGCAGACGATAGTCGTCGCATATCTCTCTTTAAATTCCTGGAAGCGGCTACCGTCGACGATACGCATGATAACCTCGCGAGGGTCAACAACTTTACGCAAATCTACAGGTGCGATGCCGTAGAGTTCCGCAGGGTCGTAGAGAGGCTCTTCGACAGGAAGCATATCGAGCAGCTGTTTCTTCGGCTTCTCTAATGTTTTAAAGATGTTACGACAAATCTGCATAGCGTGGCTGTCGTTCTCCGCAAGGTGATCGGCAACACCCGAGACAGAGGTATGCATCTCAGCTCCGCCAAGCTCTTCAGCGGTGACTATTTCACCTGTAGCGGCTTTCACTAACGGAGGTCCACCAAGGTAGATTGTGCCTTGTTTCTTCACTATGATGGTCTCGTCGCTCATCGCAGGCACGTAGGCGCCGCCCGCGGTACACATTCCCATCACTATGGCGATTTGCGGGATGCCCATTGCCGACATTCTGGCTTGATTATAGAAAAATCTGCCGAAATGCTCCTTATCCGGGAACACTGTGTCCTGCTCGGGAAGGAAGGCGCCGCCGCTGTCAACCATATACACGCACGGCAGATGGTTTTCCATCGCGATCTCCTGTGCGCGTAGGTGTTTCTTGACGGTGTACTGCATATACGTGCCGCCTTTCACCGTGGCGTCGTTGGCAACGATAACCGCCTCACGGCCTTGAATCATACCTATTCCGGTGATGATGCCAGCCGACGGGAAGTCGTTGTTATACGTGTCGTAAGCCGCCATCGGCGAGAGCTCCAAAAACGGAGTGTTCTTGTCGATAAGCAGGTCGATGCGCTCGCGGGCAAGGAGTTTGTTACGTTTCTTATGCTTGGCGATTGCCGCTTCTCCGCCGCCGTGCATACTGGCGTCCATGGCGTCGTGATACTTCGCCATCAGCTCCATGAAAGCCTTGCGGTTCTCCTGAAACTCAGCACTTGCTGGGGATATTTGAGATTTTAGTGTTTGCACTTCTTTTCGTATTTTCTGCAAAAATACAAAAAAGTTTGAAGTGTGGAGTTTGAAGTTTGAAGTTTTTTACAATTATAGATGTCGCATTTTGCGATATCAAAGAAATTTTTAAAATTTTTCTTGCATAAATCAACTTTTATGTTTATTTTTGCAGCGTCATAAAAATCGGAATTTATGAAAAGAAATTTATTAATTGAATTATTGGAAGACAGAGAAAACGTTAGTTTGTATTCTCCAAGATTTGAAGGTGAAACTTATACGGAATTTGAGAAATTCCTGTTGAAATATAAAGATGATTATCCTCGGGATATAGCGCAGATAGTATATCGATTGGATATTGTAAAACGCGATGGTGCAGCGGACCGGCATTTCAGATATGAAGGGAAGAAAAGCGATAGGGTTATGGCTCTCCCATCGCATTTGGAGACAACATCATTAAGATTGTATCTGTTAAATATCGATGCAAAGATTTTGATTTTGGGCAATGGCGGATTAAAAAAGGCCGCAACATATCAAGAAGATGAATACCTAAATAGATGCGTTGAGACTTTGCAAAAGATTGATATTGAGTTGATTAGATTGGAACAACAAAATGTTATAACAATAACTGGAACAAAATTATTAGGTACTTTGACGTTTGTCATTGATGATTAAGATGAAAACCAACAAGATACTGGATGAAATCAGGGGGTATATCAGTCCTGATGTAAAAAAGCAACTGGAGATTTCAGTGAGCCTTGCAAATCGTATTTACGATATTTTGGAAGCGAAAGATATGAGCCAAAAGGACTTAGCTAAGCTTTTGGGAAAAACCGAAACCGAAGTAAGCCGCTGGCTTTCAGGCACCCACAACCTCACCATTGCAACAATTGCAAAAATTTCGGTGGCATTGGGAGAGGATATTATTAAATAAAATCGGAATGGAATGAGACGAGGAAATTCCATTCCGAGTTTGAGGTTTAAGATTGGATAGTATTAAAACAGACTACCTATTCCACTAAATATTAGTCCAATAAGAGCAATTATAAGTGCTGAACCTATTGCAACCAAAAAATACTGTCCAATCATTCCAAGGAAACTTTCGGATTCAACTATGGTGTTACCACCTTTTCCTACGATTCTATGAATTTCTTTTGGAGTTGTTTCTTTTATCCTATATTTGGGAAATGCTTTGCAACAAATAGATGCTTTTTTAGCAGTTATCTTTACGAAATCAATAGCGAGATAATCGCATGTATGCAATGAAAAAGCTTCTACTCTATCTTCAAGTATTTCCCCATTTTGCCTATTGATAAATTTAATACAAACCTCATTTATTGGACAATCCCAACAAATCCCTGTATCGCCTGCGGGATTGTCTATGACAGAAAAAGTTCTTTCGACTAACATATTTAAGTGTTTTTAAGGGTGAATAAGATGATACCTTCTAGTGATAGTATATGTCTTTGTGCCGTAATGCTTGTTTCCATTAGCATATAATCTATCAACATACCTAAATTCAACATACAAATAGTCATTGCAATCGTAATGATCGCTTTCTTCCCCATATGTTACAACAACATAACCTTTACCATGTCCATAATCGGGTGAAACAGAAGCTGAAGCCTCAAAATGAGATTTATCCAAAGTAACAGACCATTCTGAGTTCGAATCAAAATAGACTTTGGTGCTACCTGCATGATAGTCTAAATTGGTGCCTGTACTATTGAAATAGAAATAATAAGTTGTAGTACCACCATTATTGTTTCCATTGCCAATTGTATCATTTGTTGTGGTGTTTGTATTTGTGTTTGAAGCAATATCATTCTTTTTACATGATACAGCAGCAAACAACACCAATACCATTAACAAATAGCATAATCGTTTGAGTTTCATTTCGAATCTCCCTGATTTGTGTCGGGCGCAACTTTTAATTATGCCTACTCTCAACTGCAGTTTTCGGCATCCCTGCTTTGAGTCGGCGGTTGTTGTTTGGAAAATAAGCGGGGAAAAGAAAGGCATGAACCCTTTTCAACCACTTATTCTCATCGATGGTGTCTGGAATAACCATATAAACAAATAAGTGTGAATGATTCACGCCTAAAAGCGCGAACTTCAGCAATCTTATTCTCGTTTATATGTAACAGTTTTCCAGACTTTACGATGAGAGAACAAGAGCGTCAGCTCAATATGTCTTTTTATCTATTTCGTTGTTATTATTACATTTTTTTGCTTTTAATTTTCACTTTGCAAAGGTAGTCATTATTTTTAATTAATACAAAAATATTTTGTATTTCATCAAATATCGCATCGTAGCAAATCACCACAATTTGCCCTCACCTCCTCATAAATTTCTTTGCAACGTTGTTCTGACATGCGATTTTTAACACCAACAATTATCATATCTTTTAAAGCCGGATGCCCGGTGCCGTTTATTGAAGTGGCATGTTCGCCGTTGTAGCCCTCGGTACAGAGAGTGAGGTCGTAAGCAGGCGCCAAGTGCCAATGATAATGGCCATGGTCATCATCTTCAACATAGAAACTGAAATTCTTGCAATGGTCGTCCTTGTTGTCTGTCAAATAGTTGAACACCATTCTACGGAACATCTCTTCCACTTCTTTTGGATTCTGAGTAAGAAATCCTGTCAAAGCAAGAAGATTGTTGTAGTCGAGGAATGGCGTTGACAATGACAAGCAAAGCAGGCCTCCTGCCGTTGCTGTGTGAATGCGTTTCCCGTCACTTGCTATATCAAATCGGCGAGTGGTGAAATAACGGCCGTTAGTAAGCTTGAAGTCGGACACGGTAATTCCGCATCGGCGGGCAACGTCATTATAATGGAATTCCTGAAGACCAATATCAGTTGGATCGTAAGTGTGACGGAATTTCACAATCCAATGACCGTCGCTGTCAGAAAACACAGCCTTAGGACGAGCGCCTCCACTGTTTCCGCTGTTGTAAAGCAAAAGTCCGGCATCGGTATCCTGCTGCTCCTTCAACACCTCCAACGCTTTTGTTTGCAAATAGTCAAAATCTGTTTGCTCAACATCATTCAAAATCACAGTTTCGGGATAATATGACAGCGCACCCATTCCTCCATTACCGACAATGCTCAATTTGTCAAGAGCAGACAAGTCGGAATCGTTGACACCTTGCCGCATCAATGTCTTGTGCAACAGATAACGGCCATATCCATCCGGAAGACTATCCTCAAATATGCCGAAACCACCATTAAAAGGTTGCAGTTTTGCAATAAAAAGCCCAGTTTTTAAAGGCAATTCAAAAGGAGAAATGCTAAAACCGTCGGCAAGCCATGCTTTGTCGTACTCAAACGCGCAAAGACGATTGTCAGGCGTAAGTGACATGGTTCCGACCTTTCGTCCGCGATAATTCACTGTTAGATTGTCAACTTTTATCATTTCCTGTATGCTTTTGTTTTACCTTTGTTTTTGCGGATCTGCGTCAGCTCTTCCATGGTGGAATATTTCGGCTGCGCAAAAATGTTTTTTATCTCTGCGGTGTAGCCTAATGCCATTGCCAAACCAATCAGATTCTTCAACGAAATCAGCCCTTTTTGTTCAAAGCGAACTATGTTACTTATTGCCACACCAGAACGCTCTGCAATTTGTTCACGTGTCAGTCCTTTTTCAACTCGGCGGTGACGGAAATCACTTGCCAATTGCTTGGAAACACTATCCTCGTTATCGGATAAATACCCGTCAAGAACTGACAATATATTATTTGTATCTTCCATTTTAATATTTAAATGAATAATATATTATCAGTTGCAAAGATACAAAATATTTCCATTCGCGCATCCAATTTTTGAAAAAATTTACCGTCTGACACATAATAATTATTATACCCTTTCGGATATAAATTCATAAAATTTCAGCCTTTTTACACCCTATCTGATGTAATTTGTGGAAAATTTGTAATTTTGACGCAGAAAAATATAACTAACATAATGAAAAAATTACTTTTTGACGCTATCCTCCTGATATTTTTGACAATTGCGAGCTTTTGGCTGATCTTGTCAATTAAGCCGGTACAGGTGACAATTATGAGTTACAATGTTAGGCATTGCGCGGGGATGGATTGGGTAGTCGATTATGACAGGACAGCTGAGGTGATACTCGAGCAAATGCCTGATATTGTGGCACTTCAGGAGCTCGACAGCATGACGGGAAGAAGTGGACAGAAATATCAAATTGAAGAATTGGCAAAGCGCACAAATTATTATCCTGTTTTTGGCAAAGCCATTGATTATGATGGAGGTGGTTACGGCATTGGCATTTTGACGAAAGAAAAACCTTTGAGCACAAAACGAATTCCGTTGCCTGGCGAAGAGCCAAGAGTGCTTTTAATAGTTGAACTAGCGAACTATGTAATTGCCTGCACACACTTGGATTTAGAGGAATCTGAACGATTAGCATCTGCACATTTAATAATTAATGAGGCGCAACATTGGCAGAAGCCTTATATTCTGGCAGGCGATTGGAATGATCATCCTGATTCACAGCTTTTAAAGGAGTTAACGAAGTTTTTTACAATAAATTCAGGAAACGAATTCACATTTCCTGCCGACGAGCCAAATGAATGCATTGATTACGTGGCGAGTTTCAATAGTTTTTCAGCAGAAACAATAAAATCGATTGTGATTGAAGAGAAGGAGGCTTCAGATCACAGACCGCTTTTAGTAAAATTGCAGCTGCATAGAAGAACTAAATAACCTAAAAGAACTAAACAATCTAGTTTCTTTTCGTTGACAGCAACCCGCAGGCGGCATCGATATCCTGGCCCCTTGAGGCGCGGATTGTTGCGATAATTCCTTTATCATTTAATTTATCGCGGAAGCGAACCATATCGTCCATTGACGGGCTTTGCAAATCTATATTAGGTATAGCGTGGAAGCGAATTAAATTAACGCGGCAACGCAAGCTTCCGAGCTGTTTCGCGAGCTCGTTGATGTGCTTTGGAGTGTCGTTAAGGCCTTTGAAAACGATGTATTCGAACGAGACACGACGCTGACCGCTCCAGTCGTGCTGACGGATGGCGTGGATGACCTCGTTGATTGGATATGTCTTCTCAACCGGCATGATCTTGGCGCGTTCATCGTGGAACGGACTGTGCAGACTGATAGCCAAATTGCATTTCGACTCGTTGATGAAACGCTTCATATTCGGAATCACGCCAGCAGTTGAAACCGTGATTCTTGTCGGGCTCATCGCCAGACCCCAGTCGGAGGTCATGATTTCGAGAACGCGCATGATGTTGTCGTAGTTGTCCATCGGCTCACCCATGCCCATGAAGACGAAGTTCGATAAAGTTTCGTATTCAGGCAGGCTAAGTATCTGATTTATAATGTCTCCAGCCGACAAATTGCCCTGAAATCCTTGTTTTCCGGTCAGGCAAAAGAGGCAGTTCATCTTACAGCCCACCTGGCACGAAACGCAAAGTGTAGCACGTTCTTTTTCAGGGATATACGCCGTCTCAACGAAGCCGTTTTCGGCAGGAAACAGATATTTCTTGGTGCCGTCTTTCGACTCCTGCACATCGGCGAATGGGCGATAGCCGGTCTCGTAGTTTTCAGCCAAAAGCTGGCGTGTCTGTTTCGAAAGATTGGTCATCTCATCGAAGGTGGTAGCGCGTTTGCGGTAGAGCCAATCGACGAGCTGTTTGGCGGTATATTTGGGTAAATTATGAAGAGACACAAGATTTTGTATCTCTTCCAACGACATTCCAAGAAGAGATTTCATGACAAAAACATTTTGGCTGCAAAAATATAAAAATTTCATTAATCCATCATTTTGAAAAAAATTTTTCCTATCTTTGCATCGAGATTCCCGACAGTCCCTGAGAGATCAAACTGCCGGGTGAGGATATGACACCAGGAGAAACAAGTGCGTACGACTTCATTCCTGGTGTTTTTATTTTTTATCATTTTTTCATCTCCCTTTAAAAAATTTTTTCCTATCTTTGCACGCCATTTTGAAGATGACTCCGTGAGGTGGGATTAGTTTATTTTAATTTATTGACTCTCAAACATTTGCACAACCATACCCTGCGTGCGGTATCTGTGCGGAGCTTGTTAGTTTTAAGGTTGTTTCATCTTTTGTGGCGTGGTTTTTGAGAAATCGAAACAAGAATTAATAATAAAAACTAAACAAAACAAAATGAAAAAAAGATTTACAATCTTAATCGCAGCGCTCATGCTGCTGACAATGATTTCACAGCCGACAAGGTTGTGGGGACAAGAAAGAGCCGCAGTATTTACTGAAACTTTTAAAAATTGTACAGGAACAATGGGGTGGTCAGGTACGGCTGCTAATGGTACTTTTACCCCAGATAATACTTGGACGGTTTCTAATGCATATGGTGCAAGAGGCTCGGCAAAGTTTGGCACTAGTAAAAAAAAAGGAAGTGCAGAAACGCCTAATATTACTGTATCTGGTGGTGAGAAATTAACTTTAACATTTAAAGCTGGAGCATGGTCTGGTGACCAAACACAATTAAATCTTAGCTCTACAAATTGTACATTAAAACAAAATGGTTCTGCAATAACATATGTGACAATGGCAGATAGCGATTGGACCATATATACTGTTGACATTGAGGTAAATGATAATGTATCATCTATTAAAATTAAGTTTGAAGGAAAGCAGGCATCAAACGCTCGTTTCTTATTAGATGAAGTTGTCGTAACTCCAAAACACTCCATCACTTACGCGGTTTCACCTGCTGCATCTGGAAGCGTAGGCGGAGTTGTGTATGGAACATCGACAGTTGTTGCATCGGAAGCTTATATTACAGAAGGAGGTAAGGTCACCCTTACAGCTGAGCCGGCATCTGGCTATACATTCTCATCATGGAGCGATGGAGGTACAAATTCAACATTGTCAAGTACAACTACCAACCCTACAACATTTACGATGGGTACATCCAATGTAACTATTACAGCAAACTTCACATCTTCTGGAACAGTGGCAACTCCATACTTCTCACCAGATGGTGGTACTTACAACGAAACAAAATCAGTTGAATTAAGTTGCGATACCGACGGAGCAACTATTCATTACACCACTAACGGCACCCCACCAACATCAAGCAGCCCGACATATAGCACGGCAATATCGGTAACAACAACCAACACCACAATCAAAGCTATAGCTGTTAAAGACGGATTGTCAGATAGTGAAGTTGCTTCAGCAACATATGTTATTAAAACTAAAACTCCAACATTCACTGTTTCAGGGGGAACATACACCACATCACAATCGGTTGAATTGCAGTGCGAAACAGCTGGAGCTACAATACATTACACCACTGACGGCTCAACGCCAACAGCAAGCAGCCCGACATATAGTTCAGCATTGTCTGTTTCGGAAACTACAACAATAAAAGCCATAGCAGTAAAAGCAAATTGGACCAATAGTGATGTAGCGGAAGCCGTTTATAGCATCAAAGTGGCTACACCAACATTCTCACCTGTAGCAGGTGTTTATTCAGGAACACAAAATGTTACATTAAGTTGTGAGACATCAGAAGCTACAATAAAATACTCAACAAATAATGGCGAAACATGGAACACTTATAGTTCAGCAATACCAGTTAGCGCTACAACAACTATAAAAGCTAAAGCTGAAAAGACAGGATTGGCTGAAAGCGATGTGGCAACAGCTACATATACAATTGTAACAGTTCACGATGTTGCATGGGCATTAGCAAACATTCCTACAAATGGTACTGATAAAATAAAAAATGCGTATATCAGAGGTATTGTATCTGATATAAAAATAGAATATAGTTCAACATATCATAACATATCCTATAATATGTCAGATGATGGACAGACATCAAGTGACCAATTATATGTTTTTCGTGGTAAAGGAATAGGCGGAGCCGACCTTTCGTCGGTATATGATATTATGGCAGAAGATGTTGTTGTCGTTAATGGAGATTTGATATATTATAATCAAACAACTTTTGAATTTGAGGCTGGTAGCGGATTAGCATATATCAAACCTGTAATCAAGAAGGAATCAGTAAGCTTAACGGCATTTAACTATAGCCATGGCAACGGTCCGAGTGCATCACAAAGCTTCACTGTAAGAGGCAGAAATCTCACAGAGAATCTGTCGGTTTCAGCATCAAGCGATTATGAAGTGTGTGCGACATCAGACGGAACTTACACAAGCTCGCTTTCATTATCCACAACAAACAGCACAACGAAAACAATCTATGTGCGATTGAAATCCGGTTTGAGTATTGGAGACCATAATGGAACTATCACAATGACATCATCTGATGCAGTTACACAGACCATCGACTTATCTGGAAGCGTTTCAGGTTACACCGTAACATACGATGACAACGGTTCAACAAGCGGCACAGTGCCTACAGATGCGACGGCATACGAGAAAAGTGCAACCGTTACAGTAAAAACAAATTACGGAACTTTGGCAAAAAGCGGTTACAATTTCACTGGTTGGAACTCTAAAGCAGACGGAACGGGTAATCATTATGATGCTACACTTCCATTAGGAACATTCACAATTACAGCCAACACGACAATATATGCGGAATGGACTCCTGTCACATACGGATATACAATTAATAAAACAGGTGACGATGCCAGCGCAACAGCAAAACTGCAGGTGTGGAATGGCTCGGCATACGTAGATGCCGGAGACAAAATAGCCTGCGATGCACAAGTGAAAGTTGTTGTAACCACATCACAAACTTATTATACTTACACTTTAAGTAGCAGTGATGTTTCAATAGATGAAAATGGTGTCTTTACAATGCCTGCAAAAGCTATTACAATCACTGTAACGACACGTCAATTATACACAATCACTTATCCTGGCAGCTACACGAACGGAAGTGTGACAACAGCACCAGAAAGCGCTTATGCCGGTGAGTCTGTAACAATAGTGACAGAACCTTCAACTAATTATTATCTTTCAGGCATAACATGTTCTGACATCACCCCAACCATTGATGGAAACAATATAACCTTCAATATGCCGGAAAAGAACATTACAATTTCTGCCATAACATTCACAAGAATTGTTTATACTGTTACATATTCGGTTAATAATAATACAGGGATAATAGCCGCAGAAAATGTTAATGCAGGTGCAAGCACGACATTGCCGACAAGCGTTACACCTCCATCTGGCTTTACATTTGCCGGTTGGACAGAAAGTGGCGATGTAACAGTTTTAACAGGCGATTACGAGCCTACAAGTAATGTAACATTATATGCTGTTTTTGATGCTCCAGTTCTGTCAGAAGCATCGGTATTCCTTGATGGCTCTCAATTAACATCTACAGCTACAACAGGAGCCACGGATAAAACTGTATATGGTTTTGAATATACCTTTAGCGATGGTGCTAAACAACAAAAGGTTCAAAAAGATGCACAACAAGCTTTCTCAGGAATCACATCTGATGATTATGCGGTTTTAATTGGTAAAAAAGGTAAATATATTAAGAATAAGACAGCTTTTGGTGAAGGTATTACCAAATTCGAAATATATGCTAACAAAGGTGCATCTACAGCTGTTTCTGTCGGAGTTTATTTTAGTTCGTCAACAATCGATTCTTATGTTGCATATAATGCCAGTACAAATATCAATACGTGGGAATGCGATTTAAGTAAAAATGATACTGTATATGATGCTTCAGCAGCATTATATAATGCTTCATCAGAATTAATAGGCGCAAAATATTTTTGGTATCAAGTGACAAATTCCAATAACTCGCAAGTTATTTTCAGGATTACATACAATTATTACAAACATTCATATTACACGCGTGTAATCACTGGCAATACTACCGCCAATGCTAATATCAATACTGGAGAGACAGGACCTATTTACATCAAGTCGGGCAACAAGTTGGATATGAGCACATATACTCTGGTCAACACCGACCCAGCCAACCTTGTCATCGAAGACGGTGGTCAGCTCATCACTGCAAGTGAAAATGTTGCTGCCACAGTGAAAAAAGAAATTCACGAAGCAGCTACAAAAGACGCCACCTACTGGTATGTCATTTCATCTGCTGTTGCAGACCCGAGCATCGGAGATGACACCAACCTTATCACCGTAGATGGTGAAGACAATCCAACATACGACCTCTATCGTTTCAACGAGAAGTATAATGCTTCCACTCCATGGGAGAACTACAGAGCTGGTCATGCCGATTTCACAACTCTTGAAAAAGGTCGCGGCTACCTATATCGTAATGCTTCAACTTTTACAGTCAGCATGGAGGGCGAGGTTAACGTTGCAGATATCAATTATCCTGTTACAATTACGGGTGAAGGCGATTTTGCGGGCTTCAACCTTATCGGCAACCCATATTCACACAATATCTATAAAGGTGCCGGCACGGCTATCCCTAATGGAACAGAATTCCTCAGTACAGGATTCTATTACATGGATCCTGCCGAAGGCGCATGGAAGCCGGGAACAGACAACACAACGCCTATCAAGCCTAATGAGGGCATTCTCGTGAAAACAGCCAAAGACGGCGATATTGAAATGACAAAAACAACAGCCAGTGCTTCGGCAAAATACAACAGCGACAATATCATGTTCCAAGTGGCGAACAGCAAATACGAAGACATTGCTTACGCATGGTTCGGAAAAGGCATCGGCTTGGACAAGATAAATCACCGCAACCCAGAAGTCCCGATGCTATACATCCGTCAGGACGGCGGCGATTACGCCATCGCCACAATGGGCGACGACACCAAGGCGTTCAGCCTCAACTTCAGGGCGATGACGACAGGCAAATACACTCTGAGCTACAAGGCGAAGGGCGAGTTCAGCTATCTGCACGTCATCGACAAGTTCACGGGCGAGGACGTCGACATGCTTCTCGAGGGCGAGTACAGCTTCATTGCAAGCCCTAACGACAGCGACGCGCGCTTCATTGTGAAGCTTGCCTACCTGCCTGACTACGGCGAGGGCAGCGACGACATCTTCGCATTCCAGAGCGGCAGCGAGGTGTTCGTGAGCGGCGAGGGCGAGCTGCAGGTGTTCGACGTGCTCGGTCGCTTCGTGATGAGCGAGCGCATCAACGGCGTGAAGACGGTGAGCGTGCCGGCACAGGGCGTTTACGTGTTCAGGTTAGTGGGCGAGAACGTGAAGACACAGAAGATAGTGGTGAGATAATGTGCCGCGATGCGGAAAGTGCCGCGATGCGGAAAGTGAAGCCTTCGGCTTAATGTGCCGCGATGCGGAATGTGCCGCCTGACGGCGGAATGTGCGGTCTTCGACCGAATGAGGTGAAGCCTCCACATTCCCGAACGTAGTGAGGGCACATTTCACGAAGTGACACATTTCACGAAGTGACACATTTCACGAAGTGACACATTTCACGAAGTGAATCACATTCTGCGAAGCAGCAAATTTTGAGAAGCAACAAATATTGACAAATTTAAAAAAACAGATACAATGAGAAAAGCATTATTAACTATAGCAATCGTATTGACAATGGTTTTGGGTGCGAGTGCCCAGAGTGACGGTTTCTTCAAGAACTACAGGGATGACGTCTACGGCGACCGCGGTGGAAGTGGCAGCGACCCGTTGATGCCAGCATTGCCAGGTGGCGGCGTGGGTGCATACAACACCGACCAGGGCGCTCCGTTGGGAAGCGGACTCTTAGTGCTCACGGCACTCGGAGCAGGATACGCCGTCTATCGCAAAAAACGCAGTTAATGGCTGTTGGCTAATAGCTAATGGCTAAGAAATAGCCGCACAAGACGTTTTCTTACTTCAAAATGGCTTTGTTTTGTGCGGTTTGGCCCGCAGCGATGCGGGCTTTCATGCCAAAGCTGCAGCGATGCAGACTTATTTGTTTAGTTTTTATTAAGAAGGCCCCACGCAGTGATGCGCCGGGTCTTCTGGTTTTATTTATACCTCTTAAAGCTCACCAGGACCATCGTCACGGAGATGATGAACGCCAGGGTGTCGGAGATGGGGCTGGCGGCGAGGATGCCGTGGATGCCCATGAACTTCGGCAGGATGATGAGAAGCGGTATCAGGAAGAGCCCCTGCCTCGACAGCGACACCAGAAGCCCGTGCTTCGGGTTGTCGGTGGCGGAGAAGTAGGTGACGGTGACAGGCTGTATGTTCTGGAAGAACACAAACATCATGTAAATCTTGAGATATTTCTCGGCGAACTCGAAATACAAGTCCGAGCCCGTTCCGAATATCGAGACGATTTCGCGGGGGAACAGCTGCAGCAGGGCGAAGAAGACGACGCCGATGGCGAACGCCGCCGCGAACGCCCGTTTGTAGGTCCCTTTGACGCGCTGGTAGTTTTTCGCGCCGAGGTTGTAGCCCCAGATGGGCTGGCAGCCCTGCGCTATGCCTACCGCAAACGAAATCATAATCATATTGGTTTTCTGTGCCACTCCCGACACCGCGAGCGGGATGACGGAGCCGTAATGCGAGGCGGCGCCGTAGGTCTCCAGCATGTTGTTGAGCACGATGTTGGTGGTCATGAGAAGTATCTGGTTCATGAAAGTGGGTATTCCCGCCTTCATGCTGTTCTCGATGTGTCTCATGCTCAGGCTGATGTCGCACAGCCTCATCTTAAACGCCTTGAATCTCGGGAAGTACATCATGGCGAGCACGAACGTGACGATTTGCGATATTACCGTCGCCGCCGCAGCGCCTTCGATGCCCCAGCCGAACGGATACATGAAGAGCCAGTCGAGCCCGACGTTGAGCGCCGCTCCCACGACGTTGAAAATCATGGAGTAGCGTGGACTGCCGTCGGCGCGTATCGTGGTGGCGGCAGCCGAGGCGAAGATGTAAAACGGCAGCCCTATGGCTGAGATGGAGAGGTACTTCATCGCGTAGGGGTACACCTTGCCCGACGGACTCGCTCCGCAGAGGTCGATGATCTGACCCCTGAAGAGGAATACCAGCAGACCCGTCAAGAACCCGATGATGGCTGTCATGGTGAGTCCGGTGTAGACGTATTTCTTGGCTTCGTCGGTTTTTCCGGCGCCCTGGCTGATGTTGAACCCTGCCGCGGTGCCTATCCCGAGCAGCATGCAGATGGCTGTCGACAACGTGGTGGTGGGGAAGACGACGTTGGAGGCGGCGTTGCCCACGACTCCCACGATGCGTCCGATGAAAATCTGGTCGGTGAGGTTGTACAAAGCCCCGACAAGCATGCTGATAATCGACGGAATAGCGTATTTCGCGATGAGCGGCATCAGCGGCGCCGAGCCAAGTTCCACTTCCGGATTTGCAGCGTGTCTCCTTTCCATAGGCTTTTGAAAGTGCAAAGATACATTTTTTTTAAAAAAAACTTTTTTTTAATTATTTAATTCGTAATTTTGCGAGGCTAATTCGATAAAGATGAAAAACCTTGTGATAAAACATCGTACGCTGTTTTTGAGTTTGTTGCTTGTATCGCTGCTGTCGGGACTACCGTTCACTTCGACGGCACAAAAAGCAAAACGTGAGACCTTGATTGACCCGCTTACCGTCTCAGGTACTGTAGGAACCCAGCTGACCTCGTCGTGGAATAATGTCGACCTGCATTTCAATGCGCCGTTTTCGGCTCTTGCTTACGCAAACATGACATTCAACATCTACGGTGTCTGTATTCCGGTGACGGTCAACTACATCACGGTGAGTGCCACCCCGTTTGACT
Organism: Bacteroidales bacterium; assembly: GCA_017553625.1. Taxonomy (GTDB): domain Bacteria; phylum Bacteroidota; class Bacteroidia; order Bacteroidales; family F082; genus Limimorpha. The sequence goes on from JAFZKP010000024.1 coordinate 25,418, forward strand.
TCTCCAATCCGAAATACACTATCAGTGTGAGGCCTATGTGGAGGAGGTTCTACTTTTATTTCGGCACTAACAGCATGAATTTCTCCAACTACACCTACAACGGCATCTCGTTCACCGGTGTCGGTATGGAATATAAAGGTGAGAAGTTGCGTTTCGGAGGCTTCTACGGCACTTTCAACCGCTCCACGACCTTCAGCGCCGAGCTTGACAACAAGGACGCCATCCAATATCTTTCCGACTCGCTGATGGGTGTCAACAACGTGGCTTACACCACCTTCCCGCAGTTCAAGCGCAAGGCTTACGCCGCCCACATCGCTGTCGGTAGCCTTCGCAACTATGTGGACTTCAGCCTCCTCCATGCAGCCGACGACCGCAACAGTCTGCCGGAGCAGTGGTATATGATAAACATGCTGACAACCACCATCATTGACACTATTCTCGTCAACCGCGACCAGGCTATCAAAGCCAAGGAAAACCTGGCGATGGGTTTGAGGGGACACTTCTCCTTTGGCAAGCATGTGATGTTTGAGACCAACCTGGGTGCGAGCTTGTTCACCCCCGACCTCTCGCAGGATGAGATTTCCATTGACGGCGGCGACAAGGCGAATATGGCTAATGACATCATCCATGGGGTGGGAAAGACAGGGCTTTTCACGGTGCGTTACGGCAGCGAGATTCATTTTGCCGGTGACGCTTTGCTGAATCTGAACTTCAAGCCTGTCACCACGACGATTACCTACCGCTTCGTGCAGCCGAACTACACCTCGTTGGGTGCCAACAGGTTCAACCAGAACTCGCAGGCAATAGGCGGTAACCTCGCCACGACGCTGTTCCGCAACAGGGCGCGCCTCAACCTGAACGGCAACCTGCAGCAGGACAACTTGGACGGAAAGCAGAAATTCACCAACAGGGTGGGCACTTATACAGTCAACTGGAGCAATTTCTTTGGCGAGAGGATGGCCCTGGCGGTCATATACAACGGCGTGACACAGCAGCAGCTCAAAGGTCTGCTCGAAGTGCCGGAAGAGACCCGCGTCGACAAAATCACCCATTCCATCGACCTCACCCCGACATACACCGTGATGCGCCGCAACGACCACACCTTCGGACTGCATTTCAATTATCTGCAGAACATGAACCGCAACAAGAAGATGGTTAACAGGTTGAACGTCAACACCACGAGTTTCGGTGTCGGTTATGATGTGAGGTTCAAACGCAAGGGCGTGTCGCTTGATTTCGACTACGACTACTCGATTTCACGCTCGCCGGGCAACGACTACAACTCGCACGGCTTCTCTGGCGGCACCACCTTTAATTTTGTAAAAAAGAAAAACTACACCCTTTCGGGAAACGCCAGAGTGGTGCTCGCATTTAACATGCAGAAGACCGAGGAGGAGCTTTCAGAAAAAGACAGGATGCTTCTCGACTACCTCGCAGGCGGCGTGGGCGCTGAAACCATGGACGTTGTCACCAACGACGTCTCGGTCGCGACACGTCTGGGCGCGTCATTCAATTACAAGGACCACCACAAGGCAACTCTCTCATTCTCAATTAGTAACTATAGCGACAACATCGTCATCGGACAGCATGTGGCGGTCAACACCGACGTGCGTCTGATGTTTGAATACAGCTATAATTTCGCTTCACGTTGGATTAAATCGAAAAAACATAAACAATAATTCTTGATATGAACCGCATTATTAGAGTTTTATTTTTGGCTGCCGCTCTCGTTTTCGGAGTGACGACCGTATCAGCACAGACAGTTCAAGTCGTTGCCACACAAAAGGTTATAAACCTGCCAACGACAGTGACAAGCTATTTGGACGACCCTCTTTATTATTTCGATGTGAATTTTATCGTGACAGGTTCGGGAACCGCCGGCGTGGACATCTTCTTCGACATGTCGTTCAGGGTCAACACCAGTTCGTTTTATGTGCAGACCAATCCGAATACCATTCCACCGGAGTACATACACCTTAGAGAAGGCTCCAACCCGATGAGGAAGGATATTTTGGAGAACCAGATGCACCACCGCATCGACACCAACATGGATTACAGCGACCTCATGAGCTTGCTGCAGCTGCCTGAAGGCACTTACACGCTTTGCTTTAACATCTATCGCTGGGAAGACAGGTTTGTCCCGGTTCAAAACCGTGAGAAAATCAACGACGACTATTGCCCTGAGTTCGAGATTTGCTATTCTGGCTCAGCACCTGAGCTGGTGTCGCCATTGGCAGGCGCGGAGATAGGTCTTGACGGCGAGATGGTGGTGAAACCTACACGTAAAGTCAATTTCTTCTGGACTCCAGTAGTATCAAACTGCGCCACCAACAACACACGTTTCAGATATATGCTGAAGATGGTGAAGGTGTTTGACGGTCAGAACTATCAGGACGCCATCAACTACAACCCGACGGTGTTTTCCGCAGAGACGCGCAACACTTACGTGGTTTTGGACACTCTGCGTGACGTCAAGGTGCAGCTTGAAAGAGGCGCGATGTATGTGGCGCAAGTGAAGGCTCAGCAGCTCGAGACAGCAAGAGAGGAGACGTTCATCATCGCCAACGACGGTGTCAGCCAACCGATGCCATTCTACTGGGGCTACAGTGAAGACATGTTTACGAGAACCTATAAGACCAGCATGAAGGACGAGGCAGATAAGGACAAGGAAAAGAAAGGAATGAGCGGATTGACGCAGTGGGAAGGCGGCATCAAGACCGTGTCGCAGCTGGATACCATCAATGAGAAGATGAAGAGACAGTATCTGGCGAGCTTCATCCAGGACGTTGATGCGGTGAACAGCCTCACGGCGAAATATCCTGAGGAGATGAGATACGTGCCGGCTCCAAAACATCATTATGTGGAGAGCGACGGCTACTACACCGTCCCGATGACCGACGACCTGGAGGTCAGCTTCATGCCGACACGCCATGGCTCGCTGAAGAAGACGTCATATTCAATAGCACTGTATAATTATAAAAAAGGTGGCATGGACAGCATCACGTCAAGAGAGCCGTTGATGGTTGAGAATATCGATAACGTCCCTGACAGCTACAGCAAGCCTAACAGCCATGAGATGGTCAGCCGCACTCTCGAGGGATGGGGCGCGAAGCTGAGCCAGGGCAGCCGCTACTATCTGCAGCTGTCGTGCCAATATGACGTGGATTATTGGAAATACACCGTTTCCGACACCAGCTATTACGTCAACGACTTGTTGGCGGAGCAGATTCACGACACCCTTTCGCGCGACTTCGTGAGCGAGACGCTGAGATATTCCAACGGAGTTTGTTTCCAGTGGGGCGACAACCCCGACATGCCTGCTTTCGACACGCCACAGTGGACGGCTCCAGTCGATTGCTCAGGCTATGACGTCTATGACCCGACGAGCTACGAGCTCCCAACAACATTGCCAGAAGTGAAGAAAGGCAAGTCGTTCCCAGTTTCGTGGACTCCTGTCACCGTCGTGACCGAGGGCGACAAGGCGGAATATGAGGTGAAAGTCTATGAGCTGAAGCATGGTCAGACGATGAAAGAAGCCATCTCGACGAACAAGGTGCTGGTGTCGCGCACTGTCACGGACGCAAACGAAATCGCTGAAAGCGACGCGAAGTTCTTCAAGGTGTTCTCACACAAGAAGACATACGTGATGACACTTACGACCAAAGTGAAATGTGAGAACGGCAGTTACCATTTCAAGAATGGCAATGAGGCTATTCCTGCCGTCTTCAAGGTTGTGAAATAAGATGAAAAAATTTTTGGTTTTATTATTGGCGGTGTTTGTTATAGAGACGTTTCAGGAAACGTCTCTACAGGCACAGGATTTGGTTCATTACAAAAAGATTATAAAGGAGCTGAGCTCAGCGAAATACCAGGGCAGGGGATATGCCAAGGGCGGCGTTAACAAGGCGGGGAAATACCTCGTGAAAGAGTTTGAGAAAGCGGGCGTCGACGAGGTCGTGTGCCAGCCTTTCACCATCGACATCAACACTTTCTGCGGAAAGATGGAGATGTGGGCTGACGGCAAGAAGCTCGTCCCGGGCGTTGATTTCGCGATGAGAGAATATTCACCGGGCGTGCATGGCGAGTTCCCGGTTTATCACGTCGACACAGTGAATTTCGACGCCGAGAAGATGTACGCGGACCTGGCGAAGCCGGAATACGCCAACTGCCTCGTGGTGTGCGAGTTCTGGTTCATGTACAAACATCCTGAGTTCAAGCCGTTGCATAAAAAAGACTCTTCTGTGGGAGGATTCATCCAGACCTGGACGTCGCCAATAAAGTTTTACAAGGCTTACGGCAGCAAAGTGATGGGCAAGCCTATCGTCTGGGTGACGCCTGAGGCTATACAGGGCGTGAAAAACGTCAAGTTGGATGTCGACAACGAGTTTTTGAAAGGTTATGAGCTTTTCAATGTCATCGCGAAGGTCAACGGTGAGAGACACGACAGCTGTTTTGTCTTTACCGCTCATTACGACCATCTTGGAAACCTCGGAAAGAAGGTGTATTATGCCGGTGCCAACGACAACGCTTCGGGTACCGCCGCTATCGTCACCTTGGCGGAATATTATGCCAAGAACAAGCCTGAATACGACATGTATTTCATCGCTTTCTCGGGCGAAGACTCGGGCTTGAACGGCTCGATTCACTATGCGGAGCATCCGACGGTGCCGCTTGAGCAAATAAAATATCTGTTCAACCTTGACATGATCGGTGACAACAACCCGGTGCAGTACTGTGAGGCGAGCGACGAGGGCAACAGTGGATATGCTTTGTTGGAGAAAATAAATTCAGAGAAGCAATATTTCAAGGCTTTGAATAGAGGCGAGCTGGCTGCCAACAGCGACCATTATCCGTTTGCGGAGCGTCATGTGCCATGCATCTTGTTCGAGAATGAGAACGGCGACGCGTTCAAATATTATCACACGATTTACGACACCTACGAGAACGGTATTTTCGTGACATACGAGCCTATTTTCAAGATAATCACTGATTTCGTTGAGAGATATTGATTTTAGAAAATGAGAAAACACTGGATTGACAATTTGCGTTGGGCGACAGTGCTTCTGGTGCTGCTTTACCACGTTGTTTATTTTTACAACAACAAAGGCGTTTTCGGTGGAATAGGCGGCTTCGGCGACGGTCCGCAGTACCAGGACGTGCTGATGTATATCCTTTATCCTTGGTTTATGCCGCTGCTGTTTTTGCTGGCGGGAATCAGCTCAAGATATTCGTTGGAGAAAGTCTCTGCAGGACAATGGTTTAAGTCGAGAACGAGGAAGCTTCTTGTGCCTGCGACCATCGGACTGTTCGTATTCCAGTGGATGACGGGCTATTTCAACACTCTGGTGGCTGGCAGGGGCGATGTCCTCGCCGATGCGCAGGGACCTGCCAAGTATATCATGTGCTCCTTGAGCGGCATCGGACCGCTGTGGTTTATCCAGGACCTGTGGCTTTTCTCACTGGTTTTGCTCATCATCAGAGCCATCGACAAAAACGACCGCTTCGGCAGCTGGTGCGGCAAAATAGCTTCAGGAAAGTCGGGGATGGTATGGATTGTGCTTCTCGTAATCCTTTTCTGGCTTGGCGAGAAGACTCTCATCATGAGCCCTCGTCCCGAGTCGCTCGACGGGCTTTACAACCTCTACAAGCCGGTGTTTTACTTCATCGTTTTCCTGATGGGATATTTTATCTTTTATCACGAAAAAGTGCATGAGCTGTTAAGCAGATTCTGGGCTCCGATGATGGTGTTCGCCGCCATAGCGGGCGTGGTTCTGGTCATTACCACCTTCGGGCAGGACAACACCACGCCGCGATATATGGGAAGTCCGCTCAACTGCCTCTACGGCTGGCTGATGTGCATCGCCATGATGGGATGGTTCAAGGCAAAATTCGATGAAACCGGAAACTTCGCAAGTTACATGACGAAATCCAGTTTTGGGCTCTACATCGTTCATTATCTGGTGATTGCGAGCCTCGGATACCAGATGTACCGCCACACCTCATTGCCTCCGTTTGCGATGTACCTTATCCTGACGGTGGCGGTGTTTACAATTTCACCGTTGCTTTATGAAGGATTGAGGAGAATTCCGTTTGTGAGATGGTGTGTTTTCGGAGAGAAGAAGAAATAAAGGGCAAGGCGGGCTGTTATGCCGTCAGCAATTCTTTGCCCATTTTATGCAACGCTTCGCGGATTTGATTTAGACGTTGCTCGCTTGGTTTTGATATGCCGTAAATGTAGCGTGCCAGCAGACTTTTGTTAATTCCGATGGCATTAGCGACCTCCGAAACGTTCAACCATGGAAAGCGGTTAAACATCTCTGCCACTTCGTTGCGATAATTCGGCTCTGTCGTCTCATAGAAACTCGAGATGTGCATGTCGGCGTCCAAAGCTTCCCAACGGATTGAAACGCCATCACTATCAATAACGAAGTCGTTCCGTTCTTCAGCGGATGCCTCTTGCAGCTCGATATACGCTTCGAGCGGGCGGCTCAATACACGGTTTTCGGTCGTTCTAATGTAAATTCGATTCTCATCGAACCACAAGCTTTTTATTATTTCCATCTTGGTTATATTAGTCAAACCTTTTGTGCCATTCCTCAATAAAATCGTCCCTATAAATCGCACAAGTGTCAAGTATTTTCTTTATTTCCTGTTCCTTGAAACCATGATTATAATCCAAATAAACCGTCGGTTCAAGCACAATTTTCGCTTTCTTCCCATTGCCGTCAACATGAACGTGAATCGGCTGATGTTCATCCATGTAAAAGAAATAGCGCATTCCAAAAGATATCATCAATGTTGGCATAAAACTAAAATTTTTGCAAATATAGGTATAAATTTTTATACCTGGATGTTTTTTTGAAAAAAATATATTATTTTTGCCGTTGAGATAAATAATCAATAGAGTTGATTATGAAAAACGAAATGAAATTTTGTCAAAGCTGTGGAATGCCACTGAATGCTGAAAATCTCGGTACTAATGCCGACGGCAGCAAAAACGAAGATTATTGCATGTATTGTTACAAAGACGGCAAGTTTACCAATGACTGCACAATGGAAGAGATGATTGAATTCTGTGCACAGTTTGTTGACGAGGTGAACAAAAACATGCCGAAACCGATGACGAAGGAGGAGTATAAAGCGATGATGCGGCAGTACTTCCCGATGCTCAAACGTTGGAAAAAGTGATGGAAACAAATATAATTTTATTGCGTCCTTGGCGTGATGATGATGCCGAGGTACTTTTTAAATATGCTTCAGACCCTGATGTAGGACCTCGAGCCGGATGGCCGCCGCATAAAAGCGTGGAGGAGAGCTGCGAAGTGATAAAAAACTTCTTCAGCAATGAAGATACTTGGGCAATTGAACTCAAGGAGACCTCCGAGATAATCGGATGCATCGGAGTTCTTCGAGCTGGCTCTTCAAACTTGAAAATAGCCGAAACTGAGTGCGAAATCGGCTATTGGATAGCCAAACCTTACTGGGGTAAAGGTATCTGCACCGAGGCGCTGCGTCTTGTAATCGATTACTGTTTCAATGTGAAAAATTTCACTACACTGTGGGGTGACTATTTCCCCGAAAACCCTGCATCTGGCAAAGTAATGGAGAAATGCGGATTCAAAGATACCGGCAAAGAGGTGCTCTGCCCGAATCTGCTAGTTGGTGCTGACCGACTGGTAAAAGTGATGAGATTGACGAAGAATAAAATGATTGCATACTGTGGCTTGAACTGTGCAAAATGTGACGCTTTTATCGCCACGAAAAACAACGACAACGCTTTGCGCGAAAAGACTGCGAAACTTTGGTCTGAGCTGAACCAAATAGAAATTTTGCCGAAACAAATCAACTGCGAAGGCTGCCGTGTTGACGGCAAAAAGACCGTTTTCTGCGACAAGCTTTGTCAAATCCGCCAGTGCGCGATGAAAAAAGGCTTCGAGACCTGCGGCGATTGTCCGAATATGGAACAATGTGCGAAAATATCCATGGTTCATATGAATAATACGGAAGCGAAGAGGAGCTTGAAAGATTATTCACTTTTACATTAAACAAATGCTTTTTCAAAAAATTTTATATCTTTGCATCAATTTTAGAGCATCACTTTCTTAATAATGGCAAAAATTAACGATTATTTCGACAGAATAAGAAATGGTTTTTTTACCAGCGACGTTTTGTCTGGAATCGTTTTTATTGATACCGAAGTTGGAGTTAAAGATAAAAAAATACACGATTATGGTGCCTATAAGGAGCCAAACAATTCGTTTCACAGCAGTTCAAAGAAAGATTTTGAGCTATTTATCTCTAAAACTGAATATCTTTGTGGTCATAACATAATCCATCATGATTTGAAATATCTTTCTGATATCAATTCCATTGGTAAGAAGAAAGTTATTGATACTTTATATTTGTCACCACTTTTATTTCCTCGCCGTCCATACCACAAACTGCTTAAAGATGACAAAATTCAGTCAGATGAATTGAACAATCCGCTTAACGACTGCCTGAAAGCAAGAGATTTGTTTTATGATGAAGTCAATGCTTATAATGAATTACCGGAGAGTCTGAAACAGATTTTTGCGGCTTTGCTGTGCAATATCCAAGAGTTTAAAGGATTTTTTCAAAATCTTGGTTTTATTCCGGTAACCGATGATGTTTCGGAATTAATAAAAAAGGAGTTTATGGGTGAGATTTGCAGCAACAGCCCAATTGAAATGCTTGTTAATGATCGTCCTGTAGAATTGGCTTATTCGTTGGCTCTTATTGCTACAGATGACTTCGTTTCTGTTACTCCGCCATGGCTGTTAAAAAATTATCCATATATTACAAATGTGATAAATTTGCTTTGTAATAAGCCTTGCCATGATACAAACTGCATTTATTGCCGAAACAAACTTGATATCCACAGGGGATTGAACGAGGTTTTCGGTTATTCCGAGTTCCGTACTTTTGACGGCGAGCCGATGCAGGAAATGGCAGTGCAAGCTGCGATTGACGGCGAATCGTTGTTGACGATTTTTCCTACAGGAGGTGGCAAATCTCTGACTTTCCAATTACCTGCCATCATTACCGGACGTGCCGTTCATGGTTTGACAGTTGTGATTTCGCCGTTACAGTCCCTAATGAAAGACCAGGTGGACAATCTTGCGGAAAATGGTTTAACCGAGGCTGTTACAATTAACGGATTGCTCGACCCGATAAGCAGAGCAGATGCTTTTGAACGTGTTGCAAACGGGAGCGCATCTTTGCTATATATCGCACCGGAAATGTTACGTTCGAAAACAATAGAAAACCTTCTTGTTTCAAGAACGGTCGTCCGTTTTGTCATTGACGAGGCACATTGTTTTTCATCTTGGGGACATGATTTCAGAGTTGATTATTTATATATAGGTGATTTTATCAAAAAGTTGCAAAAAGCAAAAGGAACCTATGAAACGATTCCTGTCTCATGTTTTACAGCTACCGCCAAACAGAAGGTCATTACCGATATTTGTGATTATTTCAAGAAGAAACTTAATCTTGATTTGAAAATTTTTGCTTCTTCATCAACCAGAAAAAACTTGCATTATTCTGTCATTCATGCTGACACAGAAGAAGCCAAATATAACATTCTTCGCGACTTGTTGATTATGGACCAGTGTCCTACAATCATATATGTTTCGAGGACACAAAAAACAATAGATTTAGCTCAAAAGCTAAGTAAAGACGGCATAAGTGCACTGCCTTTTAATGGTAAGATGGAGTCAAGTGAAAAAATCGCCAATCAAAACGATTTCATATCGAATAGAGTGCGGGCTATGGTTGCGACGTCGGCGTTTGGCATGGGTGTGGATAAGAAAGATGTCGGGATGGTGATACATTATGACATCTCCGACTCGCTTGAAAATTATGTCCAGGAGGCAGGACGCGCAGGACGTGACCCCAAAACCGATGCGAAGTGTTACGTTCTATATAGCGACCATGATTTAGACAAGCATTTTATTCTTCTTAACCAGACAAAAATCAGCATCAGCGAGATACAACAGGTTTGGAAAGCGATAAAGGATTTTACCAAGCTAAGAAAACGAGTCAATTGCTCTGCTCTTGAGATAGCCAGACAAGCAGGTTGGAATGAAAATGTTGCCGATGTTGAGACTCGGGTGCGTACTGCGGTTGCGGCTTTGGAAGAAGCTGGATACGTGAGTAGAGGCAACAATGTGCCACATGTTTTCGCCACCGGAATAATGGTGAAAAATATGGATGAAGCACGTGCACGAATTGAAAAGTCAAGGTTCTTCAATAACGATAATGAAAAACAAAATGCGATAAGAATCATTAAGTCGCTCATCTCACAAAAGCATATATGTGAAAGCACAAATGATGATGCAGAGTCGAGAGTTGATTATCTTGCCGACATGCTTGGTCTGACAAAAGGAGATGTCATAAGCTCAGTGAATATGATGCGTCAGGACGGCATCTTGGCGGATTCCAGAGACATGACCGTGTATCTTGAAAATTCTGAAAACAAATCTCAACAGATTTTTGAAAGATTTGCAAAATTAGAGCGTTTCCTAATCACAACTTTGGCAGACAACGAAGATGCACTTTCATATAAAGAACTCAATGAAAGTGCAATTGCTAATGGTGTCGATTCTAATATTAAGAATATCAAGACTTTATTATATTATCTGCAGATAAAATCACTGATTAAGAAAAAAGAGAAACCATATAATGAAGTAGTCAGTGCTATGTTGTGCCAGGAGCTTGAACCGACATTGCAAAAGCATGATAAGCGGGTTGATATTTGCAGATTTATAATTAAATATCTGTACTATAATGCAAGTACGTTTGTCCAGTTTTCTGTTACTGCTTTACTAAAAGAATATGTCAAAAAGCAAAACTATCTTCTCGTCGAAATACAAGTATTTACCATTGAAGACATAGAGGATGCGCTTCTTTATCTCTCAAAAATTGGCGCGTTAAAACTTGAAGGCGGTTTTCTGGTGTTGTATAACGCTATGGAAATAAATCGACTGACTGATATGAAATATCGCTATAAAGTCGAGGATTACCGTATGCTTGACGAGTTCTACAAACAAAAAATCAGACAGATACACATTGTGGGCGAATTTGCAAATCTGATGGTTAGAGATTATGATGCCGCTCTGCAATATGTAAATGATTATTTCCAACTTGATTTCAAGAAATTTATCGACAAATATTTCAAAGGGGAACGACAGGCTCAGATTGAAAAAAACATAAGACCTGAGCAATACAACAAGCTTTTTGGTGAAATGTCGGAAAAGCAAAAAGCAATAATAAATGACAAACAATCGAAATATATTGTGGTTGCCGCTGGTCCTGGAAGCGGTAAAACACGCGTTTTGGTTCACAAACTGGCATCTCTGCTTTTGCTGGAAGATGTAAAACATGAGCAGCTTCTGATGTTGACATTCTCGCGTGCAGCAGCGACTGAGTTTAAGCAACGTCTCATTTCTCTTATTGGAAATGCAGCACATTATGTTGAAATCAAGACATTCCATGCGTTCAGTTTCGACATCTTGGGAAAAACAGGTAATCTTGAAGACGCGGATAATATCGTTGCGAAAGCAGCGCAAATGATAGAGAATGGTGAGGCGGAACAAGGACGCATCAACAGAGCTGTTCTTGTTATAGACGAGGCACAAGATATGGATGAAAACGAATATGCACTTGTGCGCGCACTGATAAAAAACAATGAAGAGATGCGAGTCGTCGCCGTTGGCGACGACGATCAAAACATTTATGAATTCAGAGGCTCTAACAGCAGATATATGCAATCGCTAATCACTGATTTTCATGCTGTAAAATATGAAATGACCGAGAATTATCGAAGTGTGCAGCCGATAGTTTCGTTTTCCAACGATTTCATAAAACGAGTTTCAAATAGAATTAAAGTGTCGCCTTGTGTGTCTGTAAGAAACGATTTAGGAGCTATTAAAATAATCAGGCATAAATCAGAAAATTTAGAGATACCTCTTGTAAATGATTTAATTGAAACATATAATAACGAAAAAACATGTGTTCTGACAAACACCAATTATGAGGCATCACAGGTGGTTGGACTGCTTAAACGCAAAGGCATAAAAGCAAAGCTGATTCAATCTGTTGACGGCTTCCGCTTTGGCGATCTTGCAGAAATACGCTATTTCCAGAAACTCATTGATAACGGACTGCAAACACCCATAATAAGCCAAGAACGTTGGAATGAAGCTAAAAACAAAACGTTAACAAATTATCAGTCAAGTAGTTGTGTTGATTATATAAAAGAGTTTTTCTCCGTTTTCGAACAAACAAACCACGTAAAATATCGCAGCGATTTGGCAGATTTCATCTTTGAATCGAATTTGGAGGATTTCTGTGGTACAGACACACAAACAATTTTCGTGTCAACAATTCATAAGGCAAAAGGAAGAGAATTTGACACTGTTTATATGCTGTTGGATGATGAAAAGGCCGAAACTGATGAGAAAATCAGGAAGTTATATGTGGGCATAACACGAGCAAAACATAATTTGTTTGTGCATTGCAATACAAATATATTTGACAACATAAGAAACAGAAATGTATTAATAAAACAAGATTCGGAATTGTATCAGTCGCCAGATGAGATATCGTTACATCTTGGTCATCGGGATGTGTTTTTGGATTATTTTAAAGGTAAAAAGACAACGATTCTTAAAATGAGAAACGGAATGCCATTGTTTTTAAATAATGGATATTTGTGTTCTGATACAGGTGTGAGGCTTATAGCATTTTCAGCAAAATTCAAAACCGAGCTGCTTTCATGGGAAGAAATGGGATATAAAATCAAGTCAGCATCAATAAACTACATTCTTGCATGGAAGGGAAAGGAAGACAAAGAAGAAACAGCTATTATTTTGCCATGTCTAACGCTTAAAAAATATTGATTTTTTTCTTTTTTTGCAGACGATTTGTGATAAACAGTTTTTATATGGAACAAGAAATTAAATTCTGTCAAAGCTGCGGAATGCCTCTGAATGAGCAGGTTTTGGGCACAAATGCCGACGGCAGCAAAAACGAAGATTACTGCATGTATTGTTATCAGAATGGCAAGTTTACCAACGACTGCACAATGGACGAGATGATAGAGTTCTGTGCACAGTTTGTCGATGAGGTGAACAAAAACATGCCAAAGCCGATGACAAAAGAGGAATACAAAGACATGATGCGGCAATATTTCCCGATGCTTAAACGCTGGAAAAAGTAATGAAAACAAATTGGCAAACATCATCACCATAATCCGAATCTTGTGTAGCATCGCAATATTGTTTTGCAATGCGTTGTCCCCAGTGTTTTATACCTTGTACATTATTGCAGGCGTTTCGGATATGGTTGATGGCTATGTAGCCAGAAGAACTAATACTGTTAGCGAACTCGGTGCAAAACTGGATACCATTGCCGATTTCGTCTTTGTGGTGGTTTGTTTGATAAAACTGCTGCCGGTTTTGACAATTCCAAGTTGGCTGTGGATTTGGTTTGGAGTCATCGCTCTTATCAAGATTATAAACATCATTTCTGGATTGGTAGTCCAGAAAAAGTTTGTTGCAATTCATTCTATAATGAATAAAATTGCAGGGTTTTTGCTGTTCGTTTTCCCTCTGACGTTGTCTTTTGTCGAATTAAAATATAGTGCTGTGGTTGTCTGTCTTTTTGCTACCTTTGCAGCAATACAGGAAGGACATTTTATAAGGACGAAAAAAGTCTCTTAACATCTTTCATGATCTCTTCGTGATCGAAAGCCAGTTTCTTCTTCAAGTTCCCTTACGGCGCATTGCTCTGTGGTCTCGTCCATGTTCATGAATCCGCCCGGAAACGCCCAACAGCCTTTAAACGGCTCATTGCCACGCTGAATCAGCAGCACCTGCGGCTCATTTTCTTTGGTTATCACCACGCAGTCGGCGGTGACGGCAGGACGGGGATATTCGTAAGTGTATGACATTGAATTACTTTTTTTTGTATTTTTTTTGCAAAATTACAAAATTATTATTATCTTTGCGAGTTGCTTTTTAATCAATTAAGTGGAATATTAACCTAAAAAACGTTGTATCATGAAAAAATTATTAGGTGTTTTTATAATTCTGGCGCTGGTTTTCTGCAGCGTTTCTTGTGATAAAGACAGTGACGGCGGCAGCAGCTCGTCGTTTAAAATGAGTAAGGTAAACCTCAATGGTGCTCGTTATCTCGCTTTGGGCGCTAAAGACGGTGCCAAAGATGGTGAGAGCGGCGGATTCCTCTATAGCATCGACGATGAGGGCAACCTTCAGCTCATGGCTTACGAATACGACTGCGACGACAATGGTATCGCTACGGAATTGAAACGTAGTCTCACCATCCAGATTACGCAGATGATTCCTGTGGGCGATGTCTACATCTGGCTCATGGGATGCCGTTACCAGTGTGACGACTACAGCGGTTTCAGCGATGATATGGCCGATCGTATCCGCGGCATGGTGGATCATAGCTGGTGGTCGGATTGGGGTGAGAACTTCCTTCTCCGTCGTAGCGACGGTAAGATTTACGACCTCAATGGTGCGACTGGAGCATTCCCGATTGGAAACCTTAAATATTTTGGCGGACCGAATGTGCCGTGGGTTTTCGACAATGGAATACCAATACCGCTCGATGGTGACCTTACCGGTGAAAGACTGCGTAAGCTGGGTCTCATCTCACAAATCGGCGACGACGTCTATCTCGCTTCTGGCTCATATCGGGGCGGATTGAGCAAGCTCCGTATCAATGGCGATAATATCAATGTGATCAATGTGTTGCCGGGTAGTGAAGGAAATCCTATCAACATCGCTTATGCGGTCACCGATAACGACGGTCACCTTGGCACCTGTATCAGCTACGGCAGCAATACACCTCATGTGCCGGCTATCATGGCTTCTGACGGTACTTTGCCGGCAATTCAGGGTATTCCGGTTGCTACAGGCTGGGAATCATCATATTATCCTGAGATGCGTTGCATCGGAGGTAAGTATTTCGTTTCGATATATTATAACGGAACTCCGACAATTTACCGTGTCGATATCAACGGCGATGTGGCTACTGGTACTGCAGTGGCAGAGGGCTATTTCAGTGATGACCCATGTGAGTTGTTGGCATCAATAAGGGTTTGTGTCAGTGATGAGGAGAACTATTCGTGGGTAAACTGCGAGACTCTCTATACCTTCAATGCAAACACCTATCAGTTGACATCTAACACTCTTCCTTCGGGATGGCCTGGATATGCTTGGTTTGACGCTGAAGGCCGTTACTATGAGTCGAATTTGTCGAATGGCTTGACGAGCTTCACAATCTATGACCTAGCCACTATGAACACCGAGACCGTCGCTGTCGACCGTTCACAGGTGCCACAGTATAATATGGTGACGGAATGCAATTATGACGGCGGCATTATGGC